>NZ_JAHLQG010000031.1 GCF_018919065.1 Blautia sp. MSJ-9 | reverse complement strand
CCCCTTCCGGTAACGGAAAGGTCTTTGCTGGAGGCAAAAGTCCCTTCGGTAAAGCGTAGAACCTCATGTGTTTATGCAGATCTGAAAGAACTTCATTTACAAATGGAAATCTTAAAGGCAGCATAAATGCAGGCAGATATACAGCGGACTACCTGCAATGTGGGAACCTGCCATATCTGGCATGGAAAAATGCGCATAACTGCGCTGGCCTAAGTTACAGGCGTATCCGCCGATATTTAGTCTGACGCCTAAAGCGTCTGGAAGCACGCGACTTCAGTCGTGTGAGGATAAAGTTTTTAATTCACGGTTTATCCATCTGGAAAAGGGAAGAATATCGCAAACTTCAGGGAACCTATCCTGTGATATATATGAGTTTTGCAAATATTAGAGGAAGGGGAACAAACACTGCAAGACACCGTAGCAGCAGCCAGAAAACAGATACAGGACAAACAATATACCAGAGAACTGGAAACAAGAGAAATAAGGCTGGAGAGAATACGGTGTTATGGATTTGCGTTTCAGGGGAAAAATGTATTAATTGGATGAAAGAAGAGGCATTTAAAAACTCTCTTTTGTACAGGAATTGATTTTTCTTGAGTATCTCGTATTATTAATTTTAAGATATGTTTGTCGGAACTAATTTAACCAAATCAAGTAAGTCCCCTGCTTCAATTGCGAAAAGCAATAAACAGTGGGTGGGGACTTGCTTGTATCAGGAAGAGTGCAAGCTCTTTCTGATAAACTGCGGAGCAGTTATTTGGTTATGAGCAAGTAGCGAAGCGGATTGCGAATATCCGCTTGACTGCTTATAAATGGAGGAAATCGTTATGAACAGAATAAAGATTCAAGACACAGACCTGGAGTTATCCAGACTTGGATTGGGATGCGTGAAAGCCGGTGTGAAATGGGACGGACAGGAAGCTTTTAACCTGTTTGATGCGTTTCTGGATATGGGTGGAAATGTATATGACACTGCAAGAGTGTATTCAGACTGGATTCCGTCTGAGAGAGGCCGCAGCGAGCGTGTGATCGGCCAGTGGCTGGCACAGAGCGGTAAGCGCCATGACATTGTTCTGGTAAGCAAGGGCGGCCATCCGGATATGACAAAGCCAAATCCGGACATGCATCAGTCAAGGATCAATGAAAGAAGCGTAAGATATGATCTGGAAGAGTCCTTAAGAGTGCTGGGAACAGACTATATTGATATTTATTTTTATCACAGAGATAATGAAGAAATTCCAGTTTCCGAACTGATAGACCTTATGGAAGATTTCAGACAGCAGGGAAAAATCCGCTACTATGCATGCTCCAACTGGACAACTGCCAGAATGAAAGAAGCAGATGTTTATGCTGTGTCCAGAGGCTATCGTGGTTTTGTAGCAAATGAGGCATTATATAATGTGGGTGAACCGTGGATGAAACCTATGGCAGATGACACACTTGTAATGCTGGATGAAGAAATGCAGAAATATCATGAAGAGAATCCACGAAGCCTGGCAATGCCATATTCATCTGTCTGCAATGGATTCTTCCACAAACTTTTTGCAGAAGGCAAAGGCGCAGTTTCCGGTTCGGAATATTACACAGAAGGAAACCTGAAGAATGCAGAACGTCTTCACGAACTGATGGAAGAGTACGAGATCTCTGTCACACAGGCAGTTCTTGGATATCTTACCTGTCAGAAATTCCCTTGTCTGCCGTTATACGGCCCAAGAAATATTGCAGATCTGAAAGAAGCTATGGAAACATTTAGAATTCCATTCAGACTCGAAGACTATCCACAGAAATAGAATGGAAAAACGCTTATTTATAAGAGAATGCCGGAAAATGGTATAAATTCTCAATAAAAAACAATGGAAGAACAGATGCCAGAAAAAGTTTAATTTTATAGAAGAACATAGCTTAAGGGGCGAACGTTTCGATAGGACACCTCCTAAGTAGACAAGGTAAATAATCAAAATCTACTTAGAAGGTATCCTATCAGTTAATGTTCGTCCCTTATTATAGGTTGTTATTTAATTCTGAATTTCAGCAAGTGCCTTTTTAAACTGAACCGCAAATAATGCGGATGTAAAGAGTACCGCAATAATATCAGCGATCGGTTCTGCCATATATACACCAGTAGTTGAATCAGATACCATATGTGGCATAATATAAATAAGCGGGATCAGCAGTACGAATTTACGGACAACTGCAACAATAATAGAATTTACCGCTTTTCCAAGGGAAGTAAATGTCATCTGGCAGGCAATCTGGATACCGAACAGGAACAGACCGCCAAGATAGATTTTCAGCATTGGTGCAGTAAATCCGATAAGATTTGTATCTGCAGTAAAAATGCTTACGAACACTCTCGGAATAAGCTGTACAGTAGCCCAGAGAATTGCAGAATATGACAGACAGACAATCAGAAGTAAACGGAAAGTTTTCTTTACTCTGTCTGCATTTTTTGCTCCATAATTGTAGCTGGAAATTGGCTGTGCTCCCTGCGCAATTCCCTGAAGCGGAAGCATGGCAAACTGCATAACACTGGTCAAAATGGTCATGGCTCCAACTGCAATATCTCCTCCGTAACGGAGCAGAGAAGAATTAAAGCAGATAGATACAACGCTTTCACTTGCCTGCATAATGAAAGCAGCAAGGCCAAGTGCGACACATGGAAGAATTACCTTTGGTATCAGACGCATATATTTCTTTCGGAGATGAAGCTGAGTCTTTTTACTGCAGAGAAACAGAACTACCCAGATTGTAGAAATTGCCTGAGAAATAATAGTTGCCAGCGCTGCACCTTTTACTCCCATATGAAGAGCAAAGATAAAGATGGGGTCTAACGTAATATTGCAGACAGCACCGATCAGGACAGACACCATGGAAATGGTTGTAAATCCTTGCGCAGTGATAAATGCGTTCATACCAAGAGTTAACTGTACAAACAGAGTACCGAAAGCATAGATATTCATGTAATCTACGGCATAACTGATCGTGTTTTCACTGGCACCGAAAGTCAGTAATAAATCTTTTCCCCAGATCAGCAGGATGGCTGTCAGAATAACAGAAAAAATGATCTGGAGACTAAAACAGTTACCTAATATATTCTCGGCGGAGTCATTATCCTGTTTGCCCATATAGATAGAAGCTCTTGGTGCGCCACCGGAACTGACCAGCGCTGCAAAAGCGGAAACGATCATGATGATTGGCATACAGACTCCCACACCGGTAAGTGCCAGACTGCCGTCTCCTGGAATATGGCCGATATAAATTCGGTCTACAATGTTATAAAGCATGTTGATAAGCTGGGCGATCACTGTTGGAACAGACAGCTTCAGCAGAAGCTTTCCAACAGGCTCCGTACCCAGAAAATTTTTTGTGTTCTGCATGGACGTAACCTCCCTTTTTGAATTGTATTAAATGATACGATATGGTGGAAGGAAAGTCAACGTAAGAGATAATACTTTTGGGCAGGGATTGATTTTTCTTTGAGTATCTCGTATTATAAATCTTAAGATGTGTTTGATATGACTATGGGTATAAAGGAAAAGTGTAAGGCATGCAGATAGAAGAAATTTTACAGGAAATCATACGAATATGCAAAAATAATTCAGTAACAAAAGTTATACTGTTTGGCTCAAGGGCAAAAGGAACTGCACTGGAAAGAAGTGATATAGATATTGCTGTATGCGGTACAAAAGATATCGAGAAACTCCGAGAAGAACTGGAAGATATTCCTACATTATATACAATTGATGTAGTTGATATGGATGAATGTAGAAATGAATTATTATTGGAGGATATAAAGCAATATGGACGAAAAATTTATGAGAAGATATGAATCCTTTAAAAACTCACTCGCTTCTCTTTCAGAAGCACGGGAACGTGATATGTCAGATTCTTTTGTATTAAGTGGAACAAGTGCTAAGTTCAGTATTACTTTTGACCTAGCGTGGAAAGTAATGAAAGATATTCTGGTTCAGTATTATGCGATTACCGGATTTGTTGCAGGCTCACCGAGAGAGGTTCTGCGAGAATCTTTTCAGGCAGGAATGATCCAGGGAGATGAATGGCTTACAATGTTAAAAACCAGAAATCAACTGGCACATGACTATGATGGAGAAATCGTGAAGGCTTGTTGTGATACGATTGTGAATGTGTATCTGGTTAAATTCGAAGAATTTCAGAAGCGTGTAGAGCAGTTGCTTTCAGAAGAGAATTATTAAGGGGAAAAGAGCACATATGAAAATTACAGCATATGAAGTAAGAGAAGACGAAACAGAAATCATGAAAAAACTTGCAGATAAACTTGGAATAGATGAACTGGTCACCACAGCAGAACCACTGACACTTGACACTGCACATCTTGCAAAGGGAGCAGCAGTAATCAAAAATCTGTCCGGTTTTGGATGTAAGATCCTTGCACATTCCAGACATGAAGATGAACAGATTGGTGCACTGGCTCTGGATGTATTCGAAAACGAAAACGGTATTTATCACCACGATCGAAAAACTGACATCATCAAAAACAAAGAATTGTACGGATCGTTTACAGGGTTGATCAATAATGATACTTGTTTTACCGTTTATCTGGATGAAGATATGACACTGGGAATGAATTCTAATATTGTGAATGAGTGAGCATAAGAAATAAAAAGGCTGACTGATCGTACGAAAAGAACTCGATCAGCCAGCCTTTTTATTAAACGCTATGATTGGTATAAATAACAATAAAAAATATAGAAAACAGAAATAAATGTTACATATACTATATTAATCCAAATAAAAATTATATATATTAAGTGCAACAAAACAAATTATACAGAAAGAAATACATAAGGAGGAAATTGAAAATGAAAGCAGTGATCGCAATTGATTCATTAAAGGGAAGTTTAAGTTCCATGGAAGCAGGTTATGCTATCGCAGATGGAATCCGCAAAGTTCATGGACAGGAAGCGGAAATCGTAGTAAGACCTCTGGCAGATGGAGGGGAGGGAACTGTGGAAGCATTAGTAAGCGGAATGAACGGAGTGACACAGAATGTAATGGTAACAGGACCTCTTGGAACACCTGTAAACTGCGAATATGGTATCATTGAAAGTAGCCACACTGCAGTTATCGAGATGTCCGGTGCAGCAGGAATTACACTTGTTCCGGATGAGAAACGTAACCCGCTTTACACCACAACTTATGGAGTTGGAGAAGTGATCAAAGATGCCATTGCAAAAGGCTGCAGACGCTTTATCGTAGGAATCGGCGGAAGTGCTACCAATGATGGCGGGATCGGAATGCTTCAGGCATGGGGATATGGGTTCCTTGACAAAGAAGGAAAACAGGTTCCTTTCGGTGCAAGAGGACTGGAAGTGCTGGAAGAGATTACAGATGAATATGTACTTCCGGAACTTGCAGAATGTGAATTCCGTGTTGCATGCGACGTAACAAACAGCTTGTGTGGAGAAAACGGCTGCAGTGCAGTATTCGGTCCACAGAAAGGTGCAACCCCATCCATGATCATGCAGATGGACAAATGGTTGGAAAACTATGCCGCACTTACAGAGAAGAAATACACAAAAGCTAATGCACACCAGGCTGGTACAGGTGCAGCAGGCGGACTTGGGTTTGCATTCTTAAGCTTTACCAATGCGGTTCTGGAATCCGGGATTAAGATTGTTTTAGAGGAAACCGGGCTTGAGAAATATATGGAAAATGCAGACATCGTAATTACAGGAGAAGGCCGACTGGATGGTCAGACTGCAATGGGCAAAGCACCCGTCGGAGTTGCCCGTCTGGCAAAGAAACATGACATTCCTGTCATTGCTTTTGCAGGAAGTGTAACAAAAGAAGCCGTTGCCTGCAACCAGAACGGAATCGACGCATTCTTCCCAATCCTCAGAGGTGTGGTGACACTGGAAGAAGCCATGAAACCGGAGAATGCAAAAGCCAACATGACTGATACTGTAGAACAGGTATTCCGCCTATTAAAAACTGCAGAAAAAAACGGTTGATAATTTTAGGCAAATATTCATAAAAAAAGTTCCGGTAATCTATCTGAGTAGATATCCGGAACTTTTTGGTTAATTGAGTCAGGTAAGTAGTAAATGCGTATAATTTATTGGTTTGACTAATAATGCTTCAAGTCAGGCGGATATTCGCAATTGAAGCAGGGGATTTACCTGATTCGGTTAAAATACGATTACTATTGAATTATTGAAACATGTTTTGGAAATTCGAAAACAGATCAGATAGTGATCACATAAGCTCTGTTTCCTTTATAATACGGGCGACCATCCACACCGCTCAGATCATAGCTCATGCGGTAATACCGTTCAATATTTCCAGTGCCTTTTGCCCAGTTTGGATCGCAGACTTCTCCTTTGATCTCGGCCCATCCATGTCCACCGGAAGAGATAACCTTGGCTTCATATCCGACAGCATTTGCCAGATAAGCGAATGCAGAAGCAAATGCGAAGCAATCACCACGTCCACGGTAGAACATGTCTTCTGCGTAGCTGACATCCCAGTTGGAATAATAGTAACGGAAATCATAATCATTGCCTGTTCCGCCGTATCCATAGCTGACTGCTTTCAGATAACATTTCCACAGTTTCTCAGGTTTGGACATATTTCGTTTGGTTGAGTGACGCATGATCTGATTGGCAGTGACCATCAGGTTCAGTTTCCGTTTTTCCTCACTGTTATAACGTGCTTTTCCATTCTTGGTAAGGTAAATTCCATTGACGCGCTGGGAAGTTACCATATAAGCGTAGGAACCATTACGGATCTGGAAGAAATAATAGTCTCCTTTGATCTTCTGCCAGCCATTCTGCTGGATTCCCTTTTCATTAAAGTAATATTTTTTTCCTTTAATGGTGACCAGTCCCTTTACTGTGTGACCGTCTTTATCATAGTAATAGATATTTCCGCTTGGTTTGTGGTCGAATTTGCTGCGGATCTTAGATGCTGCAGATGCGGAAACCGGGAACATCAGACAGCAGCAGATGGCAAGAAGAATTGCCGAGATAGAGAATACTTTTAACTTTTTCATGAGACACCTCCGTTTATTTGTTGAAACAGGTGTATGCTTTTTTATTCATGTGAATAAATCTGACATCTTGTGAATATCTGAAAGAATTGCCTGTCTCAATTGTAAGATATACTTTATTATATAAGACGATTTCACTTTGCGCAATACACAAATAAGTGAGTATTTAGTTACTGTTCACTTTGTGCCCAGCAACAGCATTTATCCAAATCTGATACAGTAAGTCTCCTTCGAACAGCAATAAGCGGTCAGATACCAGTTATAAACGAACAGCAAATATAGATTGCCAATATTGCTTTAAAGGGGAAATTTTACGGTGATAATCATGTAATGAAATAAAATGCATAAAAAACCCCCTTTAAAAAAGAATTTCTCCCCTCTTTTGCACAAATAAAAAATGCCGTATGATTATGACATAGAAAAAAAGAACAAAAAACAAAGACAAAAAAGCTTTGAATGGGGGAAAATATATGAACGAAGTCATTGTCTCCATGAACAATATAAGCAAGACTTTCCCGGGTGTTAAAGCTCTGGATAATGTACATTTTGAGTTACGTTCAGGAGAAGTTATGGCACTGCTTGGTGAAAATGGTGCAGGTAAATCCACACTTATGAAAATATTGAGTGGCGTTTATACCAGAGATGGTGGTACCATGGAGATATTCGGAAAGTCATATGATGACTTAACACCGAAGCAGGCACAGGAAGCAGGCGTTGCCATTATCCATCAGGAATTGAACATGTGTAAGCATTTATCAGTAGCAGAGAATATGTTCCTTGGTCGTGAGATGGTTGGAAAAGGGATCCTGGACAACAGAAAAATGCGTCAGGAAGCAAGAAATATCCTGAACGAACTGAAAATCGACATTGATCCGGATCAGACAGTCGGAGATCTGCCGGTATCCAAACAGCAGATGGTTGAGATTGCCAAGGCATTATCCATCCATGCGAAGATCCTGATCATGGATGAGCCGACCTCAGCGCTGACAGCAAGAGAGATTGAAGATCTTTTCAGGATTATCAAAGATCTGAAAGCACAGGGATGCGGAATCGTATACATATCACATCGACTGGAAGAACTGGCAGAGATCGTTGACCGTGTAACGATCATGCGAGATGGCCAGTACATCACAGACGGTAATTTCAAAGACATGACTATGGATCAGATCATCACAAATATGGTCGGTCGTGAGATCAAAGAGAAATTCCCGAGAGTCACCTGCACAAAGGGCAAGAAAGTATTCGAAGTGAAGAATCTGAATGCAGGAAGAATGGTAAGAGATATCAACTTCTCCCTTTACGAAGGTGAGATCGTAGGATTTGCCGGACTGATGGGTGCAGGAAGAACAGAAACCACCAGAGCAATCTTTGGAGTAGATGCAAAAGAAAGCGGCGAGTTTTATCTGGATGGACAGAAAATAGAAATCCACAATCCGATGGATGCCATCAAAAACGGCGTCGTACTTGCACCTGAGGACAGAAAGAAAGATGGTCTCTGTACCAAGCTGAGCATCAGACAGAATCTCGCACTTCCAAATCTGGATATCATTTGTAATAAACTGGGAGTGATCAGAAAACAAAAAGAAGATGGGCTTTGTGCAGAAGCAGTACGAAACTTAAGGATCAAAACCCCTAATGTAGAAATTGATTCCGGAAATCTTTCCGGTGGTAACCAGCAGAAAGTAGTAGTTGGAAAATGGCTTGCAAGAAATTCCAGAGTGGTCATCTTTGATGAACCGACCAGAGGAATCGACGTAGGTGCAAAAGTAGAAATCTATAACCTGATGAACGATCTGAAGAAACAGGGAATCGCAGTTATTTTTGCAAAAAATCAGAATACACTTACAGAGGAAGTTCTGGAAGATACCTACCATATCTATCTGAAACCAGGATTTATCTAGGCGTTTTGCCTGAAGATGGATTGTGAGGAGAATGCACTTGGAAATTTATCGGTTGATGTACTGATGGACAAAGCAAAGGAGATCCTTGAGAGGAATCTGAAGGATAAATGCCTGGAGCTGGCAATGGAAATCAGGGGATTTTACTGTCTTGGATTTGTAAATTATGAGGGCAGATATCAGGATGAGATCCGTCGTGTGCTGAAGAATGCGCTCAATCAGATTGAAATACAGAAAGCAATTTTTAAACAGGTGGATTTCTCCATGTCACTGGGAAGTGCATCAAAAGAACTCCGGGAACTGCCGGACTCTGCACAGGAAGCCCAGAAGCTGATCTATCAGAGGCTTGTGAAAGGAAGTGGACGTCTTCTGGAATATATGGGGGAAGAGAATTCCATGCAGGGTGAGAAAATGCTGGACCGATATCTGCGGGAGATTACCCATGCAGCGGAAACACTCAGCACAGAACTGGCAGATCAGGCAGCAGAATATCTACAGGAGAAAGTCCGTACGATCAGAAATCCAAGGGGATGCGAGATTCAGGAACTGATATCCTGTGCCGCAGATATTTTTGGAGCCTGTGTACAGATGCAGGACAGATTGGCAGAACTTGAAAAATTCAGGAAACAATGTGAACAGTGTTCCAGTGTGGACAGACTGTTTGAATGTCTGAAGAAGTTCCAGCAGGAGTATATTGAGAAGATTGTAGAGAGCAGAGAGAATGAGCGGGTACGCCCGGTACGTAAGGCAAAAGAGTATATCCAGAATCATTACGGGGAACCGTTATCTCTGGAAGAAGTAAGCGAAGAAGTTGGTTTAAGTCCGAATTATTTCAGTGTTTTATTTAAGAAAACCCAGGGTGAAGGATTTGCCAAATATCTGATCAATGTACGAATTGAGCAGGCAAAAGTGCTGCTTCGGGAGACGAATTATCCGATTGTGGAAATCTGCCGCAGAGTTGGCTACAATGACCTGAAGCATTTTACACAGACCTTTGAGAAAGTGACAGAGATTAAACCATCTACTTATCGTAAACTTTATGGATGATCTGATGCACGACAAAGATATCTGCCATAGGATTTCACGCTCTGATAGGCTTGATTAAGATGCATTATTTTAGAGGATTGTTATAGATTGGGAAAGGAATCCGTATGGATAAAAAGAAAGATACACTTTATATATCTGACAGAGTTTGGCGCCTTGGTTTATTTGTACTTGGAATGATAACAGTAATGTTTTTGCTGTCTATCTGGGAATATGTGAGGGAACAGATCCCTTTGTGGCCGACAATACTGACTGGGATTTTCGGGTTGTCCTACTGTCTGGCAGGATGGTTCTGGATCATAAAACCTTACCGTAATTCTGAAAAGATCATAGAACGATTTCTGGAAGGATATCTGGTTTCTGAAGCTGATGCGGCGCAGGCAGCACTTCTGACACCTTATACTGCCGAACAGGTGAAATTCATGGAGAAATTTCTCTATTCTCCTAAACTGATGGATCTGAATAAGAGACAGGCACAGTATCTTGCACTGCAGAATCAGATCAACCCACATTTCCTGTACAATACACTGGAGAGTATCAGGGGAGAAGCACTGATCGCAGGACTTGACGGTGTGGCAGATATGACTGAAGCACTGGCGAAATTTTTTCGCTATACTATTACAAAGGTAGAGAACCTTGTATCTGTGGAGGAAGAACTGGACAACTGCGAAACCTATTTCGGAATACAGAAATATCGATTTGGTGACAGATTGAAGCTTCATATAGAATATGATCCGGATGAATATGAAAAGATCATGAACTGCCGGATTCCGAAGCTGACGTTGCAGCCAATTCTTGAGAATAGTATCATACATGGAACAGAACTGAAGCTTGGAGCAGGAAATCTCTATATCCGCTTTGCCTGCACTGAGGACAGACTGATCATCTGTGTTTCGGATGATGGAGTAGGAATGGATGAGGAGATTACCATTCCTCTCACAGAGAATGACAGAGAGGTAAAGAACCGGAGTGTGCTGAAATGAGAAAAGAAATTTTCAGAATGGAAAGAGTCACCTATAAAGAAGCAGAGATTACCCGTCTGGAAGACTTCAATCTTCAAATTTATGAAGGAGAGATTATGGGAATGGTGCCGTTTAACGGTTTTGGAATGGCAGCATTTCTGGAACTTCTTCAGACGAATCTTCCTATTTATGATGGTTATATTTATTATAACGGAGAACTGGTCAATTCCTGGAAAAAATCGCCGGGAACACATAATCGGATAGGCATTATACAGGCAAAGAGTTCTCTGGTGGAAACTATGACGATTGCTGATAATGTGTTTGTTATGCGTCCGGGATTTAAACAGGAACTGATCCGGACAAAGCTTCTTAACAGGCAGTTGCAGCCATTTTTAAAAGAAATTGGAATTGAGATACCGGCAGATGCGAGAATTGAGAATCTGTCGGTTTTTCAGCGTGTGGTGATAGAATTGCTGCGTGCAGTAGTGGCAGGCAGTCACTTGATCGTGTTGGAAGAAATCGGTGCGTTGATCAGTTACAGAGAACTGAGACAGCTTCATGAGATTATCAGGCATTATGCTTCCAAAGGCTTTTCTTTTCTTTATATCTGTCCGCATTTCGAAGAAGTAAGTAATATCTGTGACAGAGCAGCTATGCTGACGAACGGAAGGATCTGGAAAATTATTTCCAGAGATATGCTGCGGGTAGAAGTGAGGGAAGTTTATTCTTATACAGAGGAATATGACAAGATGGTCCGAAGTCATCTGCAGAAAAGAGAACAAAATGGCAAAAAAACAGAAGAAATCCTGAAATGGAAAAGTTACAGTGAGTCAGCAGGGAAAGAAATTTCTTTTCCAATATATAAGGGAGAATACCTGGCAGTCCAGATCCATGAAAACAGGATTCTGCAGGAAATGACAGAGATTTTAAAGGAAGATTTTTCCGGCAATGCGAAAATGTCTGTGATACAGGAATCGCCTACAGTGAGTATGATTTTTCCAGAACTGGATTATATGGATAATTTGTGTATGGCTTTGTCCCGAAGGATGGGAAATTTCTGGCCAAATCACAAAATAAGAAATAACATTCGGCAGGAATATAGTGAAAAATTAGGAAATGAAGTATTTGAGATGCCTGTGGAGGCGTTGAGTGAGAAGCAGAAATACCAGTTAGTCTATTCCAGAGTGATGCTTCAGAATCCACAGATCGTTTTCTGTATGAAACCATTTAAAGGGGCAGACCTTACTCATCGAATGGTGATATGGAAACTTTTGGAAGACTTTCTGGATAAAGGAATTACAGTTGTGGATCTTTCTTTGAATTTATCGGATTCTTTATCACTGGCAGATCGGCTGCTGCTGATCCAGACAGATGGAAGCATCCGGGAAATATGCAGAGAAGATTTTGCATCTGTTTCCCGACAGATTCCATGGAGACATGTGTATAAAGAAAATTCACCTCTGGCGGATAAATGAGAATTGTTACTGAGAATTAACAGAAGACGGGTTATTGCGCGGATACAGTTTGTGGTGTATAATTAATCGCAATAGGCTTTGTGGACAGCAGCACTGTAATTTAAAGCAAGGATATAAGGTGGACAATTTTGAAGAAGACGATAGAAGAACTATTAAGTGGAAAATTCAGATACGAACATCCGCAGCTCAT
Source organism: Blautia sp. MSJ-9 (assembly GCF_018919065.1). GTDB lineage: Bacteria > Bacillota > Clostridia > Lachnospirales > Lachnospiraceae > Blautia_A. The sequence goes on along the minus strand of NZ_JAHLQG010000031.1, from coordinate 169,775 downwards.
TTTTTCACAGGATAAGATAGAAGTGATTCTGAAGGCAGGAGACGTGTATAAAGGAGAACTGTATTTTGGAGCAGAGGATGACCAGAGAATTCGTGGATATATTACCTCTTCTAACAGACGCGTGGTGCCGGGGATAGAGAAATTTTCGGGAACTGCCGTGAGACTGCAGTACGGAATTGATGGCGTAGGAATGCGTCCGGGTGAGAGACACGAAGGATGGATCTGCTTTACGACCAATATTGGAGAATATAAGCTTCCGTTTCTGATCCAGACGGAGAAAGCAGAACTGAAGAGTATAGCCGGAGAAGTTCCGGATATGGATACTTTTGCAGAGATTGCGAAAGATGATTTCAAGGAAGCATACCGCATTTTTACAGATAGTAAATTTGAACTTCTCTTAAAAGACGCTGATAAGAAAGAGAAAGCTCTCTATAGAGGACTTTCCAGACAGCCGGTAACTTTCCAGAATGTAGAAGAATTTCTCATCGGAACAGGAAGAAAAGAACCTGTAAAGATTGAATTGAAAGCAGACCATAACAGCTTTTATGATATCAGTGAATCTGTTAGGGAATCTTTTGTCATTCAGAAGAGCGGATGGGGACATCTCAGACTGGATGTGGAGACAAAGGGAGATTTTCTGGAGGTTTCCAGACATGTGGTTACGGATGAGGATTTCATAGGCAGTTATTATCAGGTAGAATATGTGATCCATAAGGAGAGATTGAAGAAGGGACGTCAGTTTGGCGAAATTATCGTAAAGAGCCCTTATCAGCAGCTGACTTATCAGATTACCGCATCTGTAGAACCGAAAGTGCAACTTCGAACGGAGATTCATGTGAAGAGGCACAAACTGGAATTGCTACGTGATCTGCTGGAATATTCCTGCAGGAGAATGGACAGCAAAACATGGATTGGAAGCAGCCGATTTGTGATCAATCAGCTGAAAGAAGAGGGCTGCGATTATCCGGAATATCAGATTTATGAAGCATATCTTCTTTATATGGAAGGGGAAGTAGAGCAGGCCAGAGAGATTCTGAAAACATTTAAGAATCAGAATTTTACCAGAGAGAATCTGGAACTGGCAGGTGCGTATCTGTATCTTTGTTTTCTTACCGGATTATATAAGGATAAAGAGCAGGCAGCCAGACGCCTGCGCAATTTCTTTCTGCAGAAAGAAGATAGTTTCCTTCTGTTTAAACTCTGGCTGGAGATGAATCCGGAGGATCAGGGATCACCTTCCAGACTTGTTTTTATGATGGAGGAGCTTTTTGACAGGGGATGTAGAAGTCCGTTCCTTTATCTTGAAGCGTGGAATTATATCAGTAATGATACGTCGCTTCTGCATAGAATGAGCAGTTTCTGGACGCAGGTGTTTTTGTTTGCAGGTCAGAAAGGTCTTCTGACAGAAGAACTGGTGATGAGATTTGCTTATCTTACCGGATATGAGAGAGAATTCAGCAGAAGTATGTACAGAGCACTGGCGCTGGGATACGATGCCTTTGAATCGGATGATACGCTGGAAGCAATCTGCCGATATATCATGCTCGGAGATCCGCGGAAACAGGAATATTTCAGATGGTTTTCTCTGGCAGTGGAGAAAGGAATCCGTCTGACAAGACTGTATGAGTATTATGTGGAAACAATGGATACTTCTTATCAGAGAGAACTTCCGAAGCCGGTTCTGATGTATTTCACATATAACAATACATCTCTTGGAGATGACAAGAAAGCATTCATCTATGCAAGTATTATAGGCAATAAAGAGCGACAGCCTCAGGCATATGCCGATTATCGTGATCATATGAAAGTTTTTGCCATGCGTAAGGCAAAAGAGGGACGCATGAATGAGAATTATGCAGCCCTTTATCAGGAATTTCTGAACAGCCCGAAGACAGAAGGGCAGGCAGAACTGCTTGCGCAGAAGATGTTTACCTGCAGACTGTACTGTGATGACAGAAAGATCCGCTATGTGATCGTGCGTCATGAACAGCTTAGAGAAGAAGAGAACTATCCGTGCATTCATGGTGTGGCTTATCCAAGAATTTATACAGATGATGCAGTGATCTTATTCCAGGATGAGAAGCAGAGACGCTATGCGGCAACTGTAGATTATAATGTCAAGAAATTATTTAATGAACGGGAAATGATCGACAAAGTTCTTGCCTTTGATATCGAAGAAAAAGGATTAGTACTTCATTGCAGTGAGAATACAGAGCCAGATGCACTTAATCTGAAAGTATTTCAGAGAATTCCGGATACAGAGGGATTTTCGGATGAATACCAGAGAAATATCAGGGAGAAATTGTTGGTATATTATGCGGAGCATATCTGTGAAGAGGATATGGACAGTTATCTGAAACAGATGGATTACCGAAAGTTTGCAGAAGTGGACCGTACGGGACTTCTGGAAGTACTGGTCGGCAGAGGTCTGTACAGACAGGCGATGTCAGTTGTTTCAGAGTATGGATATGAAGGAATTTCTATAGAGAGCCAGCTTAAACTGACCAGCAGGATGCTGACAAGATGTGAGATGGAAGAGGACGATGAACTACTTGCACTTGCATCTGATGTATACAGACATGGAAAATATGACGAAGTGATCCTGAAATATCTGATGGATTACAGATTTGGTCCGATCGACGAGCTGATGGCAGTGTGGAAAAGTGCTCAGGGATTTGAAATGGATACCTACGAACTGGAAGAGAAACTTCTTGGTTTACTGATGTTCACAGCAGATTTCCGCAAAGAGGGAGAGAAGATTTTGGAGGACTATGTCCATCACAGTGGAAAAGAGCAGATCACAGGCGCATATCTTACACAGGTGGCATATGGAACTTTTGTAAGGGAATATCCGATGAGTACTTTTGTGAGAGGACAGCTGGAATACGTATACAGAGAGAAATGGCCGGTTGATTTTGTATGTAGCCTTGCTTTGCTGGAAGCTTATTCAAAGGAGAAGAATCTGGATGAAGAACAGCTTCAGAATGTAAAAGAAATCTTGCAGAAATGTGTGAAGAATGATATGCGTTTTGCATTCTTTAAGAAGCTTCCAGTATCAGTTCTCAGTCCATATCAGTTGGATGATAAGACTTTTGTGGAATATCATACAGACCCGGATGCAAAAGTTACTCTTTATTATGCGTTGGATGCTGGACTTGGAAATCAGGTGAAATACCAGACTGAGCCGCTCCGAAACTTATATGAAGGTATTTACTCAAAAGCATTTACACTGTTTTATGGTGAAACATTGAGATATTATTTCAAGGCAGAGAAGGGTGATCAGGTAAATCAGACACAGGAACGCGTAATTACCATGAGTAAGGTTGAGGGTGCGCCTGTAAGTAAGTATCATATGATCAATCAGATGCTTTCTGCACGCAGACTGGACAAGAACAAAGAAGTGCTTTCTCAGATGAAGAAGTATCTTCGCCAGGAGCAGTATGTGCAGAACATGTTTGGGATTGAGAAGGAAGGACAGGAGCAGATTACTCTGAAACCAGGAGGAATAAATGAACGAAATTCGTGATATAATTGTTGGAATTGATTTTGGCAGAGAATATTCGCAGATCTGTTATTATGATCGAAAAGGAGATGAAGCCAGATCTCTTTCTATGAAAGTAGGCGGAAGTCAGGATGAAGCGCCGAGCTGTCTTTGCTGGAGACCGGAGCAGAAAGACTATTGTGTAGGTCTTGAAGCAGAGTATTTTGTCCGTGAGAAGGGCGGGATCATGATCGACAATGTTTATGGGCTCTGCGAGAAGAGAGATTCTGTTCTGATCGAGGGAAGAGAGATTGCGCCCTGGGAAATCCTTGCGCAGTTTTTACAGGGAATGCTGAAATTTCTTGGAGTGACAGAGCTGACCAGAAATATCAAGTGTGTAGCTGTGACACTTCAGAAACTGACAGTGATTCAGGTTGAGAACTTTCAGAAAGCGTTTGAATCCCTTGGATTTCCGCATGAGAAATATATGCTTCTGGATTATGGAGAAAGTTTCTTCTATTATGTATTATCCCAGAAGAGAGAAACCTGGAACCGAAGTGTTGCCTGGTATACATTCAGACAGGACGGCGTATCTTTCCGCAAGATGACCATGAACGGAGCAACGAAACCAGTTACAGTAAAACTTGAGGAAGCCGTAGAGACATCTCTACCTGAGGATGGAGAAGAGAGAGACTCTGAATTCTGTAAATTTGCGAAGAAAACTCTCGGAAAGGATTTGTATTCCAGTATTCAGATCACTGGTGAAGGATTTTCACAGGACTGGGCAGAACAGTCAGTCAGACTATTGTGCTATCAGAAACGCAAAGTTTTTTATGGAAATAATCTCTTTGCGAAGGGAGCCTGCTCTGCAGGGAAAGAGAGACTGGAGAATAAGGCTCTGAAAGGATATCGTTTCTTAAGTGAATCTCTGGTTATGGCAGACGTGGGTATGGAGATGAGAGTGATGGGATCTCCGACCTATTATCCGCTGATCGAAGCCGGAAACAACTGGTATGACAGCAAAGCATCCTGCGAATTTATCCTTGATGACACAGAGGAGCTGGTTTTCGTGGTAAGTACTTATGACAGACCGGAGAAGAGACGGGTAGGTATGATGCTGCCTGGCATCCCGGTACGTCCAAACAAGACTACCAGACTTCTGCTGGAATTACAGTATGTTTCTGCAACAGAGTGTAAGGTGACGGTAAGTGATCTGGGATTTGGAGAGATGTTCCCTTCAAGCGGCAAGACCTGGACAGAAACTGTAGAATGGTAAAGGAGAGGGATGAATGAGCGGATATATTTTATGTCAGACAAAGAAAGCAGAGCATCCGTATTTTATTGAGAATATCAGTATGAATATCTATTCTATAGAAGAACTCTGCTATTATCTGTACCACAATCTTTACCTGGCAGATCATACGATCTTTAATGAAGAATTATGTACCTGGATCAAGGAGGAACTGGAACTTCCGGCACTGGCAGCAAAACTGAAACAGAGTCTGGAGAGAAATGTAAGTGCAGAGGATATGCTGTATCCGATTTTTAAAGAGATCAATTATCTGACTTATGAAGAGATGAAGGAACTTAACAGTCAGCTTGCAGCACTTGGCAAAGAGCGTACAGCAGTCCGTCAGAAGAGAAAAGGGGATGCTCTGGTTGAGAATGGGATGTATGTAAATGCGATCCAGATATATCAGAAGATTCTGGAGAGAGATGACCTTGCTGAGCAGAGAGCCGGATTTGAGGCTTCTGTGGTGTATAATCTTGGCTGTGCATACAGTTATCTTTTTCAGATGGAGAAGGCAGCAGAATGCTTCTTACTGGCTTATCAGAAAGAGCAGTCGGTAAAGAACCTGCAAGCTTATCTGCTGGCATACAGAAGTATTCATGAAAAAGTGGACTATGACAAAATACTGTTAGATCTTAAAGTAGAAGAAGGATTGGGAAAAGAAGTCAGGGAGAGTGTGAAACAAGCACTGAATTCTTTTGCCGGAATTCCAGAGAAAAAAACAGAAGAAGAGAATCTGGACGGGCTGCTTGAAACGCTTACCAGAGAATATCACAGAAGTACAGGATCATGAGTAAAAAAGAACTGCAATAGCGGTTCTTTTTTAAACTTGACAGAAGAGAAAGTGTGTGATAGGATTAACACATACTTTCACATGGTAGAGTGGCTGTGTGGTAAATAACAAAACAGATAAAGAGGAGATATTTATCATGAAAAAGAGATCTTTAGCAGTACTCATGGCAGGGATTATGGCAGCTTCTATGATGACAGGTGTTGTTTCTGTATACGCAGATGCTGACAGCAAGACATTAACTGTAGGATTTGACGCAGAGTATCCTCCTTTCGGATATAAAGACGATAATGGAGATTATGTAGGTTTCGACCTTGATCTTGCACAGGAAGTATGTGACAATCTTGGTTGGCAACTTGTAAAGAAACCAATTAACTGGGATTCTAAGGATATGGAACTGAATTCCGGTTCTATCGACTGTATCTGGAACGGATTTACAATTAACGGACGTGAGGATGACTATACATGGTCAGATCCATATCTGAACAATGAGCAGGTAATGGTTGTTGCTGCTGATTCAGGAATTGAGAAGCTGGATGATCTGGCTGGTAAGAATGTAGTCGTACAGGCTGCTTCTGCTGCACTGGATGCATTAAACAGCGATGACAACAAAGATCTGACAGCAAGCTTTGGTTCTCTGACAGAGAATCCTGATTATAATACAGCATTTATGAATCTGGATTCCGGAGCAGCAGATGCGATCGCAGTAGATATCGGTGTTGCCAAATATCAGCTTTCCCAGAGAGAAGAAGGCAAATATGTGATCCTTGACGAGCCGATCCAGAGCGAACAGTATGGTATTGGTTTCAAGAAAGGTAATGATGAACTGAAAGATACTGTATGGGCAGAAGTTCTGAAACTGTATGATGCAGGTGAAGTTGACAAGATTGCAGAGCAGTATGAAGTTGCAGATATGCTTTGCATCGGAAGTGATGATGAAGAATCTGCAGACAAGAAAGATGATACAGCAGATGATGCTGATGCAGATGTTTCTGAGACAGAAGATACAGAGGAAGCTGCAGAATAGTACACTGTGCCTGATCGCTGTGGTCAATGAATCACTGTTTATAGATTGAACAATATAGAGATAAAACAGTGATAATGTAATGGCGATGATAAAAAGTAATGATACAAGAGGACGGGTTTGTGCAGGTCTGTCCGTATTATAAAAGGAATGGAGGGTACATTTTGTGCACCCTCTTTTCTTACTGTACAGGAGAAATTTTTTGGAGGAAAAGTTATGTCTTTAAGTGTAATGCTGCAGCAGCTTGCCAGTGGTATGGTAGTTTCTGTAGAGATTTTTGTAGTGACATTGATTTTTTCGCTTCCATTGGGACTACTGATCTGCTTCGGCAGAATGGCTAAGAATCCGGTGATCCGTGGAATCGTGTCTGCCTACATATCAGTTATGAGAGGAACTCCGCTGATGCTGCAGTTGATGGTAGTATATTTCGGACCGTATTTTATTTTTGGAATCCGTATTTCCATGGGATACAGTCTGATCGCGGTATTTATTGCATTCAGTATCAACTATGCTGCATATTTTGCAGAGATTTACAGAGGCGGTATTGAATCTATTTCTGCAGGACAGTATGAAGCTGCGAAGATTCTTGGATATAGCAAAGTACAGACATTTTTTAGGATTATCCTGCCGCAGGTGATTAAGAGAATCCTTCCGTCTGTGACAAACGAGGTCATCACGCTGGTAAAGGATACGTCACTGGCGTTCGTGGTTGCAGTTGCGGAGATGTTTACCATTGCAAAGCAGATCGCAAGTGCACAGACAACCATGATGCCGTTCGTGATCGCAGCGGTGTTCTATTTTATCTTTAACCTGCTTGTTGCAATCGTGATGGATAAGCTGGAGAAAAAACTGAATTATTATCGTTAAGAGTCAGGCCGGGAAAAAGTTTTTATTTCCCGGCAGTTTTAACAAATCAGGGAAATGACAAAGTGGATGATGTTGTCTGTCTGATCTGAAAAAAATATCATTACTGTTCACAAACGATGTTCTGTAAATTGTATTACCAAACGCAGAGTGAACAACCAAATATCATATTTGAGAGGAAAATTATTATGGTATTATTTGAAATGAAACATATAAAGAAGAGCTTTGGAAGTCTGGAAGTACTGAAAGACATTTCTCTTCAGGTAGAGGAAGGTAAGGTTTTAAGCATTATCGGTCCTTCCGGTTCCGGTAAATCCACACTTCTTCGCTGCGCAACAGGGCTTGAGACACCGGACAGTGGTGAGATCATCAAGCAGGGAGATGTGGGACTGGTATTCCAGAATTTCAATCTTTTTCCGCATTTTTCCGTATTAAAAAATATTACAGATGCGCCGATCAGAGTGCAGAAGAGAAAGAAAGAGGAAGTTTATGTGCAGGCAAGAGTGCTGTTGAAACAGATGGGACTTGCTGACAGAGAGAATGCATATCCGTTCCAGCTTTCCGGTGGACAGCAGCAGCGTGTATCCATTGCCCGTGCATTGTGCATGAACCCAAAGATTCTGTTCTTTGATGAGCCGACTTCTGCACTTGACCCGGAACTGACAGGTGAGATCCTCAAGGTAATCAAAGACCTTGCTGCAGAACATATTACAATGGTGATCGTTACTCATGAGATGACATTTGCAAGAGATATTTCCGATCATATCATCTTTATGGACAAGGGGCTGATCGCAGTAGAAGGAAGTCCACAGGAGGTATTTGCCTCAGATCATGCACGAATGAAAGAATTTCTTGGTAAATTCCATCAGGGATAAGGTTTTTGTAGTTGCTTTTAGAAGAATGATGTTATATAATTTCAACGTACGTACTGATGTGCCGGTCTGCCGGCATTTCAGAACAGGTACAGAAGCGAAATAAAAAAGGATAAAGTCCTATAAGAAACAGGAGAGTGAAGATGAGTACAGACAGATATGTAAGTCCTTTATCAGAACGTTATGCCAGCAAAGAAATGCAGTATATTTTTTCTCCGGATATGAAATTCCGTACATGGAGAAAACTCTGGATCGCACTTGCAGAGACAGAGAAAGAGCTTGGCCTTAACATTACACAGGAGCAGATCGATGAACTGAAGGCACATGCAGAGGATATCAACTATGACGTTGCCAAAGAACGTGAACGTCAGGTACGTCATGATGTTATGTCTCATGTATACGCATACGGTGCACAGTGTCCGAAAGCAAAAGGGATCATCCATCTGGGAGCAACCTCCTGTTATGTAGGTGATAATACAGATATTATTGTAATGACAGAAGCGCTGAAGCTTGTACGCAAGAAACTGGTCAATGTCATTGCTGAACTTTCTGCTTTCGCTGATAAATATAAAGAACAGCCGACTCTGGCGTTCACACATTTCCAGCCTGCACAGCCGACTACAGTTGGTAAACGTGCAACACTCTGGACACAGGAATTCCTGCTTGATCTGGAAGATCTGGAATATGTTCTTGGAACAATGAAGCTTCTTGGATCCAAGGGAACAACCGGAACACAGGCCAGCTTCCTGGAGCTGTTTGACGGAGATCAGGAGACCATTGATAAGATCGATCCAATGATCGCAGAGAAAATGGGATTCAAGGAATGCTATCCGGTATCCGGACAGACTTATTCCCGTAAAGTAGACACACGTGTTGCTAATATTCTTGCAGGAATCGCAGCAAGTGCGCACAAGATGTCCAACGATATCCGTCTCCTTCAGCATCTGAAAGAAGTAGAGGAACCATTTGAGAAATCTCAGATTGGATCTTCCGCAATGGCTTATAAGAGAAATCCTATGAGAAGCGAGCGTATTGCCTCCCTTTCCAGATATGTAATGGTAGATGCTCTTAATCCGGCAATCACATCCGCAACTCAGTGGTTTGAAAGAACTCTGGATGACTCTGCAAATAAACGTCTGAGCATTCCGGAGGGATTCCTTGCAATCGACGGAATCCTGGATCTCTGCCTGAACGTTGTAGATGGACTGGTTGTTTATCCGAAGGTTATCGAGAAACACATGATGGCTGAGCTTCCGTTTATGGCTACAGAGAATATCATGATGGATGCTGTTAAGGCAGGCGGTGACCGTCAGGAACTTCATGAACGTATCCGTGAGCTTTCCATGGAGGCAGGCAAGACTGTCAAAGTAGAAGGTAAGGATAACAATCTGCTGGAGCTGATCGCAGCAGATCCTGCATTCAATCTTTCTCTGGAAGATCTGCAGAAGTCCATGGATCCGAAGAAATATATCGGACGTGCGAAAGAGCAGACAGAGAGATTTGTGAATACAGTAGTTCAGCCAATCCTTAATTCTCACAAGGAGCTGTTGGGAGTTAAAGCTGAGATCAATGTCTGATCGTAATTGTTCAGTATTTACACAGAGTTGTGTAATAATGAACAGTTATATCTGATTTATATGTGATCATAACAAAACAAGATAAAAATGCAGCAAGCCGGGATCTGTTCTGTGAGACCCCGGTGTTGTTGCGCAATAACAGGAGGAATTCTATAATGGTAAAAGCAGTTGTTGGTGCTAACTGGGGAGATGAAGGTAAAGGTAAGATTACCGATATGCTCGCTGAGAAAGCTGATATTATCGTAAGATTTCAGGGTGGTGCAAACGCAGGCCATACAATCGTAAACAACTATGGTAAATTTGCACTTCATACTCTGCCGTCAGGTGTATTCTACAATCACACTACAAGCGTGATCGGAAACGGTGTTGCCCTGAATATCCCGGTATTTTTCAAAGAGTACAATGAAGTAGTAAGCAGAGGTGTTCCGGCTCCGAAGATCCTGATCTCCGAGAGAGCACAGATGGTTATGCCATACCACATTCTTTTTGATCAGTACGAAGAAGAGCGTCTGGGCGGTAAATCCTTCGGATCTACCAAATCTGGTATTGCTCCTTTCTATTCAGACAAATATGCAAAGATTGGTTTCCAGGTAAGCGAACTCTTTGACGAAGAACATCTGAGAGAGAAACTTACAAGCGTATGCGAGACAAAGAACATTCTTCTTGAGCACTTATATCACAAACCGCTTCTTAACGTAGATGAGCTGTTTGCAGAATTAATGGAATACAAGAAAATGGTTGAACCATATGTATGCGATGTATCCCTGTATCTGTGGAACGCATTAAAAGAAGGCAAGGAAGTTCTTCTTGAGGGACAGCTTGGTTCTCTGAAAGACCCTGATCATGGTATTTACCCAATGGTTACCTCTTCCTCCACACTGGCAGGATATGGTGCAGTAGGTGCCGGCCTTCCTCCATATGAGATCAAACAGATCGTTACTGTATGCAAAGCTTACTCCAGTGCAGTAGGTGCAGGTGCATTCGTTTCTGAAATCTTTGGCGAAGAAGCTGATGAGCTGAGAAGACGCGGTGGCGACGGCGGTGAGTTCGGTGCTACTACAGGACGTCCGAGACGTATGGGATGGTTCGACTGCGTTGCTTCCAAATATGGATGCCGTCTGCAGGGAACTACAGATGTTGCTTTTACAGTTCTTGATGTACTTGGATATCTGGATGAAATTCCGGTTTGTACAGGATATGAAATCGACGGAAAAGTAACAACAGACTTCCCGACAACTACACTGCTTGAGAAAGCAAAACCGGTTCTGGAAACACTTCCAGGATGGAAATGCGATATCCGCGGAATCAAGAAATACGAAGATCTGCCGGAGAACTGCAGAAAGTATGTTGAGTTCGTAGAAGAACATATTGGATTCCCGATCACAATGATCTCTAATGGTCCGGGACGTGATGACATTATCTACAGAAATAAATAATTAAAAGCTATAAATAAGACGATATACGCCGGGGGAATTCTCCGGCGTGTCTTTTATCCTGAAGATTGTATGATACCAGATATCGAGTTAAGGGCAAAATGTCTTTTGACCCTGACATTAATTTACAGGAATAGTACAAATTCTGTAAAGCATGAATCTTTAGTAAAAAGTAATATATTGGAGGATTATGAAAAAAGACAATAATAAATTAAAAAAAATCGGGGCATGGGTGGCAATCATCATATTGCTTCTTGCGTGTTGTATGCCTATGTTTTTTGCATTTGGAAATGGTGAAAACGCGCAGAGTTATTTTAAGGCGTCACTTGCAGTAGCGATTATGGTTCCATTGCTGGCTTATGCGATGTGGATGGTATATAAACTTTTGAATAAGAATAAAAAGGTGGCAGATTCGGATATGGAGAATATTATTTTTGATGTCGGTAAAGTCCTTGTGAAATATGAATGGGAAAAATATCTGGACGGTTTTGGATTTCCGAAAGAGGAACGGGATAAACTTGCAAAGGTTGTTTTTCAGAGTAAAACCTGGGATGAGAGAGACAGAGGCAGTGAAGAGGAAGAATATTATATAGAGCAGATGATAAAAGAAGCTCCGGAATATGCAGATGATATCCGCGAGGTCATGCGCCGTTCAGGTGAGACTATCGAGATGATGGATTATGCAGAAACCTGGATCAGATATCTGAAAGATAAAGGTTATCATATTTATATTCTCTCTAATTATTCGACCTATATGTTAGAGAAAACTCAGGATGAACTTACATTCCTTAAATATGCAGACGGAGCTATTTTCTCCTGTCAGGTAAAACAGATCAAGCCGGAACCGGCTATTTACCAGACATTGCTGAACCGTTATCATCTCGACCCGGAGAAATCTGTATTTCTGGATGACAGAGCCGAGAACTGCGAAGGAGCCAGAAAAGAAGGCATTCATGCGATTCAGTTTGAGTCTTTCAAACAGGCAGCAGCAGAACTGGAGAAATTGGGTGTGAAATAGTTGATAGCAAATTACTGTTTACACACTACTATTCCGAGACATACAAGGTTACTGTTTACTCCGTGCCCAGTAACCATACAAGTCAAAATTCACCAAAAATACAAAGAATATGGTTTGTATTTTTATCAAAAAGATGATATAATAAAAAAGCTTGTGGGAGGAATGTTTTCCATATGTTTCCGCACAGGCATAATACCTATGAAATATTGGAAAAGAGGATAAAGGAAATGAGCGATAAAACAATCTTAGAGCAGTGGCGTTCCATCGCCTATGACCAGCAGGCAGACCGTAACAAACTTCAGAGATTTTGGGCAAACTATTTTAATATTGAAAAAGGAATTTATGAGCAGCTTCTTACTAACCCGGACGAAGTAGTAACCGGTACAGTTAAGGAACTGGCTGAGAAATATGGTCAGGAAGTTCTGACAATGGTTGGTTTCCTTGATGGAATCAACGACAGTCTGAAGATCCCGAACCCGATCGAGACAATGGATGAGAATACAAAAGTTTCTCTGTGCTTCGACAAAGAACTTTTGTACAAGAACATGGTAGATGCACGTGCTGACTGGCTGTATGAACTGCCACAGTGGGATGCAATCTTCACACCAGAGAAGAGAAAAGAACTCTATCTTGAGCAGAAGAAATCCGGAACAGTAGTTAAGGCTAAGAAGATTGGCCGTAATGATCCGTGTCCATGCGGAAGCGGTAAGAAGTACAAATACTGCTGCGGAAGAAATGCGTAAGCATCCAAATCTGGAATATATTATCGTGCTTGGTGCCCATGTAGAGGGTACCCGGCTTACCAAAGCCCTTCTGGAACGTACCAGGAGGGCTTTAGAGTATCTGGAGGAGAATCCTGATACGAAAGCAGTGCTGTCTGGTGGAAGAGGAGAGGGAGAATCTATTACCGAAGCACAGGCGATGTGTAATTATCTGACAGAACATGGAATTGACAGGGATCGTCTGATCCTGGAGGAGAAATCTACCAGTACAGCAGAGAACCTGAAATTCAGTCTGGCGCTGATTGGTCTGGATCATTCCGTGGGAGTGGTTACAAACAATTTCCATGTATTCCGCGGCACTGCTATTGGAAGGAAATGCGGATGCAGAGAAATTTATCCGATTCCGTCCAGATATTGCTCCTGGAGACTGCTGATATATATTCCAAGAGAAATCCTGGCGATCATAAAAGATAAAATAGTGGGAAATTTGTAATAAAAAAACGTCACAAAATGAAATTCGATTCAATGAATGCGGAAGAAATCATTTTATGACGTTTTTGTTTTTGGGTATTCAGTTAATCTTTAATCGAATCAAGTAAGCCTTCCGCTTTAATTGAAAATATCCGCTTGACTAAGATCAAGAAAGCCATCGGTTCGTTTCTGTTACGGATATCCTCCTGATTCAGATTGATCAGAGAAACAGATGTCGTATCTGAATTTATTTTACAGAGAAATATTTCTCTTTGATAATAGAAACCGGCATATCCTGTCCCATCCAGATCTTAAAGGCTTTGGCACCCTGATGAAGGAGCATGTACATTCCGTTAAAGGTCTGACATCCGACAGCTTTTGCTTCTCTGAGAAGACGGGTTTCCTGAGGTTCATAGACAACATCTGCAACTACCAATCCCGGGCGGAACAGGGAAGTGTCTTTGATAATGGTATCATCAATATCAGGAATCATACCTACGGAAGTCGCATTGATCAGCAGATAACTTTGCGCGATGGAATCTTTCAGCGCTTTATGGTCATCATTGTCAAAAAGACAGACCTCACATCCTGTTTTGGCGCTGAGGTTCTCGGCAAATTTCTGAGTACGGTTCCAGTATCTGCTGGTACGTCTGGCGAAGATATGTACAGAATTTGCTCCATCCAGTGCGGACTGTGCACAGATTGCCATGGACGCTCCACCTACTCCCATAACTGTGATATTTTTTCCTGTGATGTCATGTCCTGCATCGCGTACAGACTGCATGAAACCATATCCGTCAGTGTTATATCCGATCAGCTTTCCATTATCATTGAGAACCGTATTGACAGCTCCGATCAGCTGCGCCTCAGGGGAAAGTTCATCTACCAGTTCTACAATCTTATTCTTATTCGGCATCGTGAGGTTGAAACCACGGATACCGCATGTTCTTAAACCTGCAACTGCTGCAGGAAGTGTCTCTTCATTTACGTCAAAACACAGATACACATAATCAAGTCCCAGAAGCCGGAATGCCTCATTGTGCATTAAAGGGGAAATGCTGTGTGCTACGGGACTACCCAGAAGTGCAGTAAGACCTGTGTGTCCGGTGATTGTACTCATACTCATATAAAAAAGTCCTCCAGTCTGTTTCGTATCAGGTATGCCGCTGCTGTCTGCAGGAGGCCAAGTATAGGTTATATATAAAAAACACCTGCATAAAACATAGAAATTATCTATCATTTTATTCTATGTTGTGGAATATGTCAATAAAACCGGTAAGAAAAATTCGTCGATTTAGTGCGATAAATTCTAAGCGGCACATCCGCTCTTTTGACAAAATCCGCGCGTTTCATCCCGTATAATGAGTAACACTTACCAAAGTGAATGTCTGGCTGACAGCAGACGGGAGGAAGGAAATGCGTTATGAGATATACATAGATGTGGTATTTTTCACAAATCTCCTGATAGATTACATACTACTCAGATTTACAGGAATTTTATTCCAATGTCCCAGAAACAGAAAACGAATACTTCTGGGAGCAGTAACAGGAGCACTATTCTCCTGTGGGATTATTTACCTTCGTTCCTGTCTGAAAACTGAGATTTATCTTCCGGCACTGGTCCTGCTACATGGTGGCTGTGCAGCGGGAATGCTGGTGATCGGATGTGATCTGAAAAGGGGAAGCCTGCTGCTTAAAGCAGTTCTTACGCTATATTTTGCTGCATTTCTGTGTGGAGGATTCTGGGAAGTAATTTCCAGTGAGAATCTGACACCGAAGATGTTTCTGATCCTGGCAGCCGCGACTTGGTTTGGAAGTACTGCATTGTCGTATTTGATGGATTCTTTGAGAATACGGGCAAAGAACATTTATCCTGTGACGATCTTTTACAGAGAAAAGGGATATGAATGTCAGGGGTTTTATGACTCAGGAAATCTGCTTGTGGATTCCGTGAATGGAAAACCGGTATCAGTAGGTACGCTGGATATTTTGTCCGAGATATGTTCGAAAGAAACAGTGAAATGTTTGAAACACCTGAAAGAAAATCCTGGGGAGATACAAAGTACAGAAGTCACAGGGCTTCATCCACACTTTATTTTTTTTCACAGCATTGGAAAAGAGCAGGGGATGATGCTGGCTGTTACGCTGGAGAAACTTTGTATTCAGACTCCGACAAAAGTTGTCTGTGTGGACAGACCAGTGCTTGCATTTTCGCTTGATACATCCGCTTTTGGTAAGGAATACGAAGTACTTTTGAATTCCAGATTACTTTAACGGGAGGGGTTGTGACTATGAGCTGTTATCCATTTCAGGTAGTTTCGAGAATGGTGATGAACCGTTCGGGAGATGTTTTTTATATTGGCGGGAACGATGTTTTACCTGCACCGCTGGAACCGCAGCGGGAGGCGTTTGTACTGCAGAAGCTTGGAACAGGGCAGGAAGAAGAGGCGAAATCAATTCTTATTGAACATAATTTAAGGCTTGTGGTATATATTGCACGGAAGTTTGATAATACAGGAGTCGGAGTAGAGGATCTGATTTCTATTGGAACCATCGGTCTGATCAAAGCAATCAATACATTTAATCCGGTAAAGAATATTAAACTTGCTACTTATGCATCAAGATGTATCGAAAATGAGATCCTGATGTATCTGAGGCGTAACAGTAAGACCAAGATGGAAGTTTCCATTGATGAGCCCCTTAATGTAGACTGGGATGGAAATGAACTGCTGTTGTCTGACATTCTGGGAACGGATGAGGATGTGATTTCCAAACGTCTGGAGGATGAGGTGGAGATTTCCCTGCTTTCCAAAGCAATCAGTAAGCTTTCACCAAGGGAACAGACCATTATCCGTCTGAGATTCGGCCTGGGTAAGGATAACAGCACAGAGAAAACACAGAAAGAGGTGGCAGACTTTCTGGGTATTTCCCAGTCTTATATTTCAAGGCTGGAGAAGCGGATTATGAAACGTCTGAAAAAAGAAATTGTAAAATATGAATAGACGGGAACAGGGAATGTAGTATAATGGATTTACGTATCAGTGAGGCTTATGCCGGAGAGATAAAACTCTGAAATGAAAGAGAAGTCATCGAAAAGAGCATAAGAGAAAAACAGAACATCATCCGTGATAAACGGGTATTTTCAGAAAAACATAAGAGAAAAGGACAGAGGAAAGTGAAAACAGGTACATTAGAGATACAAAAATGTGGAGATAAAGCGGAAACACAGAAAGCAGAGAACCAGAAGACAGGAAACAAAATCCTTGAAAACTGTAGTTTATGTCCGAGAAACTGTAAGGCAGACAGACTGGCAGGAAGAACAGGTTATTGTGGAATGGACGGGAAACTGAGAGTGGCGAGAGCAGCATTGCATATGTGGGAGGAACCGTGCATTTCTGGCAGCAGAGGTTCAGGTGCGGTTTTTTTTACAGGATGTAACCTGAGGTGTTGTTTCTGTCAGAACAGGGATATAGCGATCGGAGACAGTGGACTTGAGATTTCAGTGGAGAGACTTTCTGAGATTTTTCTGGAACTGCAGGGAAAAGGCGCTGCCAATATCAATCTGGTAACAGGAACACATTATATCCCCCAGATTATCACAGCACTGGATCTGGCAAGAAAACAGGGATTAAATCTTCCGGTTGTCTATAACTGTGGCGGATATGAAAACGTGGAAGCATTGAAACTGCTGGAAGGATATGTGGATGTTTATCTGCCGGATTATAAATATGCCCAGAGTGAGCTTGCCCAGAAGTTTTCCCATGCATCAGATTATCCGGAGAAGGCATTGCTGGCAGCACAGGAAATGGTGCGTCAGACAGGCGCGGTGCAGTTTGATGAGAATGGTTATATCCGGAGAGGTACGATTGTACGCCATCTTATCTTGCCGGGGCATACAAAGAATTCCAAAGAGGTGCTGAAAGTTCTGCACCGGACATTCGGAGCTCAGATTTATATCAGCATTATGAATCAGTACACACCAGTCTTTGAGCAGAAGGAATATCTGGAATTGAATCGGCGAGTGACAGGAAGAGAGTATGAAAAAGTTTTGGATTATGCATTTGAGATCGGGATTGAAAATGGATTCTTTCAGGATGGAGAAACGGCCAGAGAGAGTTTCATTCCGGCATTTGATTATGAGGGAGTTCAAAAAAGCGTTATAAAATAAAAAAACTCCCATAAATGGAAGGAGGCCGGTACTTTCGTACCGGCGCGTATGAAAAAGAAAAATATTTATAAGAAAGACTCATCGTCTTTCTGAATATCATTATATCTAATAGTTGTGAATAAAGTATGAACATAATGTAAAAAGAAAAACTTTTTTATCAGAAATATTTTTAAAATTTCTTCCATGTATCTCTTACGAATAACAGCAGCAGTGGAAAGATTTCCAGTCGGCCTGCAAGCATATCGAATGTGAGAACCAGTTTGGAGAAACAGGAAAACATACTGAAGTTTCCGGTAGGTCCTACGAGTTCAAGACCAGGTCCGATGTTATTGAATGTTGCCACAACTGATGTAAAATTCGTGATCAGATCGAAATCATCAAATGCGATCAGGAATATGGAGGCTGCGAAGATCAGCACATATACGATAAAGAAAATATTAGTAGAACGGACTACTTCGTGAGGGATGGCTTTGCCATCCATTTTTATTTTCTTTACAGCATTCGGATGCAGGAAAATATGCAGCTCCTTGCGTACCGTTTTGCACAGGATCAGGATTCTGGAAACTTTGATACCACCGCCTGTACTTCCTGCGCAGGCACCGATGAACATCAGAAGTACCAGTATTGTTCGTGAAATCTCCGGCCACATATTGAAATCAGTGGTTGCATATCCGGTGGTAGTAATAATAGAACCAACCTGGAAGGCAGCCTGCTGGAATGCTTTTCCAGCACTTCCGAAAATATGGTAGACGTTGCAGGTGATGATCAGGATGGCAGCACCAATGATTCCGAAATAGTAACGCACTTCTTCCATCTTAAACGCCTGGGCGAACTTCTTGGTGAGAATAAAGAAGTAAGCATTAAAGTTGACGCCGAATAAAATCATAAAGACGGTAATGACATTCTGCAGATACGGACTGTAACTTGCCATACTGTCATTCTTGATACCAAATCCACCGGTACCGGCTGTACCGAAAGCTGTACAGATCGTATCAAAAAGAGGCATGCCGCCAAGGAGAAGTAGAATCATTTGAACAACAGTCATTGCAAAATAAATGGTATACAGGATCTTTGCAGTTGACTGTACTTTTGGAGCAAGTTTACTCACAGAAGGTCCCGGGCTTTCGGCTTTCATCAGGTTCATGTGATAGCCGCCGGTAAGAGGCAGAAGAGAGAGGATAAAGACCAGAACTCCCATACCTCCGATCCAGTGAGTGAAACTTCGCCAGATCAGCATACAGTGAGGAAGTGCCTCTACGTTATTCAGAATACTGGCTCCTGTTGTGGTAAAACCGGAAACGGTTTCAAACAGTGCATCAATAGGATTTGGAATACTGTGACTGATCACAAATGGAATCGCGCCCATGATACTCAGAACGATCCAGCTCAGTGCTACAGTTACGAAACCTTCTTTTGTATAAAAAGCCTTTCGTGTTGGCTTCTTCCATGTAAGAGGAATTCCGATCGCCAGACACAGTATGATAGTGATCAGAAAAGCAAAGCCGGATGTTTCCTGATAAATCAAAGAGGTGACGATAGGAAGAACCATGAATGCTGCCTCAAGTTTCAGGATCATTCCGATGATATAAATAATAATGGAATAATTCATAAGCCGGCTCCTTTACTTCTCCAGAATGTCTGTGATATCACGCAGTCCTTTGTGGGTGGTTACGATGATTACAGTGTCACCAACCTGAATGGTATCCTGACCACGTGGAATCTTTACCTGACCATTCCGGTTCAGATAACCTACAAGAAGATTCTTTTTCAGGTTCAGATCAGACAGTGGAATGCCGACTACCGGTGAATTCTCACGGATGGCAAATTCCAGAGCTTCTGCCTGATTATCCAGGATGTGATAGAGGGTTTCAATGTTACTTCCGATACTGTTCTGCATGGCACGTACATACTGCAGGATATAGTCGGCAGTAATATATTTCGGATAAATAACACTTCCGATATCAAGACTGTCAATGACATCATCAAAGGAGAGTCGGTTTACTTTTGCCACCAGTTTGGCTTTGGAAATTGTTTTGGCAAAAAGTGCCAGAAATACATTCTCCTCGTCCATATTGGTGAGTGATACAAACGCCTCTGCGCGGGCCAGGCCTTCTTCCATAAGAAGAGAACGGTCTGTACCGTCACCGTTGATGATCGTTGCGTCAGGAAGCAGATCGCTTAAAGCTTCGCAGCGCTGTTCATTCTGTTCGATGATCTTTACAGAGATGTTCATGTCAAGCAGAGCTCTTGTCAGATAATAAGAGATGGTACCGCCGCCGACGATGATTGCGTTCTTTACCTGATTGGTTTTAAGTCCGATCTTTTTGAAAAATGCTGCTGCATTTACCGGTGATGCAAGGATGGAAACCATATCTCCATTGTGTATCACATAATTACCACCAGGGATGGAAACAGAATCACGACTCTCTACTGCGCAGAACAGAACATCGCAGCGAAGCTTCTCTGTAATGCGGGAAATAGTCATGCCATCCAGGTCAAATTCAGGAAGAACTTTGAATTTAAGCATTTCCACACGGCCTCTGGCAAAGGTGTCAATTTTGATCGCAGAAGGGAAACGCAGCAGACGGGAAATCTCCTGTGCAGCTGCAAGTTCCGGATTGATGATCATGGTAACACCAAGGCGTTTCTTGATAAAACTGATTTCGTTGGCATAGATAGGATTACGGACGCGGGCGATGGTCTGGCAGTGTCCGGTTTTCTGTGCGATCAGACAGCACAGAAGGTTCATTTCATCAGAACCGGTTACTGCAATCAGGATATCCGCATTCTCAATTCCTGCTTCCATCAAAGTATTGATGCTGGCGCCGTTTCCGACGATTCCCATGGCGTCAATGTCGTCCTGAAGGGAATTGATCACGTTAGAAGAAACGTCTATCAGAGTAATATCGGATTCTTCTTCCTGAAGCTGTTCTGCCAGGGTACGTCCAACTTTACCGCACCCAACAATAATTATCTGCATAATTCCTCCAATAAGGGGGCTGTCACATAAAGATTTATATGAAACAGCCCCGTTTATATAATGTATTTGCTTTTTTGTTGCTAATAAAGCAAGGATACTATAGCACTGTTAGAACTATTTGTAAATATGAAATTTTTGTGATTTAACGAAACCAAATTGCCGCATCAAATCAATGTCTTGCTTCAATCGAAAAGTTCTTTTGGGGTATGTCATATTTTACGTATTCTTGCCAGTTATTATTCTGTGAGATGTTATGATAAGTATATGTTTTTTGACAGATGCTGTTATGATGAAAAGCACAAAACAGAAGATATAACATAAAATATAGAGTAAACAAAAAACTTTAATATAAAGAAAGGAATTGTTTATGGAGAATTATCGGATGGGACGCGCATGCAGCAGGCCTTATAACAGAACCTGCGGTATGAACAGACCTCAGCCTGCTGACAGGGAAATGAATAACCAGGAATGTTCCTGTAGAAATAAAAACTCCTGTAATTGTGTAATGCCTGAAAGTAAGGGGAAAAATGATGAGATGTTTTCTCATTTGCAGCATCTGGAGCCTGCGATGGCCTATGTACCCTGCCAGGAATTTACCGAGAACTTTCCATTGCAGTATGCGCTGAATGTGGGAACCATTTTTCCTCAGTTATGCAAGCCGTTTTGCGGAAAGAGAGGTGTGCGTCGATGAAACAGAATTGTTCCAGACAACAGCTTATGGCCCGAATTAATGAGGTCAGTTTTGCTGTAAATGATATGAATTTATATCTCGATACACATCCCTGTGATGAAAAAGCCCTTGTCTATTGCCGGGAACTTGTACAGGAGCGAAAGAAACTATTGAAAGAATACGCTGAAATATACGGCCCTCTCACCATCGACAGCACAGTCTGGACCGAGGAATCTGTCTGGAAATGGATGGAGCAGCCATTTCCATGGGAAAAGGAAGGAGGGTGCAGATAGTTTATGTGGAATTATGAAAAGAGACTCCAGTATCCCGTAAATATTACACAGCCCAATGCGAAGATCGCACAGTATATCATGAGCCAGTATGGTGGCCCGGACGGAGAAATTAGTGCATCTATGCGGTATCTTTCACAGAGATTTACCATGCCGAACCGTATGGCTGCGGCTGTGCTAAACGATATAGCCACAGAAGAACTGGCACATCTTGAGATGGTATCTACGATCGTGCATCAGCTCACGCGTGACCTTTCTATGGAAGAAATTGAGAAGTCCGGTTTGGGTCCTTACTATATTGATCATACAGTAGGTGTCTGGCCACAGGCAGCCGGTGGGGTTCCGTTTAATGCCTGTGAATTCCAGAGTAAAGGAGACCCGATCACAGACTTGTTTGAAAACCTTGCTGCAGAGCAGAAAGCACGCTCTACTTATGACAACATCCTTCGTGTGGTGCGCGATATGCCTGAAATTGCAGATCCAATCAAATTCCTTCGTGCAAGGGAAGTGGTACACTTCCAGAGATTCGGGGAAGCACTCCGCTCTATTCAGGAAGAACTGGATGCCAAGAATTTCTATGCATTTAATCCAAGTTTTGACAATCCATGTACTGCGTCCTGTGAAGGATGTAAGTGATGTTACTGTCCATTTCGTGTCCGGTAACAAATGATATATAATATAGAAGAAAAGTGTTCTGCGAAGATGGAACACTTTTCTTTTCTGTGGTATACTTACAGGAAAGAGAAATTGCTGTACCGGCAGCAGGAATCTTTGGAAGAGAAAATTCAAATGAAATAACCGGAGGTATACAGAGAAATGAAACTTACAATACTGGGAACCGGAAATGCGAAAGTAACAAAATGCTATAATACCTGCTTTACTTTAAATGAAGGCAGCGAATACTTCATGATAGACGGCGGTGGCGGAAGCACGATTCTGAAACAGCTGGAGGATGCAGGAATCAGCTGGAAAGATATCCGCACGATTTTTGTTACGCACAAGCATATCGACCATCTGCTGGGAATTATCTGGATGTTACGCATGTACTGTCAGGGAATGGCAAGAGGACAGTTTGACGGTGAGGTGACAATTTACGGACATGATGAAGTAATCAGCCTGTTGAAACAAATGTCCGAGATGCTCCTGACACCAAAGGAAACAAAGTACATTGGAGAGAAAGTTTATCTGGAAGAGGTAAAAGATGGAGAAGAAAGAGAAATTCTTGGACATAAGGTAACCTTTTTCGATATCCTGTCTACAAAAGCAAAACAGTTCGGGTTCTGTATGGAATACGCAGACGGTAAGAAACTGACCTGTTGCGGAGATGAGCCATATAATGAATGCGAACAAAAATATGCGGTGAACAGCACCTGGCTTCTTCATGAAGCGTTCTGTCTGTTTTCCCAGGCAGACAAATTCAAACCGTACGAGAAACATCATTCTACAGTTAAGGATGCCTGTCAGCTGGCACAGGAACTGAATGTGGATAATCTGATTCTGTACCACACAGAGGACAAAAATATTTCCAGACGAAAAGAACTCTATACAGAAGAAGGAAGAGAATACTATAAAGGAAATCTTCTGATCCCGGATGATCTGGAGACATTTGAATTATAAGATATTTTTATCAGTTTGACTATTTGAAAATAACGGATCTGGAAGAACAATACCCGGATTATGGGAAATTATATTATTAAATTAAATCAGGAGAATTCATTTATGAAAAGAAAAAGCAAACTACAATCAATAATTTTATCTCTGCTTCTTTTACTTTTCACATTGGTTCCACAGTCAGCGCTGACAGTAAATGCGGCAGCTGGCGGGGATATGGCAGTTCATTTCCTCGATGTTGGACAGGGAAATGCCATTCTGGTACAGTCTGGCGGACAGAATCTGCTATATGACGGCGGAGATCAGAGTCATGCAGACCAGGTAGTATCTTATTTACAGCAGCAGAATGTAGAGACGATCGACTATATGATCTCTTCTCATTATGATGAAGATCATCTTGGTGGTCTTGTCAAATGCTTAAACAGCTTTAATGTAAGCAATGTTCTGGGATCAGATTACGTTCATACATCTAATCTGTTTAATACATTTATGAATACTGCAACTGCAAATGCGATCATTGTACAGTATCCATCTGTAGGCGACACCTTTGATTTTGGTACCGGAAGCTTTACTGTTCTTGCACCGGATGGTATCAGCCAGAACAGCAATGATAACTCTGTTGTGATCAAACTTGAAAATGGTTCTAACAGTTTTATCTTTACAGGAGATGCGGAAGAAACCAGTGAGCAGGATATGATCAGTACGGGAATGAACCTGGACTGTGATGTTCTTTCAGTAGGACACCATGGATCTGCAAGTTCAACAACATGGGATTTCCTTGAAGCAACATCTCCATCTTATGCAGTGATCAGCTGTGGAGTGAATAATCAGTATAATCATCCGTCAGCAGAGACAATGGGACGTTTGTCCGATATGGAGATTCCGGTATTTCGAACAGATAAGCAGGGAACTATTATTGCGGTATCTGACGGAACGACAATCTCCTGGTCACAGGATCCATGCAATGATTATTCTTCCGGTGATGCAGTACAGAGTCAGCAGGAGACAGCAGCTGCTTCTGAACAGATACAGGCTCAGGAGCAGGAACAGGTACAGGAACCGGCACAGGAGGAAAATTATGGAACTATGGTATGGATTCCTGCAACCGGCGAAAAATATCACAGTATTCCAAATTGTGGCAGAATGAACCCTGATACAGCCAGACAGGTGACACAGTCTGAGGCAGAAGCGATGGGATATGGCCCATGCAGTAAGTGTTTCTGACAGAATCGGTCAGACAGAGAATTCAGAATGGAAAGGAGCGACTGATATGAGATATGAAATTAAAGGTGATACCCTTCCGGTAGTGATCTGTTATCTGGATAACGGAGAGAAAATTGTAACAGAAGGCGGCGGAATGTCATGGATGTCCCCGAATATGAAGATGGAGACAACTTCCAATGGTGGGATCGGAAAGATGTTTGGACGAATGTTCTCGGGTGAGAAAATGTTTCAGAACATTTATACAGCAGTTGGAGGCAACGGAATGATCGCATTTGCGTCCTGTTTTCCGGGATCTATCCGTGCATTTGATATCACACCGGGAAATGAGATCATAGCACAGAAAACGGCATTTCTTGCCAGTGAAGCAAGTGTGGACTGTTCCGTATATTTCAGCAGAAAGTTCAGTGCAGGACTCTTTGGCGGTGAAGGATTTATCATGCAGAAATTCTCCGGAAACGGAACGCTTTTTGCTGAATTTGACGGACATGTGGTGGAATATGAACTGAAAGCAGGACAGAAGATCGTAATTGACACAGGACATCTGGCCGCTATGAGTGCGAGCTGTCAGATGGAAATTGTAACAGTTCCGGGTGTGAAGAATATGCTCTTCGGTGGCGAAGGTGTATTTAATACAGAAGTGACCGGCCCTGGTCATGTATGGCTTCAGACTATGCCGATCAGTAACGTGGCAGGTGTACTCAGACAGTATATCTCTACTGGAAAAGAATAGAAATTATATAAAACAAAAGAAAGCTTCGAAATATTCAGATACAGGTTCTGATTTTCGAAGCTTTCTTTTGTTTTATATAATAATATAGATAGAGAATCCGGCTGCTATGCACTGTGATCGATGGCATCCGCAGGAGGCAAGGCTGCGCAGGTGTTGTTATCCTGGGCAAATGTTTCCATGATCCCTGAAATTGTCTTGTGCAGATAAGGACGATACTCCGTCATAGGTACTGGCTGCTGATACAGGATACAGCTATAACATGTGGAGCCTACCAGTTCAATGATGGTAAAGAGCATCAGTTCCGGATTCTTATAATGAAGTCCATTCTGCGCCAACATATCCAGATAGGACTGATAGAAGTTATATTCATCATCCGGCATTTTCTCTTCAAAAGCACCCTTAAATACGCCCCATGCCAGATTCTTGGAAATAAAAAGAAGAAGGTTCCGATCCTGTCCAAGCTCCGTGAGGATATAATCTACGATAAAATGCACCTGCTGGTCAAATTCAGTTATCCGGGAAGCCTGCAGTGCCTCATGTGCACGGAAAAACAACTCACCTGTTTTATGGGAAACCAGTTTGTTGCGGATATCATACTTATCCTTAAAATAAAGATAAAAAGTACCCTTGGCAACCCCGGCCTGATTTACAATATCTGAAATTGTGGTTTTGGTAAGCCCTTTTGTTGTAAAAAGTTCAAAGGCGGTGTTAAACAGAGCGTCCTTTTTCTTTTTCTTATTTAAATCCAGCTTTCCCATTACAGATCCTTCTTTCATACATTCTTAATTTCATTTTAAACAAAAATGACTAAAAGTCAATATTATATTTTTTTCCCATATTTTTGAACAACAATTTTTGTCAATGTGTCTATATTAACTGGTGGAAAAATTTAGACAAATTGTGAAGAATGATTATTGACTGACAGTCAGTTTTGTTATATAACATTCCATGAGATAAAAAATGACTGTTGGTCATAGAATGATTAAACAGTATCAATAAGAAAAGAGAAAAGGAGAAAAAGATGATTAAGGTAGGAAAGTGGATTGCAAAACACAAAATACTGATCATTATCATCGGAATCGCATTACTGATTCCGGCGTATCTCGGTATGGCTGCAACCAGAATCAATTATGATGTATTAAGCTATCTGCCGGATACCCTGGAAACAGTTGAGGGTCAGGATATCATGGTAGACCAGTTTGGAATGGGAGCGTTCTCCATGATAGTCGTGGAGGATATGGAACTAAAAGATGTAGCTGCTCTGAAAGAGAAAATAGAAGCAGTAGACCATGTAAAGAAAGTTTTATGGTATGACAGCATCATGGATGTTTCCGTTCCTGTAGAAATGCTTCCAAAGGATTTGAGAAATGCATTCTTTAATGGAGATGCGACAATGATGATTGCGTTGTTTGACAATACAACATCATCTGAAACCTCTATGGATGCGGTAACCGAAATCCGTAAGATTACTTCTGAGAACTGCTTTGTCAGCGGAATGACAGGTATCGTTACTGATATCAAACAGATTGCACTGAAAGAGATGCCGATCTACGTTGTCATTGCATCCTGTCTCTCATTAGTAGTACTGCTTCTTGCAATGGATTCACTGGTTGTTCCGGTACTCTTCCTGCTCTGTATCGGCGTTGCAGTTTTATACAACCTTGGAAGTAACATTTTCCTGGGTCAGATTTCCTATATCACTCAGGCACTGACAGCAGTCCTTCAGTTAGGTGTTACCATGGACTATTCCATCTTCCTGCTGAACAGTTATGAGGAGAACAAGAAACGATTTGAAGGTGACAAAGAGAGAGCTATGGCACATGCCATCAATGCAACTTTCAAATCTGTAATCGGAAGTTCCATCACAACAGTTGCCGGATTTATCGCACTTTGCTTTATGACCTTTGCACTTGGACGTGACATGGGTATTGTAATGGCCAAGGGTGTTGTTATCGGTGTTTTATGTTGTGTAACTTTACTTCCTGCTCTGGTACTTACCTTTGACAGAGCAATTGAGAAGACAACACATAAGCCGCTGCTTCCAAGCTTTGATAAAGCATCTGCTTTTATCACAAAGCATTATAAAGTATGGCTGATCATTTTCCTGGTAATGCTTTTCCCGGCTATCCACGGAAACAACAACCTGAAAAACTACTATAATATTGATAAATCACTTCCTTCTACTCTGGATAGTAACGTGGCAAACGCAAAACTTCAGGATACCTTTAACATGAACAATGTACATATGGTATTATTAAAGAAGGGACTGACATCAAAAGAAAAGACAGAAATGCTCAACCAGATCAAAGATGTTGACGGTGTGAAATGGGCACTTGGAATGGACTCTTTCGTAGGCGCTGCATTCCCGGATACCATGATCCCGAGTGATCTGAAGAAGATGCTGGAGAGCGATGAATATGAGATGGAATTTATCTGTTCTGAATATAAGACAGCGACAGACGAAGTAAATAACCAGATCGATGAGATCCAGAAGATTGTAAAAGGCTACAGTCCGGAATCCATGGTAATCGGTGAAGCACCTCTGACAAAGGACTTACAGGATGTTACAGATGTAGACTTAAAGACAGTAAATACAGTTTCCATCCTGGCGATCTTCATTATTATCATGATCGTATTCAAATCAATTTCTCTTCCGTTTATCCTGGTTGCAGTTATTGAGTTTGCGATTTTCGTTAACATGTCTGTTCCGTATTATCAGGGAAAAGAAGTTGTATTCGTAGCAAGTATCGTTATCGGATGTATCCAGCTGGGTGCAACTGTTGACTACGCGATCCTGATGACCAGCAGATATCAGAAAGAGCGAGGCTTTGGAAAGAGTAAGAAAGAATCCATTGCTATTGCGCATAAGACTTCCATGAAATCCATCGTGATAAGTGGATGCAGCTTCTTCGCAGCGACCTTTGGTGTTGGTCTTTATACACAGGTTGATATGATCGGAAGTATCACAAACCTGCTTTCACGTGGTGCGGTTATCAGTACATTAGTCGTACTTTTGGTACTGCCGGCAATGTTTATGATATTTGACCCGCTTATCTGCCATACATCTATTGGATTTGCCAAGAAGAAAACGGCAGAAGAGAAGAAATAAGAAAGAAAATTATATAAAGAAGCTTATTGTTGTAAAGAGAGAATATAAAGGAGTAATCTATTATGAACAGAAACAGAAAGAAAGCAGCTGCAGCGTCACTTGCAGCAGGAATGGCCGTAGTTCTCGGAGCAGGTACTGTAATGGCAGCTGTTGCTTCAACAAGTGACAACAGTGTTCAGAAAGAAGAGACTGTTTATGTAAATACAACAGCAGCCGGAGATGTAACAGATGTTACTGTATCCAACTGGCTGAAGAACTCGGGAGACAGCTCAGGATCTGAGATTAAAGATACCTCTGATCTGACAGATATCAAGAACGTAAAAGGTGATGAAACTTTTACACAGAACGGTGATAACCTGACATGGAGTACAGACGGAAAAGATATTTATTATCAGGGAAAAACTGATAAAGATCTCCCAGTTTCCGTAGGAATCAAATACTATCTGGATGGTACAGAAGTTTCTCCGGATGACCTGGCAGGAAAGACCGGTCACCTTAAAATGGAAGTTACTTATACAAATACTTCCAAGACAACTAAGAAAGTAAACGGAGAGAAAACAGATATCTATTCTCCATTCGTTATGGTAACTGGAATGATCCTTTCTACAGACAATTTCTCCAATGTAACGGTAGACAATGGAAAAGTAATCTCCGACGGAAGCAGAAATATCGTGATCGGTCTTGGAATGCCTGGAATGAAAGAGAGTCTTGATCTGTCCGATGATATCGCAGATGATGTTGATATTCCGGAAGGATTTACAATGGAAGCAGATGTTACAGACTGCGAGATGAGCTCTGCATTTACAGTAGCGATGTCAGATATCTTCAGCGATATTGACTTTGATAATATCGATGGACTGGATGATCTGAAGGATTCCATGAAAGATCTGACAGATGCAGCAGTAAAATTGGTAGACGGTACAAAAGATCTCTATGATGGAACAACGACACTGAATGATAAATACAAAGAATTTTATGATGGAATCGGTACTCTGAAATCCGGTGTCAGCGACCTTAATGATGGTGCGAAAGAACTGGATGACGGTGCACAGCAGTTAAGCAGTGGAGCGCAGACATTAAATACAGGAGCACAGTCTTTAAGCAGTGGAGTTTCTTCTTATACTTCAGGAGCAGACACACTTTCAGCAGGAATTCAGCAGTATACAGCCGGTGTAGATACACTGGACAGCAAGATGGCAGAATATGAAGAGGGAATGAAAACCCTTACTGAGGGCGTAAATGCATACGTTGCAGGCGGTAATCAGCTGGCAGGAGGTGTACAGAGTTATGTGAATGGTACAACTACTCTGACAGACGGCATGCAGCAGTATATTGCAGGTGTTAATCAGCTGGCAGGAGGTGTAAGCCAGTACGCAGGAGGTATTAAGAGTCTGGTAGAGGGTATTGGACAGATGACTCCTGGAATTAATTCAGCAGTAACCGGAATCCAGACTGCTGTAGATAAAATGACAGCTCTTTCCAGCCAGATTAATGCAAATGAGCTTGCTAATTTCAGTCAGAATATTACAGCTTATACAACAGGTGTTTCTACTTATACTTCTAAAGTACAGGAGTACATTGAGAGTGTAGAGAAACTTGCAGCAGGTCTGGAACAGCTTGAAACTGCCCTGGAAGGTATGAGTGCTTCGACAGCTTCTGAAGTACAGGCGAGTGCGCAGGCAATGTCCGGTCAGTTAAATGACAGCGCAGATACAATGAACAGCCAGGCTGATGCAATTGAGTCCTGGATCAGTGATTCTTCTGATGTTTCTGTTGATGCATCTTCTGTAGAAGCAGGAGTTGCAGCAGTCAGCAGTCAGCTGGAAGCAGCAGAATCTGCTTTATACAATATTGACACAAGCAATATGGATGATGAGACAGCTGCTGCTGTAGAATCTGCAATTAACGGTGCTTTAGGTTCTATTCAGGCAGCTGAGGACAGCGCATCTAATATTGATACTTCTACAATTACAACTTCTGCACCTGACACATCTGCACTTCAGGCAGCAGCAGACAGCTTAAGAGCATCTGCAGACAGTGCTGAATCAGCAGCAGATACACAGGAAGCAGCAGTAAACAGCAGCATGGAACAGCTTCAGCAGCAGTTACAGGCATTAAGTCAGGGAATGCAGCAGGTACAGGCAACTGTAGCACAGTTGAATGCAGGGGCAAAGGAACTTACTTCTAATGACGATGCACTGACAGCCAGCGGAAGTCAGCTTGCAGCAACAGGAAATGAGATTGCAAATGGTGTGAGCACTCTGAGCGGACTGTTTGGAGGTCTTGAGCAGCAGTTACCGGAAATGTTAGAGGGAATCAATCAGCTTAAGAGCGGATCTGACCAGCTGACAGCTGCAAACAAAACTCTGCAGAGCGGATATGAAAGCCTTGCAAAAGCAAGCACAGAGCAGATGATTTCAGGTGCAGATACACTTCTCAGTTCAGGTAAGACATTAACAGCAGGAATCACACAGCTTCAAGGTGAGAACAATGCCAATGCGCAGGCATTGTTAAAAGGTGCTAAGACTCTTAAGAGTGCCAGAAAGAGCCTTACAAGTGGTATGTCACAGATCAGTTCTGCAACAGGTCAGCTTGTAAGTGGTGTAGATACTCTGTCATCCAACAGTGGAGCGCTTTACAGCGGAGCGTCCCAGCTTTCATCCAACAGTTCTACATTAAACAGTGGAGCATCTCAGCTTGCATCCGGAGCACAGACTCTCGCATCTGGAGCACAGACTCTTGCATCCGGAACAGGCAGCCTTGTTTCCGGAACAAAGACATTACTTGATGGAACAAATGAACTGTCAGACGGCAGTGATCAGCTCAAAGATGGTATCAAAGATCTCAATGACGGTGCAAAAGAATTAAATAAAGGACAGAAGAAGTTCTACAAAGAAGGTATCAAGAAACTGGATGATACTGTAAATGGAGATCTTCAGGATATCCTTGACAGATTCGAAGCAATTCAGTCTGACGATGTGATGTACACAACATTCACAGACAGATCCAGTGATATGGATGGAAATGTTAAATTCATCTTTGAATCTGACCCGATTGAAATTGATGATGAAGAATAATTTTGTGGAATTGTTACGGGAAAGAACAGTGACTAATAAGAAATGTTGCTGAGAATGGAAAGAACAGCAGCGGCGGACTTAGTGGGGCAGATGCATTGTGCAACTGCCCCATTGCTTATAAGAAAGGTTTCTGCTATAATGAGAACGAAATCCGGGGAAAATAGATCTTATCACTTCGGAACAGATAGGAAATCAAGTTTATCTTTCACAGAAAAATAAATTTAGAAAGCAACAGGTGATTAAATGTCAAATACAAAATCACAGAAGCAATCATACAGAACTTCGGCGGGAAGGAGCAATACACGGCGAAAGACCAGGGCAGATTATTATGACTACAGTCTGGTTGCTGTTATTGTACTGCTGACCTGTTTTGGACTTATTATGCTGTACAGTACAAGCTCGTACACGGCGGAACTGAAATATGGAGACGATATGTTTTTCTTCAAGAAACAGGCGCTGATCAGTGTGGCGTGTATTATTATGGCACTGGTCATTTCCAAGATCAACTATCGTATTCTGAATCGTTTTGCAACGATATTGTATGTAGCGGCGGTCGTGCTGATGATGCTGGTTAAGACCCCTCTTGGACAGTCTGCAAACGGAGCCCAGAGATGGCTGAATCTGGGACCGATTCAGTTCCAGCCGGCTGAAATTGCAAAGATTGCAGTTATTGTTTGCCTGCCATATATGATCGTACATATGGGAAAGAAAGTAAAGACCTTAAAAGGATGTATGGTGCTTGGCGGTGCAGGAGCATTTCTTGCATTGATCGCATATGTATTTACCGATAACCTGAGTACAGCGATCATTATTTTCTGTATCACTGCAGGATTGATCTTTGTTGCACATCCTGATATAAAGATTTTCCTGATCATTGCAGGAGTTGTGATTGTTTTGGGCGTTATAGGAGTTCTCTTCCTGAATGCAACATTAAGTGTTGATGGAAGTGGAAGTTTCCGTCTGAGACGAATCATGGTATGGCTTCATCCCGAGGACTTTGCAGATACCTGGGGATATCAGACGATTCAGGCATTGTATGCGATTGGTTCCGGTGGATTCTTTGGCAGAGGACTTGGGAACAGTATTCAGAAGCTGGGAAGTGTACCTGAGGCTCAGAATGATATGATTTTCTCGATTATTTGTGAGGAACTTGGAATTTTTGGAGGTCTGATCGTATTGATGCTGTATGCATATCTGCTGTACAGACTGTTTTTTATCGCACAGAATGCACCGGATATGTTTGGCTCTCTGATGGTCAGCGGAATTTTTATCCATATTGCGCTGCAGGTTATCCTGAATATCGCAGTTGTTGTAAATCTTATGCCGAATACGGGTGTTACCCTGCCGTTTATCAGTTACGGAGGTACGTCAGTTCTGTTCCTGATGGCGGAGATGGGCCTTGCACTGAGTGTGGCAAGGCAGATTAAGTTTGAAGAATGACCTGAAATAAAAAATAAGAATGTTTCAGGAATCAACTTGTCGACAGGTACTGTCGATACACAGGCGTTAAAAATTAAATAAAATAGTGCTTGACAAACAGAAGTGGAGAATATATACTTTGAGCATCAAAGTAATTGGGCCGTATGTAACGACTATGCTGATAGAACTGAGTATCATACTGTCCGGTTAGAAATAAGCATGAAAGCGGATAAATCCCGCTTAATAAAAATAAAAACAAGAAAGAAACAAGTAATATCCGGAGCTGGAGACAAGAGAAAGAAATATCCGGGGCTTGAATTAAAGGAGAAGAGAACTATGTTAGAAAAAATGAGTGAAATGATCGCAGAACAGTTAAATTGTGACGCAGCAGAGATTAATGCTGACACATCTTTCAAGGATGACCTTGGAGCAGATTCCCTTGACCTCTTTGAACTGGTTATGGCTCTGGAAGACGAATATAATATTGAGATCCCTGCAGAAGATCTTACAGATCTGACAACAGTTGGCGCTGTTATGGATTACCTGAAAGATAAAGGTGTAGAAGCTTAATCTTACAGACAAAGATAAAAACTCCCCGGAGTCGGAAATGGCTCCCGGGAGAAATTTTTTGATATTATAATTTGAATATCAAAATATTTTAAAATAAAATAATTTGAAACAGAAACAAAGAAAGGAAACAGATATGTCCAAAATTGCATTTGTATTCCCGGGACAGGGCGCACAGTATACAGGTATGGCAAAGGATTTCTACGAGAAATTCCCTGTAAGCCGTGAGGTGTTTGAGAAAGCATCCAAAGCATCCGGTCTTGATGTGGAAACTTTGTGTTTTGAAGAAAATGAGAACTTAAATATTACAGAATATACACAGATCGCCATGCTGGCAGCAGAGATCGCAATCTTAAGAGCAGCAGAGGAATCCGGGATCACATCCCAGGTAAATGCCGGGTTAAGTCTTGGCGAGTACGGTGCTCTTGCAGCGTCCGGAGTAATGACAGAAGAGGATGCCTTCGCAGTAGTGCGAAAAAGAGGAATCCTGATGCAGGAGGCATATCCGACAGGCGGCGCAATGTCAGCAGTCCTTGGAACAGATGCAGAACTTATCGAAAAGGTCTGCCAGGAGACAGAAGGAATTGTATCCATTGCAAATTATAACTGCCCTGGACAGATTGTGATAACAGGAGAAGAAAAAGCAGTCGCAGCAGCAGGAGAGGCATTAAAAGCAGCCGGTGCAAGACGTGTGATCCCACTTAAAGTCAGCGGACCTTTCCACTGCGGACTTCTGAGAGAAGCCGGAGAGAAACTTGGACAGGCTCTGGCAGATGTGGAGATTCAGAAGTTTGCCATTCCATATGTGACAAATGTAACTGCACAGAACGTGACAGAGCCTGAACAGGTAAAGGAGCTTCTCGTAAAACAGGTGTCTTCCTCCGTGCGTTGGCAGCAGTCTGTAGAGCAGATGATCAGTGATGGTGTAGATACATTTATCGAAATCGGACCAGGAAAGACACTGACCGGATTTCTTAAGAAGATCAACAGAAATGTAAAAGCCTTACATATAGAGAAAGTAGAAGACCTGGAAGCAGTAAGAAAGGAGTTGTCTGTAAATGCTGGAGAATAAAGTAGCACTTGTCACCGGTGCAGGACGCGGGATCGGACGCGCTATCGCCATTGCGCTTGCAAAAGAAGGTGCAGAGGTGATCGTCAATTACAATGGCTCCGAAGAGCGTGCAAAAGAAGTAAAGCAGACCATCGAAGAAAACGGTGGAAAAGCTTCTATATATAAATGCAATGTCAGCGATTTCGAAGCCTGCGAAGCCATGATCAAAGATGTGGTAAAAGAATACGGACATCTGGATATTCTGGTAAATAACGCCGGGATCACCAAAGACGGTCTGATCATGAAAATGAAAGAAGAAGATTTTGATTCCGTATTAAATGTAAACCTGAAAGGCACATTTAATACCATCCGTCACAGTGCCCGTCAGATGCTGAAACAGAGAAGCGGAAAGATCATCAATATTTCCTCTGTTTCCGGAATCCTTGGAAATGCAGGCCAGGCAAACTATGCAGCATCCAAAGCAGGAGTTATCGGCCTGACAAAGACAATGGCAAGAGAACTCGGAAGCCGCGGAATCACAGTAAATGCCATTGCACCGGGATTTGTAGACACAGAAATGACAGAAGTACTTTCTGAAGAACTGAAAGAGAATGCTTGTAAGCAGATCATTCTGGGACGATTCGGAAAACCGGAAGATATTGCAAATGCGGCAGTATTTCTGGCATCAGACAAAGCAGATTATATCACAGGACAGGTCATCAGTGTGGATGGCGGTATGAATGTATAAAGCAGAGACAGATAAAAGTGTCGGAAGAAGATGCTTATTTGTCAGAAAGATTGAATAATGTTACATAGATGAGGAGAAGAAAATGAGAAGAGTAGTGATCACAGGTATGGGAGCTATCACTCCTGTAGGTCTGAATGTAGAAGAATTCTGGAACAGTGTAAAAGAGGGCAAAACAAATTTTGCAGAAGTAACCCGTTTCGACACAACCAAATACAGAGCACACATGGCAGCAGAAATCAATAATTTTAATGCCAAAGATTACATGGATTTCAAATCAGCCAAACGTATGGAACTTTTCAGCCAGTATGCAGTTGCAGCAGCAAAAGAAGCCATCGAGCAGTCCGGTCTTGACATGACAAAAGAAGATCCGTTCCGTGTAGGATGCAGCGTAGGAAGCGGCATCGGAAGCATGCAGGTAGTAGAGAAATCCTGCGAAATTCTGGAAACAAAAGGACCGGGCAGACTGAATCCACTGATGATCCCGCTTCTGATCTCCAACATGGCATCCGGAAATGTATCCATTCAGTTCGGCCTCCGTGGAAAGAACATCAATGTTGTAACAGCCTGCGCAACAGGAACCCACAGTATCGGTGAAGCATACCGCACCATCCAGTGGTCTGATGCAGACGTAATGGTCGCAGGTGGAACAGAAGCAGCCATCACACCAACAGGCTTCGGTGGTTTCGCAGCCTTGACAGCTTTGACATCTTCCACGGATCCGAAGAGATGTTCCATTCCTTTTGACAAAGAAAGAAGCGGTTTCGTTATGGGTGAGGGTGCAGGTGTCGTAGTTTTGGAAGAACTGGAACATGCAAAAGCCCGCGGCGCAAAAATCCTTGCTGAAGTCGTAGGCTACGGCGCAACGGGCGATGCATTCCACATCACATCCCCTGCAGAAGACGGCTCCGGTGCAGCCAAAGCTATGGAACTTGCAGTAAAAGAAGCAGGCATTTCCACAGATGACGTATGGTATGTAAACGCTCACGGTACAAGTACACACCACAACGATTTATTCGAGACCATCGCCATCAAGAAGACATTCGGTGAGCATGCAAAAGAGATGAAAGTAAACTCTACTAAGTCCATTACAGGCCATCTTCTGGGAGCAGCCGGTGCAGTAGAAGTGATCACCTGCGTGAAAGAACTTCAGGAAGGACTGATCCACCAGACCGTAGGCTATCAGGTACCGGATGAACAGTGCGACCTGGATTATGTAGGAAACGGCCCGGTTAAGATGGATATCAAATATGCACTGTCAAACTCCCTGGGATTTGGCGGACATAACGCATCTTTACTTATTAAGAAATACGAAGACTAATCTTACAGAAACAATAATTAATACAGATCCGGCGGAGCGAAAAATCAGATATCTGTCTGGATCAGACAGTCTGAATATTCATTTGATCGAATAAACTGAGAATCATTTATTCGGTCATGAGCAGGTAGAAGATTTTATTCGCCTGATATCAGGCAGGAGGAAATAAATGGAATTATCAAATATATTAGAACTGATCCATGCAGTCAGCGATTCAAATCTGACACAATTTAATCTGCAGGACGGAAATTTAAACATCTCCATGTCAGCAGAGAAAACAATCGTGCAGCAGGTAGCAGCAAATGCAGATGCAGCAGCATTTGCTGCCCAGTATCAGGCAGCAGTACAGCCAGTTGTGCAGTCAGCGTCCCAGTCTGCCGGACAGAATGAGACAGGCGCAGGCATAGTATCTGATGAGGAAACACTCACAGGAAATGTAGTGAAATCCCCGCTTGTAGGAACCTACTATGCAGCCTCATCACCTGACAGCGCTCCGTTCGTAAAAGTCGGAGATAAAGTAAGCAAAGGTCAGATTCTTGGCATTGTCGAAGCAATGAAACTGATGAACGAGATTGAATCAGAATTCGACGGCACAGTTAAACAGATTTTGGTAGAAAATGAACAGATGGTAGAGTTCGGACAGCCTATGTTTGTGATAGAATAGAGAAAAAGATAGTTACTGTTCACACGCCACTATTCCGCGAGGTGCTTTGGCATGAGTATGCCAAAATTCTGAGACATACGGCGCGAAACGTGTTACTGGACATGGAATGAACAGTAACAAAAGATAAGGAGGTATTTATAATGAAACTTACAACAAAAGAAATCATGGAAATTATTCCCCACAGACACCCGTTCCTCCTGATCGACACAATCGAAGATCTGGTTCCGGGCGTAAAAGCAACAGGAAAGAAATGCATCACTTACAATGAGCCGCAGTTCGCCGGCCACTTCCCACAGGAACCGATCATGCCGGGAGTCCTGATCATCGAAGCACTTGCCCAGACCGGTGCAGTTGCAATCCTGAGCAAACCGGAAAACAAGGGAAAAATTGCATACTTTGCATCCATTAACAATGCGAAATTTAAGAACAAAGTAGTCCCGGGCGACACTCTTACACTTGAAGTAGAAATTATCAAAGAAAAAGGTCCGATGGGAGTCGGCAGAGCAAAAGCCACAAATCAGGACGGTAAAGTAGCAGTGATCGCAGAACTGACCTTTGCAGTAGGAGCATAACAGATGTTTGGAAAAATTTTGATCGCCAACCGAGGCGAGATCGCAGTGCGCATTATCCGTGCATGCCGCGAAATGGGAATCCGTACAGTTGCCGTATATTCAGAAGCAGACAGAGATGCCCTGCACACACAGCTTGCAGATGAAGCAGTCTGCATTGGCAAAGCACAGTCCATAGACAGTTATCTGAACATGGAACGGATCTTAAGCGCAACTATCGCCACAAACGCAGAAGCCATTCATCCGGGCTTTGGTTTTCTCTCAGAGAACAGCCGTTTCGTAGAGATGTGTGAGAAATGCAACGTAGCATTTATCGGTCCATCCGCGGAAGTCATTTCCAGAATGGGAAATAAATCCGAAGCAAAAAACACAATGCGCAGAGCCAAAGTCCCGGTAGTCCCAGGCACAAAAGAGCCGGTCTACACAGTGGCAGAGGCACAGAAAGCAGTAAAAGAAATCGGCTTCCCGGTCATGATCAAGGCTTCTGCAGGAGGCGGCGGAAAAGGAATGCGTGTAGCCAGAAATGAGCAGGAATTTGCTAAATTATTCGAGACAGCACAGCAGGAGTCCGTCCATTCTTTCTCCGACAATACCATGTATCTGGAACGTTTCGTAGAGAATCCGAGACATGTGGAAGTGCAGATTCTTGCAGACAAATACGGAAATGTGATCCATCTCGGAGAACGTGACTGTTCCGTCCAGAGGCGTCACCAGAAAATGATCGAGGAATCCCCGTGCATCGCGATCTCTGACAAACTGCGAAAGAAAATGGGTGAGACCGCGGTCCGCGCCGCAAAGGCAGCAGGTTATGAAAGCGCCGGAACCATAGAGTTTCTGCTGGATCAGTCCGGCGAATTCTACTTCATGGAAATGAACACCAGAATCCAGGTAGAACACCCGGTAACGGAGTTTGTATCAGGTGTAGACCTGATCAAAGAGCAGATCCGCATCGCAGCAGGCGAACCATTAAGCGTTCAGCAGAAAGACATAGAAATCCGTGGTCATGCCATGGAATGCAGGATCAATGCCGAAGATCCTGAGAGACATTTTATGCCATGTCCCGGCAGGATCACAGATCTGCATTTGCCCGGTGGCAACGGAATCCGCGTGGATACAGCAGTCTACAATGACTACGCAATTCCACCATACTACGATTCCATGATCGCCAAGATCATCGTCTACGACAAAGACCGCCACAGCGCCATCCGGAAAATGATCAGTGCACTGGGGGAAGTTGCGATCGAAGGGGTAAAGACAAACGTAGACTTCCTGTACGAACTGCTGAACCAGCCGGACTTCCAGGAGGGGAATATCACTACGGATTTCATTCCGCAGCATTATCCGGACTTATAAAAATCTGGTGTAAATATATTCTGCGGTTCGATAGAAATTACATATTTACTGAAGGGTAATATTTACTTTATTGTTTGAAAACAATATTGAATTGGGTTACATAAAGGAGCAGGATTTTTAATGGCAGACTTGAAGAGATTTTTTAAGAAAACAGTTTCAGAAGAGCGGAATAAACAGTCCGCATCTGTTTCCGTACCTGAGGGTTTATGGATCAAATGTCCAAAGTGCGGAGAAATGGTTTACAGAGAAGACGTAATATCCAACGCCTACGTGTGCCCGAAATGCGGAGGATATTTCAGGATCAGCGCGAAACGCCGTATCAAAATGATCGCAGACAAGGGAAGCTTCAAAGAGTGGTTTACAGGAATCGAAAACAGTAATCCTCTGGATTATCCGGATTATCCGCAGAAAATCGAAAACCTAAAAGAGAAAACAAAAATGGACGAGGCAATCCTCATCGGAGAAGCCACCATCGGAGGCATCCGCACTGTAATCGGAGCTATGGACGCCAGATTCCTGATGGCCTCCATGGGATATGTAGTAGGCGAAAAAATCACCAGCTCATTCGAAGAAGCCACACGTCAGGGCCTTCCGGTCATTCTGTTCTGCTGCTCCGGCGGCGCCAGAATGCAGGAAGGAATCGTATCACTGATGCAGATGGCAAAAACCTCCGCAGCCATCAAACGCCATTCCGAAGCAGGACTTCTCTACACATCCGTACTGACAGACCCGACCACCGGCGGCGTCACTGCAAGCTTCGCCATGCTCGGAGATATCATCCTTGCAGAACCAGGCTCCCTGATCGGATTCGCCGGCCCAAGAGTCATCGAACAGACCATAGGCCAGAAACTCCCGGAAGGCTTCCAGAGACCGGAATTCCTTCTGGAACACGGCTTCCTCGACGGAATCGCAGAACGTAGCACCATGCGAGATACCCTCTCCCTCATCCTGAAACTGCACAGCATCAGAGATCAGTACGGAGAATTTCCACAGGAAACTCCGGCAAGAGCCTTCGACACCTTTGGCAAAAAGAAAAAGCAGAAGAAACCAAAGAACCTCACCGCCTGGGACAGAGTCCAGATCGCCAGAAGCAGCGACCGCCCGTCTGCTGCAGAATACATTGACACGATCTTCAACGACTTCATGGAACTTCACGGTGACAGAGGCGTCAGAGACGACAATGCCATCATCGGCGGCATCGCCACACTGGACGGACAACCCGTCACCGTAATCGGAATCCGCAAAGGACACACCACAAAAGAAAACATCAAATGCAACTTCGGAATGCCATCACCCGAAGGCTATAAGAAAGCCCTCCGCCTGATGAAACAGGCAGAGAAATTCGGACGCGCAGTCATTACATTTGTAGACACTCCAGGCGCATTCTGCGGACTCGAAGCAGAAGAACGCGGCCAGGGTGAAGCCATCGCACACAATCTCCTTGAAATGTCAGACTTGAAAGTGCCAGTACTTTCTATCGTAATTGGCGAAGGCGGCAGCGGCGGTGCACTTGCACTGGCAGTCGGTAACGAAGTCTGGATGATGGAAAACGCAACCTACACCATCCTCTCACCGGAAGGATTTGCCTCCATCCTCTGGAAAGACAGCAGAAAAGCACCAGAAGCTGCGGAAGTTATGAAAGTAACAGCGGCTCATCTGAAAGAACTGGGAGTCATCGAACGCATCATACCGGAGGAATATCCGGCAAGCGAGGAGAATTTACCTGAAATCGCAGAATATATGAAAATCCGGATGAAGCAGTTTCTGGTGAAACAAGCTGGTAAGAGTGGAGAACAGCTTGCACAGGAACGGTATGAGAGATTTCGCAGGATGTAAATACATTAAAAAGGGACGCGCATAAAAATATTTTATTTCAGGTGCGGTTTCGGCATCTAAGATCTTCTAAGGCGAAAAAAATCTGCTAAAACCATGAGCCATCAAGGTCAAACTCGCTGACACTCAGACAGTGACCTTGATGGCTCATAACGCATATTTTTTTCACCTAAGAAGATCTAAGATACCTGCAAATGCACCTGAAATAAAATATTTTTATGCGCTGTTTTGTTGTATGTTAGTAGGCAATTTCTAAAAATTTGTACTGAGTGGGAAAAGTGTTATTTTGTCAGTAGCCAGATATCATCTTCTTTCTCCTTGTGCCTCTTCACAGGTTACTATTCAAAACAGAGCAGATGAAATAACAATCTTTTCAGCTTTACGCTAAAATGGTTTCATGATATCATTATTTTGATTAATTGTAATCAGAAAGTGATATTATGAAACTTTTTTATTTTACAAAAAAGATTGCCGTTGCTAATTTAT
The DNA here is from genome assembly GCF_018919065.1 of Blautia sp. MSJ-9. Classification (GTDB taxonomy): domain Bacteria; phylum Bacillota; class Clostridia; order Lachnospirales; family Lachnospiraceae; genus Blautia_A. The sequence continues at coordinate 128,368 of NZ_JAHLQG010000031.1, read as the reverse complement.
CATTATGGATAAAGATAAAGGAGTACATGGATTATTTTCAAATTACATATTAGTATATTAAGAGAGAAAAATAATGATAAGAATTATGTGAAAGCGAGGCGATAAAGGTGCTGATGAATACATCTGAGTATCTCACTATTATTGAAAATATTAAGAGTGAAATTATTGCGGCACAATACCGTGCTACAATTCATGTAAACGCAGATATGCTGCTTCTTTATTATGACATCGGTTGTGTGATCAATGAACATAAGTCATGGGGCAATAAGTTTATTGATAACCTTGCAGCAGATATTCGGATAGCTTTTCCAGAAAGCAAAGGTTATTCTGTTCGTAATTTGAAGTATATGGCGAAATTCTCTGAGACTTATCCGGATCGAGAATTTGTGCAACAGGTTGTTGCACAAATTCCGTGGGGGGCACAATATTGTCCTTTTGGATAAGGTTGCGAATATGGATGAGCGCAAATGGTATATTAAAAAGTCAGCAGAAAACGGTTGGTCTCGAAATGTTCTTGTTCATCAGATTGAAAGCGGTTTGTATCAGCGGCAGGCTCTGGCAGATAAGGTTACAAATTTTGAACACCGTCTGCCATCTCCACAGAGTGAACTTGCAGTGCAGACTATGAAAGATCCGTATGTCTTTGATTTCATTCCATTCAAGGAAGATATGCTTGAACGGGATATTGAGCAGGCATTGGTTCGGGATGTTACAAAGCTTCTTCTGGAGCTTGGAACAGGATTTGCATTCCTGGGAAATCAGTATCACCTAAATGTAGGTGGTGATGATTTTTACATTGATTTGCTGTTTTATAATCTGAATCTGCGCTGTTATGTGGTTATTGAATTGAAAACCGGTGACTTTAAACCGGAATATGCCGGTCAGCTGAACTTCTATCTTTCAGCCGTAGACGGCATCTTGAAAAAAGAACAGGACAATCCGTCTATTGGTTTGCTTTTGTGCAAAAGTAAGAATAATGTCGTCGCAGAATATTCGCTCAAAGATATTTCAAAACCAATTGGTGTGAGCGAATATAAAATAACCAGCAGCCTGCCAGATGATCTGGAAAAGCAACTGCCATCTGTTGAGGATATTTAGAAACGGATTAAGTAAATCTGATTTAAAAATTTGAAATAAAGATACCAGAAATTTGTTGACTTTATAGAAAAATATATTTTTTTAAGATACAACTTCCGATAATGAGAATTATCCCTTCTGAAAATGACAGATTCGTGCTTGTCTCGTTTAATTTTTCCTTCTTGAATCAATCGTTCTTTCTCGGCATGAATATGTTCCAGAAGGACAGAAGCCGGTTCATCTGTTGGTTCTTGAGAAACGAGCTTTCCCTGAACAGCTTCTTGCAGAATGGATTTCTTTAATTTATTAGTAAAACCATTATTTAGAGATTTTGCCTCCGAGTATTTTACTCCGTATGTAACAACATATGGCAATACGTCTTTAAGTTTTTTAACGATACGTTCTTGTTCGGCCTTAGGAGGAACGGGTATCAACGCCTGATATAGTTTATTATCATTGATTGCCGGATAGGCAACTCCCTTAGCATTGTCTGTATTATTTGCATATGTATCGAAATTTGGTGACATCAGATAATAAAATAAAAACTCATTTAAAAATCCAGAATGGCAAGTAAGCACTGCAAATCCAGTGCTTGCAATGGGAGTATGGCTAAAAGAACGGTCAATGATACACATATTATGCAAATACGGACGAACAGTAGAGTAAAGAATATCACCAATAGTAACAATTTTTCTCGCTCTTGATGGTGCTTTATCCGCAGTAACAATGTTTTCTTCGATACTGAGTTTCTGATTTTTGTTATCAATAGATCCAATATCTATATAGCAAAAATCTTTAGCAGGTGTCATTTGACCTCTATTGTAAACAATTTTGCTTAGTCGTACCCACTCCCAACTTTCTGGAATCTCAAACGGTACCTCATCCGCAATGCACACCGGTTCATTTTTACCGACTTTCTCATAAGGCAAGTTATCGGCAGTGCCAGTATCTGTCTCCTATCTATATTTAGTGGCAAATATCATAAAAGATAGTGGTTACTCAAAGTTGAGAAATTTGTCTGCAGAGCAGATTGAAATTTTTAAAATATTTTTCCATCATATTGTAATAGGGGGTGGAAAAAGTTACTAATAAGAAACAAAAGATAGAAGAATACCTTTATTAAAAATGCAAAGACTACCATGAAGCAAAGGGGAGGTACCCGAATGCCTAGAAATACAATGGTTCTGAAACTGAGCCCCCCGGACATGATTGCTTCCCATGCGTCCCTTTTCAAAAAACATTAAAATTTTCCAATATCTCGACTTGAAATAAGAAAGCCTCTGACGTATAATAAACCCGAAAGTAGAAAGGCGCTGCTTTTAAGCAGGGTCTTTTTTTACAGATTTTGAATATATGAAAATTCAGGAGTGAAAAAAGTTATGACCAAGATCAGAACAAGATTTGCACCAAGCCCTACAGGCAGAATGCATGTTGGAAATTTAAGAACAGCATTATACGCATACCTTATTACAAAACACGAAGGCGGAGATTTCATTCTCCGTATTGAAGATACAGATCAGGAACGTTACGTAGAAGGTGCCGTAGACATCATCTACCGTACCCTTGCAAAGACAGGACTTCTCCACGACGAAGGTCCGGACAAAGACAAAGGCTTTGGACCATACGTACAGAGCGAACGTCAGGCACAGGGAATCTACATGAAATATGCACAGCAGTTAGTAGAACAGGGAGACGCATACTACTGCTTCTGCCACAAAGAAGAACTCGAAGGCATGAAACGTATTGTAGCAGGAAAAGAGATCTCCATCTACGACAAACGCTGCCTCAAACTCTCCAAAGAAGAAGTACAGCGCCGTCTTGATGCCGGAGAACCACACGTAATCCGCTTCAACATGCCGACAGAAGGAACTACAACGTTCCACGATGTAATCTATGGAGATATCACAGTAAACAACGAGGAACTCGAAGACCTGATCCTTATCAAATCTGACGGATATCCGACATATAACTTTGCAAACGTAGTTGATGACCATTTAATGGAGATCACACACGTAGTAAGAGGTAACGAATACCTTTCCTCCGCTCCGAAATACAACCGTATCTACGAAGCATTCGGATGGGATATCCCGGTTTATGTACACTGTCCTCTGATCACAGATGAGACACACCAGAAACTTTCCAAACGCTGCGGACATTCTTCCTATGAAGACCTGCTTGATCAGGGATTTGTATCAGAAGCGATCATTAACTATGTAGCACTTCTCGGATGGAGCCCTGCAGATAACAGAGAGATTTTTACACTGGATGAACTGGTACAGGCATTTGACTACCGTCATATCAACAAATCACCGGCAGTCTTTGACATTGCAAAACTGCGCTGGATGAACGGCGAATATATTAAGAAAATGGATCCGGATGAGTTCTATGAGAAAGCACTTCCATACATGAAAGAAGTTCTGAAGAAAGATTACAACTTCAAGAAGATCGCAGGAATGGTACAGACAAGAATCGAAACATTCCCTGATATCCCGGCTCTGATCGACTTCTTTGAGGAAGTACCGGAATATGATTCCGCTATGTACTGCCATAAGAAAATGAAAACAAATGAAGAGACTTCTCTTGCAGTATTAAAAGAAGTACTTCCGGTTCTGGAAGAGCAGGAAGATTATACAAATGATCCGTTATTTGAGACCTTAAGTGCATTCGTAAAAGAGCACGGCTATAAGAACGGATACGTAATGTGGCCTCTGCGTACTGCTGTTTCCGGCAAGCAGATGACACCGGCCGGTGCTACTGAGATCATGGAGATCATCGGTAAAGACGAGACAATCAAACGTGTAAAGGCGGCTATTGAGAAATTAAGCAAATAAATATGAAGAGAAACCCATCTCAACTCCGGGCGATCGCTCACCTGTCGGGACCCATGATGGTCCTGGCAGGCCCCGGCTCGGGGAAAACTTCCGTTATTGTGGAGAGAACTGCATACATGATCAATGAGGGGAAGATACCGGCTTCTTCTATTTTGGTTGTAACTTTTTCCAGAGCAGCGGCAACAGAGATGAAAGAACGATTTTTGAAATTCGTGGGACAGGACAGAAGTGAAGTTACTTTTGGAACATTCCACGGAATTTTTTATGGGATTCTGAAAGCAGCGTACCATCTGAGTGCTGCTAATATTCTTTCCGAAGAAGAGAAGTTCAGCATTCTCCGTGAGATGACCGAGAAATACGGACAGGAGATGGCTCAGGAAGGAGACTTCATTGAGGAGGTCGCCAAGGAGATTAGTGTGGTAAAGGGAAACTGTATTTCCCCGGAGCATTATTATGCGTCCTGCTGTTCGGATGAGATATTCAGGGATATTTTTTATGGATATAAGCAGGCGTTGAAAGCGAAACGCAAGCTGGATTTTGATGATATGATCCTCTGCTGCTATGAACTTTTTTCCCAGAGACCGGATATCCTGAATGCATGGCGGCGAAAGTTTGTCTATATCCTGGTGGATGAGTTTCAGGATATCAACAGCTTACAGTACAAGATCCTGCAGATGCTGGCGGCACCTGCCAACAACCTGTTTATCGTAGGGGATGACGACCAGTCCATCTATCATTTCCGCGGAGCAAGACCGGAGATCATGCTGAATTTTACAAAGGATTACCCGAAAGCAGAGACAGTTCTTCTGAATGTGAATTACCGATGCAGCAAGAATATCCTGCGCACAGCTATGGAAGTGATCGGATGCAATACCAGACGTTTCAAAAAGCAGCTGGATACTCCGAACGAAGAGGGTATGCCTGTAACCTGTAAGGAATTTGACAATCCAAGAGAAGAATACATGTGCGTGGTGGCAGCATTGAAGAAGAGACTGGAGCGCGGCGAGGATCTGTTGAATACCGCAATCCTGCTTCGTACCAATCAGGAATCAGAAGGTCTGATCAATGCACTGATGGAATATCAGGTTCCTTTTACGATGAAAGAACAGCTTCCCAATCTTTTCCGCCACTGGATCTGCCGGGCCATACTGGCGTATCTGGAAATGGCGGCAGGAGACAGAAGCAGGAAGAACTTTCTGGAAGTAATGAACCGTCCGAACCGATACATTTCCAGAGAAGCGCTGAAGAGTTCAAAGATTAATTTCGAGGAACTACGGGAATACTATAAAGATAAAGACTGGATGTGCGACAGGATCACCACGCTGGAGACACACCTGAGGATTCTTGGCACCCTTTCCCCTTTTGCAGCAATTAATTTCATAAGAAAAGGAATGGGATTCGAAGAATACTTGCGCGAATATGCACAGTATCGTAAAATAAAACCAGAGGAACTGCTTGAGACTCTGGACCGGATCCATGAGAGTGCAAAAGGCATGAAAACCCTGGCGCAGTGGCAGGCATATATAGAGGAATATACGAAACGCCTGAATGAGCAGGCAAGGAAACAGCAGGATCACAGGGAGGGTGTGACCATATCCACACTTCATGCAGTGAAAGGTCTGGAATACGATATCGTATACATCCTGAATGTCAATGAGGGAAGCATCCCTTACCGTAAGGCAGTTCTTGCAGAAGCAGTAGAAGAAGAACGAAGACTGTTTTATGTGGGCATGACAAGAGCGAAGAAGAAACTTGTGCTTGCCTACGTGAGACGCCAGTATGAGAAGGAACTGGAACCATCCCGGTTCCTTGAGGAGACGGGCCTATGAATAAAGGGATTATTTATTATACAAAAATACGGGAAGAGTACGCAGGTGCACATATGGAGCATATGATCGCCGAGAAGCTTTTGAAAACTGCACTCAGAAAAGAATTCAATATCGACCTGAAATATGAGCCGAGAGCAGAGGGAGAACACGGGAAACCATTTTTGTCCTACCGCCCATCTCTGCACTATAATATCAGCCATTCAGGGGACTATGTGGTATGTATCCTTGCTGATCAGGAAGTCGGGATTGATGTGCAGGTTCACCGTAAGGCCAATTACGAAAGAATGCTCAGACGCATGGTGCCGGAGGAGCAGTATGACGAAATCCTGGCAGGAGCAGATGCAGAGCAGAAATTTTTTGAACAGTGGGTGCTGCGGGAAGCTTATATTAAATGGACCGGAGAGGGACTTTCCAGAGATCTCCGGACTATATCTATGGATGAGGGAAGCCATATGCTTCTGGATATGGAAGAGGGATACAGCGGAGCGGTCTGGGCAATGAATCCCATGGAGATCAGCTGGAAGTTTGAAGACATCATACTTGGGTAAGACATGAACAAACAAACGAAGAAAGAAATCCGGAGACTGGCAGTGAAAGTGCTGGTGGTGGTATTGGCACTGGGACTGGCTTTCTGGGGATATGCCTATGTATACAGAGGCAGAACAGAGCCTCCTGCGAAATATCTGGTAACCAATCAGGATGCTGCGGTATATTCGCTGAGAGGACAGCTTCAGATGCTGTCTCAGCAGGAGGAACTGAATAACTTTGCCTTTGACGGCAGAAAAAAAGAGAAAGAGTACGGAACTTATATTATTCCGGGTTTGAAATATACAAGAACATTCCTGAATGCACAGGGTACCGAACAGGCAGTATGTACCTCCATGACCCCTCAGGGTCTGGCTGTCACAGACGAATATGTCCTGATAAGTGCCTACTGCCATACAGGAAAACATAACTCTGTCATATACGTGATCAATAAGGAAACCCACAGATTTATCAAGGAAGTGGTACTGCCGGGTCTTCCTCATGTAGGCGGACTTGCCTATGATCCGGATCATGACATGTTATGGTATTCTTCTAATACAAATGGTATTGCGCAGGCGATCAGCATTAAGATGGATGTACTGCGTGAATACAGTTATGCAGATAACCGCATGCCCGTGCAGGTGAACCAGACATGCAGCCTTTACGGAATCGTTCGTGATTCCTTTATGACTTTTTACAAAGGGTGCCTGTATGTGGGATGTTTTAATAAATATACAGAGAGTACGATCGCGAGATATGCGGTGGACGATGAGGGAAATCTGGTCAATACGTTTGACGAGGAACTGGGCATGATGTTTGAGATGGCAGTTCCGCTGGATTATTCCACGATTTCAGAGCAGGCACAGGGAATGGCTTTCTACAATGACAAGCTGCTTCTTTCGCATTCCTTTGGAATCCTGCCGTCCAGGATCGTCTTTTACGAGCAGTCGGATAAGAGACTGTATGTAAATGAAAATTCCGCCAGATCATACAGAATGCCTGAGATGATCGAGCAGATCGTGGTAGACGGAGATAATCTCTATGTACTTTTCGAATCGGGTGCCTATGCATACAGGGGGTATGCAGGCAACGTGGTAGACCGTGTTTTGAAACTGGATCTGAAAAAAATGGAAGAAGATTATTCCTGACAGAGGTAATAAAACGGGTTTGTCCACATATATTAAGTGTAAAGAGGTGAGACACATAGAAGCGCAGCAGATTGAGAACCTGTTTGCCGGAAATATCCGGCAGCTACTAATGGATGCGAAGCTTGACTATGATAAATTATATGAGATACGCCTGAGAGTAGGGCGTCCGTTATTTCTGACATATGACGGTGGAGAGTGTTTCTTAAGGAAACCCGGCCAGGAACAGTATCTGGTTACAAGGGAAGATCTGACAGAAACACTGGAATACGTGACAGGATATTCCCTGTATGCTTATGAGGATGAGATCAGGCAGGGATATATCAGTGTCCAGGGCGGTCACAGAGTAGGAGTGACCGGAAAAGTAGTGCTGGACAGAGGCAGGATCATGGGAATGAAATATATTTCCTGTATTAATGTCCGCCTGGCACATGAGATTCAGGGATGTGCGGACAAAGTAATGTCCTATATCCGCACAGAGAAATGGGTTGCAAACACACTGATCATTTCACCGCCGCGTTGTGGAAAGACCACGCTTCTGAGAGATATTATCAGACAGCTGAGCAACGGTTGGGCAAACACCCCGGGACTGACAGTTGGTGTGGTGGACGAGAGAAGTGAACTTGCAGGATGCTATCAGGGAATCCCGCAGAATGATCTGGGAATGCGCACAGATGTGCTGGACTGCTGCCCGAAATCAGAGGGAATGCAGATGCTGGTACGTTCCATGTCACCGGATGTGGTAGCGGTAGACGAGCTGGGGTGCGAAGAAGATTTCAAGGCAGTAGAGTCCGTGATCCACTGCGGATGTAAACTGATCGCAACCGCTCACGGAAACTGTCTGGAAGATGTTCTGGATCAGCCATTTTTTTATAAGCTGATGGGCGAGAAAGTATTTGAACGCTACATCATCCTTGATAAGAATGACCAGGCAGGATGTCTGGAAGCAGTGCTTGACGAAAATGGTAGGGTATGCTTAAAACAATAGGATTATGTGTAATTATGATTTCCGGCGCAGGTCTGGGATTTGCCGCAGGCAGCGAACTTACCGGACGAAAAAAAACGCTGGAAATGATCTTACGGATGATCATCCTCTTAAGAGGAGAAATACGTTATGGAAATAAATCTCTGTACGATGCCTTTACAGGCGCCTCCGGGAAACTGGCAGGAAAGTACAGAGAATTTTTTATACTTACTGCACAGGAAATGCGGCAAAAAACAGGCACATCATTTGGAAAAATCTTCCGGGATTGCGCCGAAAAATGTCTGAATCTGGACTGCCTTTCCGAAGAAGAAAGGAACCGGTTTTACTCTCTCGGAGACAAGCTTGGATATCTGGGCCTGGACATGCAACTGAAACAGCTGGACCAGATGGAAAAAGAAACAGAATATGCAATTAGAGAACTGGAGAAAGACTTCCGGGAAAAGAAAAAGCTGTACCGCAGTCTGGGTATTCTGGGCGGAATATTTGTGGCGGTGCTCTTTTTCTAAAAGTGATATGATATATAGTGCCAGCTTTGGTGAATGCATAACAAGTTCAGGAATAAATATGTTTGTGTATTTGGACAATTGTAAGTAAGAAATCAGAGGCAGAAGCCGGAAAGGAGAAATTGTGGAGATAAGTCTTATTTTTAAAATCGCTGCAGTGGGAATCCTGGTTTCTATTCTCTGCCAGATTCTGAAGCACAGCGGAAGAGATGAACAGGCTTTTCTGGTAAGTCTTGCGGGACTGCTGATGGTACTGTTCTGGATCGTGCCGTATATTTATGAACTGTTTGAAAGTATCCAGCAATTATTTGTACTATGAGCAGAGTATGAATTTCCACAAAATGATCTGCTGAAAGAGTATCTGTCGGACATGTTATTGTGGATCAACGGGAGGCATAGAAACTATGGACATTGTAAAAGTTTCGATCATGGGAATCTGCGGAATGATGCTTGGCTTTATCCTGAAAGAAACCCGGCCGGAGTTTGCAGCACTTGTGACCATGACAACCGGTTTTCTGATCCTCGGACTGGCAGCAGGAAAGGTTTCCTACTTATTTGAAACCATGAACAGATTAAAAGAGAGCTTCCCCATGGACAGCAGCTATCTCACAGTTCTGATAAAGATCATCGGAATTACATATATTGGCCAGTTCTCCTCTGCGATCTGCAAAGACGCAGGCTATCAGACTATCGGAACACAGATCGATCTCTTTTGCAAATTGTCAGTAATGGTATTGAGTATGCCGGTACTGTTGGCAATTCTGGATATGATTTCGGAGTTTATGATATGAAGCGGATTGCATGGAAAATAATACGGCATGAATCCAAAGTAAGATGCAGAATTAGAAAGAGGTGTATAATTAAATGGTGGGTTACATGTATGGAGATGCGTACTGAAAGATGGACCAGGATGCGAAGAAGATTTTCGGGAAAGATTTTGACAGATATTCTTATATTTGGAGTTATATTGTGTATTGCAATACAAAGCATTGCATTTTTTGAGAATCAGACAGTATTGGCATATGCCGCTGAACAGACAGAACAACAGGAGGATTCCACATCGCAGATATTACAGGAGAATCTGCTGGACGAAATCCAGATCGACGACATGCAGAAGATGCTGGATGAGATCATGGCAGACCATTCTTTTTCAGTCAGAAAAGTACTGACAAACATTATAAACGGGGACGACCCCATTTCAAAAGAGACTGTACGGAGCTTTTTGTACAGTCTCTTTTTTTCGGAAATAGAGAACGAAAAAGGTCTGATCATGAAACTGCTGTTGATCATTCTGATCGCTGCAGTACTGGCAGAATTCGCAGATGTTTTCGGAAACGGACAGGTTGGAAATATCAGTTTCTACATTGTTTATCTGGCTCTGTTCATGATCCTTATGGAGAATTTTACACAGCTTGGAAGCACACTGTCACAGCGCCTCCTAGGGCTTGTGAATTTTATGAAAATTCTGTCCCCTGCCTATTTCATGACAGTAACCGCTTCCACTGGTGCAGCCACAGCAGCAGTTTTCTACGAAGGCGTTCTGCTGATGGTATGGGCAATCCAGTGGCTCCTTGTAAATTTATTTCTGCCGGTCATAAAACTGAGCGTTCTCCTGAAAATGGTGAACCATCTGTCGAAAGAGGAAATGCTCACCAAGATGGCAGAACTTCTGGACATTGCCGTAAGCTGGGGACTCAAAACACTTCTGGGAACTGTAGTAGGACTTCAGATTGTGCGGAACATGGTAAGTCCCGTGATCGACACCCTGAAACGCTCCGCCATCGGAAAAACAGCAAGTGCGATTCCCGGAATCGGAAATGCAGTAACTGCAGTGACAGAACTTGTCCTGACCAGTGCAGTGATGGTGCGAAACAGTCTTGGAGTAGTGATCGTGATCATACTTCTGTTTATTTGCGCAGGTCCGGTGATCCACTATGGAAGCCTGTCCCTGATCTACCGATTCCTGGCAGCACTCGCACAGCCAATCTCTGATAAGAGAGTTGTAGGCGCACTTGGTACGATCGGAGAGGGGTGCGCATTGCTTCTGAAGCTGCTTCTGACAGCGGAAGTTCTTTGCATGTTAACGTTTTTGATCATTATTGCGGGGGTATCGTGATGAAAGAAGAATTATATTTATGGATCAGAAATCTCGCAGTATTTTACATCTTTTTTACCGCCATCCTCAATCTGGTCCCGGATCAGAAATACGAGAAATACGTCCGCTTTTTCATGGGTCTGCTCCTGATCTTCATGATGAGCACTCCCGTATTCTCTATCCTCGGAAAAGGCCCGGAACTGACAGAGAGTTTTCTGGATAACTTTTCCAAAGAAAACAGGGAAAAAGAACTTCAGGAATTTCAAAATCTCCAGAAAGTTTATCTGGAGAAAGGTTACGAGCTGGAACTGGAACAGAAAATCCGGGAATCTTTGGAAAAAAGAGGCATAGAAGTATATAAGGTAAAAGTAAATATAGAAGGAGAAGACACACAGGCAGCAGTCACACTGGAGAAAGATATTTCGCAGGAGGAGAAAAGGAGGCTTGCAGATGAACTGGTGGAAGAATGGGGACTTAAACAAAGCCGGCTTACTATCCGGACTGTCAAAGATGAGTCCGGCAAAGTGGGGAATTCTGTTACTTCTTGGAATACTTCTGGCAGTAGCGGCCATGCCGGTCTCCAGTAAACAGCAAAAGAACACCTCTGTATCCATTCAGACTGCAGATGCACAGAAGAGCGAACTGGAGGAAAAACTGGAATCACTTCTTACGAACGTAGACGGAGTGGGAAAAGTACAGGTCATTCTGATGACAGATGAGAAGAAAGACCAGCAGAGCTTTTATAATTCCGGCACCATACAGGTGACAGGAGTCCTGATCTCGGCAGAGGGCGGGGGAGATCCTGTAGTAGTCCAGAATATTCAGCAGGCGGTCATGGCATTATTTCAGGTAGATGCTCATAGAATTAGAATAATGAAAATGAAATGAGGAGAGAAATGTGAAAAAAGTCATCAAAAAAAATCAGGTCATCATTACGTCACTGGCAATTCTTATTGCAGTAGCAGGATATCTGAACTTTGCAGATGTAGATCTTGGATTTAAGGATAAGGAGGCAAGCACAGACAGCAGCAGTATCCTTGAAGATGCAGGATATGATCTCACAGATGAGACAGCCCTTTTGGATGAAAACCAGGCGGGTACCGGTCTTACAGATGACAGCCTCACAGATACTCAGGAAACAGATACTCCAGGTGAAGCTGTACTAACAGGCTCCACAGGTTTTGCAGCTCAGGCAAAGATCAGCAGAGAACAGGTCCGTTCCCAGAACAAGGCAGATCTGCAGGACATTATCAACAACGAGAGTATTGATGATGAAGAAAAACAGGAAGCCATACATACTATGGTCTCTATGACAGACCTCTCAGAGAAAGAAGCCGCCGCAGAACTTCTGCTTGAGGCGAAAGGCTTTAAGGATGTGGTAGTAAATCTCACCGGTGAAACCGCAGATGTCGTAATCCCGGATGCCGAACTCTCTGACGCACAACGCGCCCAGATCGAAGACATCGTAAAAAGAAAAACCGGGATCGCCGCAGAGAATATCGTGATCACGCCATTAAAAGAAAGCGAAGATGTAGCGGAAAGTGATACGGTAGATACTTCTGCAGACATTGGAGAAAGCACTGACACAACAGACACAGAGACAGATTCAAGTGTAGATGGTGCTGCGGATGACACTTCCTATGAGGATAGTGAGACATCCGCACAGCCATATGAAGATGCCACGATCGACACAACAGATATTTATGACTAATATACGATGAATAACGAATATCCCAAACATATATCTTGACAGGAAACCAGTGCATATACTAGAATAGGAATGCTGTAAAAAAATAGGAAACGTAGCTAATATCAGTGATTATATGCAGAAAAATTGTTTGCAGGGCATGTGTCACGAAGCATATTTTCAGGTATGCAGTGAACTGCAATAATTTTGCAATCATGGTATTAGGTAAAACGAATAAAGATACGTAACTGTCCGATATCTCTGCAGTTACGAAGAAACCAATATAACAATAATTAAGAAAGCGCACACAGGAGGCTAAACGTGTCTAAGTATACGAACGAAATAGAAAAAAGAAGAACATTTGCCATTATTTCCCACCCGGATGCAGGTAAGACCACACTGACCGAGAAATTCCTGCTGTATGGCGGAGCTATCAATCTTGCCGGAAGTGTTAAAGGTAAGGCAACTGCCCGCCATGCAGTATCAGACTGGATGGAGATCGAGAAAGAGAGAGGTATTTCCGTTACATCTTCCGTTCTCCAGTTCCATTATGACGGCTATTGCATCAACATTCTGGATACTCCGGGACATCAGGACTTCTCAGAGGATACCTACCGTACTCTTATGGCAGCAGACTCAGCAGTCATGGTAATCGACGGTTCCAAGGGTGTCGAGGCACAGACAAGAAAGTTATTCAAGGTCTGCGTAATGCGCCACATCCCGATCTTTACTTTCATCAACAAGATGGACCGTGATGCAAACGACACATTTGACCTGCTTGATGAGATCGAGAAAGAACTCGGGATCGCAACCTGCCCGATCAACTGGCCAATCGGTTCCGGTAAGAAATTCCGCGGTGTTTACGACCGTAATACAGAGAAAATCCTTACTTTCTCTGATACACAGAAAGGAACCAAAGAGGGTGTCATCGAGGAAATCCCGTTAAGCGACAGCCGTGCAGACGAGATCATGGATCCGGAGCAGAAAGCACAGCTTCTGGACGAGATCGAACTTCTGGACGGAGCAAGTGCAGACTTTGATCAGAAACTGGTAAGCAAGGGAGAATTAACCCCTGTATTCTTCGGTTCCGCTCTGACAAACTTCGGTGTGGAAACATTCCTGGAGCATTTCCTGAAAATGACAACATCCCCGCTTCCGAGAATGTCTGATGCCGGTGAGATCGACCCGATGGATGACAACTTCTCAGCATTTGTATTTAAGATTCAGGCAAATATGAATAAAGCTCACAGAGACAGAATCGCATTTATGAGAATCTGTTCCGGTAAATTCGATGCTTCCCAGGAAGTATATCATGTGCAGGGTGACAAGAAGATGCGTCTGCTCCAGCCACAGCAGATGATGGCAGAGTCCCGTCATGTTGTAGACGAAGCATATGCAGGAGACATCATCGGTGTCTTTGACCCGGGTATCTTTTCTATCGGTGATACCATCTGCGCACCTGGAAAGAAATTCGCATTTGAGGGAATCCCGACATTTGCACCGGAGCATTTTGCAAGAGTCCGCCAGATCGATACCATGAAGAGAAAGCAGTTTGTTAAAGGTATCAACCAGATCGCCCAGGAAGGTGCGATCCAGATCTTCCAGGAATTTAATACAGGTATGGAAGAGATCATCGTAGGCGTTGTAGGTGTCCTGCAGTTTGATGTTCTGAAATATCGTCTGGAAAATGAATACAACGTAGACATCCGTCTGGAAACACTTCCATATGAGCATATCCGCTGGATCGCAAACAAGGAAGAGGTAAAAGTGGACAAGATCGTCGGAACTTCTGACATGAAGAAAGTAACTGACCTTAAGGGAAATCCGCTGCTCCTTTTCGTAAATTCATGGAGTGTCGGAATGACAGAAGACAGAAATCCGGGCTTAATATTAACGGAATTCAGCAAATAACCCTTTTCATTTATCTGCCGATTTGGTATAATAAACAAAGACTATGAAAGTCCCTGCTCATTTTATTTCCGGAACAGATCTCGTAATACAGACTTTCGGAGAAACAGAATATGAGCAGTGACAAAGAATTCCTCAGGAGGTTTTCCAATGGCAGAGAAAAGAACAACATATAAAATACAGGATTTAGGCGGCATTGGTGAAGTTCAGATCGCAGACGAAGTGGTCGCTATCATTGCCGGACTTGCTGCTACAGAAGTAGACGGAGTCGCTTCCATGGCAGGCAATATCACAAACGAACTGGTAAGCAAGCTTGGAATGAAGAATCTTTCCAAGGGCGTTAAGGTTACTGTACTCGAAGGAGTCGTAACAGTAGATCTGAACCTGAACATCGAATATGGTAAGAACATCCTTGAGACAAGCAAGAAAGTCCAGGAGAAAGTCAAATCATCCATAGAGAATATGACAGGTCTTGAGGTTGCAGACGTCAACATTCACATTGCCGGTGTAGATATGGAGAATGAAAAAGGAAAGTAACCCTTTCCTTTTTTGTGTAATTAAGAAAAGAAGAGATTACTGTTCATTGAAAAATTGTTTTATAAAGGATGCGGATGGTCTGATCCGCCGGGCGAAGATAAGTGGACAGTAACAGATATAATAGAAAGGAAAGCTGTTTATACAGCGGGAATTATGCGAAGAAGAGAGCAGAGAGAACACATTTTTAAATTACTGTTCATGACAGAATTTAATTCAGAGGAAGAGATGAGTGAACAGCTTTCACTTTATTTTGACACCCTGGAGGAGCTTTCAGAGAAAGACCAGGAATACATGAGCCAGAAATACCGTCATGTACTTGAGAAATTAGACGAGATCGATGCACTGTTAAATGAGACAAGTAAAGGATGGAAGACAAAGAGAATGAGCCGTGTCGACCTGACAGCCCTGCGTCTGGCAGTGTATGAACTCAAATATGACCAGGATGTACCGACAGGAGTAGCCATTAACGAGGCAGTAGAACTTGCCAAACGTTTCGGCGGCGATACTTCAGGTTCTTTTGTAAACGGTATCCTTGGTAAGATTGCAAACAGCGCAGCTGAAGAGAAAACAGAATGAAAAATGCATATTCTGTAGGACAGGTAAACCGTTATATCAAGAATATGTTTACCCAGGATTATTTACTGCAGAAGATTTATGTAAAGGGAGAAGTGTCCAATTGTAAATACCATACAAGTGGACACATCTATTTTTCCCTGAAAGATGAGACAGGCACACTAAATTGTGTGATGTTTGCCGGACACAGACGGGGACTTGCATTTGCTATGAAGAATGGCGATAAGGTAGTTGTAGGCGGAAGTGTGGATGTATATGAACGTGACGGCCGCTATCAGATGTATGCAAAGGAGATCACCCTGGAGGGTGCCGGTGCTTTGTATGAGAGATATCTTGCACTGAAGCAGGAACTCGAAGATATGGGGATGTTTGCACAGGAGTACAAGCAGCCCATTCCCAGATTTATCAAACGTCTAGGTGTGGTAACTGCACCGACAGGTGCGGCTGTTCAGGATATCCGCAATATTTCCTATCGAAGAAATCCCTATCTCCAGATTATTCTATATCCGGCTCTTGTGCAGGGCACAGGTGCGGCAGAGAGTATTGTCAAAGGCATCGAGATGCTGGATGCAGCAGGCGTAGATGTGATCATCGTCGGCAGAGGCGGCGGTTCTATCGAAGACCTGTGGGCATTTAATGAAGAAATCGTAGCCAGGGCAATCTTTCAGTGCCGGACACCGGTCATTTCTGCAGTAGGTCATGAGACAGACTTCACGATCGCTGATTTTGTTGCAGATCTGCGTGCACCGACACCATCTGCTGCAGCAGAACTGGCAGTGGATGATTACCGAAGTGTAGTAGAGGCGGTCGGCATTTACAGGCAGAGAATTTACCGTGCCATGAGCAGCAAAACGGACCTGTACCGCAGTAAACTGGAACATTTTCAGATGAAATTTGGTTATCTGAGTCCTGAGAACAGACTGCGTGAGCAGAGACAGCGTCTGGCAGATCTGGAGGAGTCCATTCAGAACGGAATGAACCGGAAACTTCAGGATAACAGGCACAGATTGTCTATTTATCTGGAACGTTTTGCCGGACTTTCTCCACTGAAGAAGCTGAATCAGGGATATTCTTATGTGGCAGACAAGAATAAAAAGACATTGACAAGTGTAGAACAGGTACAAAATGGGGATACCATTTATATATCCGTAACAGACGGTACGATAGAGGCACAGGTTGAGAGTACAGTAAAGGAGGAGAGAATCCATGGCGAAGAATGAGAACAGTGAACAGTTACAGGAGGAGAAACCTCTGGAGGAAATGTTTGCAGAGCTGGATCTGCTGGCAGGAAAGCTGGAGGATCGTGACACATCACTGGAGGATTCTTTCAGACTGTACAGACAGGGTATGGAACTTTTGAAACTTTGCAGCGACAAGCTGGATACAGTGGAGAAGAAGATGCTGCAGCTCAATGAGGATGGTACGTTTAGTGAATTTTCAAGATGAATTAACAAAAAGAACTGAGGATGCGGAGCGCGTGATAAAGAGTTTTCTGCCTGCAGAAGAAGGCTTTGCCAGGACAATGGCACAGGCCATGAATTACAGTATGCTGGCAGGCGGCAAACGCCTGCGCCCGATCCTGATACAGGAGACTTACCGTTTATTCGGCGGTGAGGGAAAAGTTGTGGAGCCGTTTATGGCAGGAATGGAGATGATCCATACCCATTCCCTGATCCATGATGATCTGCCTGCGCTGGATAACGATGATTACAGACGCGGAAGACTGACCACTCATAAAGTCTACGGCGAAGCCATGGGTGTGTTAAGCGGTGTTGCACTGCTCAATTACGCATATGAGACCATGCTTCAGGCATTTTCTCTTACAGAAGACCAGAGCAGAGTGATCCATGTGCTGAGAGTAATGGCAGAGAAAACAGGCATTCACGGAATGCTTGGCGGACAGAGCGTTGATGTAGAAAATGATGGCAAGCCCCTGGAGAAAGAGATACTGGATTATATCTACAGAAACAAGACTTCTGCACTGATTGAGGCATCTATGATGACAGGTGCGATCCTTGCAGGAGCAGATGAACAGGAAGTTTCCGTAGTGGAAGAAGCTGCCGGAAATATCGGTCTGGCTTTCCAGATTCAGGATGACATTCTGGATGTAACCAGCACGGACGAAGAACTCGGCAAACCTGTACACAGTGATGAGAAGAACAATAAAGTCACGTATGTGACTCTTTTTGGAATAGAGAAGGCATCTGAGCAGGTAGAGCTGCTTTCGGAGAAAGCGGTTGAACTGCTGAAGAGCCTGAACAAAAATAACGAATTTCTGTATTTATTAATTGAAAAACTGATAAATCGCAGAAAATAAAGGAAGGATACAAATGATTCTGGAAAAGATAAAGAAACCCAATGATATCCACAAAATACCGTTGGCAGATTTCGAGCCTCTGGCAGAGGAAATCAGAGACTTTTTAATCCAGTCTGTCAGTCAGACAGGAGGTCACCTTGCGTCCAATCTTGGCGTGGTGGAGCTGACTCTGGCGCTGCATAATGTGCTGGACTTTCCGGAAGACAAACTGATCTGGGATGTGGGACATCAGGCATATACACACAAAATCCTTACAGGACGAAAGGATGAGTTTGTGAATCTGCGCAAAGAGGGCGGTTTAAGCGGCTTTCCGAAGCGAAGTGAGAGTGACTGCGATTCTTTTGATGCAGGACACAGTTCAAACTCGATCTCTGCAGGACTTGGGTATGTGCGTGCCAGAGATATTCTGGGACAGAAGCATCATGTAGTTTCTGTTATCGGAGACGGTGCCCTCACCGGAGGAATGGCGTATGAAGCGTTAAATAATGCTGCGGAATTAAAGACAAACTTTATTATCATCATCAACGATAATAATATGTCTATTTCAAGGAATGTAGGAGGAATGTCCACCTATCTGAGTGCCCTGAGGACTGCGGAAGCATACACAGGGATAAAAATGGGCGTGACAAAAACTCTCAAGAAAGTTCCAAAAGTAGGAACTGCGATGGTAGACACCATGCGGAGGACAAAGAGCAGTATCAAGCAGCTTTTTATTCCGGGAATGCTGTTTGAGAATATGGGGCTGACCTATCTTGGACCTGTAGACGGTCACAATATGCGCCAGATGATGAAATTGTTTAACGAAGCGAAACGCGTGGAAGGACCGGTCGTTGTCCATGTTCTGACCAAGAAGGGAAAAGGATACGGACCTGCAAGTGCCCATCCGGACAGATTCCACGGAACCGGCCCGTTTGATATTAAAACAGGAAAAGTACTGCAGAAGAAAACGGTACCAGGTTACACAGATGTTTTTTCAAAAGCGCTGGTTTCCCTTGCAGAGAAGAATAAGAAGCTGACTGCCATTACAGCAGCCATGCCGGACGGAACCGGACTTGTGGAATTTTTAAAGAGATTTCCGGAGCGTTTCTTTGATGTGGGAATCGCGGAGGAACATGCAGTCAGCTTTGCAGCAGGACTTGCGCTTGGAGGACTGGTTCCTGTAGTTGCAATCTATTCTTCATTCCTGCAGCGTGCAGTGGATCAGATGCTGCATGATGTATGTATGCAGAAACTGCATGTGATCTTTGCCATTGACAGGGCAGGACTGGTAGGAGCAGATGGAGAGACACATCAGGGCTGCTTTGATCTGTCGTATCTGTCCATGATGCCGAATATGACAGTTCTGGCACCGAAGAATGATAAAGAACTGGCAGATATGCTGGCATTTGCAGTGGACTATGACGGACCGGTTGCCATCCGATATCCGAGAGGCAGTGCATACCAGGGACTGCAGGAGTATCAGGCACCTGTAGAATATGGTAAGAGTGAGATTATCCACAGAGGAAAGAAGATCGCAGTGCTGGGAGTGGGAAGTATGATTCCGTCCTGTCTGGAAGTCTGTCAGGGATTGAAAGCAGACGGCTATGACCCGACGTTTGTAAATGCAAGATTTGTAAAACCACTGGATGTGGATCTTCTTGATGAACTTGCAAAAGACCACAATCTGTTTGTAACAGTGGAAGAGAACGTAAAGAGCGGCGGATACGGAGAACATGTATCTGCTTATATGGAAGCCTGTCATCCGGAGGCAAGAGTGTTATCCGCATCTGTTTGGGACCGCTTTGTGCCTCAGGGAAATGTGGACAGTCTGCGTACCAGGATCGGTCTTGGCGTGGCAGATATCCGACAGGCAATAGAGGATAGTGAGGAAGTAAGAGAATAATGAAGAAACGTTTAGACATGCTTATGATGGAACGTGCCCTTGCACCATCCCGTGAGAAAGCAAAGGCATATATCATGGCAGGAGATGTATATGTAGATGGTCAGAAAGAAGACAAAGCAGGAACCATGTTCCCGGAGACAGTAAAGATCGAAGTCAGAGGAAATACCCTGCCATATGTAAGTCGCGGCGGACTGAAGCTTGAGAAGGCTATGAAGAATTTTGATGTGACACTGGACGGTAAGGTCTGTATGGATGTAGGCGCATCCACAGGTGGTTTTACAGACTGTATGCTCCAGAACGGGGCAGTAAAAGTATACTCCATTGATGTAGGATACGGCCAGCTTGACTGGAAGCTTCGCAATGACCCGCGAGTTGTTTGCATGGAGAAAACGAATATCCGTTATGTGGTACCTGAAAACCTGGAAGGACCGGCAGATTTTTCCTCCATTGACGTATCTTTCATTTCTCTTACAAAAGTGCTGCTTCCTGTGAGAAATCTTCTTACAGATGAAGGTGAGATCGTATGTCTGATCAAACCGCAGTTTGAGGCAGGCAGAGAGAAAGTCGGCAAGAAAGGTGTGGTAAGAGACCCTGCTGTTCATCAGGAGGTTATTGAGAAAGTGCGTAATTATGCTATGAGCATATTTATGGAACCATGTCATCTTTCTTTCTCACCGATTAAGGGACCGGAAGGAAATATTGAATATCTTCTTCACCTTAAGAAGCGTCCGGAGGGCAGTGAAGTGACAGACAGTCTGCAGGTATCTGTAGAGGACGTAGTGGCAGAAGCTCACGGACAGTTAGATAAATAGTACTGGATCAGGAAATAACTATGGACAGGTTTTATATTATAACAAACAGTGACAAGGATCCGAACCTTAAGATCACAGGAAAAATTACAGATTATCTGAAAGAACATAACAGAAACTGCGAAGTGCAGCAGGCAGAAAGAAAGCACGAAGGTACTTATCATTATACGGATCCCGATAAGATCCCGGATAATACACAGTGTATCATTGTGCTGGGCGGTGACGGTACGCTTCTGCAGGCGGCCAGAGATGTGGTCCATAAAGAAATCCCGCTCCTCGGCATCAATCTTGGAAATCTGGGCTTCCTTGCGGAGGTAGATCTGTCATCTCTGTACAGTGCATTGGATCAGCTGATGGCAGATGACTATGAAGTAGAAGAACGTATGATGCTTGAGGGCAGAGTATACCGTGGTAAAGAGCTGATCGGAAAGGATATCGCACTGAATGATATCGTGATCGGCAGGGATGGACACCTCCGCGTTGTGCGTTTTAAGAACTATGTAAATGATGTTTATCTGAATTCTTATAACGCAGACGGAATCATTATCTCCACACCTACCGGTTCTACCGGATACAGCCTTTCCGCAGGCGGACCGATCGTATCGCCTAATGCGGCAATGACGATCATGACTCCGATCGCACCTCATACACTGAATACAAGAAGCATTATTTTTCCGGCACAGGATGTAATCACTGTAGAGATAGGAAAAGGAAGACACTGTGACTGCGAAAAAGGAATCGCATCTTTTGACGGAGATACATTTATTCCCATGGTTACCGGTGACTGCATACAGATCCGGATGGCAGATGTAAAGACAAAGATCCTGAAGCTGAACCATTTAAGCTTCGTGGAAGTGTTGCGCCGGAAGATGAGAGACAGCTGATCAGCAGGAGGGAATAGAGTGAAAGTTGCGAGACATGAAAAGATTATTGAACTGATCCATCAGTATGATATTGATACACAGGAAGAACTGGCATCCAGACTCAATGAGGCAGGATTTAAAGTGACACAGGCAACTGTTTCCAGAGATATCCGTGCCCTTAAGCTGACAAAAGTGGCAGGAAAGGACGGAAAGTCCCGCTATGCCATCATAAACAATGAATCAGGCAGTCTTGGAGCGAAATATACCAGAGTACTGGAAGATACCCTGCTTTCTATTGATGTGGGACAGAATATCATTGTGATCAAGACCGTTTCCGGAATGGCAATGGGTGTGGCAGCAGCGCTGGACGCTCTGAAATGGCCGGAGATACTGGGATGCATTGCAGGTGACGACACCATCATGTGCGCTGCAAAGAACGCAGACATGGCACTGGGAGCAGCTGAGAAATTGAGAAGTTTTGTAAGATTAAACCAGTAACAGTAAATATTACTGCTCAATTCGTGGACAATAACAAGCGTATTGTTCATGAACTGAGCAGTATTTTTGACAAATAAGTTGCGGAGCAACTATTTAACCGAATAAACTGCGTAGTAGTTATTCGATTATGAGCAAGTAGCCAAGTGGATGTTTTTATCCGCTTAACTTATGACATATTAATGGAGGCAATAAATGTTAGCTCATCTGCACGTAAAGAATCTTGCACTGATAGAAGAAATAGAAGTAGAATTTGGCCCTGGACTGAATATCCTGACCGGTGAGACCGGCGCTGGTAAATCCATCCTGTTAGGATCCATGCAGCTGATCCTGGGAGCTAAGACTTCTAAGAATATGATAAGAGAAAACGCACCCTACGCACTGGTAGAACTGCTTTTTCAGATAGAGAACGAGAAAGCTATGGAAGCCCTGAAAGAACTGGATATCTATCCAGAAGATGGACAGGTGCTTCTTTCCAGAAAGATCATGGACGGAAGAAGCATCAATAAGATCAACGGTGAGACAAGCACAGTCGGCCAGATGAAGGCCGCCGCAGCCTGCCTGCTGGATATCCATGGACAGCATGAACACCAGTCTCTTCTGTATCAGGACAAGCAGCTTGCAATTCTGGATGCATATGGCAAGGAGAACATTCTTCCTGCAAAGGAGAATGTATCTCTGGCATACAAAGAATACAGCAAATGCAAAACAGAGCTCAATTCCATGAACATGGACGAGGAACAACGAAACCGCGAACTTGCGTTTCTGGAATTTGAGATCAAAGAAATTAAGAAAGCAAATCTGCAGCCTGGAGAAGACGAGGAACTGGAAGCTCAGTACAGAAAAATGAGCAATGCCAAACTCATCGTAGATTCCCTGCAGTTAGTACATAATCTCACAGGCTATGACAGTAAAGAAGGAGCTGGAGAAACCGTGGGAGAAGCAATAAAAGAGTTCTCCCACGTAACCCAGTATGATCCGGAACTGGAGCCTCTGTCAGAGACACTTACTTCTGTGGACGGTCTGCTGAATGATTTTAACAGAGAATTGTCAGCTTATCTGGATGATATGACTTTTGATGAGAGCGAGTTCTATGAGACAGAGCGACGTCTGGATCTGATCAATGGACTGAAAGCGAAGTATGGACGTACCATTGAGGACATTTTCTCCTACCGTAAACTTCAGGAAGAAAAACTGGAAAAATTACGTAAATATGAGGAGAATTTACAGGAATTAAAAGATCATCTCAAAGAACTGGAAGAAATTCTCAGAGAAAGATCGGATGATTTATCACAGATCCGCAAAGAATACAGTAAACAGCTGGAACAAAAGATCATTCAGGGACTGAAAGATCTAAACTTCCTAGATGTAAACTTTGCCATTGATTTCCAGAAAAAGAAAAATTATACAGACAACGGAAATGATGATATCCAGTATCTCATTTCAACAAACCCGGGTGAGAGCCTGAAACCGTTAGGCCAGATTGTATCCGGCGGTGAGCTTTCACGTATTATGCTTGCACTGAAAGCAATCCTTGCAGACAGAGACCAGATCGAGACATTGATCTTCGATGAGATCGACACTGGTATCAGTGGAAGAACTGCACAGAAAGTATCCGAGAAAATGGCAGTGATCGGCCAGCATCATCAGGTGCTTTGCATTACTCATCTCCCTCAGATCGCAGCTATGGCAGACAGTCATTTCGAAATTGAAAAGCACCTGCAGGGAACCGAAACCATCACCCAGATTCATGTACTTGAGGAAAATGATTCCATCCGTGAGCTGGCAAGACTGCTGGGTGGTGCAGAAATCACACCTGCTGTTCTCGAGAACGCAAAAGAGATGAAAGAATTGGCACAGAAACAAAAAAATACAAGACTCAAATAAAAAATAGACCACATACTAAGAGAGGATAATCTTATTGCAGATTGTTCTCTCTTATTTTTTTACCGAAAGGATGTGCGTGAATGAACAGAAGAAAAAAATATAGATTTTTTGTAATATGCTGTCTTGCACTGGATCTGCTGGTGATGCTTCTGTTAGGGTACCAGTATCTGGACAGAAAAATTCCGGATGAAATCCAGATATCCAGAGACAGTGGAGAAAATGCGGAAGATGTAACAGAGGTACTTTCCCCGCCTCTGGTTACATTCGAAGAAGCAGTCACAGTTTCGCAGGACGGAGGTTATATTCTGCCCTGTAAACTGCTTGGCTATATTCCATTCAAAAATATAAAAGTAACACCCGTAGATGACCAGGAAGTCTATGTCAGCGGAAGCACTATTGGAATCTACATGGAAACAGAGGGAGTTCTTGTCATCGACACTGGAGAAATTCAGGATCAGAACGGCGAAACAAAGGAACCCGCAAAGAATATCATCAGGCAGGGAGATTACATTGTTTCATTTAATGGACAGAAAATCTCTACGAAGAAAGAACTGATCAGTGATATCGCAGAACTGGACGGAACAGCAGTTACATTAGAAGTAAGCCGTGAGGGCGAAAGCATCCCTGTGTCCGTAACTCCTGTGAAAGATACGAAAGGAGATTATAAACTGGGAATCTGGGTAAGGGACGACACCCAGGGAATCGGAACTCTTACTTACGTAGACCAGAATGGTAATTATGGAGCTCTTGGCCATGGTATCAGCGATATTGACACTACACAGCTTCTGAATATCCGCAACGGTGCTCTCTACAAAGCCCAGATTCTTGCAATCAATAAAGGAAGCAAAGGCAACCCCGGTGAACTTGCAGGTTTCATCCGTTACGATGATCGCAATATCCTTGGAACTATAGAAACGAATACTAAAAACGGAATATATGGTCAGTTTACTAAAACCGCAGACGATGGAATCACTTTAAAAAAGATGCCGATCGCACATAAGCAGGAAGTAAGAACCGGACCTGCTACAATTCTCTGCAGTGTAGATGGACAGGTAAAAGAATATGATGCAGAAATCAAAAGAATTGATCTAAATCATGAAGACACAAATAAAAGCTTTGTGATACAGGTGACGGATGAAGAATTGTTAAATGTAACAGGAGGCGTGGTACAAGGAATGTCGGGTTCACCTTTGTGCCAGAATGGTAAAATAATTGGCGCAGTAACCCACGTATTCGTGCAGGACTCCACCAGCGGTTATGGAATATTTATAGAAAATATGCTTGAAAACACCAGAAAAGTGACGTAGGGGTATTATATAGTACTGCATTCTTATTTATCATGAACAGAGAGCAGAAAAAACTCCGCAGGCTGTGGTTTGCAGTAATAAAACCCCTGTCTTTGCGTTGTTTTAAAATCTTACAGAGATCCTTGTTATCGATGATTCCGAGATGAACAGACATCTGCTCAGGGATGTACTTGGAGATGATCCTGAACGGAGAATGTGGAACGTTTAATCCGTTGCTTTTGGACAATCTTGTGGAAATCAAAGATAAGATCCGCAAAGAGATTTATGAAACAGCTTAAAATAACTTAAAAAGTTTTGACATTTGAGTGACTGCGTGCTACTATAATGGCATATATGTGGATGAAATCAGGATAGATTTTAAGTTATCATGTCTGTAAAAGGACATGATAACTTCTGAATAACAAAAATAATATGGCAAAACAATCGAAAGGTTGCGACGCAAAGCTACAGGGCCTGTAAAATGGCAGCCAGCTGCAGGGTGTTGATCAAAAGTATTGTTATTGTTATAACAATACTTTTTTCACGTTCATAAAAAGCTGCAGTGTAGCAGAAAAATTCAGTATCAGAACAATTTATAATAATGAAAGCAGAAAAGTGGGCATTTTTGTTTTTGTTAAAAGGTTATTTGAAACGAAAAGGCGGCATTTTATGAATACAGTAATGACAATGGACGAAGCGCATGAGAGCATGCGACAGATGAGACAGGTTTTTGATGTTGTCCGTCTGCTTGAAGCAGAAACTGTACAGAAGATTAATGAAAATAAGAAACATCCGGAGGGCGTTGATCCGTGCTTTGCTTTCTGGAGAAAGAGTCATCCCTGCGAGAATTGTGTATCATTCAAAGCATTAGAAGCAAAAAGCAAGAAAGTAAAAATGGAATTTATTGATTCTGTTTTATATCAGGTAGTTGCAAAGTATGTAGAGATTGATGGAAAAGCATATGTCATGGAAATGATAAATTGTCTGGACGATGACGTGATGCTTGACTCAGAGGGACGTGACAGGCTTCTTCGAAAACTCAGTGGTTATGACGATGAACTGTATATTGATGCATTGACAGGAATTTCCAACAGAAGATACTTTGAGGATCAGATCAGAAAGATGAAGGCATCAGCCGGAGTTGCAATGATCGATCTGGATGATTTTAAGATTTACAATGATACATTTGGACACAGAGTAGGAGATGTAGTTCTGAAAACAGCTGCAAAAGTGATCAGAGAGGGAATCCGTAAATCAGATATTATCATCCGTTACGGAGGAGATGAATTCCTTCTTGTAATGCCCGATATTTCAGCAGAAGTCTTTGCAGAAAAACTGAAGCAGATCCGTAAAAATATCAGCGAAGCAAAAGTACCGGGATATTCCCGGATTCATCTGACAGTCAGCATTGGCGGAACTCTTTCATCCGGAGATACAGTGGAAGATGCGATTATCAGAGCAGATCAGTATATGTATCAGGCAAAATTAAGGAAGAATATGGTTGTTACTACTGATGTAGTTTCTGACGGAAATCTGGAAGAACATGAAAGCAGCAGATTCAGACAGAAGATACTGATCATTGATGATTCAGAATTTAACCGCGCGATCCTGGCAGAAGTACTGGGAGGCGAATTCGATATTCTGGAGGCAGAGAACGGAAAAGAAGGACTGGAGGTTCTGGAACAGTATGAAAGAGATATTTCCCTTGTACTGCTTGACATTATCATGCCTGTAATGGATGGCTTTGAAGTGCTTGGGGAAATGGTAAACAGAAACTGGATCGATGATATTCCGGTGATCATGATATCCAGTGAAGACTCAGAAAATATCATCCGCCGGGCATATGAGATGGGCGTGTCCGATTATATCAACAGACCATTTGATGCACAGGTAGTATACAGAAGAGTATACAATACCATCAAATTATATGCAAAACAGCGAAGACTGATCCAGCTTGTGACAGATCAGGTTTATGAGAAACAGAAGAACAGCCAGATTATGATCGGTATCCTCAGCCAGATCATGGGCTACAGAAACGGTGAAAGCGGACAGCATATTTTAAGGATCAATCTGATCACAGACATTCTGCTTGATGAACTGGCAAGAAAAACGGACAGGTACAATCTTTCCTGGTCAAGACGGTCAGTGATCATTATTGCATCCGCTCTTCATGATATCGGCAAGATCGGGATCAGTGGGACAATCCTGAACAAACCCGAAAGTCTGACTGCTGAGGAACAGCAGATCATAAGAGCGCATACCCTGATCGGTGCTGCACTGCTGAAGAATCTGGAACTATATCAGAATGAAGAACTGGTAAAGACAGCCTATGAGATCTGCAGATGGCATCATGAGAGATACGATGGAAATGGATATCCGGATGGTCTGAAAGGTGAAGAAATCCCAATTGCAGCCCAGGTGGTATCTCTGGCAGATGCGTACGACATCCTTGTCAGCAAGAGGGCATACAAAGAAGCAATCCCTCACAGAGAGGCTGTCAAAAAGATCCTTGAAGGAGAAAGTGGTATATTTAATCCTGTTTTGCTGGAATGTCTTGTAAATGCACAGGGCAGGATCCAGAGGGAACTTGGGAGCCAGATCATCAGTTACATGAAATTCGATTGCTGTCCAAGAATATCCAATTTTGTAGAAAAATGAAAATGAACAGAAAACAAGGTCAAAAACGGTCGACAGAAAATAGGACTAAATCTCCTGTTCCAGCTTGATTTCTCCCGTATCATTCCTCTATAATATGTAATGTGCCGAAAAAAGAAAACATATTTGTAGAAGAATCAGGGAGGAGATGGCCTCATGGAAAAATTAAATGTGGCAGTTGCGGATGATAATGAGAGAATGGTGGAAGTACTTGGTCAGATCATAGAGGAAGATAAAGACCTTGAACTGGTTGGAAAAGCACATAACGGAGAAGAAATCTGTAATATTATTCGTGAAAAGGAACCAGATGTTGTTGTTCTGGATATCATTATGCCGAAAATGGACGGACTGGCAGTAATGGAGAAATTTGCCCATGACAAAAGCCTCAAAAAAACGCCGGCATTCATCGTGGTTTCTGCTGTAGGGCAGGAACGGATCACAGAGGATGCGTTCAGTCTGGGTGCAGATTATTATGTATTGAAACCTTTTGACAACAACATGCTGCTCAATCGGATCAAACATACGCGCAGAGCAGGAGTAAGGCGGATGAGAGAAATCAGCCGCCAGCAGGAGAGTGTACAGGCACAGCAGGTTCCTGTAAGAAATCTGGAGACAGATGTGACAAATATCATTCATGAGATCGGGGTGCCTGCTCACATCAAAGGCTATCAGTATCTGAGGGATGCGATCATTCTTTCCGTTAATGACATGG
Organism: Blautia sp. MSJ-9; assembly: GCF_018919065.1. Classification (GTDB taxonomy): domain Bacteria; phylum Bacillota; class Clostridia; order Lachnospirales; family Lachnospiraceae; genus Blautia_A. The sequence continues at coordinate 99,767 of NZ_JAHLQG010000031.1, read as the reverse complement.
AGATGCTCAATTCCATCACAAAAATACTCTATCCGACGATCGCAAAGAGACACCAGACGACGGCAAGCAGAGTAGAACGCGCGATCCGGCATGCGATCGAAGTCGCCTGGAGCAGGGGAAAAATGGACACGATCGATGAACTTTTTGGCTATACGGTCAGCACTGGAAAGGGAAAACCGACGAATTCAGAATTTATTGCCCTGATCGCAGATAAAATCAGACTGGAATATAAAAATCGCTCTTTCCAATAGTCATATTTTGGAGTATAATTGTATATAACAAAGGCTACCAAGGAGGGTTTTTCGCATGAAAAATATTTTATTTGCAACATCTGAAGCTGTTCCGTTTATAAAAACAGGAGGTCTTGCAGATGTAGCAGGCTCTTTACCGAAATATTTTGACAAGAGATATTTTGACATTCGTGTGATCTTACCGAAATATGCATGTATGAAACAGGAATGGAAAGATAAAATGGAATATATCACACATTTCTACATGGATCTTGGATACAAGAACTGCTATGTAGGAATCATGCATATGGAATATGAGGGAATTCAGTTCTATTTTATCGATAATGAATACTATTTCAGTGGACCGAAACCATACGACAGTGCACCATGGGATCTGGAGAAATTTGCATTCTTCTCCAAGGCAGTATTATCTGTACTTCCGGTTATCGGCTTCAGACCGGATATCATCCACTGTCATGACTGGCAGACAGGTCTCGTACCGGTATATCTGCATGACAGCTTCCAGCAGAATGAGTTCTTCTGGAACATTAAGACGATCATGACAATACATAACCTGAAATTCCAGGGTGTATGGGATGTAAAAACTGTTCAGAATATTACAGGACTTTCCGATTATTATTTCACAGCAGATAAGCTGGAAGCATACAAGGATGCCAACTTCCTTAAAGGCGGTATCGTATTCGCAGATGCAGTTACAACTGTAAGTAATACCTATGCTGAGGAGATTAAGACACCGTTCTACGGCGAGAAACTTGATGGTCTGATGTGTGCACGTGCGAACAGTCTGCGTGGCATCGTAAACGGTATTGATTATAACACATTCAATCCGGAAACAGACCCGTATATCACAAAGAACTACAACGCAACTACATTCAGAAAAGAGAAAGTTAAGAACAAACTGCAGCTTCAGAAAGACCTTGGTCTGGAAGAGAATCCAAAGGCAATGATGATCGGTATTGTTTCCCGTCTGACCGATCAGAAAGGTTTTGACCTGATCGCATATGTAATGGATGAACTCTGTCAGGACGCAGTTCAGATCGTAGCCCTCGGAACCGGTGATGAGCGCTATGAGAACATGTTCCGTCACTTTGACTGGAAATATCATGGAAAAGTATCTGCACAGATTTACTATGATGAGACAATGTCCCATCGCATTTATGCAGCATCCGATGCATTCCTGATGCCGTCCTTATTCGAGCCATGCGGCTTAAGCCAGCTGATGAGTCTCCGTTACGGAACACTTCCGATCGTCCGAGAGACAGGCGGACTTAAGGACACTGTTGAGCCGTACAATGAATACGAAGGCACAGGAACAGGTTTCTCATTCAGAAATTATAATGCTCATGAGATGCTTGCTACTGTACGTAATGCAGAGAGAGTCTTCTATGACAAGAAACGTGAGTGGAACAAAATGGTTGACCGCGCAATGGCAGCGGACTTCTCATGGAACAATTCTGCACGCCAGTATGAAGAAATGTACAACTGGCTCATCGGAGACAAACCAGAATAAAAGATATCTGTTTATATGTAAAAGTTTATAGTTGAGAATACGAAAGAGCAGGGAATGCAGAAGAGAGTGCGTTTCCTGTTCTTTCTGTCTTAAACTGTCGTTTTTTGACAGACAAAATAAATGGGTGGAGCAGACAAAAAAGCTTGACATCCGTCGCGAAGTATAATACTATAATGAATAGAAAACGAACATAAGTTCTGAATATGCTTAAGGAGATTATATAAAAAATGATAAATGAAGAGAAACAGAAAGCACTGGAAGCAGCGCTTGGACATATTGAGAAACAGTACGGCAAGGGTTCTGTAATGAAACTCGGAGAATCCGGAGCAAACATGCAGGTAGAGACTGTTCCAACAGGATCATTAAGTCTTGATATCGCACTTGGCGTAGGCGGTGTACCTAAGGGACGTATCATCGAGATCTACGGACCGGAATCCAGTGGTAAGACAACCGTAGCACTTCACATGGTAGCGGAAGTACAGAAACGCGGTGGAATTGCAGGTTTTATCGATGCAGAGCATGCGTTGGATCCTGTCTATGCCAAGAATATCGGTGTAGACATCGATAATTTATACATATCACAGCCGGATAACGGGGAGCAGGCTCTGGAGATCACAGAGACTATGGTTCGTTCCGGTGCAGTGGATATCGTGATCGTGGACTCTGTAGCTGCCCTTGTACCGAAGGCAGAGATTGACGGAGATATGGGTGACAGCCATGTAGGCCTTCAGGCACGACTGATGTCACAGGCTCTTCGTAAGCTGACTGCAGTTATCAGCAAATCTAACTGTGTCGTTATCTTTATCAATCAGCTCCGTGAGAAAGTAGGTGTCATGTTTGGTAATCCAGAGACAACAACAGGTGGACGTGCACTGAAATTCTATTCCTCTATCCGTCTCGATGTCCGAAGAGTAGAGACACTGAAGCAGGGCGGTGAGATGGTTGGTAACCATACCAGAATTAAAGTCGTGAAGAATAAAGTAGCTCCGCCATTCAAACAGGCAGAGTTCGATATTATGTTTGGAACAGGTATCTCCAAAGAAGGCGATATCCTGGATCTGGCAGCAGACTGCGGCATCGTAAATAAGAGTGGCGCATGGTATGCATATAATGGAGACAAGATCGGACAGGGTCGTGAGAATGCGAAACTGTTTCTGAAAGAGCATACAGATATCTGTGATGAGATCGAGAGGAAAGTAAGAATTCAGTATCACTTACTTCCTGATGATGCAGCCCAGGAAGAAGAGACTGCTGCAGTGTCCGTTACAAATCAGGATGATACTGAGGAATAAATGATGAAATCAGATTCATTCGGGAGTCTGAAGGGACAGGAACCAGTCAGATCAGATAACAGAGTATCATTAGAAGAGTTTCTCAGATTAGCTGAGAAACAAAAAAGACAATTGACAGAGAAACCGGTGAGAAGACAGCAGGGAATTGCGCAGGAACCGGAAGAATACAGAGACGCACGGCATAAAGCTATGCGTCTCTTAGAACATATGGATCGTACGGAAAGAGGTCTGAGAGACAAACTGCGCCAGGCCGGTTTCAGTCCTCTGGCGGTAGATTATGCTCTGGCATATGTGGAATCTTACGGTTATATAGACGATGAGCGTTATGCCAGAACTTATATCGCATACAGGATGAACACAAAAAGCCGCCAGAAGATCATACAGGAACTGATCGGCAAAGGAATAGATAAAGAAACTGTGTCAGCGGCGTGGGAAGAAGAGGCTGCCTTAAATATGCCAGATGAACGGGAAATCCTGTATCGGACAGTAGAAAAGAAATATGCTCCTGATACGGAACTCGATGAGAAAGAAATGCGCAGACTTCAGGGGTATCTGATCAGACGTGGATTTAGTTATCCGGATATAAAAAGCGTGCTTGAGAGTATGAATATCCGGACGGCTGATCAGTGGTAAATGCTGGTAATATTCTACGGAATTCTGCTTTTGTGAGGTCAGGCGGGAAACTTTTCAAAAACGGAAAAATATTCAAACATTTCCCTTGAAAAACTTGACATAAGTATGAAAAAAAGATAAACTTGTATTGTTGTATTTGTACAATGAAAACAAAATAAGGAGGTGCTCCTGTGACAACAACAATTATTGTTGCAATTGTCGCTGTGGTAGTCGCGCTACTTATTGCGGTTCCTGTTACTTGCAAGGTCGCTGTAAACAACAAGATTCAGAAGGATGCTGAAGTCGTTGGAACAGCAGAAGACAAAGCAAGAAGCATCATAGATGAAGCTCTGAAAACAGCCGAGACTAAAAAAAGAGAAGCTTTATTGGAAGTGAAGGAAGAATCTCTCCGTACTAAGAATGAACTGGAGAAAGAAACCAAGGAACGCAGAAACGAACTGCAGAAGTATGAAAACCGTGTATTAGCCAAAGAATCCGCGGTAGACAAGAAAGCAGATGCAGTAGAGAAGCGTGAAGCGGAATGCACAGCGAGAGCAGCTGAGGTGCAGAAGAAAGAAAAACGAGTAGAAGAACTTGAGCAGAAGGGAGTACAGGAACTGGAACGAGTTTCAGGTCTTACCTCCGAACAGGCAAAAGAAGAATTACTCAGATCCGTTGAAGACGATGTGAAAGTGGATGTTGCCAGACTCTACAGAGAGCTGGAGAGCAGAGCAAAGGAAGAAGCAGGAAAGAAAGCCAAAGAATACGTAGTTAATGCCATCCAGAAATGTGCAGTTGACCATGTAGCTGAGACTACAATTTCTGTTGTTCAGCTTCCAAGCGATGAGATGAAAGGAAGAATCATTGGTCGTGAGGGACGTAACATCCGTACCTTGGAGACACTTACAGGTGTAGATCTTATTATCGATGATACCCCGGAAGCAGTTGTATTATCTGCCTTTGATCCGATCCGTCGTGAGATCGCACGTGTAGCTCTTGAGAAACTGATCGTTGATGGACGTATCCATCCGGCCAGAATCGAAGAGATGGTTGAGAAAGCGCAGAAAGAAGTAGAAGCACAGATCCGTGAAGATGGTGAGAATGCTGCAATGGACGTTGGCGTTCATGGCATCCATCCGGAATTACTGAAACTTCTTGGCCGCATGAAATTCCGTTCAAGTTATGGACAGAATGCTTTGAGACATTCTATCGAGGTAGCTCAGTTGTCCGGAATGCTGGCAGGTGAAGTTGGCGTAGATGTCCGTATGGCTAAGAGAGCCGGTCTTCTTCATGATATTGGTAAATCCATTGACCATGAGGTTGAAGGTTCCCATATTCAGATTGGTGTAGATCTCTGTAAGAAGTATAAAGAATCCCAGATCGTTATCAACACAGTTGCATCCCATCATGGTGACTGCGAACCGGAATCTCTGATCGCTTGTATTGTACAGGCTGCAGATGCGATTTCAGCAGCAAGACCTGGTGCAAGACGAGAGACACTGGAAACTTATACAAATCGTCTGAAACAGCTGGAGGATATTACGAACCAGTTTAAGGGCGTTGATAAATCTTTTGCTATTCAGGCAGGTAGAGAGATCCGTGTAATGGTAGTACCGGAGCATATCAATGATGCTGATATGGTTCTCCTGGCACGTGATATTGCGAAACAGATCGAAGCAGAACTTGAATATCCTGGTCAGATCAAAGTCAATGTGATCCGCGAAAGCAGAGCGGTTGACTACGCAAAATAATTAGTTCTTTGAAGATATAAGCTACATAGATTGTATATTATATATACAGTTTATGTAGCTTTTTTGTTATATCAAGAAATAATCTGATAAAGGTGGAGAATCTTGACTATATAAAATTTAGCGGTCAAACAGGCATACTTTCCATGAAGTACAAGTAAACTGGTACAGGGTGATGCTATGAGTATGATTGCGAAACAAAAAAGAAAATTTCCGGCGCTGATCCTGTTTCTCCTGGGATTTCTTGCAGGAAATCTGATACCAAATCTGATCTGGAAAATGAAATGGCAGCAGAAAACCTGGGCATCCATATATTTCTTAAGTACATTTGCAGGTAAAGACATTTCCGGAAAAGAATATCTTTTGGAAATCCTGAAATACAGAGGCTGTTATTATCTGCTGAATCTGATCTGTGGATTTTCTGTTTTTGGAGCACCACTTGCAGTTCTCACACTTCTGCTGTCAGGATTGTACACAGGTATGATCATGTCGGCGTCTATCCTGGAATTCGGATTTGCAGGCGGAGTGATCGGAATGGGACTGTTGCTCCCGCAGTATCTTTTTTATATTCCGGTCTGGCTCTATTCCATGGAACAGGAGTGGAAAATGTCTGTAGAAATCTGGAGAAACAGAGGAATATTCTCTCAGAAAGCAGGTGCTTATGCCGGCCGAATGTGCATTGCTGCCATCGGTTACCTGCTGGGAATCCTTGTAGAATGCTTTATAAACCCATGGATCATCAGTAGAATTTTGAATTATATAAAAATTTTTTAGAGAGTATTTTTACCATATTTAGTTGTGGTTGTCATAAAATATCCGACATATGGTATCTGATGCCGAAAAAGCTTGAAATATCAGCTTTTTCCATGAAAAAAGGGTTTGATTTTATGTAAAATAAACAGTATAATACATATACATTTTAGAATGAGAAACTGTCAGGAGCAGTAAATGCGGTAAGGAACTGCTCCTGATAACACAGGGATTAGAAAAGGGAGCGCGAAACAGGGAAGTATGGATATAGAAATAAGAGAGTTTATTACATATCTTCATAATATAAAGAAGACATCGGCTAATACAGAGGTATCTTATCAGAGGGATCTCAAGAAAATGGCAGAATTTCTGGAAGAGAGGGGAATCAGAAACTGCAATGATGTAAAGGAACTTGAACTTGAGGGATATATAAGCTATATGGAACGTGAGAAATTTGCGTCATCCTCTATCTCCAGAAGTGTTGCATCCATGAGAGCCTTTTTCCAGTATTTATGGAAAGAGGGAGTCATTGCGAAGGACCCTGCGGAGAATCTGAAACCGCCGAAAGTAGAGAAAAAGGCACCGGAGATCCTTACAATAGAAGAAGTGGACAAATTACTTCAGCAACCAAATCTGAATACTCCGAAAGGGATAAGAGATGCAGCAATGCTGGAGCTGCTCTATGCTACAGGAATGCGCGTAAGTGAGATGCTGCATTTACAGATATTTGACGTGAATCTGCAGTTTGGTTATGTTGTGTGCCATGAGAACGGTAAAGAGCGTATCATTCCGATCGGAGTTCCCTGTAAGAAAGCCATGGAACGCTATCTGGAGACAGGCAGAACTGTTTTTGTAAAAGATGATAAAGAGACCGCATTGTTTACAAACTGTTCCGGAAAAGCCATGAGTCGTCAGGGCTTCTGGAAAGTACTGAAAGGCTATGCAGATGATGCCGGGATTAAGAGAGATATTGCGCCTCATACGCTGCGGCATTCTTTTGCCGTGCATATGCTGCAGAACGGCGCAGACATCAGAAGCGTTCAGGAGATGCTTGGGCATTCAGATATTTCTACTACACAGATTTATCTTGGCATGAATATGAATAAGATGAGAGATGTGTATATGAAAACACATCCGCGTCATTAAAACAAAAAACTTCCACAGCCTGACGCTATGGAAGTTTTTTGCGTTATATAATTAGCACATTTCAGCGATTGTATACAGAAGGCGTTCAGATTCTTCCCATCCAAGACATGGGTCAGTGATGGATTTACCATAAATATGATCGCCGCCGATTTTCTGATTTCCAGGTTCAATATAACTTTCAATCATAAGACCTTTAACCAGAGTATGAAGTTCCGGATCAACCTGACGGCTGTGAAGAACTTCTTTTGCAATACGAACCTGCTGATCATACTGTTTATTGGAATTGGAGTGGTTAGTATCAACAATAACAGCCGGGTTCTTCAGATTCTTCTTCTGATATTTCTCCCACAGAAGACGAAGATCTTCGTAATGATAGTTCGGGATCGCTTCTCCGTGTTTGTTAACTGCACCACGAAGAATTGTGTGAGCAAGCTCATTTCCTGATGTTTCTACTTCCCAGCTTCTGTAGATGAAACGATGACCGCCCTGAGCTGCAACAACTGAGTTAAGCATAACTGCAATGTCACCACTGGTCGGGTTCTTCATACCTGCAGGAACTTCCATACCGCTGACAGTAAGACGATGCTGCTGATCCTCAACAGAACGTGCACCAACTGCTACATAAGAAAGCAGGTCAGAAAGATAACGGTAGTTCTCCGGATAAAGCATTTCATCTGCGCATGTCATACCGCTTGTCTGGATCGCATGGATATGCATCTTACGGATCGCAACAAGTCCTGCAAGGAGGTCTGGCTGTTTCTCGGGATCCGGCTGATGAACCATACCTTTATAGCCCTCTCCTGTTGTTCTTGGTTTATTTGTATAAACACGTGGAACGATCAGAACCTTGTCAGCTATTTTCTCCTGAACATTGCGTAATCTGGTAAGGTAATCCAGAACAGCATCTTCGTTATCTGCTGAACAAGGACCGATGATTGCAAGGAATTTATCGGATTTTCCGGTAAACACATCACGCAGTTCCTTATCTCTTGCATCTTTAATGGCCTGAATTTCAGCATCAATGGGATACTGATTGCGGATTTCTTCAGGGGTTGGTAACTTTTTGATAAAATCGAATCCCATGGTTGTATCTCCTTTGTGTCTTTTTGGCAACTTTTGTGTTGCTTTTTCGGCATTAATTATAAACCATTCCTATCTGAATGTCGATAGGGAAAATATTTTTCGGACAATGCACGGATATGAAGAACTGTGAGGATCAGCTCGCTGCAGAGGATTCCGTACAGATATCCACGTATACCGAACTGGGGGATTGCAAATAATACAAAACTTACACGGATGCAGATACTGATGATGCTGTGCATCAGGCAGATGTCGGATCTGCCGAGTCCGTTCAGGACACTGGTCAGTGTTGTATTCAGATACAGAAAAGGACAGATATAAGACATTGTCCGGATATAAACACCTGCAGTCTCGCTGTGAAACAGAAAAACTCCAAGAAAATCCCCCAGAAACAGGAAAAAGATCATGCAAAAACCGCCAAGCAGAAGACAATATCGGAAAATCTGCCCGATCACATACTGGATCCGCTTCTGATATCCGAGAGTCTGAAGTTCTGTGATAGATGGCAGAAGCATTACTGCAGCTGAGTTCGTGATGGTTGCCGGAAACAGGATCAGAGGCAGGGCCATTCCGGTGAAAACACCGTAAATACTTAAGGCATTTCTGGAACTGAGCCCGGACATCCGCAGTCTGGCAGGGATCATGATCACTTCTGCACTGCTGAGAATGGTCAGCAGAATCTTGTTCAGAGTAAGAGGTACAGAGATCCTGAAGAGATTTTTTAAGATCTGTCCTGCTTTTTTTATATGTAAGAAAGTATAATGTGTTTTACGAAAATGCATACTTATAGTAAACAGAGAAAGAAAAGCTGCAGCGGATTCTCCGATAAGATTAGCGCCCACAGCGATCAACGGTGTGACGGTACGCCCCTGAGAAATGGTGATAAGATAGAGCAGATAACATCCGCCCACACGGAAAATCTGTTCCAGAAGCTGTGTTCCGGCAGGAAAGCCGGCCTGCTTTTTTCCAAAGTAGTAGCTGTTGACACATGCATGAAAAGTACTCAGAGGAATACTGAAAGACAATAGCTGTATCAGAGCTGCTGTCTGTGGTTCTCTCAGGATCCGGACAGCCCAGAAATCTGCATAAGTATAGAGAAACCATGCAAACAGACAGGAAACACCAACAGAGAAAGCGGTTCCAGCAGCAAAGTAATCCCCCGCACGTCCAGAATGTTCACTTGCAGTTTCAGAGGCAGTCAGACGGGAAATAGCAGTCTGGATACCTGAAGCGCATACAGACATTACCAGCATCTGCAGAGGAAGTACCAGCTGAAAAATCCCCAGTCCGTGTGCACCAATCGTATGGGAGAGGAATATCCTGTAAAAGAAACCGATCAGTCTGCTGAGCAGGCCTGTGACAGTCAGCAGGAGTGTTCCTTTGATAAAAAGCTTTCTCGACATAATAAGCTCCTGGATTTATGAATGCGTTATAATAAGCAACGCTTTTATGACAATATATGTTTAAAACATCCTTGACAGAACTAGCAGTTTCTGGTAGAGTAAGTATGAAAATCCGAGGGAAACACTGGGAATTAAAAACGAGGTGAGAAAATGAAACTGTCAACAAGAGCACGCTATGGTTTGAAAGCACTGATCGATCTGGGATTACACAGTGAGAATGAAGCAGTGTCTTTACAGAGCATTGCGGAGAGACAGGATATTTCCACAAGCTATCTCGAACAGCTTATGGCCATGCTTAAGAAAGCAGGTCTGGTAAAGAGCAGCAGAGGTGCTTACGGCGGTTACCAGCTTGGCAAGCCGGCAGATGAGATCTCAGTCGGTGAAGTCCTGCGTGTGCTGGAAGGCAGTCTGGAAGCAGCAGCCTGTCCTGGGATTGAGAATGACGGAACCTGCCACGGCAGTGACGTATGTGTGGCGAAACTCGTCTGGAAGAGAATTAACGACAGCATCACCAATGCTGTAGATACCCTGATGCTTGGTCAGCTGATCGAAGAGAGCAGAAGAGTACATGAAGAGAAAATAGCAGGTCTGAACACGAAAGAAGCTGTGTCGGACGTACTTAAATAAAACAGGAGGACAAGAAAATGGGAAAAATGATTTATCTGGACAATGCAGCAACAACTAAAACAGCACCGGAGGTTGTCCAGGCAATGCTGCCATATTTTTCAGAATTTTATGGCAACCCGTCTAGTATTTATGATTTTGCAGGTAAGAGCAAAGAAGCAGTGACTAAGGGAAGAGAGCAGATCGCTGAAGTCCTTGGCGCAAAGAAAGAAGAGATTTACTTCACAGCCGGCGGTTCCGAGTCTGACAACTGGGCTCTGAAAGCTACTTTTGAAGCATATAAAGCAAAAGGAAATCACATTATCACAACTAAGATCGAGCATCATGCAATTCTTCATACATGCGAATATCTGGAGAAACGCGGTGCAAAGATCACATATGTAGATGTAGACGAGAACGGTATTGTGAAACTGGATGAGCTTGAGAAAGCGATCACACCAGAGACAATCCTGATCTCCGTAATGTTTGCAAACAATGAGATCGGATCCATCCAGCCGATCAAAGAAATCGGACGTATCGCAAAAGAGCACGGCGTTCTTTTCCACACAGATGCTGTTCAGGCTTTTGGTCAGGTTCCGATCAATGTAAATGAGTGCAATATCGATATGTTAAGCTCCAGCGGACATAAGATTAACGGACCAAAAGGAATCGGCTTCCTCTACATCCGTAAAGGTGTTAAGATCCGTTCCTTCGTACATGGCGGTGCACAGGAACGTAAACGTCGTGCAGGTACAGAGAACGTACCGGGAATCGTTGGATACGGCGCAGCAGCAGCACGTGCAAATGCTTCCATGAAAGAACGTACAGAGAAAGAAATCGTTATCAGAGATCATCTGATCCAGAGAATTGAGACAGAGATCCCTTATGTAAAAGTAAACGGTGACCGTGTAAAACGTCTTCCGAACAATGTAAATGTCAGCTTCCAGTTCGTAGAAGGTGAATCACTTCTGCTGATGCTCGACAACTATGGAATCTGTGCATCCAGTGGATCTGCCTGTACCTCAGGTTCTCTTGATCCGTCTCATGTACTTCTGGCAATCGGCCTGCCTCATGAGATCGCACATGGTTCTCTGCGTATGACACTCAGCGAAGAGACAACAATGGAAGATGTAGACTTCGTAGTAGACAAACTGAAAGAAATCGTAGCACACTTAAGAAGCATGTCTCCATTATATGAAGACTTCATGAAAAAACAGAAATAATGTTACTGTTCACTACGTGTCCAGTAACATACTTCGTAGGATGTTGCCAGTAAACAGTAACGAAATAATATTAAACAGGACAGCAATGTCAGGATAACAGGAGGAAACACAAATGGCTTACAGCGAGAAAGTAATGGATCATTTTCAGCATCCACGTAATGTTGGAGAAATAGAGAACGCAAGCGGCGTTGGTACAGTAGGAAATGCAAAATGCGGTGATATCATGAGAATTTTCCTTGATATCGATGATGAAACACATATCATCAAAGACTGCAAATTCAAAACATTCGGATGTGGCGCAGCAGTTGCAACAAGCAGCATGGCAACAGAGATGGTAATGGGAAAAACTATCGAAGAAGCTATGGAAGTTACAAACAAAGCAGTTATGGAAGCTCTCGACGGACTTCCGCCAGTAAAAGTACACTGCTCTCTGCTTGCAGAGGAAGCAATCCATGCAGCTCTGTGGGATTATGCACAGAAACATCATATCGAGATCAAAGGACTTAAGAAACCGAAGTCTGATATTCACGAAGGCGAAGAAGCAGAGGAAGAAGAATATTAATAAAAATTTTTTCAAAAATTGAATCTGTTTGTAATTTGAAATCGTTATTTATAAAGAAGGGGCGGGTGATACTCATCATCTGCCCTGTACTTTATATTCGGATATTTTTCGCCGAGGTTTTGTCTGACGTTATTCTATAAAGAAAGTCGTTAAGCAAAAGGCGAATAATAACTATTTTCTGCAGGAGGTAATACATGACAGGACTTACAAATGAACAAGTGCAGGAAAGGATTGCAGAAGGAAAGGTTAATGCCAACGAGAACCCGAACACCAGGACATACAAGCAGATTATTCTGGAGAACACACTTACATTCTTCAATTTTCTGAACCTTGTGCTTCTGGTAATGGTGCTTTTTGTAAGATCTTACAAGAACTCCATGTTTATGGGAATCATTCTGATCAATACAGTGATAGGTATTGTGCAGGAGATCAGAGCAAAGAAGACCATCGACAAACTTGCAATTCTTACTGAGAGCAAGACAGTAGTCTTGCGTGATGGAAAGAAATGGAGTATTTCCACAGAGAAGCTGGTACTTGATGATCTGATCTTTTTGAAAACAGGTGATCAGGTTCCAGCAGATGTGAAAGTACTGGAGGGAACCGTCGAAGTAAACGAGTCCCTGCTGACAGGTGAATCGGACAATCTTTCCAAGAGTCAGGGAGATGAGCTTTTTTCCGGCAGCTTTGTGACATCAGGAGAAGCCTGTTGTCAGGTGATCCATGTCGGAAAAGACAACTATGCGTCTCAGATCACCAGTGAGGCAAAAGAATTTAAGCGTCACAATTCAGAACTCCGTAATTCTCTGAATGCGATCCTGAAAGTGATCAGTATTATCATTGTACCGCTTGGGGCAATGCTGTTCTATAAACAGTATTATATTGTCGGAGACACATTAAAGGATTCCGTAGTAAATATGGTTGCCGCAGTTCTGGGAATGATCCCTGAGGGACTGGTGCTCCTGACAAGTGTGGCGTTAACTCTGGGCTCTATGGTTCTGGCAACCAAGAAGACACTGGTACAGGAACTCTACTGTATCGAGACTCTTGCCAGAGTTGACACTCTCTGTCTGGATAAGACAGGTACTATCACAGAAGGAACTATGAAAGTCGAAGATGTGCAGCTGTATGAGGGCGGACAGAATCATGAGGAGATAGCTGTCACTGCAGCCACAGAAGCCGGTTTGGTTAACCTGGAAACAGAGGAGGAATCTGTAAAGACAGAAACTGTGAATGCGGACACAAATGCAGGAATTAAGGAAACAGTTTCAAAAACAACAGAGAAAACAGAAGCAGAGAAACAGAAACTGCAGGAAATCGACCGTATTATGGGAAATCTGATGTCAGTTCTGCATGATCAGAATGCGACAGCTGATGCGCTGAGAGACCGTTTTCCTGCCAAGTCTGATCTGAAACTGATCCACGCCATTCCATTCTCTTCGGACCGAAAATACAGCGGAGCAGTATTTGAAGGAAAAGGTACTTATCTGATGGGAGCTGCACAGTTCCTCTTCCCGGAAGGAAATGAAGAGTTGTTGGCGCATTGCAGCACTTATGCGGAGGCTGGATTCCGTATTCTGGTTCTTGCTCACAGTGAACAGGAAACAGAAGGTACAGAACGTCCGGCTGGATTGGAACCAATCGGTCTGTTCCTTATTACAGATGTAATCCGTGAGGAAGCACCGGATACTCTGGCATTCTTTGACAGCCAGGGCGTTGATCTGAAAGTTATTTCCGGAGATGATCCGGTGACAGTTTCTGCCATTGCAAAGAAGGCTGGACTGAAGAACGCAGATCATTATATTGATGCCACAACTATCACAACACCGGAAGAAATGCAGCGTGCAGTTGCAGAGTGCAGTGTATTCGGCCGTGTAACCCCGCAGCAGAAGAAACAGATGGTACAGGCACTTCAATCTCAGAAACATACAGTTGCCATGACTGGTGACGGTGTAAATGACGTACTTGCGTTAAAAGAAGCAGACTGCAGTATTGCCATGGCAGCAGGAAGCGATGCAGCCAAGAACATTGCAAACGTGGTATTGCTGGATTCCAATTTTGGAGCAATGCCTCATATTGTAAATCAGGGCCGTCGCGTGGTAAATAATATTCGAAGTGCAGCATCCATGTTCCTGATCAAGACAATTTTCTCTGTTCTACTGGCACTGATCACGATCTTTTTCGGAGATGCATATCCGTTCGAGCCGATTCAGATGTCACTGATCAGTGCATGTGCAGTAGGTATTCCTACATTTCTGCTGACACAGGAGAATAACTACAATAAGATCGATCACACCTTCCTTAGACATGTATTTATGAATGCATTTCCGGCAGCGGTTACCATCACAGGATGCGTATTTACGATCATGCTGGTATGCCAGAATGTATATCATTCTAATGTCATGCTGAACACAGCCTGTGTTCTGGTAACAGGATGGAACTATATGTCTGCGCTGCGTACAGTATATTCGCCGCTGAACACATACAGAAAGGTGATCATCTACGGAATGCAGTTTGCATTTTTTATAAGTGCAGTTGTACTGCAGAATTTACTGACATTAGGTTCTCTGGAATTTGGAATGATCATTCTGGTATTTGTACTGATGACATTTTCACCGATCCTGATTGAAACCATCACAGAATGGATTCGTCGGATTTATGCGAAATCTCTGGATAAAGAAGATGAGGATAAGGGATTTTTTGCAAAGTTTCTGGAGAGAGTACAGAAATAAACGTAAGAAATAAGCGTATAAAAATAAGGACAATCTGTAGAAGAAGTACGGATTGTCCTTATTTGCGTCTGCTATAATAAGTATTTGTTATACTGAGTATTATCTGCTATTGCAGAAGCTTATGAATTATTTCTTTCTGCACAGCCAGAAGCATCCGAATGCAGGGATCATAACCCCTTTAGCTTCCATCTGGTGCTCTGTGATAAGGTCTGTATAAATACCATCATCTTCATTGATCCATGCTACCTTATCCTGATCGCCGAAGTTATAGATACCAAGGAATTTCTCTTCATCATTCTCACGTACAATAGCAAGAATAGAAGAATCCCAGGTATCAATTGTTCGAAGAGATGCAGTTGTGCTGAAAACGCTATGAGCACTTCTGATATGCTCCAGATGATCCAGTGCATGGAAAAGTTTTCCCTGTACAGTATCTGCAATATTTCTGTTTGGAGCAAGAGACCAGTTGAATTCTCCTCTGTGGAGATAACGGGAATCTGCAGCTTTGTTCGGATCATTTTTGTAAGAATAGTCATTTACCTGGCCGATCTCGTCGCCACTGTAGATAACCGGGATACCTGACTGAGAAAGCATAAATGCGTGCAGAGTAATGTCATAACGGACACTTCTGTCCACACCTTCTGCATTTCCCTCAAATCCATATTTCTCAATACCACAGAGAGAAGCAGTAGTACCGCAGAGTCTTGCATCGCCCAGACGAGGATCATCATTGTAGAGCTCACCGCGGCCAAAGGTATCCGGATATTTTCCTGTAAAGAAATCATTCAGGAATTTCTTGTGAGGAACCTCTTCGATAGAGAAGTTCTGCAGGAAGTCATAATCTAATCCCCAGCCGATATCATCATGGCAGCGCAGATAATTCTGGAATACATATTCTGTAGGAAGTGATCCGAGGATATCCAGCTGTCTGCGCAGAAGAGATACATCTTTCGTTGCGACAGTGTGCCAGGTACTTGCCATAGTAGTAACATTGTACAGGATATGGCATTCCGGTTTCTCAAGAGTACCGAAATACGGAACAACTTTCTCAGGAGCCATAACAACTTCGCCGAGAAGAAGAACACCCGGGCAAACGATCTCACAGATCATACGCATCATACGCACGATGGTATGAACCTGTGGCAGGTTACGGCAGTTTGTGCCAAGCTGCTTCCAGATATAAGGAACAGCATCCAGACGTACGATATCTACACCCTGGTTTGCAAGATAGAGCATATTATAAACCATCTCATTAAATACAACAGGGTTTCTGTAATTCAGATCCCACTGATATGGGTAGAATGTAGTCATAACATGTTTGTGAACGTCATCTAACCATGTGAAGTTTCCAGGTGCAGTAGTCGGGAATACCTGAGGGCAGGTTTTCTCATAAAGAGCCGGAACATCATAGGAATCAAAGAAGAAATAACGATCCTGATATTCTTTCTCACCTGCACGTGCACGTTTTGCCCACTCATGATCTTCGGATGTATGGTTCATAACGAAGTCAAGGCAGATATTAATGCCTCGTTCATGGCATTTTGCAGTTAATTCTGAGAAATCTTCCATTGTGCCGAGTTCCGGCTGAACGGTACGGAAATCAGCAACTGCATAACCGCCATCACTTTTTCCTTCCGGTGAAGCGAGCAGAGGCATCAGATGAAGATAATTAACATTGCATTCTTCTACATAATCCAGTTTCTCTTCCAGACCTTTTAATGTATGTGCGAAATTATTTACATACATCATCATGCCAAGCAGGTCATTGCGTTTATACCAATTCGGGTCAGATTCACGTTTTCTGTCGGATGCTCTTAATGTTGCATTTCTGCTGTTATAAAAAGCTTCCATATTAGATGTCAGGTCATTCAGGAATGTCATAACATCATCACGGTCCTGATATAATTCACAATACAGCCATTTCAGTTCGTCATAATGTTTCTGAAAACGTTCATTATATATAGTAAGATCAGCAGGAGCCTCAAGTTTCACCGGCTCCACTTTGGAAGTTTCAACTTTCGCAGGTTCAACTTTAGAGGTTTCAACTTTGACCGGTTCGACCTTGGAAGTCTCAACTTTAACCGGTTCAACTTTAGAAGTCTCAACTTTAACCGGTTCAACTTTAGAAGTTTCAACCTTAATAGGTTCGACTTTGGAGATCTCAACTTTGACTGGTTCCACCTTAGAAGTTTCAACCTTAACAGGTTCAACTTTGGAAGTTTCAACTTTCGCAGGTTCTGTTTTAGAAGTAGCAACTTTTAAAATTTCAGCCCCCTGTTTGCTGACTGTTGATGAAGCACGCTTCTTCTGGAGTCTTTTTTTTGCCATAATATTCCTCCCTGGTTTATAAATAAATATTTGTGTTACTGAAACCGAAGCGGCCAGTAACGTATTTGTAAAACATTATAGTACACGGATGACCGTATAGGCAAGTCCTCATACTATTTATAAAACAATTTTATAAAGAAATAAATTCCGGTTTGTGATCCTTAAATACTGTATAATACCGGAAGCCACAGTTTTCAAGTACAGTTGCGGCTTTGTCAAACGCATAGGCTACTTTGTCCGGTGTATGTGCATCTGCACCGATCGTAATGATCTCACCGCCAAGTTCTCTGTAACGCTTTATGACTGCTGTACATGGATTAGGTTCACCGAGTCCGTAATGGTATCCGCCTGTATTGAGCTCGATTCCTTTTCCTTTGGAAATCAGTTTCCGGAGGATCTCATCCAGAATATCTTTGTATCGTCCATAAGAATATTCCCGGTTCTTATTCGGACCATAGCGCACAACATAGTCGATATGCCCGTATACATCAAATCCGTCATAGACAGAGATGTTCTCAAGAATGGATTCAAAATATTCCATATAACATAAGAACTCCTTGCGCCCCTCAAAAAATTCCGGATAATAAGGATCATATCCGTGAACAAGATGAGAAGAGCCAATAGCAAAATCAAATGGTACCTGTGCAAGCAGAGAATCAAAATATTCTCCCAGATGCATCTGCAGACCAAGTTCAATTCCGAAACGCATCTGGATCTTATCCTTATATGTATCTGAAAGTTCTGCGAGCTTCTTCTGATAGGAAGGAATATCCAGAGAGAAATCCAGCCCATCAGGAGTAGCCGGGTAATCCGGGTCCAGATGTTCTGTAAAAGTGATCCCCTTCAGACCAAGCTCCACTGCACGCTGGATCATGGATTCCATAGGAGTATCTGAATCCGCAGAAAAAGAAGAGTGCATATGACAGTCCCATAATATCTTTCTGTCCATAATTTCAGTCCTTTCATAATATAAAATAGTGACTGTTCACTTCATATCCGGTGACATTTGTCATGGGGATAACAATATGTGAACAGAAGTAACCATTCAGCAGTCCACTATCCCGCGAGGTGTTTTGGCATGAAAATGCCAAAATCTCGAGACGTACAAGTCAAAAACCCATCGCCGCAGGCAATTTTTAATGGATTTTGACTCGTAACTGTGAAGGTACTGAACAGTTACGAACAGAAATAAAAAAGATACTGTATGCAGAAATTGTATAAATGTCTCGTAAACAGGACACACTTAAACCAGAAATTCCGCAAAACAGCAGGATGTGGGCAGCAACACGGATATTTACAGTGCACTGCATACCCAGTATACCATAGAATTTACAATTTTTACTTAATTTTTATTTGTTTTTTAGAAAATGGTCTTGAATTTTTGTTTAGAATTATGTACAATACATTACAGGTTGATGATTCTTTAACAAACAAAGGATTACCATAATTAACCACTTAATTCATAGGAGGAATTTTATCATGGCAGTAAAAGTTGCAATCAATGGTTTTGGACGTATCGGACGTCTTGCATTCCGTCAGATGTTTGGAGCAGAAGGATTTGAAATCGTAGCAATCAACGATTTAACATCTCCTAAAATGCTTGCTCACTTATTAAAATATGACTCAACACAGGGAAAATATGCTCTTGCAGACACAGTAACAGCAGGAGAAGATTCCATTACAGTTGACGGAAAAGAAATCAAAATTTACGCAAAAGCTAACGCTGCTGAACTTCCATGGGGAGAAATCGGTGTAGACGTAGTTCTTGAGTGTACAGGATTCTATACATCCAAAGATAAAGCTCAGGCTCATATCGATGCAGGTGCTAAACACGTTATCATTTCCGCTCCGGCTGGAAACGACCTTAAGACAATCGTTTACAATGTAAACCATGAAACTCTTACAAAAGAAGACCACATCATCTCTGCAGCTTCTTGTACAACAAACTGCTTAGCTCCAATGGCTAAAGCATTAAATGACCTCGCTGCAATCAAATCTGGTATCATGTGCACAATCCACGCTTACACAGGCGATCAGATGACACTTGATGGACCACAGAGAAAAGGTGACTTAAGAAGATCCCGTGCAGCTGCAGTTAACATTGTTCCTAACAGCACAGGTGCTGCTAAAGCTATCGGTCTTGTTATCCCAGAACTGAACGGCAAATTAATCGGATCTGCTCAGCGTGTTCCTACCCCAACAGGTTCTACAACAATCTTAACAGCAGTTGTTGAAGGAAACGTAACAAAAGAACAGATCAATGCAGCTATGAAAGCAGCTTCTAACGAATCCTTCGGATACAACGAAGATGAGATCGTATCCAGCGATATCGTTGGTATGAGATTTGGTTCTCTGTTCGATGCTACTCAGACAATGGTTCTTCCACTTGAGAATGGCACAACAGAAGTACAGGTAGTTTCCTGGTATGACAACGAAAACTCCTACACAAGCCAGATGGTTCGTACAATCAAACACTTTGGTAAATTACTGAACGCTTAATTTTCAGTAAGTGTAGAAGAATAGACTCCAGCGAAGGGTCCGGTCTGATATGGGCCGGATCCTTTTCGCGTTGTCTGAACAGTATGCATAGTTTGCCGCTGACAATTGGCAGACTATATGGAAATCATATGTTATCGCCCACAAATTACGCGGTAACAGTTAAAGAATATTATTAAGGAGGCACCACAAATGCTGAACAAAAAATCTGTTGATGATATCAATGTAAAAGGCAAAAAAGTTCTTGTAAGATGTGACTTCAATGTTCCGCTTCAGGATGGAAAGATTACAGATGAGAACCGTCTGGTAGCAGCTCTTCCTACAATCAAGAAGCTCGTTGCAGATGGCGGAAAGATCATTCTTTGCTCTCACCTTGGAAAACCGAAGGGAGAACCGAAACCGGAATTATCTCTTGCACCAGTTGCAGTTCGCCTTTCCGAATTATTAGGACAGGAAGTTAAATTTGCAGCAGATCCGGAAGTAGTAGGACCAAATGCAAAAGCAGCAGTAGATGAGATGAAAGACGGAGACATCATCTTACTTGAGAACACACGTTATCGTGCAGAAGAAACAAAGAATGGAGACGAATTCAGCAAAGAACTCGCTTCTCTTTGCGACGTATTTGTAAACGATGCATTCGGTACAGCACACAGAGCACACTGCTCTAACGTTGGTGTAACTAAATATGTTGATACAGCAGTTGTTGGTTACTTAATGCAGAAGGAAATCGATTTCCTTGGAAACGCAGTTAACAATCCTGAGAGACCATTCGTTGCTATCCTTGGCGGAGCTAAGGTTTCCAGCAAGATCTCTGTAATCAATAACCTTCTTGATAAAGTGGATACTCTTATCATCGGTGGTGGTATGTCCTACACATTCTCCAAAGCTATGGGTGGACATATCGGCAGATCCCTCTGCGAGGATGATTATCTTCAGTATGCATTAGACATGATGAAGAAAGCAGAAGAAAAAGGCGTAAAACTTCTTCTTCCTGTAGATAACAGAATTGGTGATGACTTCTCCAATGACTGCAACATCCAGGTTGTGAAACGTGGTGAAATTCCGGACGGATGGGAAGGAATGGATATCGGACCTGAAACAGAGAAACTTTTCTCTGACGCTGTAAAAGATGCTAAGACAGTTGTATGGAACGGACCGATGGGCTGCTTCGAAATGCCGAACTTTGCTCATGGTACAGAAGCGGTTGCCAAAGCACTTGCTGATACAGACGCTACAACTATTATTGGTGGTGGTGATTCTGCAGCTGCAGTTAACATTCTTGGCTATGGCGACAAGATGACACACATCTCCACAGGTGGCGGTGCATCTCTTGAATTTCTGGAAGGAAAAGAACTCCCGGGCGTTGCAGCAGCAAACGATAAATAGGCATTGAACACTTAATAAGGTCAAGCCGTAGGTGCAGGCCGAATTTAGTGTGAAAGCCTACCTATCTACTTAATGAAAGTGAGCCGTGGGCGAAGCTTGAATTTAGTAGATGTGGTGTTACCATATAAATAACGTCCCACAAGGGACACTAAGGAGATAAAATTATCATGGCAAGAAAGAAAATTATCGCTGGTAACTGGAAAATGAACATGACACCAAGCGAAGCCGTTAAATTAGTAGAAACATTAAAACCATTAGTAGTAAATGACGAAGTTGACGTTGTATTCTGCGTACCTGCAATCGACATCATCCCAGTTGTAGAAGCTGCTAAAGGAACCAATATCCAGGTTGGTGCTGAGAACATGTACTTCGAAGAGAAAGGTGCCTACACAGGAGAAATCTCCCCTGCAATGCTCGTAGACGCTGGAGTTAAATACGTTGTTCTCGGACATTCCGAAAGAAGAGAATACTTCGGAGAAACAAACGAAGACGTTAACAAGAAGATCCTCAAAGCTTTCGAACATGGAATCACACCTATCATGTGCTGCGGCGAAACTCTTACTCAGAGAGAGCAGGGCGTGACAATGGATTTCATCCGTCAGCAGGTTAAAGTTGGATTCCAGGGTGTTACAGCAGATCAGGCTAAGACAGCAGTTATCGCTTACGAGCCAATCTGGGCAATCGGAACAGGCAAAACAGCTACAACTGAGCAGGCTCAGGAAGTATGCGCTGGTATCCGTGCTTGCATTGCTGAAATCTATGATGAAGCAACAGCAGAAGCAATCCGCATCCAGTACGGCGGATCTGTAAATCCTGCAACAGCTCCTGACTTATTCGTTCAGAACGATATCGATGGTGGTCTTGTTGGTGGCGCTTCTCTGAAAGCTGATTTCGGAAAGATCGTAAACTACAAATAAGAATTATAAATTCAAAACTGATTATAAATAGATAATCTTTGTGCCCAGACAGAACACGCCCTGACAGTTTCGACTGCCAGGGCGTGTATTATTATCTACCGCTGGAATAGGTAGAAAGTCTTACGTATTCTCTGGTGATAAAAAGACAGAAACTCTGATTTTTACATAAATAAAAGACAGTCTCGTTTAGGAAACTGTCTTTTTAGCTTTTGTATAATATTTTCACAATGTGTATATCTTTTGTATTTCAGATAGAAATCTTTAGTGATTAGGAGATGAATCATTACAATTTTAGACGATTCTCTTTAGTGGTTTATAATTTGAACATTTGTATTTTAAATATTTATCTTTTGTATTTTAACTTTTGCAAGTTGATTACTTTGTGAGTTTATTCATTAGTAATCTGGATAACTCTTTTGTATCTTGTTTTCATCTCTTTAGTATGTATAAACTATACCACATTTTTCTACATTCGTCTACAGGATTAACCATAAATCTGCTTAGAACATTTCGACAAAATAATCTAAAATCCGACATAACATAGATTTCTTCTGGGAAAATTCTGTATAAATTAACAATTGTTTTACAGAAAAATGATAGTGAAAAATATATAAACATGATAATATAATAACTATTCGATTATACACAGACAATGAATCGTAATGACTTATCTGCCTGATAACAGCAATTGCAGAAATGGGGAGAGGGATATAAAAAAAGAAATAGAGAAAATAAGAAATGAAATGAATAAAGACCAATATTATCTTCACTGTCAGTATGTGATGGGAGTCCTGGCTGTAAAAGTCAAAATAATTGGCGAACAGTTGGAAAGCAAATATAACAGAGAAGTAATCCAGAATGTTTCGCAGAGGATAAAGACACCGGAAAGTATCTATGCCAAGATGAAACGCAAGAACCTGAAACCAGAATTTACACTTGCCAAAACCAAATTGAATGATTTAATCGGAATCAGGATAGTTTGTCTTTTTGTAGATGATGTATATGAAATTGCGAAAATGTTGAAGGAACAGAAAGATCTTACGCTTATCAAAGAAAAAGATTATATTGCAAAACCAAAGAAAAGCGGATATATGAGTCTGCATCTGATCATGGGAGTTCCTGTCTGTATTGATAATAAAATGGAAACAAAAACAGTGGAAATCCAGATTCGAACAACAGCTATGGACTTCTGGTCTGTTTTCGAATATCAGCTCCTTTACAAAAAGAATGTAAAAGGTGCTGATAAAATAGGAAAAGAACTAAAGGGATATTCTGAAGAAATTGCATCTTTGGATCGAAAAATGTTAAAATTGAGAAATAGAATAGATGCTATTTGATTGCAGGAACCTGTTTTCGCTGTTATAATTATAAAAAGTATGCAGACAGAAAGCAGGTTAATTTTTCATGGAAGAAAAAATAAAAAAATGTAGCGTATCAAAAAAATGTGGAAGCTGTCAGTATCAAGGCGTTCCTTACAAAGAACAGCTGGCTGCTAAGCAGAAGAAAATGAGCAAACTTCTTAAGAAGTTTGGAAATGTAAAGCCAATTATTGGAATGGATGATCCATTTTATTATAGAAACAAAGTTCATGCAGTATTTGACAGAGATAGAAAAGGCAACATCATCTGTGGAACTTATGAGGCAAAAACACATAAAGTAGTTCCTGTAGAAGAATGTATGATCGAAGACAGGATCAGTCAGGAAATTATCCGTACAATTCGTGATATGTTGAAATCTTTTAAAATAAAAACATATGATGAAGACACAGGTTATGGCCTTCTTCGTCATGTTTTGGTAAGAAGAGGGTTTTCTACAGATGAGATTATGGTAGTCCTTGTTGTAGCATCTCCGGTATTTCCATCAAAGAATAATTTCGTAAAATACTTACGAAAAAAATATCCACAGATCACCACAGTGGTATTGAATGTCAATGACAAGAAGACCAGTATGGTGCTGGGAGAACGAGATATTGTAATTTACGGAAAAGGATTTATCCGCGATACACTCTGTGGATGTTCTTTCCGAATTTCTCCACAGTCATTCTATCAGGTAAATCCTGTACAGACGGAAATCCTGTATAAGACGGCAATTGAGTATGCAGGTCTTGGCAGAAAAGAAACAGTAATTGATGCTTATTGTGGAATCGGAACGATCGGATTGGTTGCTGCAAAGAGAGCAAAGAATGTCATAGGTGTGGAATTAAATCCCGATGCTGTGCATGATGCAAAAATTAATGCAAGAGAGAATAAGATTACAAATGCACATTTCTATCAGGGTGATGCCGGGGAGTTCATGGAAGCAATGGCAGAGAACGGTGAGACTGCGGATGTAGTGTTTATGGATCCGCCGCGTACAGGCAGTGATAAGAAATTTATGTCATCTATGATTAAGCTGGGACCATCTAGGATTGTATATGTATCTTGTGGCCCTGAAACTCTCGCAAGAGACCTGGAGTATCTTACGAAACACGGATATGAAGTAAGAAAAATACAGCCGGTTGATATGTTCAGTTTTACAGACCACTGTGAAACTGTCTGTCTTCTGACAAAGAGAAGAGGAGACAAGGTATCTGCGAAGTTTTAACAGAATCATGCATCAAATCGAAAGAGAGTATTAGTTTGATTAAATAGAATAACAGTGGAGGGAGTCTATTGCCATGGGTGAACAGCATGTGGATGAAAAAAAGATTCTTCACACATCAAGAATCGGACTTTGGAGAGTGGAATTTTGCGATAATGAAGTAGGGCGGTTCTATGCAGATTCTATGATGGATGAACTTCTGGGGATCACAGAACCTGTAACACCGGAAGAACGTCAGGCATTTTTTTTAGAACGGATCCATCCGGATGACAGAGAACTGTTTCGGGAATATATGAGTAAACTGACAGAAACGCGAATAGAGATTGTATATCGTTATATTCATCCTGTTTCAGGTGAAATGCTGGTTCGCTGTGGCGGATGCAGAGATATGTCGGTGACAGACTGTGCCAGCATAATCGGTACGCATCAGGATATTTCGGATATCATGCGTCTGGAACGTGATAAATTTGCAGAACGCCGTCTGGCAGAACAGAATATGAATCTCAGAAGAGAACAGGTTATCCAGGAGAATTATTACAGAGATCTTCTGGATGTACAGAGTTGTGGACTGCTGACATATACACTTCCAAGTCATAGAGTTATACATATGAACAAAGAAGCACTGAGAATGTATAATGTAAAAGACATCAGGGAAGCGCAGAAGAATCTGGGCACAATCCTTAAGAAAGTATATTATCCGGAAAAGGAAACTATTGAAAAATTAAAGCGTTTGCGCGATGAAGATGTTGTAGTTGACTATGAATGCATCATTAATAAAGACAGTGAGAAAGAATGCCATGCCATGGCAAAAACAAAGTCTATTTATCTGCCAAGTGGAGAAAGAGTTGCAGTAACTACATTTCTGGATGTTTCTGATATGATGATGCTTCGAAAAGCCTTGCAGCAGGCACAGGAAGGAAGCAAAGCCAAAACAGATTTTTTGTTTGCCATGTCGCACGATCTCAGGACTCCGATGAATGCGATTATTGGGTATGCGAATCTGATGGAGAGTCATTGGGGAGAAAAAGAGAAAACAAAAGAATATTTAAACAAATTAAAAGACTCCAGCTGTTTTCTGCTGGCACTGATCGGAAATATTCTGGAAGTGTCAAGAATTGAGAGTGGGAAGGAAACGCTGCATGAAACTGTATGGGATATCAGAAAACTAAATGGAACACTGGATGTTTTGCTGGAAAATGAAATCACTCGTAAGTGTCTGAAAGTTACCCGTCATATTGATATAACTCATCAGAATGTACTGTGCGATACAATGAAATTGAGAGAGATTCTGATGAATCTTATGAGTAATGCAGTAAAATATACACCGACATATGGAAGCGTAGATGTAAATATAGAAGAGCTTTCTGCGGCAGAGCCGAATCATATGTTATTAAGGATCGCGGTGGCAGATTCTGGTATTGGGATCAACAAAGAATATATTCCACATCTGTTTGAAGCATTTTCCAGGGAAAGAAATACTTCGGAAAGCGGCATTATGGGAACCGGGCTGGGTCTGAGAATCGTGAAATCATTTGTGGAGTTGATGAATGGAACGGTCACAGTAGAGAGTACTCAGGGAAAAGGCAGCTGCTTTACAGTTGAAATCCCGTTAAAGCTGGCTTTGGCAGAGAACAGTAAACCGAATGAACAGCAGAAGCCGGAGATATCATTAAAGGGCAAAAGAATCCTTCTGGTTGAAGACAATGCCCTTAATGCGGAGATAACTTTGACGATTCTTTCTGATGCAGGAATTCAGGTGGAAATCGCAGAGAATGGAGAAATCGCACTTTATATGCTGAGAACAGCAGATGCAGGATATTATGATCTGATCATTATGGATATTCAGATGCCTGTTATGAATGGTTATCAGGCTGCGAAAATGATCCGTAAATTGCCTGACAGTCGGTCGAAGATTCCAATCATTGCTATGACTGCAAATGCATTCGAGGAAGACCGCAGAGCTGCTTTTGAAGCAGGAATGAACGGGTATGCTGCCAAACCGATTGAAATCGAAAAACTTATGCGTATAATTGCAGAGACAATAAATTAGAAACATAAAATGAGACTACTATTATATAATACGAGGGTCAATATATATGGAAATAAGAAAAGCATCTGTGCAGGATCTGGATCAGATCATGCAGATTTATGAAAAAGCAAGAGAATTTATGCGTACAAACGGCAATGCAGAACAGTGGGGAGACGACTATCCGTCAAGAGAACTGATAGAGCAGGATTTAGACCGCATGTATCTGTGCATAGAAAAGGAACAGATTGCCTGTGTATTTTACTATGCAGTGGAAGAAGATGAAGACTACAGACGGATTAATGGAAAATGGCTGAACGAAGAACCTTATGCGGTAGTTCACAGGGTTGCATCAACAGGAATTGTGAAAGGCGCCGCCTCTTACTGCCTGGACTGGGCATATTCGCAGATACCGAATATCCGAATGGACACCTATGCAGATAATATTCCAATGCAGAGACTTCTGGAGAAATGCGGGTTTCAATATTGTGGTTCTTTTGAACGTGTAGGATTAGATAAATGGATGGCATATCATAGAGCATGATCTTAGATGTTTGGGCTGATTCTTTTAAATTAACCAGAATATAAACTAATGAGAATATAAAAATGGGGACTGTAGGTTCGAATGAGCTACAGTCTCCATTTTTTAACTGAAACTGCGGAGCAGATCAGTTTTATTCGATTATGAGCAAGTAACGAAGCAGATGCTTTTATCCGCTTGACCGGATTTATCAGGTGGTAAAGAAACTATAGCTGTCTGATAAATTACATATTCTCAACAATCTGACGTGCTACATAAACACCACTTGCAGAAGCATGTGACAGGGAATGAGTGACACCACTTCCGTCACCGATGATATACAGCCCTTTATATCTGCTCTCCAGATTTTCATTAATCTCAACTTCCATATTATAGAACTTAACTTCCACACCATAGAGAAGGGTATCGTCGTTTGCTGTACCAGGAGCAATTTTATCCAGAGCATAAATCATCTCGATGATTCCGTCAAGGATACGCTTCGGCAGAACAAGGCTCAGGTCACCAGGAGTAGCTGCCAGTGTCGGGCGTACCATACCCTCTTCGATACGTGCGACGGTACTTCTTCTTCCACGTACCAGATCTCCGAAACGCTGAACAATAACGCCACCGCCAAGCATATTGGAAAGGCGTGCGATACTTTCGCCGTATCCATTACTGTCCTTAAAAGGCTCTGAGAAATGCTTTGCAACCAGAAGTGCAAAGTTTGTATTCTCGGTCTGCTTGGACGGATCTTCATAGCTGTGTCCGTTAGCTGTGACAATACCGTTTGTATTTTCGTTTACGACAATACCGTAAGGATTCATACAGAAAGTTCTTACATTATCTTCGAATTTTTCTGTTCTGTAAACAATCTTGCTTTCATAAAGCTCATCAGTCAGATGGGAGAAGATAACGGCCGGGAGTTCTACACGTACACCAAGGTCTACGCGGTTAGATTTGGTTGGGATATCCAGCTCCTTACAGACTTCTTCCATCCATTTGCTTCCGCTTCGGCCAACAGAAACAATACATTTGCTGCAATCTGTTGTACCGTCTTTTGTGATGATACGATAACCGTCATCCAGGAGCTCCAGATGTTCTACCGGAGTATTAAAGAAGAAATCCACATGCTCTTTTAATTTGGCATAAAGATTCTCCAGAACTACATAATTGATATCTGTTCCCAGATGACGCACAGAAGCATCCAGAAGTTTTAATTTATTCTGCATACAGAGCTTCTTAAATTTTGTTCCTGCAGTAGAATACATTTTTGTATCCTGACCGCCGTAGGCAACGTTAATGTCATCTACATAACGCATCAGATCAAGAGCTTCTTTCTTACCGATGTGCTCATAAAGAGTTCCGCCAAAGTCATTGGTGATGTTGTATTTACCGTCAGAGAAAGCACCGGCACCACCGAAACCACTCATAATAGCACAGGTTTTGCATTTAATACAGGTTTTTACTTTATTTCCATCGATTGGGCAGTGCCTTTTATTCAGGGGATTACCTGATTCAAAAACAGCAATCTTAAGATCCTTGTTCTGTTCCATCAGCTCATAAGCAGAAAAAATGCCGCCAGGTCCGGCGCCAATGATTACTACATCATATTTCATATAGGTTACAATCCTTTCAAGTGAATATTTTTTACGGGTTGGTTTAATTATGGTTAGCATGTTGTATAATCCTTAAAAAGTATAACATAAATGCAGAAAAAAATCCTTTGTTTTTATAAATAAATTCATAGGTTAGATTTATAAATGAGTGCATTTTGAAGGAAATTTAGAAGAAATCAAGTGTAGGATTTATGAAAGAAGAAATGCAGAAGAAACATTAAAAAATAGTGCAGATTGTTCTACCAAAAGATACAAAACAATTATAACACAAAACAGATTATTTTTCCTGAGATACAGAGCTGTCCGGGATATGTTCTACAATATCTCCGAAATCGCAGTCAAGAATTGAACATAAAATATCAAGACTGCGGATTTCTACATTTTTATTATGGCGGAGTTTATCCAGAAAAGAATTACTGATCCCATAGTAGGTATACAGGTCATACTGGGAAATTCCACGTTTTTTCATTGTCTTCCATAATTTTGCGTAACTTATCATTTGTTATAACCGTCCATTTTGTTCTTGCTTCGTTTCTATTATCAAGGTAAAATGATTCTTATAACAGTGTCTTTATAACGACACTATGAGAAGGAAAGTGATAAGATGAAGACGATCAGAAAGATAATGACAGGTGCAGGAACAGCATTGATATGTGCGGTAATGTATTACTGTTTTGTATGTGGTGCGCCGCGGCAGGGAAGAGGGCATCTGTTTTATATGGTAATAACAGGGATATTCTGTGTTTCAGTATGGACGGCTGTTATGGGAACTATATGGTATGTAAAATGGCTTCGCAGAAAGAATTCAGAGTTTGAAAATATGATAGATACTTTGCTGAAAAACATAGACGAACTTGACAAATAGGCGATTCTGCCCTAGTATAAAAACCAACGAACAAGAAAGGGGAATCCTGCAAAATGAGTGAAAAAGTCATCAAAGCCGCACTGTTAGGATTTGGAACAGTAGGAACAGGTGTATATAAAGTACTAAAGAATCAGGAAGAAGAAATGACAGCCAAGATCGGCTGTAAAGTTGAGATCAAGAAGATCCTTGTCAGAAATATCGAGAAAGCAGCAGCGAAACTGGAGGATGCATCCATTCTCACCAGCCAGTGGGATGAGATCGTAAATAATCCGGAGATTGAGATCGTGATAGAGCTGATCGGAGGTATTAATCCTGCCAGGGAGTATATCCTTTCTGCATTAAAAGCAGGCAAGCATGTAGTATCTGCAAATAAAGACCTGATTGCAGTACATGGACATGAACTCCTGGAAGCGGCACATGAGAATAAAGTAGATTTTCTGTTTGAGGCAGCAGTAGCAGGTGGAATTCCGATCATCAGACCGCTGAAGCAGTGTCTTGCCGGAAACCATATGACAGAAGTAATGGGTATCGTAAACGGAACCACAAACTTTATTCTGACCAAGATGACTCAGGAAGGTATGGAATTTAAGGATGCCCTGGCACTTGCCACAGAACTTGGCTATGCAGAGGCAGACCCGACAGCAGATATCGAAGGTCTCGATGCAGGCCGTAAAGTTGCGATCCTTGCATCTGTAGCTTTTAATTCCCGCGTAGTATTCAATGACGTATATACAGAGGGAATCGCAAAGATCACATCAAAGGATATCAACTATGCAAAAGAGATGGGACGCGATATCAAGCTTCTCGGTGTTGCCAGAAACGAAGCAGACGGAATCGAGGCATATGTCTGCCCGATGCTGATCCCGAGTTCTCATCCACTTGCAACTGTAAATGATTCCTACAACGCAGTATTTGTTCACGGAGATGCAGTAGAGGACGCTATGTTCTTCGGAAGAGGAGCAGGAGAACTTCCAACAGCAAGCGCAGTAGTAGGTGATGTATTTGATATCGTAAGAAATATCCTGATTGGATGCTGCGGAAGAATCGGATGCACCTGTTATAAGGAAATTCCGGTTAAGAAGATGGAGGACACACATAACCGTTATTTCATCCGTCTCAAAGTAGAGGACCGCTGCGGTGTACTTGCTGAAATGACCGCTATTTTTGCAAAATATCAGGTCAGCGTAGCTCAGATCATCCAGAAAGATACCAAAGTAGAAGGATGTGCAGAGGTAGTTGTGATCACTGAGAGCGTAAGAGAAGGCGATTTCAGAACTGCCATCGAAGAACTGAGAAACAGAGATTCCGTAAGAAAGATTTCTACGATTATCCGTGTATATGGCAAATAAATCAGGAATAATAAAAGATATAAGTAAAAAAAGAATTGAAAAATCCTGAAATTTTGTTACTATATAAAGAGGCAAATCAGTTACTAATGAAACACATATAAAAGGAGAACATTATGAGCAAAAAACCAACCGTATTAATGATTCTTGATGGATATGGTCTGAATGACAAAAAAGAAGGAAACGCTGTATACATGGCTAAGACTCCTGTAATGGACAAGCTGATGGCAGAATATCCTTTTGTAAAAGGAAATGCAAGCGGACTGGCAGTAGGTCTTCCGGACGGACAGATGGGTAACTCCGAAGTAGGTCATATGAACATGGGCGCAGGTCGTATCGTATACCAGGAACTTACCAGAATCACAAAAGAGATCCAGGACGGAGATTTCTTCAAGAATGAAGCTCTTCTTGCAGCAATGAAGAATGCAAAAGAGAACAACTCTGCAGTACACTTTATGGGACTTCTCTCTGACGGTGGTGTACACAGCCACAACACACATCTCTATGGATTGCTCGAGATGGCTAAGAGAGAGGGCGTTGAGAAAATTTACGTACACTGTTTCCTCGACGGACGTGACACACCTCCTGCATCAGGAAAAGAATTCGTAGAAGCTCTCGAAGCAGAGATGAAGAAGATCGGTGTAGGTGAAGTTGCTACAGTTTCCGGACGTTACTATGCAATGGACCGTGACAACCGCTGGGATCGTGTAGAGCTTGCATACAATGCTCTTACATCCGGAGAAGGCGTAAAAGGAACAGACGCTGCAGCAGCAGTTCAGGCTTCCTATGACAATGACAAGACAGATGAATTCGTACTCCCTACAGTAATCGAGAAAGACGGACAGCCGACAGGTGTTGTATCTGACAATGACTCTGTTGTATTCTTCAACTTCCGTCCTGACCGTGCACGTGAGATCACAAGAGCATTCTGCGATGATGATTTCCAGGGATTTGAGAGAAAAGCAAGACCACACGTTACATTTGTATGCTTCACAGAATATGATGATACCATTCAGAACAAACTGGTTGCATTCCACAAAGTTCAGCTTCAGAACACATTCGGCGAATATCTTGCAGCTCACAACATGACTCAGGCACGTATTGCTGAGACAGAGAAATATGCACACGTTACATTCTTCTTTAACGGCGGTGTAGAGGAGCCAAACAAGGGCGAGGACAGAATCCTTGTAAAATCTCCGAAGGTTGCAACTTATGACCTTCAGCCGGAGATGAGCGCACCACAGGTTTGCGAGAAACTGGTAGATGCGATCAAATCTGACAAATACGATGTGATCGTGATCAACTTCGCTAACCCGGATATGGTTGGCCATACAGGCGTACAGGAAGCTGCAGTAAAAGCAGTAGAGACTGTAGACGAATGCGTAGGCAAAGCAGTAGAAGCTCTGAAAGAAGTTGACGGACAGATGTTCATCTGCGCTGACCACGGTAATGCAGAACAGCTTATCGACTATGAGACAGGTGCTCCGTGGACTGCACATACAACAAACCCTGTACCATTCATCCTTGTAAATGCAGACCCGAAATACACACTGCGTGAGAACGGATGCCTTGCAGACATCGTTCCTACACTCATCCAGCTTATGGGAATGGAACAGCCTGCAGATATGACAGGTAAATCTCTTCTTGTAGAGAAATAATAGATGAAATAAATGTTGGTGGGTAAAACTCAATACTCTGAAAAGGGAAAACAGCATCAACCAGCAGTAAAAAATTAAACATAAAATTGACCTTGTAGATTTGTAGTAGTGCAGATCTTCAAGGTCTTTTTTTATTGGATTTTAGGGAAAAACCTTGATTTGTGCAACTTTTTTAGCACACAAATAAAAATCAAATTTTATTTAGTTCAGGATAATGGATATTACCTTTTGAAAGATAACGTAAATTTGCAAGAATATAGAGAAATTTAGAAATTGCATTTTAGGGAAAATAAAATAGTAGAGATTCCTGTAAAAATGGCGATTTCCAGAAATGCCTTTTCCCAAAAATGAATTTATTATGTTTTTGGGAAACAAAAATTCAATTTTGGGATATTTTTGGGAACTAAATATTATTGAGAAAGGTGGAATAAGATGAGGAAAAAGAACTATAAGGGACGTTGTGAAAAGCGTATGCTTTCAAAGTGCAGAGATATATGTCGTACTTATGATCCAATTCAAACTATCTATGCGGAAATTCTTGAAAGAGATTCTGAAATAATAGAAATTCAATGTAATGTTGTACTAGAAGATTTAGAAGATGGGATATATATGTCTGATTTCCTATGTACAAGAACAGATAATGAAAAAATGGTGAGAGAATGTGTGAAAAGAAATCATTTAATGAAACCACTGACAGTAAAATTGTTGGATATGTCGAGAGAGTATTGGCTAAGACATGGTATTGAAGATTGGGGGATAGTAATTAATGAAGAATAATTGTCTTTTAAAAAATGGTAACAATATCATACGAATATTGGATCAGCAACCAGATAAAAAACTTATAATTGATTGCATAAAACAGACAATGCCAAAATGGGTAAAAAATGAAAAAATTAGGTTGTTTTCACCTTGCACAGAACAAGAGTTACATAGTATCACAAATACAAAGATTAAATCAATGGAATCATTTGATACAGACAGCAGAAAATTTATTCATACGCATTTTTCTTTGATTGCCAGTATCTTGCCTTTTATTGCAGATAGTGCAAAGAGAAGCCAAATGATAGAAAATATCGCAGAAGAAATGCATGTAAGTAAACAAACGATACGTCATTATTTATGCTTATATTTAATTTATCAGGATATATCTGTACTAGCCCCAAAACAGAAACAAGAAAGAGAACTTTCCAGCGATCAGAAAAACATGCGTTGGGCACTTAACAAATTTTTCTATACAAGAAATCAAAATAGTTTAAAGACAGCGTATACTTTAATGCTGAAACAGAAATATTGTGATATAAATGGAAAACTGCTGCCAGAATATCCGACATTTAACCAATTTAGATATTTTTACCGTAAAACAAAAAGTATGCAAACTTACTATATTTCACGAGATGGATTGAAAAATTATCAGAGGAATAATAGACCGTTGGTTGGTGACGGCGTACAGCAATTTGCGCCAAATGTTGGGGTGGGCATGTTGGACGCAACCATTTGTGATATTTATCTTGTTGATGATGCTGGAAACCTTGTAGGAAGACCCGTGCTTACTACTTGTATAGATGCTTATAGTAGTCTATGTTGCGGATATTCGTTGACTTGGGAGGGTGGTATGTACAGCTTAAGGAATTTGATGATAAATGTTGTTACAGATAAGGTAGAGTGGTGCAAAAAATATGGAATAGTCATAAATAGAAATGAATGGAATAACAGTCAACTTCCGGGTGTATTGGTTACAGATATGGGAACAGAATACAGATCAGAGAATTTTGAACAATTGATAGAATTGGGGATTACAATAACGAATCTTCCTCCATATCGTCCAGAATTAAAAGGGTCGGTGGAAAAGTTTTTTGATTTAGTGCAGGGATACTATAAAAAATATCTCAAAGGAAAAGGCGTTATAAACTCCGATTTCCAAGAAAGAGGATCACACGATTATAGAAAAGATGCATGTTTAACGATGAAAGATTTTGAATGTGTAATATTACGCTGCATTATTTTTTACAACTCAAAACGTATCGTAGAAAATTTTCCATATACAGATCAGATGATTGCTGAAAATGTATTGCCGTATGCAAATTGTATATTTGAGTGGGGTAAAAATCAATTAGAAGCAAATATGATTTCTGTTAGAAAGAATGAAGTCATATATTCTCTGCTGCCTAGAACAAGCGGTAAATTTACTAGGTTGGGTTTAAAGGTTAATAAAATGCGATATCATCGCAAAGGATATACAGAAGAATATTTGACCGGTGGCGAAGTTTGTGTGGCATATAATCCTGATGATGTGACAACAGTGTGGGCATTGCTAGATGGTCAATATATGGCTTTTGATCTTATAGAAAGACAATATAACGGCAAAAGTATGGAGGAAACACAAATACTAAGAAAGTGTCAGAAAACACTTATATCGGGCGAAAATAGGAAAAGTACGCAAGCTCAGATAGACCTTGCACGTTATATTGAAAATATTGCGAATAATGTATGTTATAAGTCAGACGTAAAAGTGAAAGATATCCGCCAAACACGAAAACGTGAGACACGGAGGGCGCATATAGACTTTGTAAAGGACAGTGAAAAGAATGAATAAAATTCCTAATATTATAGATAATTTACCGCCGATGTTATCAGGAAAAGAACTAATATCTGCATTGAGTGTTCTGCCGGAGTATGATTCTGAAATTGTAAATGCAAGTGCAGCAGAGCGATTAATGGCGCTATCTGATATATATAGAATCTATATTCCGTCAAAAATGTCACAGGAAATATACAGTAAATTTTATCTTGCTTTAATGCGATCTCTACAGAAAAAATGTATAAATACAGCTAGGCAGCAGAGAGAGAATTTTAAAGTAATACAACATAAATCATCTTATAATGGCGGGATTATTGGAGGTTCGGATTCGTTTTCTATTATCGGAAATTCTGGGATAGGAAAAAGTGCATCTATTTTTAGGTCAATTCAGCTATTAAGGGGCAATAAAGTAATAGAAATGAAAAATCCATATGCAAAGATTATTCCTATTTTGGTTGTACAAACACCGTTTGATTCATCAACAAAAGGATTAATGCTTGAAATTTTGAGAAAAATTGATGAATTACTTGGCTCGAAATATTACGAAAATGCTATAAGATCAAAAGCGACAACAGATTCATTGATTGGTTGTGTAAGTCAGATTGCATTGAATAATATTGGATTACTCGTTCTCGATGAAATTCAAAACATATGTCATTCGAAAAATGGAAGAAACTTGGTTGGAAGTATTACGCAGCTAGTTAATAATTCAGGTATTAGTATTTGTTTTGTTGGTACGCCGGAATGTAAAGATTTCTTTGCTAAAGCAATGCATCTTGCTAGGAGAACAATGGGATTGCAATATGGGTCTATGGAGTATGGAACAGAGTTTATTGCGTTCTGCAAAATAATTTTTCAGTATCAATATATGGAAAAACATGTGGAAATCACGGAGAGAATTATAGAATGGTTGTATGAACATTCAAATGGTAATGCGTCTATAGTGGTATCAATTTTACATGATGCACAGGAAATTGGCATTCTTTCAAGTGAAAAAGAGCTAACATTGGGACTATTAGAAAAAGCATATAACAATCGTATGGAGGTATTACATAACTATGTAGAGTTTTCAATGATACGAAAATCAACCAAAAGAAAAAAGAATGAACAACAGCCAAATGATGAACTATTACTAAGCGATAGTGTCAAAATTGCAGACATTGTTGTAGAGGCAAAAGAAAGCGGAGAGAACATAGTTACATTATTAAAGAAAAATCTAACAGTTGTGGAGGTGAGAGTATGATTTTATATTTACCAGAAATATATGAAGATGAAACTATGTATAGTTTTCTATCGAGGTCATATGAAAAAGGTGGCTATGTATCGCAGACTCAGGCAATGGAAGAATTTCTAAAAAATCCAAAAGAAAGATTAGAATTTGCATTTTGTAATGATATGTCTAAGGAGATTGTTGATTATCTGACAAAAAATTGTAAGTGGGAAGATATGTTAAATAATCATACTTTATGCAATTATTATGGGCGATATTTAGATTTAAAACAAAGAGTTAAAGCTATGCAAGCACTTAGGGAGTTAAAAGGGAATTACGCCAATTTGTTTTCAATTACGCCAATTAGAAATGGAACAGAATATTTAAGATATTGTCCAATGTGTGTAAAAGAAAATAGAAACAAGTACGGAGAAACATATTGGAATAGGCTTCATCAAGTGCCGGAACTTACAGTGTGTCCAAAACATAAATGTAAGCTATTAAATAGTACAATCAAAAAGGATAGACATAAAATGCATACGTTTAATACTGCAGAAAACAATATAACGAATTTGAAATTTGAAAAGGGATCAGATTTGGAAATAAAAATTGCAGAGTATATAAGGGCAATGGTTTGTTTACCGATAAATGTTTATTCTGTCATACATCCAGGACAGTATCTTATATCACAAATGGAGAGTACGAAGTATCTTTCGAATAGAGGAAAGATTATAAAATCAAGTTTGTTATATAGTGATATGATAAAATTTTACAAAGATCTGGATAGAGGGATTCAAGAACAATGGCAGATTTCGAAAGTATTACATGAAGAAAGAATAAATCCATATGAAATTATTCAGATAGGGCTTTTCTTGAATATTTCGCCGGAAGAACTAATAAAATGTCAGTTATCTGATAAGAAACCAGAACAGAATTTTGATGACAGAGTTATAGAAATGCTTCAGGCGGGTAAAAGTACTTATCGTGTTGCGAAAGATTTATATGTTTCTACTGCACTTATCAATTTAATTAGAAGAAAACATGAAATACCTACTTATACAGATCCAAGATATATAACAAAGAAATCCGAAAATACGCAAGAGAAGATTGTTAAGTTAAGGAAAATTTGGCTTGAAACAGTTTCTAAATATCCAGGATATTCATTTACACAGATATGTGAAACATCAGAATATAAATTACAACTAAGATGGTTAAGAAGAAATGATTATGAATGGACAGAGAAACATTTTCCACAAAAATGTAAAAGTCAAGTGAAAAATAAAAGACTGGAAGAGCTAGATAAAAAATATTTTCCGCAAATGGACTCTATTATTGCTGACTATAAGAAAACAAGTGATGGAATACCTAAAAGGGTTACAGTTAATGCAATAAATAAATTCATGGGATTAAATAATCGCGATTTGTATAATATGAAGAAATGTAGCGAAACAGTGAAAAAATATGAAGAAAGTCAAGAGGAATTTTGGGCACGAAAGATACTATGGGCATTATCTGTTATTGAAGAGCGAGGTGGAAAGTTGGGATGGAACAGTGTGAAAAATTTGGTTCATATAAGTAATATGAACTTTTACCAACATAAAGATTATTTTAGTAATAAAATAGGAAAGGAAGTAATTGATATGATTAGTCCGAGATGAATAAAGAAAGGATTATTATAAGTTGTGTCTAACTTTAAAAATCTTCCTATACTATTCGGAATTATTTTGAAGTTTTGTTGAATTACATGAAAATACTTGACAAATTAGGAAAAGTGTGTTATTCTAAATAAAAATCAAACAGAACAAATGTATCTAGGTATGCTTTGCATAAGGCATAATATAATTAGGCACTAACAGCAATCAATTTTAAAATGGGAAAGCCCAAGTTACAAGGTGGATTCCCTAAAAAATTGGTTGCTTTTTTATTGTCAAAATTTTGAAAATGAGGTTAAACAAATGAGCGAAACGAAATATTATACGATTTTTTCACAAAGACTGATGAGTAAATTAATTGCACAGGGGTTTGTGCTGGTAAATATGCGACCAGATGAAAGAGGAAGTGGCAGAAATGTCTTTTACTTTCGTAATACTCCAGAACTTCGACAAGCCGTTGAAAAATACAAAAACAGATAGTTGAGGGAGAAGAAACAAATGAGTGAAACTAAATATATTTCTGAAATTATTTCGGAGGAAGAGATTAACAGATGGAAACCAGGAGATAATATCTTTCTTTATAATGGCACTGGAACGGGAAAAACAACATTTGTAAATAATAAGCTGGCTAACTTTGTGCAGTTACAAGGGAAAAAAATTCTTCAATTAGAGCCACGATTACTTTTGAAGAGGCAGCAGAGAAAAGAGGTTACTACTGCTGCCATTGATGTCGAATCCTATCAATCACTTGAGTCGATAAAAAACTTTGAAAAGTATTTAATTGTTGTGTTGGACGAGTGCCACTATCTTTTTTCGGATAGTGGAATCAATGACCTTACTGACAGACACTACAACATATTAAAGAGTTTAAACTGTATAAAAATCTGGATAACTGCAACGCCAGATGATGTTTTTGAGTATTTTCATAGTAATTTGATGGATTACAAGCTATACCCGAAAGATTATACCGAATCAAAAGTGATTAACGAGATTTATACATATAAATCCGATGAAGAACTTGAAAATATTCTTGAATTTGTGGCACATGACACAAATGTAAAAGCTATGGTTGTTATGAGCAGCACAAAGAAATTACTGAAAATGTATAGAAAATATGAAGACGTATCTTCGATTGTGCTTGGTTCTGGTAATTTAAGCGGAAAGACAGCCAAAATGAAAAAAGCAATATCATCAGAAATTGCGAAAATCTCAGAGGATAAAGTTTTTTCCGGACAAAAGTTTCTATTTGGTACATCTGCATTAGATTGTGGCGTATCTATGAGAGACTATAGCTTTTCAATCATAATCATTGATGGCATTTATGATATACAGACCATTAAACAGATTGTTGGTCGTAAGAGAAAACAGGATGATTGTGACGTAGCAGCTCTTTATATAAGAAATATCTCAAATAGTACGCTCAATGGCTTTAATTCTGCCGAAAAACGGTGGATAAAACCGGCGCATATATTATTGACGAAGGGCATTGATTACTACTTAGAATGGTATCTGAAAAATGGGAACAGATACCCGGACAAGCACCGAATAATCCGGGACGAAAAAATAAATGGTGTACTGACAAAGACAGTGAACGATAAAAAGCTGACATTTTTTGAAAATCGCATTCAGCGCACAACGGATATGATTCGCCGGGGCAAGAATGGTTTTTTGTTGACATTAAAAGATGCTTTTGGTATCAATATAAGTCCCTGGAATGACGATGCAAAGATTTATACAGAAAAATTATTGGAAGATCACTACCAGAAACAAACGGTTTGGTGGAATCGGTCGGAAACACAAGAATTTGCTAAATCACTGGGATTTACAGATAAATATCGGCATATCATTACAAGCTATAAAGCTATAAATGCCATACTTGAAAATCAATACAAGAGTACATATAGAATTGTATGCAAGCGAAAAAAGAAAAAAGTTGATGGAAAAGTCAAACGGTTTGACAATGTGTGGATGATTGAAAAGAGCAGATAATGAACAAAGGGGGGCTTTCTGACCGCAAAGCTATTATTATAACTCTGCGGTTAAAAACACCCCCCCTAGATAAAAAAGTATTATATATGGACTTATCTGGGATAAGGACATAGCGTCACGAAAGTGACAAGAGTAAAGCCAACACTCTGTGTTGTCTGCCACTCAAAGATTCGTGGCATTTTAAACAAAATCAAAGTTCTTTTCTTACATGAGAAGAATTTTGTTGTAGATATAAATATTCTTATCAGTGCATGATATCGTGCCAGAGAAGCTTTGACTTCTTATGAGGTATCGGCTGGCACTCTGCCGACCAATGAAGAAAGATAAAGGGTATTTTCATATATATATAATTTGATAAGTAGGTGGTTTGGCGAAAACTATATCATACATTTATTTTTTCTCTCTGGTTGGGGCGTTAGCCTATATATAAATTTAAAATAAGGAAAAAGGAGTAACATACTATGAAACGTCAGCAGATGATTAGAAGATATTCCGAGATACAGAATTGTACATACGAACAAGCGGAGTTTGCTATTGATACGGTGGCAACACTGATATGTGAGGGATTGACGGAGGACGGAAAAGCGTCATTAAAATATGTGGGAAAATTCGAAATCAGAAATTATAAGGAACATAAAGGATTTGACTTTCGTAATGGAAGAAGTTTGGAAATTCCGGCGCATAATAGAATTAAATTTACACCAAGCGAAAAATTACGAGAAGAGATTTTGTATAAGGAAATTGTAAATAAGTAAAATTGTATTCCTGTTGGTTGGGAGAGGGTAAGGGATAAATATAGAATAATACAAATACATAATGGATGCAGAGCATTATTCTGTTTATCTGCATTTTTGCTCGAACATTTATTACTTTTTAAGTAAAATAAGCTGAAAAGTAAGCAAAAAAGAGTTTTACCGAGCTTAGTGCAAAATATCTTTTAGCTTTTGCATTTGTTCCTTAAATTGTTGAACTTCTTCTTCAGTTTCTTTTTTTATGATTGTGAATGTACGTATGAATGTCTATTTGTTCTTTTATGGCGATTATCAAGATAAAAATTAGAACTATAAGAACTTCCATAGACGATCCTCCTGTTAAGGTTATAGAGATGGTATGGTTAGCAAATGTTTTAGTTTATTTATATCAACTTATGGTAAGATAGCCACGATAAAGTGAGCTATCCTATTGAGGCTACATAGTAGCGACAATAACAATAGAATTGTCAGCAGTAACAGTATTGGCATATGATTCAGCAGATTCTAATGTTGAAAAATGTCTTTCATTAACAATTCTGCTGCCAAATAGTCCAACTTCGACGACAATTACCTTGTAAAAGCAGTTGAAATTTAGTAACATTTGCTTTACCTCCTTATTTAGTTGGTGTGAATATAACATATTTAGGATTTAAAGTCAATAAAAAGTCAGAATAAATAAAAATAATAGTATCAGTTATCAGATTTTATTTGTATCACCTTATCAAGAAGATTGAGTAATTGTTTTATTTTTCTTTCCTGATAATTAATGTAGTGCCACATGATGCATATAATAATTGGTACGGAACATGAAAAAATAGCCGCACATACATAATACAAAGTAATGTGATTTGTGACTTTAGATGTAAAACAATGAAACATACAGAAACTCATAAATGCAATGAACAATAATGAAGTTAAGGCTTTAAATATCTTTTTCATTTGGTGGAATCCTCCCTTGAATAAATTATAGTCACTTTCCTGATTATAGTCAACAATATAACTATCATTTATGCTTAAGTATATTGTTGAAAGGGGGATGCAGTGTTGATAGAGTATAGTCCATTCTGGGATACATTGAAAAATTCGCAAGAATCAACTTATACGTTAATTCATAAGCATCATGTGTCTGGCGCTATCGTAGACAAATTGCGAAAAAACAAACCATTAAATACGACGACTCTGAATGACCTTTGCCGCATTTTCAATTGTCAGATACAGGATATTTGTCAATACATGCCATCCGACGAAGATCAAAAGTTATAAGAAAGCTTGCCAGTAAGTAAATTGGTGGGCTTTTTTTATTGCTATAAAACCGTCAAAATATCATCTACGAGAAAGAAATAAAACAAAAGTGTCAAAATATATTGACAAATAGTTAATTTGATTATATGATGAGGTTATCAAAATAACTAAAGTTTAAATGACACTATAAAAGGGGGAAAGAATATGTGTAAGACGTTTGCATATATGAGAATCAGTACAAAAGAAGAACGTGGTAAGCAGAAGTTTACAAGACAAGAACAGGCTATTGAGAGATGGTGTAGAGAAAATAATATAGAAATCCCAGAACGTAGAATCTACCGAGATGATGCAAGCGGAAAGAGCTTTGAACGTCCGTCATGGAAAGAATTAATACAGGATATACAAATAGGTGATACAATCGTATTCAAGGATATTTGCAGATTTACAAGAGAATATGAAAACGGATTTAAAGAGTATATGAAATTACTTGATAAGGGAATCAATCTTGTATTTCTTGATAATCCTACTATTAGTACTGAATATATAAAGAATATGATGGGGGTTGCAGAACGGCAGCAGAACAGGATTGCTAAGAAATCTTTAAAAGATACAATAGAGTTGTTAATCCTTGTTGAATTAGACAGAGCAGAACAGGAAAGAGAAATAACTGTCAAACGTATTAAAGACGGAATAGCTGCAAGTAATAAGAAATCGGGGCGCAAAACAGGACAGCTTGATAAGATGACACCAGAACTTAAAGCAGATATTCAGAAGTTTCTTGTGGATCGAAGCATAAAACAAGTAGATCTGATGAATAAATATCATATAAGCAGAAACACATTAAAAAAATATATTACAATTGTAAGTTCAAAAGAATGAGATAAGTCCGGGGGGAAACTCCCGGATTATTCTATTTGGGTTAAAGGGCTTATGTTTTTATTAGAATGAGAAAAGTAGCTGCCTATGTGCAAGCAGGGGGGATTATTTACATTTTTAAGAAATACCAAACGTAATAAGTCTGCTTTCGTGGTATCCATTAGTGTCATTCATTTAGTGTAAGTTCGAACAGAAAAAAGACCCGGCATAATACCGAGTCTTTTAGCTATTCATGTATGGATGTAACAATTCCATTATCCAAAAAAATATATCTGCTGGAATCATATGACCACATTTCACTAACATTGTTCGCTGTTGTAGTTTTACTGATATCCGTTGGACTTCCCCAAGTAGAATTTCTAACTTCATCAGCAGTCATTCCTACTGCTGGATCTATTTTTAAACTCTCGATAGCAGCTTGTTTTTGAAAATCATCTATATATTCTCTGAAATATTCAACTAATGCGGGTTGGATCAAATATTGGTCAGGGTAATCTAACGTATAAGTGTATACTGTATAAATCATCTCAGGTGTTACATTATCATTTAGAATGTCATTTAATTTATTTCGTGTACTTTCGTTTGCATCTTCATAGTATTTAGACATGTCACGTAAGCGTGAACTTGCGCATTTTAAACTTGCGTCTTGACCTATTGCGTCAGTGTGATTGCAGTATTTGTCATAATATTGAACCAACTCTTCAGTATTTTTGGAAAATTCCCTGTATGATGTTTGACAGGCAGTAAATGTTGTTAAAGTAGCAACAACTAATAAAGTAAATACTTTTTTCATTTTAGATATCTCCGTTATTTGATTACGTTTTTGTGTCCACAATAATCGCATTCATATGTATTGTTATATAAATTTGTGCAATGGATGGGACGATAGTCACTATAGATTACTTTGCTAC
This sequence comes from Blautia sp. MSJ-9, assembly GCF_018919065.1. Taxonomy (GTDB): domain Bacteria; phylum Bacillota; class Clostridia; order Lachnospirales; family Lachnospiraceae; genus Blautia_A. Next base: position 55,910 of record NZ_JAHLQG010000031.1, on the reverse strand, counting down.
AGTATGTACAGCGAACTTCGCCACCGGAATATCCGGAACTGCTGCTAAAGCATGATCCTAAGAGCGAAAAAATAGCGATTACAAAAATGATAATTATAAAGTAACCAGACCATTGAGACTTTTTCGTTGTGTTTGTACTCATTCTTATGTACCTCCCTCTATAAAAGTTGACTAAATTTGGAATAAGTTGACCATTGGATGTATACATTATAGCCTAAGCCTTTGATATAATCAAGATAAAAATATGGTTTAAAAAGTTGACTAATATTGGAAAAATGAGGTAATTATATGACATTTGGCGATAATCTGAAACGATTGCGACAAGAGAACAATTTAACACAAGAACAATTAGCAAAAAAACTAGGAATTAGCAAATCCTCGATATCATTTTATGAACATTCTAAAAAAACGCCATCTCCAGACATTGTGGCGCAATTTAGTGAAATCTTTAATGTTTCAATGGATATGCTGATGGGAATAAATAAGCCGCTAAAAGATCAAAGTATAGATGTATCAGGACTGACACCGAAAGAGATAAAAGTAATTGAAAACTTGATTGATGTAATGAGAAGTGGAAGAGATTGAGAAGCCTGGCATAAGTCGGGCTTTTATTTTGGTTCAAAAAGACTTGTCTTTTTTTAAATATATATTATAATGAAGTGTATCAAGGTTATTTCTATGTTGGTGGGTAAAACTCAATACTCTGAAAAGGGAAAACAGCATCAACCAGCAGTAAAAAATTAAACATAAAATTGACCTTGTAGATTTGTAGTAGTGCAGATCTTCAAGGTCTTTTTTTATTGGATTTTAGGGAAAAACCTTGATTTGTGCAACTTTTTTAGCACACAAATAAAAATCAAATTTTATTTAGTTCAGGATAATGGATATTACCTTTTGAAAGATAACGTAAATTTGCAAGAATAATAAAAAATGAAATAATCAGCGAAGCACTGAATGGATTCTTCGTGATTATAACGAAAAAGACCTCTGGGTTACCGGGGGTCTTTTTGTGATTATGTAGAAAATTGCGGAAATGGAAAACACATCTTGAAATGGAAAAAGTTTTCAACTATAATCGCTCTGATATCTGATGAAAAGTCAGGTAAATAAAATAATTTAAGAAAGGAATTTAGGGGGTATTGGAATGCAGACAGACATGACAGTTGGGAAACCAATGAAGATGATACTAGACTTTACTGTACCTGTATTTATAGGTAATGTATTCCAGCAGTTTTACAACATGGCAGATGCCATAATCGTAGGAAAATTCGTAGGAACCAAAGGACTTGCAGCAGTAGGCTCCACAGGAACTATCATGTTCCTGATCATCGGTTTTCTTATGGGACTCACAGCCGGATTTACAGTTCTTACCTCACAGAAATTTGGTGCAGGAAAGATGGATGAGATGCGCCAGTCAGTAGGAAATGCGGGATTGTTATCCATTATTATTTCTGTGATCATGACCATCGGCAGCATGGTGGGAATGAGATCACTGCTGACACTGATGAATACACCGGAAGATATTTTTCAGGATGCGTATACTTACATTATGATCATCTGTGGAGGCATTTTTGCCCAGGTATTATATAATATCCTGGCGAGTATCCTGAGAGCTCTGGGAAACAGTAAGACACCATTGTATTTCCTGATCCTTGCGGCACTTCTGAATATCGTGCTTGACCTGGTATTTATCATTGTTTTCCATATGGGCGTTGCAGGTGCTGCGTGGGCAACCATCACGGCACAGGGAGTATCAGGCGTACTCTGCCTAGTCTATATCATAAAATGTGTACCGGAACTGAGGTTAAAGAGAGAGGACTGGAGATTCCGTTCGGGGATTGCAAAAAATGAGATCATGGTAGGAATTCCTATGGGACTTCAGTATTCTATCACAGCGATTGGAACCATGATGGTGCAGTCAGCACTGAATATCCTGGGTTCTTATGCGGTAGCAGCATTTACAGCAGGCAATAAGATTGAGAACATTTTTACGCAGGCATACGTTGCGATCGGAACTACAATGGCAACTTACAATGCACAGAACATTGGTGCCCGCAAGCTTGACAGAGTGAGACAGGGATTTAATAGCGCACATATCGTAGGGATCATTTATGCCATTGTGACAGGTGTAATTATTTTCTTCTTTGGAAAATATCTGTCCTATCTGTTTATCTCAGATAATGCGGCAGAGGTTATTCCAATGGTTGACACTTATGTAAAATGTGTTGCAGTATTCTTCATTCCGCTGCATTTTGTCAATGCACTGCGAAATGGTATCCAGGGAATGGGATATGGACTGCTTCCTATGCTTGCAGGCGTAGCTGAACTTGCAGGCCGAGGTATCACAGCCATGATCGCAGCAGCTCATAAGAGTTACTTTGGTACATGTATGGCCAGCCCTATGGCGTGGGTACTTGCAGGCGGGCTTCTGATCATCATGTATTTCTATGTCATGAAAGATATGAAACGCAGACTGGGACTGTAGAAGTTCAGGCAGTTAATTGCCCGTTTATAAAATCTTTAAAAAAAAATTAAGAAAAAAGTGAATACTACATGCAAACTGGAAGAATTATGTTATAATGAGAAAGCTGACAAAAGCGAATGAAACAGTAACACTTATTTATCGAGGAGAAAATAGATGGGCAACAAAGAGGAAAGAAACAATACTGCATCGGAAGGCAGCACAGAGGCAGTAAACAGACCCCGCAAGTCTGCAAGACCCGGACGGATTGCATATGTGCCGATCAGTGACGAGGATCTTGCACCATACGAACCACCTGTCTGTAAGAAACATAAAGGGTTAAAGATTACGGGAATCGCAGCCGCTATGGTGCTAGTAAGTGCAGGTGCAGCATATGCAGGAATGTCATATTATTACTCTGACAAATTTTTTGAAGGAACTTCCATCAACGGCATCGACTGTTCCGGCAAGACTGCATATGAGGCAGAGCAGGAGATTGCGAAGACGGTAGATGGGTATTCCATAGAAATAGATGCCAGAGATCAGGATCCTGAGACAATTAAAGGAGATCAGATCGGCTACAGCTATGTTTCTGACGGAAGTATTCTTAAACTTCTGAAAGCACAGAAACCATATGAATGGATCCAGGGCTATTTTGAGAAGAAGAACTATACAGTAACAGAGAACACCACTTATGATAAAGAAAAACTGAAAGAACAGGTCAAAGCACTGAACTGTGCACAGGAGGAGAATCAGGTGGCACCGGAGAATGCATATGTTGCATACGGTGATTCCCAGTTCGAGATCGTCCCTGAGACTGAAGGAAGCGAGCTTAATTTAAGAGAAGCATACAACGTTCTTTCAGAAGCTGTTTCGGAGAATGAGACATCTGTCGATTTTAACAGTAATCCAGATGTTTATGTGAAGGCAGACATCACCAGCGACAGTCCGGATCTGCAGGCTTCACTTGATGCATGCAACAATTTTACAAATGCAAGCATCACTTATACTTTTGGAGATGAGACAGTAACACTGGACGGAAACACGATCAAAGACTGGCTTAACTTTGATGAGAAGGGTCAGTTGATCATGGATGATGCATCCTTCCAGCAGAATATTGCCAATTATGTGGCACAGCTTGCAGCTTCACATGATACAGTGGGAACTGAGAGAGAATTCCAGACAACAAGCGGCAGAACAGTCAGTGTCTACGGTTCCGCATATGGATGGCAGATCGATCAGGCATCTGAAGTGGCACAGCTGACGCAGGAGATCCGGTCAGGAACACAGACTACCAGAGAGCCGGTTTATTCTATGACAGCGAATGCTCACGGATATAATGATATCGGTGATACTTACATTGAAGTAGACTTGAGTGAACAGCACATGTATTATTATCAGAATGGTGCGGATATTTTTGAATCAGACATCGTTTCCGGCGATATGCGTTATTCTGACCGCCAGACTCCTTCAGGTATTTATACACTCTATTATAAACAGAGTCCGGGAGTGCTCAGAGGTAAACAGCTTGCAAACGGTAAATATGAATATGAAGCAAAGGTAAATTACTGGATGCCGTTTAATGGAGGCATTGGTTTCCATGATGCGGACTGGCAGCCGTATTTTGGAGGTGACCGTTATCTGGAAGGCGGATCTCACGGATGCATCAATATGCCGCCTGACAAAGCAGGAGAACTTTATAACATTATTGAGTGTGACGTGCCGATTGTGTGCTTCTACTAAAAAGGATATTACGGGACTGTTGTGCAGGCAATAGTCCCGTAATTTTAACCGAATCAAGTAGCGAAGCGGATTATGAATATTCGCTTGACAATGTTTTGAGTTGTCATATAAGAAAATTGGAAGGAGAATAATTGTGGATTCTTTAGATCTGATATTAACAATTGCTGCTCTTGTAATAGGCGTAATGCTTCTGACAGGACATGGAAGTGTTTTTATGAAAGGTGGAAATGCAGAAGCACGAAAGAAATTTTACGATGAGAAGAAGATGGAGAAGGGCTGTGGTGTAGCGTTGATTCTGATTGGTATTTTGACAGGAATTGATATGTTTACAACAGGAATGACTTTTAAGATTGGATACATAGTAGTTCTGCTGATTATCATTGTTGGTCTGATGTATTATCTGAGAGTAAAATGTAGAAAAACAGAAAAAGAAAAATAGAATAGAATTTAAAGGGGATTGTTCACGATTGAAAGAGCGTGTACAATCCTTTTTGCGTTTCTTGATATTTTATGTTAAGATAGAGAAAGCTATCAGAGAGTAAATGAGGAAACCAGTAAAGAAGATGAAATATAATAACATAGAAAAAGCAGTCTTTCAAAACAGACCGAATCGCTTCATTGCACAGGTAGAATTAGGGGGACATACAGAAACCGTACATGTGAAGAATACGGGAAGATGCAGAGAACTGCTAATTTCGGGAACAGAAGTAATTCTGGAAAAGAGTTCCAACCCTGACAGAAAGACGAAATATGATCTGATTTGTGTAAACAAATCCGGTCGATGGATCAATATGGATTCTCAGGTACCAAACAAAGCAGCAGCAGAATGGATCAGAAACGGCGGTCTTTTTCCGGAAGAAGTGACAGTGAAGACAGAAAAAACTTACGGTAATTCCAGATTTGACATCTATGTGGAGTCAGAACAGAGAAAAGCATTTATTGAAGTGAAAGGTGTGACTCTTGAGGCAGATAACATTGCCAGATTTCCGGATGCACCTACCGAGAGAGGGATAAAACATGTGGAAGAACTGATCCGGTGTCTTGAAGATGGTTATGAGGCATATCTTCTGTTTGTGATCCAGATGAAAGGGGTTAAGAGGTTCGAACCTAACTGGACGACGCATCATGAATTTGGCGAAGCACTGCAGAGAGCACAGAAGGCAGGTGTAAAACTGATCGCAAGAGACTGTCTGGTCACAGAGGATACGATCAAGATACAGGATCCTGTCGAAATATGTTTAGTGGAGAAAAATCATGCTTGAAGAAATTGTAATACCTCTGGTAAAATGGTACAGAGACAATAAGAGAATACTTCCATGGAGAGATAAACAAAATGCGTATTATACATGGGTATCTGAAATTATGCTGCAGCAGACCAGAGTAGAAGCAGTGAAACCGTATTTTCAGCGTTTTATCACAGAACTTCCGGATATAGAAGCACTGGCAGACTGTCCGCAGGAGAAGCTTCTGAAGTTATGGGAAGGACTGGGGTATTATAACCGTGTCCGAAACATGCAGGAGGCGGCTCTGACTGTAAAAAAAGAATATAATGGCAGATTACCTGAGGATTATCAGGCTCTTCTGTCGTTAAAAGGAATAGGAAGCTACACTGCCGGTGCCATAGCATCTATTGCATACGGAATATCAGTTCCTGCAGTAGACGGAAATGTACTGCGTGTAATTTCCAGAATTACAGAGAGTACGGAAGATATCAGTAAGCAGTCTGTTCGCAAAAAGATAGAGCAGCAGATTCAGAAGATTATGCCGGCAGAATGTCCGGGGGACTTTAATCAGGCATTGATGGAACTGGGTGCTGTTATATGTGTCCCTAATGGTCAGGCAAAATGTGAAGAATGTCCTGTGGCATCTGCCTGTCTGGCACGAAAGCATGACAAAGTGGATGATATTCCTGTAAAAGCACCAAAGAAAGCCAGAACACTGGAAAACAAAACTGTATTTATAATTCAGGATGGAGAATATACAGCCATCAGAAAGCGCCCAGAGGCAGGGCTGCTGGCAGGATTGTATGAACTGCCGAATATACAGGGACATCTGGACAGAGAGGAAGCCATTTCCTATGTTGAAGGTCTGGGACTTGATCCCCTGTATATAGAGAAACTTCCGCCTGCAAAGCATATTTTCTCCCATATTGAATGGAGAATGCAGGCATACAGAATAAAGGTCTCATCCCTGAAGAGAACACAGGATAAAGAACTTATTTTTGCAACCAGAGAACAATCCGGTAAACAATACGCAATTCCATCTGCTTTTGGAGCGTATGCAAAGTATATCAAGGAGGAAACAAGATGAAACTGTTAAGTATTGCGATTCCATGTTATAATTCTCAGGATTATATGGAGAAGTGTATAGAGTCATTATTAGTAGGAGGAGAGGAAGTTGAGATTCTGGTCGTTGACGACGGATCCTCAGACAGAACTGCTGAGATCGCCGATGCTTATGCGGCGAAGTATCCTACGATCGTGAAAGCTATCCACCAGGAGAACGGCGGCCACGGAGAGGCTGTAAATGCAGGTATCAGAAATGCTACAGGTCTGTATTTTAAAGTAGTAGACAGTGATGACTGGGTAAATAAAGAAGCATATATCAAGATTCTGGAGACTTTATATGAATTGTTAAGAGGTCCGCAGACAGTAGACCTTCTGATCAGTAACTTTGTATATGAGAAACAGGGTGCAGCCCGCAAGAAGGTTATGCAGTACCGCAGATGTCTGCCGCAGGACAGAGTATTCGGATGGGAAGAGGTAAAACATATGCCAAAGGGTAAATACCTTCTGATGCATTCCATGATCTACCGTACCGAACTGCTTCATGAATGTGGTCTGGAGTTGCCGAAGCATACATTCTACGTAGATAATCTGTTTGCTTTTGAACCACTTCCATATGTAAAGAATCTCTACTATCTGGATGTGAATTTCTACCGCTATTTTATCGGCAGAGATGATCAGTCCGTTAATGAAAAAGTAATGATCAAACGTATCGACCAGCAGATCCGTGTAAACAAACTGATGGTAGATGCTTATATTAACTGTCCAAATACAGATAAACATCTGAAAAATTATATGTTCAGCTATCTGGATATTATCACAACGATCTCTTCCATTATGCTGATCCGCGCAGATACAGAGGAATCATTACAGAAGAAAAAAGAACTTCTTGAGTACATCAAACTGAAGAACCGTGCTGTGTACAGAAGACTGCGCCACAGTCTCTTCGGCAGAGTCATGAATCTCCCTGGAAGGGGCGGCAGAAAGGTGTCTGTAGCAGCATATAAGATCAGCCAGAAATTCTATGGATTCAATTAATTTTATCTGACAGTATTTGCCTGATCTAACAAAACCAGGTAAACAGCGAAGCGCATGATTTTATCTGTCTGACTAAATTACAAATAAATTTTGAATATCAAAAAAGCAGAACACCTGATAAGAAACAAATAGTTGTTTCAGACAGGTGTTCTGCCTTTATTTTTTAACCGAATCAAGTAAGTCCCTTGTTTCAATTGCGAATATCCGTTTGACTATTAATTTTCACTTTTTTTTCTTTCTGCATTTCTGAAATAATCGGCTCTGGAAGATTCAGTCACCTTTCTTGGGTAAAAAACCACAAAGCCAAACAATGCAAGTGTAGCGCCCATACATACATCAATTACAGAATGCTGCTTCAGGAACATCGTTGACATGATGATCAGAGAAGTAAGGGTAAGGGACGCAGCCTTTACAAGCTTCTTATCTCGAAGAGCCTCACAGTTTGTAAGCGACATATGAATCGCAAGAGAATTAAATACATGGATACTCGGAAGAATGTTTGTAGGAGTATCTGTACTGTACAGCCACTTTACTGCAGATGTGAAGAAGTTGTCCCTTGGAAATTCTGTCGGGCGTAAATGCTGGGCATTCGGATAAACGTAAGAAACGATCAGAAAAACGGTCATTCCCATCATAAGATTAAATGCCAGCTGATAATATTCATGTTTATTCTTATTAAAAAAGATAAAATAGGCTACCGCCAGGATCATATATGGAAACCATAACATGTAAGGAACAATAAAGAACTCACAAAATGGAATCCAATCGTCAAAAACTGTATGTACGATATGATAGCTGTGGATTGGTCTGTGCTCCAACCAGCCAAACATCAGAATATAAACAATGCTGTAAATAATAATAACAAGTCCGTGTCGATATTTGTCAATAAAACGCTTCACAATGTCACCTTCCTTGTATGATCTGTTATGAACGATAATCTGTATTAATTCTGTAACGCTTTATTTCTTTCATTATCATATCATCTTCATACTTTTTTTACAAATAAATTTTCTCATAAAGTATATAAAAATTTTATTAAAAAAATCGGAAATAAAATGTGGGATTTTACAAAGTTTTAACGGAAAGTCAAACAAAGATTTAACGGGGAATCTTTATACTAAGACTAATGAATTAAATAAAGAGGCTTTTATTTCTGTGTAAAACAGAGATATCTGCCAGTAAAAAATATTAAAAATGGAGAAAAACAAAATGATATATTTGGTAGAAGATGATGAGAGCATTCGTGAACTGGTAATTTACACCCTGAAAAGTCAGGGATTTGAAGCAAAGGGTTTCGAGAGACCATCCCTTTTCTGGAAAGCACTTGAAAAAGAACAGCCGGTATTGTTGCTTCTGGATGTTATGCTTCCTGAAGAAGACGGTATTTCCATATTGAAAAAACTGCGCATGCGTCCTGATACTCGGAAACTTCCGATCATCATGCTGACTGCCAAGAGCAGTGAATATGATACAGTAGTAGGCCTGGACAGCGGAGCAGACGATTATATTCCAAAGCCCTTCCGAATGATGGAACTGATTTCCAGAATCCGTGCATTGCTGAGAAGAACAGAAGATGACGGTGTAGAGGAATATCAGATAGGAAATCTCTATGTCTGCCCTGCAAGACATATCGCCACAGTGGATAAACAGAATGTAAACCTTACGTTAAAGGAATATGAAGTTTTATGTCTGCTGCTGAAGAACAGCGGAACCGTTCTCTCAAGAACACAGCTTCTGAATCAGGTATGGGGATACGAATTTGACGGAGAGAGCAGAACAGTGGATGTACATATCCGAACACTGAGACAGAAACTGGGTACAGCAGGAGAACTGGTGGAAACAGTACGTGGAGTTGGATATAAGATTGATATAAAGCAGGATTGATATAAAGTAGGCAGAATTATTTGTAAATTAGACCTATCTATGCTATACTTTCATAAGAGAAAAAATCAGCGGTCAGGGCAATAGAAAACCCTGGCTGCAGATTTTTTATGCCATAGAAAATTATCAGAAAAGTATTTCATAATATTTCAATGACATAAAAAGGAGTTTATCTATGAAATCATTAATAATAGCAGAGAAGCCATCTGTTGCCAGAGATATTGCCAGAGTCCTTCACTGTACGCAGAAAGGCAACGGAACTCTGGAAGGAAAAGAATATGTAGTTACCTGGGCACTGGGGCATCTTGTGACACTGGCAGATCCTGAGGAATACGATAAGAAATATACAAAATGGGAAATGTCCACACTTCCCATGATGCCGGATAAGATGAAACTGGTAGTCATCCGTCAGACCGGTAAACAGTACAATGCAGTTAAAACACAGCTTTACAGAAAAGATATCAAAGATATTATCATTGCCACAGATGCCGGACGAGAAGGAGAACTGGTTGCCCGTTGGATTCTTGATAAAGCAGACTGCCACAAACCAATCCGCAGACTTTGGATCTCATCTGTTACAGACAAAGCGATCAAAGAAGGCTTTGCGAATCTGAAGAACGGACATGAGTACGATAACCTGTACAGAGCAGCAGCTGCAAGAGCAGAGGCAGACTGGCTCGTAGGAATGAACGGAACCAGAGCACTCACCTGTAAATACAATGCGCAGCTTTCCTGTGGACGTGTACAGACACCGACACTTGCAATGATTGCGAAAAGGGAAGAGGAGATCCGTGCATTTAAGCCAAAAGAATATTACGGGCTTACGCTGAAAGCCGGAGATGTTATCTGGACATGGAGAGAATCAAAGAGTAAGAGTTTCAGAACTTTTAATAAAGAGAAAGCAGAGGAAATCGCATCTGCTGTCCGAAATCAGGCACTGGAAGTATCTTCCGTAACCAGTAAAGAAAAGAAATCTTTTGCGCCGGGCTTATATGACCTGACTACATTACAGAGAGAAGCAAATCAAAGATATGGTTATTCAGCCAAACAGACACTGAACATTATGCAGCGTCTGTATGAGAATCATAAAGTCCTTACGTATCCGAGAACAGATTCCAGATATATCGGCAAAGATATTGTACTTACGATCAAAGAACGTCTGAAAGCCTGCGCAGTCGGACCGTACAGAAAACTGGCAGGAGCACTGATGAATCAGCCGATCCGTGCAAACGGAAGCTTTGTGGATGATAAAAAGGTCAGTGATCATCATGCGATCATTCCTACAGAACAGTTTGTCCAGCTTGATCATATGACAAATGAGGAGCGAAAGATTTACGACATGGTAGTACGCAGATTCTTAAGCGTGCTGTATCCGCCGTTTATTTACGAGCAGGTAAGTATGGAAGGAAAGACAGTTGGAGAACTGTTTGCAGCCAGCGGTAAAGTTGTAAAGAGCGTCGGATGGAAAGAAGTGTACGAGAATATGGACACAGATGGAAGCGATGACGATATAGATTCGGCTGATGAATCTCAGAAACTGAAAGATCAGAACCTTCCTCAGATGAGAGAAGGTGAGAAGCTACATATTGATAGTGTATCCATGAATACAGGCAAGACAAAACCGCCTGCGAGATTTACAGAAGCTACACTTCTCGCTGCGATGGAGAATCCTGTACGATATATGGAGAGTCACGATGTGAAAGCTGTGAAAACTCTTGGCGAGACAGGCGGTCTGGGAACCGTTGCCACCAGAGCAGATATTATTGAGAAACTTTTTAATAGCTTTCTTATGGAAAAGAAAGGCAATGAAATCCATTTGACTTCCAAGGCAAAACAGCTCCTGGAGCTGGTACCTGAAGAACTACGCAAACCGGAGCTGACTGCAGACTGGGAGATGAAGCTGGGAAATATCGCCAAGGGCAAGATGAAGCAGGAAACATTCTTAAAAGAAATCCGAAATTATACCTGCGATATTGTAGATGAGATTAAGACTGGAGAGGGGATCTTCCGTCATGATAATCTTACAAACAAGATCTGTCCAAATTGCGGCAAGAAGCTTCTTGCAGTTAACGGAAAGAATGCAAAGATGCTGGTGTGTCAGGACAGAGAATGTGGTTACAAAGAGACTGTATCCAGAACTACTAATGCACGCTGTCCAAAGTGTCATAAACGTATGGAAATGTATGTGAAAGGTAAGGAAGAAACATTTATCTGTGCCTGCGGATACAAGGAGAAACTCTCTGTTTTCCAGGCAAGAAGAGCCAAAGAAGGCGCAGGAGTCAACAAGCGTGATGTCCAGAAATATATGAGACAGCAGCAGAAGGAAGCCAAAGAACCGGTAAATAATGCATTTGCACAGGCACTTGCAGGATTGAAACTGGATTAGAGATAGAAAGGATGAAACAGATATGGCAGTACAGGATGATCATATGATAAGAAATATTCAGGATGTAGGAAGACTGATCGCAAAGCTTTTGCTCCACGAACAGCAGCCGAATTACACACTTCCTGAGAATGAAGCAGATTATACAGAAGCAGATAAACTTTTTGTAACTATTATGAAACTTGCAGAAGAAGGCAAGATCAATGAAGCAGAGAATGAACTTTATGTAGGTATGGTAGAAGATGACGTAGATTATCTGGAACTGGCACTGACCTTTTACCTGTACCTGAATGATATGGATGGAGATTTCTTGGATAATAATGGATATTCCAGAGAAGAAGTACTTGACGGAATGAAAGAACTTGCTTCTGACTGGGGAGTAACCGGGCTGGAGGCTTTCTGATGCGGAGAGAACAGACGCTGGAAGAGATTTCAGATGGAAAGTTATATGATTCCAATGATATGGTAAAAGCAGACAGCCATAACTGTGAAGGATGCTGTGACTGCTGTCAGGGAATGGGCGATTCAGTAATCTTAGACCCATTTGATGTATACAGATTATCAGTGGGATTAAAGAAACCGGCAGAGCAGTTACTGCAGGAATGTCTGGAACTGGGAGTATCAGACGGCAATATCTTGCCGCATCTTCGAATGACAGGTGCAAATGAGCAGTGTGTCTTCCTCAACAGAGAAGGCCGCTGCAGCATCCATGTTATAAGACCGGGATTCTGCAGATTATTTCCGCTTGGAAGATTTTATGAAGACGGCGGCTTCAAATATATTCTTCAGGTTCACGAATGTCCGAAAACAAACCGCAGTAAGATCAAAGTAAAAAAATGGATTGACACACCGGATCTGAAAAATTATGAGAAATTTGTAAATGACTGGCATTATTTTCTGCTGGACGTACAGGAAGTACTGTATAATGCAGAGGATTCAGAACTAATTAAGAATCTGAATCTCTTTGTGGTAAACAGATTTTATCTTAAACCATACGACCAGAACGAAGATTTCTATCAGCAGTTCTATGAAAGACTGAAAGAAGGCAGAGATCTGTTGGCACTGGCATAAAAAATCAACCTGGAAAATCATTAGAGATCTTCCAGGTTGATTCCTTTTGGACGTTCCATATGCTGGATCGTGATATCATAAATATGCTCTACATCTCCGGATTGCATGGCATTCAAAATGTCCATGTGTTCTTTATAAGTATTCTCCATTCTTCCTTCATGAGACAGAGAAAGTTTTGCAAGGCGTTTCATCCGATACATGAATGTAGCGAAAATAGAAGAGAACTGTTCATTTTCCAGATAATTAATAATTTGGGTATGAAAACGAAAATCGTATTCACAGAAATCATCAATAGAGTGGGAAGAAATCATAATCTTCTCCATCTTCTCCATAATCTTATTCAATTCTTTAAATAACTTTCCGGCTTTTCTGCTGTTAGCTTCCTTACAGATCTGTAAAGTACAGTAGCTTTCCAGCGCAGAACGGATCTGAAAAGTTTCATTTACATCTTCCTTACTAAGCTGATGCAGCATAAATCCCTTATTTGGAATAATGTCAATATATCCTTCCTGTGCAAGCCTGTGGATTGCATCACGAAAAGGAGTACGGGAAATTCCAAGTTCTTTTGCAAGTTTGGTTTCAGAATAAATTTCATGATAGGAAAACTGATTGTCCATAATCAGGTTTTGAAGATGTTGATAAGCCTGTTCATTCAATGGTGTCATTACTGTTGCCATAAAAACTCCTTAAAATCAAATAATTATTTTTTTAACAGAATATAGTATTTTTTACCCTTAAAACATTAAAAATATCATAGCGCAATCTGAAAAAACGGTCAATAGAAAAAACAAGATCACAGAAAAAGAACCGCAGAAAATCTGAATTACACAAAGAATTTCCGTGCTTTTGTGTGATATTTTTAGATATTGAACAAATAGTTAAGAAAATAACAGATAAAAAAGAGTAGTCTGTGAAAATTTTACAAAAAACAGAAGTCATAAATGGATAAAAGAGAGAAAGATAAAAAAGTTATGGGCGGTGTTTCCGACCAGCCACTTCTTACAAGACAGCAGATGGTTACGAAAGAAACAGATAATGGTGGAATTATTGTGGTAGGTTCTCATACGGATAAAACTACCCGTCAGGTAGAAGAACTGAAGAAATTAACAGATATTGAATTTATTGAGTTAAATGCAACTCTGGTAAGAGATGAGAAAGCATTCGAGACAGAAGTAAACAGATGCCTGGAACGTGAAGAAGAATGTATCAAAGCAGGAAAAACAGTCTGCTGCTATACAACAAGAGTGCTGATCACAGCTGATACTGGAGATAAAGAAGATGAACTGCGATTATCTGTTAAGATTTCTGATGCAGTTCAGTCATTGGTTGGAAGGTTGAAAGTAACTCCGGCATTTGTGATCGCAAAAGGTGGAATCACATCCAGTGATGTAGGAACGAAGGCTCTGGCAGTAAAGAAAGCGAATGTTCTGGGTCAGATCAGACCGGGAATTCCGGTATGGCAGACAGGTGAAGAAAGCAGATTCCCAATGACCCCATATGTAATCTTTCCAGGAAATGTAGGAGAAATTACAACTTTGCGGGAAGCCGTAGAAGTACTTCTTGATAAATAAATATAACAAAGAAAACTGACAGCATAGAAGAGCAGAATCGTAAAAAAAGGAAAAAAATATTAGAAAAAGGACAAGGGGTGACAAACGTTATGGATATTACGATTACAACTCTGGGAGCACTGATCGGCCTGGCAGTCGCAATCTTTTTGATCGTTAAGAAAGTAGAACCTGCTTACAGTATGATCGCAGGAGCATTTGTAGGCGGTGTGATCGGCGGAGCAGGAATAGAAGGAACCGTAACATGTATGGTAACAGGAGCACAGGGAATTATGCCTGCAATTCTCAGAATTGTAACTTCAGGTGTGCTGGCAGGAATTCTGATTCAGTCTGGAGCAGCAGTTAAAATTGCAGATCAGATTATTCGCTTGTTTGGAGAAAAAAGAGCATTATTTTCCTTGGCATTGGCAACTATGATCCTGACAGCAGTTGGTGTATTTGGTGATGTTGCAGTTATTACAGTAGCACCGATCGCCATGGTTATTGGACAGAGAATTGGATGCAACAATTTTATTCTTCTTGCAGCGTTAATGGGTGGAGAAAAAGCGGGAATGGTAATTTCACCAAACCCAAATACGATTGCGGCTGCAGAAACTTTTGGTGTAGATCTTTCTGCGTTGATGGCAGCAAATATTATTCCGGCAATTGTGGGTCTGGCAGGAACAGTTATTATTTGTAAAATTCTTTCTGGAAAGAATAAATCAGTAAATGTTGCAGATAAAACACAGTCAGTGGAAGTAAATACACAGCCAATGGGGTTACCGTCTATATGGGCATCTATTGTTGGACCGTTGATTGCAGTGATTCTGCTGATGCTTCGTCCGATCTGTGGGATTACTATTGATCCACTGGTAGCGCTTCCGGCAGGAGCGATCATTGGACTTGCCTGTATGAGAAAGATGAAGCATCTGGGCGAATACATTTCATATGGTCTGGGGAAAATGATGCCTGTAGCTATCCTGCTGATTGGAACAGGAACCATTTCAGGAATTATTAAAACTTCGCAATTTCAGGTGGATATGACAACTGTATTGAATGCAATGAATCTGCCGGCATTTCTTCTGGCACCGATTTCTGGTATTGTAATGGCAGGAGCAACTGCGTCTTCTTCTGCAGGAGCAACTATTGCATCTGCCACATTTTCCGGAACTATTACACAGATTATGCCGGCTCTGTATGGGGCAGCAATGCTTCATGCAGGAACTATTGTACTGGACTCTCTGCCTCATGGTTCTATTTTCCATGCATCAGCCGGTGCAATGGGAATGCCGATCAATGAGAGAATTAAGTTACTGCCGATAGATATTCTGGAAGGATTTATCATTGTATTGGCATCAACAATTATATATGGAATTATTTTATAACAGAAATCTGAAGGACTCTAAACGGTTCTTCAGATTTTTTGGTAATGACAAATTTTATTCTAAAAATCCAGAGATTATGATAGCGGGAACACCAAAATTATGTTATGATACAACTAAAGAAATTATGACAAAAGTCCCTGCTTGTAGTTTATTGCTCAGACAATGAAAGCAGGGGCTTACTTATTCAATGAAAATAATAAACAGAAAGGAAATCGTAAAATGGAGAAGTATAAAAGAATATTTGTGATCGTGCTGGATTCTCTGGGGATTGGAGCAATGCCTGATTCAGAGAGATTCGGAGATGTAGGGGTAGACACTTTTGGACATATCCTGGATCGTATGGGAACACTGGATATTCCGAATCTGCAGAAACTGGGAATGGTAAATCTTCATCAGGGAGGAAAGATGGAGACTGTCGAGAATCCAATGGGACGTTTCATGCGTGTCAGCGAAGCCAGTAATGGTAAGGATACTATGACAGGACATTGGGAAATGATGGGAATCAAGACAGAGAAACCATTTAAAACCTTTACAGACACAGGATTCCCGCCAGAACTGATCGCGGAACTTGAGAAACGCTGTGGTAAACGTGTAATTGGAAATAAGAGTGCCAGCGGTACTGAGATCATCGAGGAACTTGGCGAAGAAGAGATCAATACAGGTGCAATGATCGTCTATACATCTGCTGATTCAGTCCTTCAGATTTGCGGAAATGAAGAGACATTTGACCTTCAGAATCTGTACCGTTGCTGCGAGATCGCACGTGAGATCACAATGAAAGATGAATGGCGTGTAGGCCGTGTTATTGCCAGACCATATGTCGGTAAGAAGAAAGGCGAGTTCAAGCGTACAAGCAACCGTCATGATTATGCACTGAAGCCAACAGGTTTAACAGCTATGAATGCTCTGAAAGATGCAGGTTACGACGTGATCAGTGTGGGAAAGATTAACGATATTTTCTGTGGCGAAGGTGTGACAGAAGCACTGCATTCCAATAGTTCTGTACATGGAATGGAGCAGACTATTGAAATCAGTAAGAAAGATTTCCACGGACTTTGCTTTACTAATCTGGTAGATTTCGACGCACTCTGGGGACACCGCAGAAATCCAGAAGGATACGGACAGGAGATAGAGAAATTTGACAAAAACCTGGGTGTTCTGATGAACGAGATGACATCCGATGATCTTCTGATCATCACAGCAGACCATGGTAATGACCCGACATACACAGGAACAGACCATACCAGAGAATATGTACCATTTATCTCCTGGTCACCAAAGATGACAGAGGGCGGTCAGTTAGAGGAAGAGAATACCTTTGCAATCATCGGAGCAACTATCGCAGACAACTTCCAGGTAAAAATGCCGGAAGGAACCATTGGACATTCTATTCTGGATAAATTAGTGTAACAAAATCAAACTGCGGAGCAGTTATTTGGTTATGAGTAAGTCGTGAAGCGGATGACTTTATCCGTTTGAAATTGGATCAGGAAAATAGGTATGATATCAGGCGGTAAACCAGATTAGGTTATCCGCCTGATTTAGGTAATGATTATATATTGTGAACAGGGAGAGGATACATATGGATAGCAGAGCATTTCTGGATTTTTTAAAAGTAGCAGAGAGATTAAAGTGCAACACCAGACATTCTTACACATCTTCTGGGCGACATGAAAGTGTGGCAGAACACAGCTGGCGGCTTACTATGATGGCTTATTTTATGCAGGATGAGTTCCCGGATGCAGATATAGACAAAGTAATTAAAATGTGTATGTTCCATGATATGGGCGAAACAATCACAGGGGACATCCCTGCATTTGAGAAAACATCCGCAGATTCAGACCATGAGAATCATGTAATGGATGAACTGCTGGATACACTCCCGGAACCATACAGAATAGATTTAAAAGAATTGTTTGCTGAAATGGAAGCTCTGGAGACCCTGGAAGCAAAGATATACAAGGCTCTGGACAAATTAGAAGCTCTGATCCAGCATAACGAAGCAGATCTTTCTACGTGGATTCCACTGGAATATGATCTTCAGATGACCTATGGAACCAAAGAATGTAGTTTCAGCGAATATATGAAGAGTCTGCGCGATATGGTGCGCGAAGATTCCCGAAAGAAAGCTGGCATGGATAAATAATTAAAAACTTGCTGTACAGAAGAAATTTTCAACTGTGCAGCAAGTTTTTTGTTTAACATATTTTTAGTATATTTTCGAAAGAGAATATTTTATTTTCTGACATCAGTTCCTCAAATTTATTCAGATTAAGATCTGAATGCTCTAACTCTCTGGAGAACTGATAACAGATCTGAATCTGGTTACCCAGATGAAATTCGCGGTTATTTTTCAGATAAGTGCCGACGCTCAGATCGTGGATAAACAGAGTACAGACAACTGCCATTTTGATTTTGGCAAAGATCTCATCATCATAAACTGCACCGCAGAAATAAGTATAGATCCAGTAAACCAGAAGCTGTTCTTCCTGAATCTGCCAGTCCGGATAATAATAATCAAATTCGCTTTTCTGATACGAATAAAGATTTCCTGAGTCAGACTGCTGAGCTGCATCTTCTTTATACAGTGGAGTCAGACAATCCCTTAAGTATTCCTGCCATCCTGGACGAAGAACCTCCATTTCCGGAATAACAGTTTTCCACATTTCTTTATATAATTCTTTTGATGTATCTATAAAGTTAGATTTATCAGAAGTGCTGGATATATTTGAAGTATTAATTGCATTATCGGTGATATGATTATCAGCATCATCTGTTGTAGTGACTTCTGCACTGTCTGTTATTATAGGAGAACTGGAAACATTCTTTGAACTATTTGGGTTTATTCGGGAGTAAACTTTGCTGCAAAATGCATCTCTATATCCGGAATCTTCATGACGCTTCCGTATATCTTCCCATTGAAACAGCTCATTTTTATCCACGCACAACTGAAAATCATGTGCGATTGCCAGCACTTTCCACAGACGTTTCTGCATAAGAACACTTCTGTCCTGGATCACATCTATAAGCATATCTCTGGTATCCATCAGAGCGGTAAACAGAAGATAATCAAAGTCATCATAAACCTCTTCGCGGGTCTCTTTTTCTCTGGTAACAAACTGTACTTTCTCTTTCTGAGACAACAGGATCCTCGCAGCCTCCGGACAGGAAAGGGACAGGGAAATCTCCCGCAGACCTTCAAATTCTTCAATATGTCTCGGATAATTGCGGCAGGTTTTACAGAACATTTTCGGTCCCGCCTCTGTATAAATATCACACAGATTCTCCTCATTCAGAAATGCACAGCGATGGTCATACTGGCGGAAAACATGTTCCTTCCAGTCAATATCATTGTGCAGACGATTGCGGAACGGCCCTTTGAGATGCTGATATTTCTTTAATGTTTTATCATCAATCACAATTTGCCACCCTGCGCAGCAGGTATCCGGACAGGCTCCTGCAATGCAGGAGAATTCCTTATAATAATTGGGAATTGTAAATTGCATAGCTTACATAGCTTCCTTTCTTTTTTTCTTAAGTTTACGGTAATTTCCAGCAGTCATCCCACAGGATTTCCGAAAGCTCTGGGACAGATAACTCTGAGAAGAGAAACCTGCCAGATGAGCAATATCTGAGATTCCGTAATCTGTATTTTCCAGTAATTCTTTACACACTTCAATCCGTTTATGATTCAGATAATTAATAGGAGAGATTCCATAATACTTCGTAAATTCATGACTCAGATAATACTTATTCAGATGACTGAGCGCCGAAAGATGATCCAGAGTAATATTTTCTCCATAATTGGAATCCAGATACCGTTTAATAGCTGCGCATTCCTTGGTCGGATGTTGAGCTGTGATTAAGTCAAAGGGGGAATCCGTAATTCGTCGAAGCTGCAGGATCAGGACATCCAGCATATGTTTACAGATCTGTTCATACCCTTCAGACTGCTTATCCAGTTCCTGAAAAATGGAATTAAAATAAAACAGCAGATCCGTTTTCTTCTCTCTGCAGTTAAAAATGCGGTATTCTTTGTGGTCATTAAAAGAAAAACATAGTCCATCTACGCCCACCGTAAAGTAACTCAGAGGCGGACTTCCCCTGGAAATCTCTGTGTGATTGATGTGAGGATTAACGATAATTAAGTCATCCTTTGAGATTGGAAAGATATTATCCTCTATCAGAAACTCGCCCTGCCCGTCACGCACATAAAACAGTTCTGTAAATGCATGAGAATGCGGAATACTTGGCCAATCGCCTTCATAGCGGGAAGCGGATGCATTTAAAAGTGTGACCTCCTGAGGCGTTCTGTCTTCGGGACTGAAGCGGAGTGATTGTGTACTCATGGAATCCCCCTCCTTTGAGTTATGGGTGGAAAATAATTTTCAGCAGATAAAGTCTGCAGAGATAAGTTTTTATTGTGCTACTTATGTACATGGAAATTTAGTAATTTTGTTTGCGGTAGATAAATAAGCATTCCAAATACTTTCTTCGTAAAATACTCTGGATATTGGGATAAATGCATAAAAAATAATAAAAAATAAAATCATCATAGTTCATTATGATTAAAAAATAAATGCACACAAAATTTATTGATAACATTTTTTATATAATAACATAATTATAGCGAGACAGCAAGATTTCTAAAAAACAAAGCAAAAAGCGAATTGAAATAATTTTCAAAAGAAAGTATTCTATAAACAGATTAAAAGCAACGGAAATTTTCAAACGATAATCTAAGGAGGAAAAGAGTTATATGAAGAAAAAAGGATTTTTAAGTGTTTTACTGGCAACTGCAATGTTAGGATCTATGGTAGCAGCAGTTCCGGCTGCAGCAGCTGATGATGACCAGACATTAACCGTATGGTGCTGGGATCCGAATTTTAACATTTATGCAATGCAGCAGGCAGAGAAGATTTATCAGGAAGATCATCCGGATTTCAAACTGGATATTCAGGAGAATGTATACAGCGATATCGAGACAAAACTGATCACAGCCGCGACATCAGGCGATTACAGCACACTTCCAGACATCTTCTTAATGCAGGATTATTCCTATCATAAAGATGTTACAAGCTTTCCGGATGTATTTACAGATCTGACAGATTCAGGAATTGATTTCTCTCAGTTCTCTACAGGTAAACTTGCAGATTCCACAGTAGATGGAAAGAATTACGGCGTACCGTTCGACAATGGTGCAACCATCATGGCAATCCGCTCCGATATCGTAGAAGAAGCCGGATTAACAACAGATGATTTCAAAGATATCACATGGTCCAAATTTATGGAACTTGCAAAAACTGTAAAAGAGAAAACAAATACTCCAATGTTGACAACATCTGGCGGATCAGAACTTATACTGGAAATGCTCCAGTCAGCAGGTGCTTCCCCGATCGTAGATGGCGAAGTAAAGATTGCTGATAATGAAGTTCTGAAACAGGCAGTAGAAGTTTATGCACAGCTTGTAAATGAAGGATACATGACAGAGTACACTGACTGGGATCAGTACATTGCTTCTATGAACAATGGCGATGCAGCAGGCGTTATTAATGGATGCTGGATCATGTCATCCGTACAGGCAGCAGAAGATCAGTCTGGTAAATGGACAATCGTAGATATGCCTGCATTAGACGATGTAGAAGGTGCTACAAACTATGCAAACTGCGGCGGCGCAAGCTGGGCGGTATCTTCCAACTGCAAGAACCCTGATCTTGCTTATGATTTCATCAAATCCACATTTGGTGGAAGCGTAGAACTTTATGATGACCTTCTTGTAAACGCAGGTGCGATCGCAAGTTACCTTCCGGCAGCAGAATCTGATGTATATCAGGAAGCATCCGACTTCTACGGCGGACAGAAAGTTTATGCAGACATTGTAGACTATGCAAGCAAAGTTCCTGCATTTGACTGTGGCGCATACTATTCCGATATCAGAAGCGCACTGACAGACGTAGTTACAAACGTTGTACAGAGTGGCGCAGACGTAGCAGAAGAACTCCAGACAGCACAGGAAACTGTAGAGTTTAATATTGAAGGATAGTAAATAATATCAGGTATTTCAGATATAAGATATCCGTTTGATAGTTATTGTATAGACAGAACAGGATTTATGACTTTGATACCATATATATTCACTGACAGTAAGTAACCTCGGGCTGTCGCAAAATTCAAAAGGAGATTTTGCGGCAGCCCTGTTTTTCAGGAGGACATCAATGGCAAATACATCAGGTACAAAAAAGAAAATGAGTCTTCAGAAAAAGCACAACCTGATCGGCTGGGCGTTTCTGATCCCTGCATCATTGCTGATCTTTGTATTCTGCTTTTATCCCATGTTCCAGGCAATCCTGCTTTCCTTCAGAAAAGGAATGGGAGCAGCACAGACCTGGGTGGGAATCGCCAATTACAGCAGAATTCTAAAAGACAGAACATTTAAACAATGTTTATTTAACACCGTATTTTACTTTATTATTCAGGTGCCGGTCATGCTGATCCTGGCATTGATCCTGGCACAGCTTCTGAATGATGCCACACTTCGTTTTAAGGGATTATTCAGAACCATGATCTTTCTCCCATGTGCGACTTCTCTGGTATCTTATTCAATGATCTTTAAGTCCCTGTTTGCACCGGACGGATTTGTAAACATGGTGCTTACAAAGATGGGAATTGGAGCTGTGGACTGGTTCCAGAATGCATGGGCAGCCCGGTTTGTAATTATCATTGCCCTTGTGTGGAGATGGACCGGATATAATATGGTATTTTATCTGGCGGGACTGCAGAACATTGACCAGTCCATCTATGAAGCCAGCCGTATTGACGGAGCAACTGCATTTCAGCAGTTCTTTAAAATTACCATTCCATTACTGAAACCGACGATTCTTTTGACAGCGATCATGTCCACATCAGGTACTTTGCAGTTGTTTGATGAGTCTGTAAACCTGACTGCAGGAGGTCCTGGTAAATCAACGATGACCCTTGCACATTACATATTTAACATCTCCTTTGTGGAGACACCGAAGTTTAATTATGCGGCAGCATTGTCCGTATTTATCCTTGTTTCCGTAGCAATCCTGTCTGCAATCCAGATGAAAGTAGGTGACAGCCGTGACTAGAAAAATCAAACGTTTCATATCCTACGCAATCTTAATTATTGCAAGCTTACTGTCTGTATTTCCGCTGTATTACATGCTCTCCGGTGCGACTAATAAGAGTATTGATATTGTAAGAGGAAGACTGATCCCGGGTGGATATCTGGTGGAGAATTTCAAGACTTTGGTAGCCAATCAGAACCTTGGACTTGCCATGTTTAACTCATTCAGAAATGCGATTCTGATTACAATTATTTCCCTGCTGGTATGCTCTATTGCGGGATACGGATTTGAGATTTACCATGACAAAGGAAAAGATACTTTGATGAGTATTCTGCTCCTGGCTATGATGCTGCCGTTCGTGGCATTGATGATCCCGTTGTTTAAGATGTTCTCCAGCATGGGACTAGTAAACAGCTGGATTGCACTGGTTCTGCCATCAGTTTCCACACCGTTTATGATCATGCTGTTCCGTCAGGCATCCAGATCCTTCCCGATAGACATTATCGAAGCCAGCAGATTGGAAGGAATGAGTGAAGTAGCGATCTTTTTCCGTATGTATGTGCCAATCATGAAATCTACTTATGGCGCAGCAATGACTGTAACTTTTATGAATGCATGGAACAATTATCTGTGGCCAAAAGTTATCCTGCAGGATAATGCATCGATCACAATGCCGATGCTAGTTGCCAACTTAAAGAGTGGATACAGTGTTGATTATGGAATGCTGATGTTGGGTGTTCTGATTTGTACACTGCCGACCGCGGTCATTTTCTTCTGTCTGCAAAAGAGCTTCTCAAACGGATTGACAGGTGCGGTGAAATAAAGATTACTGTTTCCGGCAATGCCGATATTTCGTCCTAAGAAGTGAGATGCCGGGCATGGGGATGGACAGTGATAAATAAAGAGGAGTTTATGGGTTATGTATGAATTGATCATGAATGAAAAAGAGCAGAAACAGCTGAGAGCAGAGCTGATTTTTGCAAAAAAACTGGGATTGATTGAAGACGATACTTTGAATGGATTGGAAGACAGACGGCAGAAAGAAAACCGGAAAAGAGAACAGATGCTGCAAAAAGGTGAAATCGTTTATGGCCCTGAACAGCTTTCTCTGCCTGCTTATGTCCGATATGAACAGACAAGATTTCACCTGGATTTTGTATCAGAATGTGAAAAAGTAAAAAAATATTATACATATCAGACGATTTTTGAAGAAGAAAAACAAATGTTTTATGAGGCGAACAGAGATCTGTTTACAAGATACAACGGAGACAGTTTTACTTATGAAGAAGTATCTGGGATCATTAAAAAAAGAATGCGGGAGATAGAATATGAAAAGGAAATCCATAACATATTATGTCAGCTCAGTTAATGGAAATGACAAGAACGATGGTCTGACACAGGAGACTCCTTTCAGAACGCTACACCGGATCAGGGGGAGTGAGCTTGGTGCAGGAGACCGTGTTCTTCTGGAAAGAGGGTCCGTTTTCGAAGACCAGTATCTGCATATCAGAGGAAAAGGAGAGATAGGTGATCCGATAGAAATCGCATCTTATGGAGAAGGAGAACTGCCACATATTTGTGCAAATGGAACGGGAATCTGGTATCAGAATTATGGTATACAACTGGATTCTCCTGTTCATGTATATCAGGGAAATGTATCCTCTGCAATTCTGCTTTATGATGCGGAATATATCTGGATCCATGATCTGGAAATCAGTAATAAGGATATTGTTAACCGAGATGTTGTTGAAAAATACCTGAGTCAGAATATTACAAAACAGGAGAAGTCTGCAGGGGAAGATTCGGAGGAAACCGCAGATAGTGCAGTGGAACAGTATTGTGCATCAGATAAAATGGATCGAACTGGAGTTGCTGTTATTGCACAGAATGCAGGTACACTTCATGGGATTACGTTACAAAATCTTATGATCCATGACGTAAATGGGAATGTGTATAACAAACACATGAATAATGGTGGAATTTATATGACTGCCCTGAAACCACAGAATGAAAAACAGACAGGCATTGCCAGATATGACGGAGTAATGGTGGAGAACTGCTGTGTATGGGACGTCAGCCGCTGGGGAATTGCAGTGGGTTATACTTATCAGCATGCCAGATTTACAGGCGCAGAACTTCAGGAAGAATGTTTTTTGCAATACGGACATGAGAATATTGTTCTAAGAAATAACTATGTAAAAGGTGCAGGCGGGGATGCAATTACACCGATGTATGCACTCAGGCCACTGGTTGAACACAACACTTCAGATTCCTGTGCAACAGAAATGAATGATCGTTTTTACCGTTATCCGGGAAAGAGAATGGGAAAAGTAGCAGCAGCTATCTGGCCGTGGAAATGTAAAGATGCACTGTTTCGATTCAATGAAGTTGTGGACACAAGACTGAATCAGGACGGCATGGCATATGATGCAGATTCCGGGGATGGAACCATATATGAATATAATTACAGCAGACAAAACGAGGGTGGCTGTGTCATGTTTTGTCTGGAAGAGTCAATTCATAATATCTTTCGAAAGAATGTAAGCTATGATGATTTGGGCGGAATTCTGAGCCCTTCCGGAAATCCGGATGCATATGTGGCGGAAAATCAGTTTTATATCAGAAAAGGAGTTCCGCTTCTGCGAAAAAATATGAGTGATGGTGAAATAATACTGAAAAATAATACAATTGTGGAATTATAGCAATCCTCTTAAATCAGACAGATTATGAAATAAATGATCCTATCTGACTGAAAGCAGAACAAAATAAAGGAGGCAAAAGAAAATGGGAAAAGGCCGTGTAACTATACCAACTGACTTAGATGTGGTGCCACAGACATTGGAAATGATAGAAGAATGGGGAGCAGATGCCATTCGTGACTGTGATGGCACAGAGTTTCCGCAGGAACTGAAAGATACAGGTGCCAAGATCTATGCAACCTACTATACTACCCGCAAAGATAATGCCTGGGCAAAAGCACATCCGGAAGAAATCCAGCAGATGTACATTATGACATCCTTCCATACAGCGACGGCTGATGTGTTGGAAATTCATCTGATGGATCACCTTTACCCGGATATGCTTGCGGTAAATACAAGAGATGATATTTATAGATGGTGGGAAGTGATAGATCGTACTACTGGTGAAATAGTACCAACAGATCAGTGGACATATGAGGAAGCAAATGGTAATGTAGTGATTAGATCAGCGGAACTGTTTCATGAGTATACGGTAAGTTTCCTGGCATATATTATGTGGGATCCAGTACATATGTATAATGCAGTAGTGAACGACTGGAAAGATGTGGAACCGCAGATTACTTTCGATGTGCGGCAGCCAAAAACAAGAGCACATTCCCTGGAACGTCTGCGCCGATTTCTGGATACACATGAGTATGTAAATGTTGTAAGATTTACTACTTTTTTCCATCAGTTTACCCTTATATTTGATGAACTGGCAAGAGAGAAATACGTAGACTGGTTTGGCTATTCAGCATCAGTCAGCCCATATATTCTGGAACAGTTTGAACAGGAAGCAGGTTATCCTTTCAGACCGGAATATATCATTGATCAGGGCTACATGAATAACACTTACAGAATCCCGTCAAAAGAATTTAAGGACTTTCAGGCATTCCAGAGATGTGAAGTAGCGAAGCTTGCCAAAGAGATGGTAGATATTGTACATGAATATGGAAAAGAAGCTATGATGTTCATGGGTGACCATTGGATCGGGATGGAACCATTTATGGATGAGTTCGCATCGATCGGGCTGGATGCAGTAGTTGGAAGTGTTGGAAATGGTGCAACCCTGCGTTTATTCAGTGATATTAAGAATGTAAAATATACAGAAGGAAGATTCCTGCCATACTTTTTCCCGGATACTTTCCATGAGGGCGGTGATCCTGTAAAAGAGGCAAAAGTAAACTGGGTAACGGCCAGAAGAGCAATCCTTCGAAGTCCAATCCAGAGAATCGGATATGGTGGATATTTGAAATTGGCACTGGAATTCCCGGATTTTGTACAGTATATCAAAGAGGTCTGTGAGGAATTCCGTACTTTATATGATAATATTCAGGGAACTACTCCGTATTGCGTGAAACGTGTAGCAGTTCTGAACTGCTGGGGAAAAATGCGTTCCTGGGGTAACCATATGGTACACCATGCCATCTATTATAAGCAGAATTATTCATATTTCGGAATTATCGAAGCACTGAGTGGCGCACCGTTTGATGTATCTTTCATCAGCTTTGACGATATTAAAGCAGACAAAGATCTGCTGAAGAAATTTGACGTAGTGATCAACGTAGGAGATGCAGACACAGCACAGTCCGGTGGCGAGAACTGGATTGACGAGACGATCATCACAGCAGTCAGAGAATTTGTCTACAATGGCGGCGGCTTTATCGGCGTCGGAGAACCTGCATCACATCAATGGCAGGGCAGGTTTATTCAGTTAGATGATGTACTTGGGGTAGAAGAAGAACACGGATTTAATCTGAATACAGACAAATATAACTGGGAAGAACATAGAAATCATTTTATCCTTAAAGATGCAGAAGGTGAGGTTGATTTCGGTGAAGGTAAGAAGAATATTTACGCCTTACCTGAAACAGAAATCCTGATTCAGAAAGACCAGGAAGTACAGATGGCAGTAAAGACCTTTGGCAAAGGAAGAGGTGTCTATATCAGTGGTCTTCCATACAGTTTTAAGAACAGCCGTGTACTTTATCGAGCAGTTCTTTGGTCAGCATCCGCAGAAGAAGAACTCCATTGTTGGTATTCCACCAACTACAATGTAGAAGTACATGCCTATGTAAAAAATGGCAAATACTGTGTAGTCAACAACACCTACGAACCACAGGATACAGTCGTTTACAGAGGCGATGGAAGCAGTTTCCAGTTACATCTGGAGGCAAATGAGATTAAATGGTATCAGATTTGAAATCGTACAGACGGACATTTATTTACAAGTCCGTCCAAATAGATGCATAAGAGAATATAAAACATAAATAAGAACAGAATCATCATATGAGCTGAGCAGATGTAATGCTTCAGGATGATTCTGTTTTTTGCTGGAAATTACTATATTTATTTCTTCTTAGATATAAATATGGCAGACAAATTATATCATTATTCCTGAAAACTATAGTTATTCATTACTTATAAGTATTTGATATACAAAAACAATCTGTTTATACTTATGATTGAAAACTTGTTGCAGATAGAGTTGTCTTGATTTTTGGGATATTTATTTTATAATAAATATGTATACGAAAAATGGATGAGGGGGGAAATAACAGTGTCAGCAAATGAAAAAGGTCGGAGAATGGAAGGAAAAGTGAAAACAGGTTCCAGACCGGTTAAAACCATGACAGAAGGAACCATCTGGAAGCAGATCCTTCTGTTTTCAATACCACTGATACTGGGAAATCTGCTTCAGCAGATGTACAATACAGTGGACTCAATTATTGTAGGAAATTTCGTAGGAAGCAATGCGCTGGCGGCAGTCGGTTCCAGTACATCGCTGATCTGCCTGCTGATTGCATTCAGTATGGGGGCATCTGCGGGAGCAGGTGTTATCGTATCACAGTTCTACGGAGCTGGAGATGAAAGAGGCGTTCAGCGCGCCGTACATACCGCATTGATGCTTGCCTTTATCCTTGGAATTGTTCTTACTATTGCAGGAATCATATTTTCACCTGCAATCCTCAGATGGATGAAAACCCCGGAAGAGGTTATGGATCAGTCCGTATTATATTTGAGAATTTATTCCTATGGACTTGTGTTTAATGTTATCTACAATATGGCAGCAGGAATTCTGAATGCAGTAGGCAATTCCAGACGTTCCCTGATGTATCTGGCTGTAGCTTCTTTTTCCAATATTTTTCTGGATCTGTGGCTGATCGGTGGAATGCATATGGGAGTCGAGGGTGCTGCGATCGCAACAGATATCAGCCAGGTACTCTCCGGTATCTTTGCATTATGGTTCCTTGTAAGAGTTCCGGATATTTACCGTGTAAATCCGAAGAAGCTGTCCATTGACAAGACAATGGCAGGGCGGATCATTCAGGTAGGTCTGCCGACCGCAATCCAGAATACAGTGATCTCTTTTTCAAATGTTCTGGTACAATCCGGTGTCAATGGTTTTGGTGCCAGTGCAATGGCAGGTTTCGGTGCATATCTGAAAGTAGATGGATTTAATATTTTGCCGGTAATGAGTTTCAGTATGGCAGCGACAACCTTTACAGGACAAAACTACGGAGCAGGAAAGACAGACAGGATTAAGAAAGGCCTGCGTGTGACACTTGCAATGAGTGTTCTTTATACTATAGTAACAGGAATCCTTCTACTGACTTTCTCGAGACCGATCATTGGAATTTTCAGCGGTGACAAAGAGGTAATCTATTATGGTGCTCAGGCAATGAAATATTTCTGCCCATTTTATTTTCTGCTTGGAATTATGCATTCTCTTGCCGGGACTATCCGAGGAACAGGCAAGACCGTACCGCCAATGGTAGTAATGCTTCTGGCACTGTGTCTGTTCCGTATTTCATGGATACAGTTCGTAGTTCCACATTTTAGCAGCATTGATATTATTTATATACTGTATCCGGTATCCTGGGCAGTAGGAATGGTGCTGATGCTGATCTATGCATGGAAAGGAAAATGGATGCCGGAGCCTGGCAAACAGACAGAATAACGTTTTAGGGCCTAAAGATGTTTTGGCGTTGTTGCCATACAATATGAAATTTAAGTTGAAATAGCCAAAATATATTGAAGACTAACCGAATTTATTGTAAAATAAAACGAAAATAAAGGCTTTTCGAAAGGAAGCAGAAATCGTGAATAAAAAATATACGATTGGTGTAATGATAGGAAATGCAAACTCTCCCCATACGATGGATCTGATGCAGGGAATTTTCCATGCAGCAGAATCTATGGATGTCAATGTACTGTTTTTCCTTGGAATTCACAGCAGTTATTATTATAAATCCTATTTTGGAGAAGATGCAGAGGACGATTATGATTACCAGTTTAATGCGGCATACGATTATGAGGCGTTTGCAGATTTGGATGCGCTGATCATTGCTTATGGATCGCTCTGTATATTTCTTGACGAGAAAGAGAGTGCTGTATTTCTGGAAAAATATAGAGATAAGCCTCGCGTTCTTCTGGAAGAAAGAGACAAAACAGGAACATCAACTTCAATTATTGCGGATAATTACAATGGAATGTATGCAATCGCAGAACATCTGGTAAAAGATCACGGATACAGAAATTTTACCTATCTGGCAGGTCCTCACGGTAATACAGATGCCAGAGAACGAAGACAGGCAGTATATGATGTAATGAAGAAATATGGAATTGAGTTTGGGGCTGACAGGATTGCTTACGGAGATTATTCGTCCTGTGTGCAGAACCAGGTGAATGAGCTGCTGGATGCATACCCGGATATGGAAGCTATGATCTGTGCGAATGATGTCATGGCAGAGACTGCATACAAGGAATGTGCCAGAAGAGGGAAGATCGTCGGCAGGGATATTGCAATTACCGGCTTTGATGACTGGGAACTGGCTGAGACCATGAATCCTCCGTTGACAACTGTATTGCAGAATGCATTTGATATGGGATATATGGCAGTGATCAGTGCGGTAGAACTCTGTAAAGGAAAGCAATGTCATTCTATTGTAGTGCCGGCAGGAGTAAAGATTCGAGAGTCCTGTGGATGCCGTGTGGAGAGAAAGGTTTATGAGAAAACCTCTATTCTCGGACTGGAAGAGGGATGGACGGATATCACAGAACATTATCTGGACAGTATGGTAAAAGGAATTCTTCCGGATAATTCAGATAAGGGACTAAAAGAGAAGACCAGAGAATATCTGCGGGCTATCCTCAGAGTGGATTTTCGTATTCCTGAAAGTGAAGAAAATATAAAAAAAAATCTCCAAAAACTGTTCGTAAGTGATCTTGGCGGGATGCTCAGCGGTCATTCCCTGATGAAAGTATTTGACCAGTTTGTGGATGAATGTATCCAGAAAGAACTGCAGAAGGAAAAAGCAGACAGGGAAATCGTACAGAACCTACTTCTGAGAAAACGGCTGATGAATGACAAAATCACAGCGTATATCATAAAAGGAGAAAAAGAACATTTTAGCACATTTCAGCAGGAGAGCTGGTTTGTACCACTGATTTCCAAAGATATGCTGTGTCATATGAATGATGAGCAGGAAATGTACAGACGTGCACTTGTGAAACTTAATGCTCTGAATGCGAAGGCTTCTTATCTTTATATATTTAAGGAACCGATTGCTCATTACAGAGACGAAGATTGGAAATGTCTGGATAAAATGTATCTGGCTGCATACCAGATGGGTGAGGAGATTATTTCCTATAAAGAGGATGAACGTCCTGAAGTTTCTACAATATATGCAGGCAATGGCAGAATTGTGTGCAGGAAGGAAGAAGACCAGAATTATGTGGCAACTATTCTCTGTCTGTTTTCAGGTGAGATGCAGTATGGAATTCTGGTTGCAGAGATTAACCCTGCAAATCTGGCTCTTTTTTATCTGATCAGCAGGCAGATCGGAAATATGCTTCGTATGTATCAGATGTCAAAAGAACAGCGCAGAATGCAGCAGAAGTTAGAAGCACTGGTCAGAGAGATCAGGGAAAAGAACGAAGTCCTGAACTTTCTTTCTGAATCTGATGCACTGACAGGATCTCTGAATCGCAGAGGTTTTATGGAGAAAGCGGTACAGATAAACAGAGAGAATGCGGGAAAAGAGATGGTGATTCTGTTTGCTGATCTGGATCATCTGAAGGAAATCAATGATTCTTTTGGACATATAGAGGGAGATTTCGCAATCCGGCAGTGTGCAGAAGTCTTAAAGTCTGCAGTGGGAGACAGTGGAGTTATAGGAAGGATTGGTGGTGATGAGTTCTGCGCAATGCTTCCGGGAAATGTAGACGACGGACAGAGAATCCGGGAACGGGTGAGAAGAGAGAGCAATGAGTTTAACAGTGATTCTGACAAACCATATTATGTGGAATTGTCGGTAGGATATCATGTTGTCTGCTGTGGCAGTGATCTGATAATTTCAGATGTGTTAAAAGATGCAGATGAGGCTCTTTATGAAGAGAAAAAGAAAAGAAGAAAATCTGTGAAGAAATAAGCAGTGGATGGGAACTTGTAGTTAGCTAATAGATAATAAAGTAAAATAAAAACAGGTTCAGATGAGAGATCATACTCTTTGTCTGAACCTGTTTTTATATTCTTTGTGGTTTATGAAAATTATTTAATCAGGCTGTTATCATCAAAGTAGTTAATCTGCATTGCAGAACGCACATCATGAAGTGTCTGAGCTGCTTTTGCTTCAGCGACTTTGCTGCCTTCTTTGAGGATTTCATATACATCATCCAGATGCTGCTCCCAGTATTTACGTCTTTCACGGATTGGAGAAAGCTCTGCCTGGAGTACTTTGTTCAGGAATTTCTTAACCTTAACATCACCCAGACCGCCGCGTGTATAATGTGCCTTCAGCTCATCCAGATTCTGATATTCAGGCAGGAACTCTGCGAAATATTCCGGCTTGCAGAATGCATCCAGATAAATAAATACAGGGTTTCCTTCTACGCGTCCCGGATCTTCCACACGGAGATGATTCGGGTCTGTGAACATGGACATAACTTTCTTTTTAACGTCCGCTTCCTCATCTGCAAGATAGATGCAGTTTCCGAGAGACTTGCTCATTTTTGCTTTTCCATCAATACCTGGCAGACGAAGGCATGCCTTATTGGATGGCAGAATGATCTCAGGCTCTGTCAGAGTCTCACCGTATACTGTATTGAATTTGTGTACGATCTCTTTGCACTGTTCAAGCATTGGAAGCTGATCCTCTCCAACCGGAACAGTAGTAGCGCGGAATGCAGTGATATCTGCAGCCTGGCTGATCGGATAACAGAAGAATCCAACAGGGATACTTGCTTCGAAATTACGCATCTGGATCTCGGATTTAACTGTAGGGTTACGCTGTACACGTGCTACAGTAACAAGGTTCATATAATAGAAAGTAAGCTCTGTAAGCTCCGGAACCATGGACTGGATAAAGATAGTGGATTTCTCAGGATCAATGCCGCATGCAAGATAATCCAGGGCAACCTGAAGGATGTTCTGGCGAACTTTCTCAGGGTGTTCAGCGTTATCTGTTAATGCCTGTGCATCTGCGATCATAATATAAATTTCATCATATAAGCCGGAGTTCTGTAAACGAACACGCTCGGATAATGAACCAACATAATGTCCAACATGAAGGCGGCCTGTTGGGCGGTCACCGGTTAAAATAATTTTGCTCATTTTGCTCTCCTAAAAGTAAATTTCGATTTTCCAGAGAGTTTCTGGAAATTCTCAGTTATCCCTATTATAAAGCCTGCGGATGTTACCGTCAATGATTTTGGCGGAATAAATGAGGATATAATGTTACTGTTGTTACTGTTCACACACCACTATCCCGCGAGGTGTTTTGGCATGAATATGCCAAAATCCCGAGACATACAAGCCAAAATTCCATTGCCGCAGGCAATCTGGAATGAATTTTGGCTACGTTACTGAGAATGGAGTGAACAGTAACGATATAATTTTTTGAATAATTATGCAATAAATACATTTACAGAATTGATAAAAAGAAAAGATTCTGCTAGAATAATAAAGAGTTGTACATTAAAAATTACACACTGATTAAGGATAAAATAAAAGGAGTATTTACCATGCCAGTATTTGATTTCAGCGGTGCTTCAGACAAGAAACCAGGTGTACAGTCTGAATGTACCTACACTACTTTCCAGTCTAATGAAAAGGAGACTTCCCCTGAGAAACCGATCATGATCCTGGATAACAGCAGCCGTCAGTGGAAACATCATTCCTGCGGTATTTTTACTAATCCGATCAAACGTACATCCTTTGAGTTTAAAGAGGATGACGGCGTTTTCAGTGCAGATATCATCAGTATTGATTCAAGATTTGTAAGTCTTCTGAAATGGCTTGGGGAGAATCATATCAATGTGCGCCTTTCAGGAGAGAATAAAGAGAATGGTTATGCAGTTTATAAGATTCGTGAGACTGCTTTTGGCGGCGGCACGAAACTTTCCGCAGAGGACGGATTTCTTCAGTTTATGATCGAGAGACTTCTTGCAAGCAGTGCACCTGCAGAGATTGTTGAGGATGAAGATGAGGAAGAAACAGGGGACGAGATGAAGCTGACAAGCATTCAGAGCATCACTGATTTTATGACCTGCGCAGGCAGAACCCTGCCGGATAATATCCGTCTCTGGGCGAGAAGAAACCTTGCAGTTGCCCGTTCACACGAAGTATCTCCGGAGGAGAGACGTCATGCTCAGAGAGCACTTTCCATCATGATGAATGTACAGTGGAAGAGCAATTACTTTGAAGCAATCGATCCTCAGGAAGCCCGCAGGATCCTTGATGAGGAACTCTACGGAATGGAATCTGTAAAGCAGCGTATCATTGAAACAATCATCCAGATCAACCGTACCCATACACTTCCTGCATACGGACTTCTCCTTGTGGGCCCTGCAGGTACAGGTAAATCCCAGATTGCATACGCAGTTGCCCGTATCCTGAAACTGCCTTGGACAACTCTGGACATGAGTTCCATCAATGATCCGGAACAGCTTACAGGAAGTTCCAGAATCTATGCAAACGCAAAGCCCGGAATCATCATGGAAGCTTTCTCAGCAGCAGGAGAATCCAACCTTGTATTTATTATCAACGAGCTTGATAAAGCAGCGTCAGGTAAGGGCAACGGAAACCCTGCAGACGTACTTCTTACTCTGCTTGACAACCTTGGATTTACAGATAACTATATGGAATGTATGGTGCCCACAGTGGGCGTTTATCCCATTGCTACGGCAAACGATAAATCCCAGATCAGCGCACCTCTTATGTCCCGTTTTGCAGTGATCGATATCCCGGATTATACATCAGAAGAGAAGAAGATCATCTTCTCCAAATATGTTCTTCCGAAAGTTCTGAAACGCATGAGCCTCAAGGCAGAAGAATGCGTAGTAACAGAAGAGGGTCTGAATGCCATCGTTGAATTGCATAAAAATACAAGCGGTATTCGTGATCTGGAACAGGCAGCAGAGCATATCGCAGCCAATGCCCTGTACCAGATTGAAGTAGATCACCTGACAGGTGTGACATTTAATGCAGATATGGTAAGAAGATTACTTTCCTGAAAAAAATCTTGACAGAGATAAAAGTTGAGAGTATACTGTCAGACATCAGCAAGATAAATCGCAAAAATTGCTGATAAAAATAAAATAAGATCTTCAGGGCAGGGTGCAATTCCCTACCGGTGGTAAAGCCCACGAGCCATAAGGCATGATTCGGTGCGATTCCGAAGCCGACAGTACAGTCTGGATGAAAGAAGATAACAGTAGAGATACAGAAGAATTAACTGATCTGTGAAAGCTGACTGCTCTGGAATAATTAATTTATTCCAGAGCTTTTTTATATCAATTAAAGTGATTTCAGTGATGAAATAAAGAGTCAGATTCATCGGAAGATAATTCATATCAAATATTAATTACCGAGCCCTGGATGTTGAAAAAACACCGGGGCTTTATTTTATGGAATTTTTATGGAATTGTTATAAAAGAGCAGGAGATGATGGATTGAAAAATATAACGGATATGGAACAGGACAGGCAGTACATGAAAATGGCTTTGGAACTGGCGCAAAAAGGAATGGGTTTTACAGCACCTAATCCGATGGTAGGTGCTGTGATCGTTAAAAACGGAAGGATCATTGGTCAGGGATATCACAGAAAATACGGTGAACTTCATGCGGAGAGAGAAGCTCTGGCAGCATGTACGGAAGAACCCGAAGGAGCATCTATATATGTTACTTTAGAACCCTGCTGCCATTATGGAAAACAGCCTCCGTGCGTGAATGCAATCCTGGAGGCCGGAATCAGACGCGTGATCATCGGATCATCAGATCCTAATCCACTGGTTGCAGGAAAAGGAATCCGGATTTTGAAGGATCATGGAATTGAAGTAACAGAAAATATTTTAAAAGAAGAGTGTGATAAATTGAATGAAGCATTCTTTTATTACATCCAAAATAAAAAACCGTATGTGGTCATGAAATATGCAATGACTATGGATGGAAAAATTGCCGCTTATACAGGAGAATCCAAATGGGTGACAGGAGAAGCTGCCAGAATTCATGTACAGAAACAGCGACTGAAATATACAGGAATTATGGTTGGGGTGGGAACTGTGCTGGCAGATAATCCGATGCTCACCTGCAGACTGGAAAACAGCAGAAATCCTGTGCGTATTATCTGTGATTCCCATCTGAGAACACCACTGACATCTAAGATTATAAGAACAGCAGCGACAATTCCTACAATCATTGCAAGTAGCAGTAAAGATCAGCAGAAGATAAAGAATTATGAAGAACTGGGATGCCAGGTTCTGTATGTTCCGGAGAAAAATGGACACATAGATTTAAACAGACTAATGGAACTTCTGGGAGCTGCAAAGATAGACAGTATCTTACTGGAAGGAGGAGGCACTTTAAACTGGTCAGCACTCGAAAGCGGTATTGTTCAGAAAGTCCAGACCTATATAGCACCCAAACTTTTTGGGGGAGAAAGTGCAAAGACACCGATAGAAGGAAAAGGATTTCCTGATCCTGCCAGCGCAATATTATTAAAAAACAGCGAAATAATCAGAATAGGAGATGATTTTCTTATAGAGAGTGAGGTGAAGAGTAATGTTCACGGGAATTGTTGAAGAACTGGGAACTGTGAAAAAAATAAAAAAAGGAGCAAATTCAGCAGTATTTACGATACGGGCAGAGAAAATTCTGGATGATCTGAAAACAGGGGACAGTGTAGCTGTAAATGGAATCTGTCTCACTGTAACTGCATGTCTGGAAGATGGTTTTACAGCAGATGTGATGCATGAGACATTGAATCGTTCTGCGCTGATTCAGCTTTCTTTGGGACAGCATGTAAATCTGGAAAGGGCAATGCCTGCAAATGGAAGATTTGGAGGACACATTGTTGCCGGGCATGTGGATGGAACAGGAAAAATCACGGAAATTCGCAGAGATGATAATGCTGTCTGGTACACCATTCAGGCTTCACCACAAATTATGAAATATATTGTGACAAAAGGTTCTGTAACAGTTGATGGAATCAGTCTTACAGTGGCAAAAGTCTCAGAAACAGACTTTTCCATTTCTGCAATTCCTCATACAGTAAAGATTACAGTCCTCGGAGAACGCAAAGAAGGAGATATCGTCAATCTGGAGACAGACATAATTGGAAAATACGTGGAAAAATTAATAACGCCTGTGAAAGAACAGCCGATAAAAAGTAATATTACACGGGATTTTCTGAATAAGTATGGCTTTTGACAGAATTAACCACAAAGCGGTTATTCGATTGATGCAGAACTGTACAGTGGATGTTTTATCTGCCTAACACGAACCAGATAAGCAGCCAATACGAATGATTTTGCCCTCTTAACAACAGAAAAATATATTGTATAAGGAGAGAAAAAATGAACGGATTTGATTCAGTAGAAGAAGCTCTGGAAGAACTTCGGAATGGAAAAATTATTCTGGTAACGGATGATCCGGACAGAGAGAATGAAGGAGATTTTATCTGTGCAGCAGAGTTTGCCACAACAGAAAATATTAACTTTATGGCAACTCACGGAAAAGGACTTATCTGTATGCCAATGTCTGAGGAATATGTAAGAAAACTGCAGTTCCCGCAGATGGTAGCAGAAAATTCAGATAATCACGAAACTGCTTTTACTGTTTCCGTAGACCATATCAGCACCACTACAGGAATCTCTGCGGCAGAACGTTCTGTTACTGCCATGAAATGTGTGGATGAGAATGCAAAACCCGAAGATTTCAGACGCCCCGGACATATGTTTCCACTTCTGGCGAAGAAGAACGGTGTTCTGGAAAGAAACGGACATACAGAGGCAACTGTAGAC
The DNA here is from genome assembly GCF_018919065.1 of Blautia sp. MSJ-9. Classification (GTDB taxonomy): domain Bacteria; phylum Bacillota; class Clostridia; order Lachnospirales; family Lachnospiraceae; genus Blautia_A. Next base: position 17,984 of record NZ_JAHLQG010000031.1, on the reverse strand, counting down.
CTGTGCAGACTTGCAGGGTTAAAACAGTGCGGGCTGTGCTGTGAAATTATGAGAGAAGACGGCACTATGATGCGGACTTCTGAGTTACGGGAACTTGCCGGAAAGTGGAATCTTAAATTCATAACAATTAAAGATATTCAGAATTACCGTAAATGCCATGATATTCTGGTGGATCGCGTGACGACCACAAAAATGCCGACCAGATACGGAGAGTTTATGGCGTATGGATTTGTAAACCGCCTGAATGGGGAACATCATGTAGCACTGGTAAAAGGTGAAATCGGAGATGGAGAAAACGTTCTGTGCCGTGTGCATTCAGAGTGCCTGACAGGAGACGTTTTTGGATCACAGCGTTGTGACTGCGGACAGCAGTTTGCAGCGGCGATGGCCCAGATTGAGGAAGAAGGCAGAGGGATACTCCTTTATATGAGACAGGAAGGAAGAGGAATCGGACTGATCAATAAACTTCGTGCCTATGAACTTCAGGAACAGGGAATGGATACACTCGAAGCGAATCTGGCACTTGGATTTGCCGGAGACGAAAGAGAATACTACATTGGTGCGCAGATTCTGAGAAATCTTGGGGTAAAAGAGCTGAGGCTGCTGACAAATAACCCGGATAAAGTTTATCAGTTGGAAGAATTTGGCATCAGGATCAAACAGAGAGTTCCGATACAGATGAATGCCACAGCGTATGATCTGCGTTATCTTAAGACAAAACAATTACGAATGGGACATATTCTGAAGTATTAAATACAGCGGGGATTTTCATATATAACGATAACGTTCCCGAAAATAAAATTTACCGTATATAAAAACCTGTACAGGTTAAAAAATATAAATTTACAGATGAAAGGACCAGAAAAAATGAAAACATTAGAAGGAAAATTAGTATCAGATGGAATGAAAGTAGGAATTGTAGCAGCCCGCTTCAATGAATTTATAACTTCCAAGCTGGTAAGTGGTGCCATGGATGGGCTGACACGTCACAATGTAAAAGAAGAGGACATCCAGGTAGCGTGGGTACCAGGTGCTTTTGAAATCCCACTGATCGCGTCTAAAATGGCAAAAAGTGGAAAGTATGATGCGGTTATCTGCGTAGGTGCTGTGATTCGTGGAAATACCAGTCATTATGATTATGTATGCAATGAGGTTTCCAAAGGGATTGCATCAGTATCACTGGAAACAGGAGTTCCGGTATTATTCGGAGTACTTACCACAGAAAACATCGAGCAGGCAATTGAACGCGCAGGTACAAAAGCAGGAAATAAAGGCTATGACTGTGCACTCAGTGCCATTGAAATGGTAAATCTGATCAAAGAATTTGAAGCTTAAATAGACAACAGATCAGACCCTGAAAGTGAAACCAGTTCACGAAAATCGAAAGGTAATGGTGCTTCCAGAAGGAGCATTTCATCTCTGAAAGGATGCTGAAAAGAAACTTTCCATGCATGAAGGGCTGCCCTGGAAAAGGAAGCACAGGAAGATATTTTATCGTTTGAATGATAAAGAGTATCTCCAAGCAAAGGATGTCCTGTGGATGCCATATGGACACGGATCTGGTGGGTACGTCCGGTATCCAGCTTAAGTGTGATAAGCGACCAGTCCTGACTGGAAAAAAGAGTATGATAATGAGTAACTGCTGTTTTGATTTTTCCCGATAATGCAGATGAATGTAAGGAAAGATCAGCAGCAGTTTTCATTTTCAGATGATTCTCCGGGTCCTGCATCAGCGGTAAATCTAAGGTATGCCAGACACCAGGCATATCTACAGGCAAAGTACCGGATACAGCGGCAAGATATTGCTTGTGAATTTTGCATGGAGATTTTACAGATTGAAGCCTTGAAGCTGCTACCTGATTTTGGGCAAAAACCACAATCCCGGAAGTCTCCTGATCCAGCCGCCCCACCGGGCGGACACAGACCTGTTCATTTTTCTCTCGAAAGTAACCGGCAACAAGATTGGAGAGGCTGTCTGTATAATGCATTCCCGTCGGATGCGTAACCATTCCTGCCGGTTTATCAACTGCCAGAATATCCGTATCTTCATATAAAATATTCAGAGAGAAAGAAGTTTCGGAAACTGGAGCTGAAGCTTTGTTGGAATGGAAATCCGACAAATCTTTACTTTTGATTCCGTCATTATAATTTTCAAGATGCGCAGAAGCAGTCCCGGCTTCCTCCAGACAAACGCGGATCACATCGCCTGGATATATTGTCTCAGTTACACGACAGCGAACTCCGTTTCTGGTAATCCCGTCCGGTCGAAACTTCGCCTGGCTGATCTGCCGTTTTGTAAGTCCTGCATTCTTTTTCAGAAATGCTTCCATTTTAAGTTCTGTAGTTTGTTCATCTATTCTAAATTCCAGATATCGTTCCATCTTAATACTTTTCCTGTGTAATATATTCTGATATTGATACCATTGATATTACAGGGCAAAAAATAAACTGTCAATGCAAAATTATGTCAGCGTAATGCATAAAATATACTGAAGAAAAATTGCAATTGTGCTATGATATAAGAATCAAAACAATGAAAGCGGGGCAGAAAATAAATATGAAATACTTAATCATTGGAGCCGGAGGAACCGGTGGTGTTACCGGATATTATATGAAAAAAGCAGGCAAGGACGTAACCCTGATCGCGAGAGGCGAACACCTGAAAAAGATCCAGAAACAGGGTCTTACATTGGAGAAAATGTGGGATAAAACAGAGGAAAACATAAGCATTCCTGCTACAGATATGGAGCATTATGCAGAGCATCCGGACGTAATTTTTGTCTGCGTAAAAGGCTATTCCTTACAGGAAACGATTCCGTTTATCAAACGCATTGCCAGGAAAAATACTATCGTAATTCCAGTGTTGAATATATATGGAACAGGTGGAAAAATGCAGAAAGAACTGCCGGATCTTCTGGTAACGGACGGCTGCATCTATGTTTCTGCCAACATTAAAGAACCGGGAAAACTTCTCCAGCATGGACAGATCCTGCACATTGTATTCGGCGTAAGAGACAAAGCAGAATTCCGACCGGAACTGAAAGAGATTCAGAAAGACCTCTGTGACAGTCATATCGACGGGACTCTTTCGGAAAACATCCGCCGTGAAGCACTGGAGAAATTTTCCTATGTATCCCCGATCGGGGCAGCAGGACTCTATTACCACGCAACTGCCGCAGATTTCCAGAAAGAAGGCGAAGCCAGAGAACTTTTTAAGACCATGATAAAAGAAATCGCAGCACTTGCAGAAGCCATGGGAGTTCCTTTCCAGAAAGATATGGCAGAAGTAAATTTAAAAATCCTTTCCAACCTCGCACCGGAAGCAACCACTTCCATGCAGCGGGATATCATGGCAGGAAAACAGTCCGAAATTGACGGATTAGTTTACGAAGTAGTAAGAATGGGAGAAGAATATCACGTTCCGGTACCCGCATATGAGAAAGTGGCAGAAAAACTCAGAGCCCTGTAGCGAAGCGGATTGCGAATATCCGCTTGACCACCGAAACAACATGAAAAAGGGATGCGAATTACTCGCATCCCTTTCGTACTCATTTGGACAATAAAATTATAATTTAATTATAATTAACTTTAATTCAGCAATTATAATTATAACTGAGGACCAGCTGCAACAAGTGCTTTACCAGCAGCGTTTCCTTCGTATTTAGCAAAGTTCTTGATGAATCTTCCAGCAAGATCTTTAGCTTTTACTTCCCATTCAGAAGCGTCAGCATATGTGTCACGAGGATCAAGGATACCTGTGTCTACGCCGTTAAGCTCTGTTGGAACTTCGAAATCGAAGAATGGGATCTTCTTAGTAGGAGCGTTAAGGATATCTCCGTTAAGGATTGCATCGATGATACCACGAGTATCTTTGATGGAGATACGTTTTCCTGTTCCGTTCCATCCTGTGTTAACCAGGTAAGCTTTTGCTCCGCTCTTTTCCATTTTCTTAACAAGTTCTGCTGCGTATTTTGTCGGATGCAGTTCAAGGAATGCCTGTCCGAAGCAAGCAGAGAATGTAGGTGTAGGCTCTGTGATTCCACGCTCTGTACCAGCAAGTTTAGCTGTGAATCCAGACAGGAAATAGTACTGAGTCTGAGCTTCTGTCAAGATAGATACTGGAGGAAGTACTCCGAAAGCATCTGCGGACAGGAAGATTACGTTCTTAGCTGCCGGTGCAGAAGAAATCGGGCGAACGATGTTTTCAATGTGGTTGATCGGATAAGATACACGAGTATTCTCTGTTACACTCTTATCTGCGAAATCAATCTTGCCTTCAGCATCAAGTGTTACGTTCTCAAGAAGAGCGTTACGTTTGATCGCATTGTAGATGTCTGGCTCAGATTCTTTGTCAAGGTTGATAACTTTAGCGTAGCATCCGCCTTCGAAGTTGAATACGCCGTTGTCATCCCAGCCATGCTCGTCATCACCGATCAGGAGACGTTTCGGGTCTGTGGAAAGAGTAGTTTTACCTGTTCCGGAAAGACCGAAGAAGATAGCTGTGTTTTCGCCGTTCATATCTGTGTTTGCAGAGCAGTGCATGGAAGCCATGCCTTTCAGTGGAAGGAAGTAGTTCATCATAGAGAACATACCTTTCTTCATTTCTCCGCCGTACCATGTGTTTACGATAACCTGCTCTTTAGTTGTGATGTTGAACATTACAGCTGTTTCAGAGTTCAGGCCTAATTCTTTATAGTTTTCAACTTTAGCTTTGGAAGCGTTGTATACAACGAAATCTGGCTCGAAGTTTTCAAGTTCTTCAGCTGTTGGCTGGATGAACATATTTGTTACGAAATGTGCCTGCCAAGCAACTTCAACGATGAAACGGATAGCCATACGAGTATCTTTGTTAGCACCGCAGAATGCATCTACTACGAAAAGTCTCTTGTTGGAGAGCTCTTTTTTAGCGATTTCTTTTACTGCATTCCATGCTTCCTGAGTTGCAGGATGGTTATCGTTTTTGTATTCGTCTGTTGTCCACCATACTGTATCTTTGGAGTTCTCATCCATAACGATGTATTTATCTTTAGGAGAACGTCCTGTGTAGATACCTGTCATAACGTTAACTGCACCAAGTTCGCTGACCTGACCTTTTTCAAAGCCTTCCAGTTCCGGTTTGGTTTCTTCTTCAAATAATACTTCATAAGAAGGGTTGTAGACAATTTCTGTAGTTCCGGTAATGCCATACTTGCTTAAATCGATTTTTGCCATCTTACGTTTAACCTCTTTTCTTCGTTAATGAAAGCGCCTGTTTAAACAGGCTTAAGATACCTTACCATAAAAGCGAATGGGTATCGCTTCTCTTTTACTATTATACATATTTAACGCTTAAAATCAACAGGATTTTTGCGTTTTTTTGAAATTTGTTAAAGATTTATCAACTTAAATTTGATGAAAAAACCGTCATTTTTCACAAAAGGTATGTAAATTTATTATAGTGGCAATATGGGAATACTATTCGTAGATATGATAATATTCTGTCTGACTGGAACAGGCAGGAAAGACAACCAGGAAATACTAATCAGGAGAGCTGCCACTATGTGGTTGTGCTGATAAAAGATGCATGTTAAAATAGGAAAGAATTATCTGTCTGAAAAATGACAGAATATTATACAGCAGAGAAAAAAAGAGAGGATGAAGATTATTAAAACTTATTATTTGATTGATTATGAAAATGTAGGAAGTGAAGGCTTCAAAGGATGTGGTAAATTACGGGAAACAGATATTATCCATCTTTTTTATACAGATAACAGCAGAAAAATAGACCTTGATATTATCAATGATCATGGAGAGTCAAAACTGGTCACACATAAAGTACCGACCGGAAATCAGTCTGCAGATATGCATCTGGGATCTTATCTGGGATATCTGATAGGAAAAGAGTGCACAGGTCAGGATGAAGAATATAAAATTGTTGTAATCAGTAAGGATACAGGATTTGACCATATTATAGAGTTCTGGAAAACAGAAAAAAATGTGAAAATTTCCAGAAACGAGAAGATTTCCGGAAAACAGATACAGACAAAGAAACAGGTAAAAAAACAGACCAGTAAAGAAAAAGACAAACAGGTGGCAGAACAAACTGATCAGAAAACAGAAAAACAGTTGAATGAACAATCTGAAAAGCAGTCTGCCAAACAATCAGAGAATCAGAATACAAAAAAGCCAAAACAAAAGATAATTGACATGAAAGCCGGAACAAAGAGATTACAGCAGGAATTAGTATTGGTTCTTGACAAGGCAGGTATGCCAAAGGAAGTGGTAAACTATGTTTCCACAACTGTGGAGAAAAATGCAGAAGACAAAAACAGAAAGCAGCAGATTTACAGATCTATCATTTCCAAATACGGACAGACAAAAGGACTGAATATCTATAACCATATTAAAAAGAAAATTTAATGGAATAGTACTGAAAAATATCGGAATAAAAGAAGGAGGCCGGGAACCTTATGGATTCCCGGCAAAAGTATGAAAAAGAAAAAGTTTTATTTGCAATTACTCTTTGCTCTGTACAGGTATTAATATAACCGGAAAATGTGAGAAATATGTGGTGAGAATTTGAAAAAAATGTGAAATAGATGGAAATTTAAAGTGAACAGGAACAACAATCCTCTGGAAAATGGGAGAAAGTATTAGATTATGAATATACAGATTTTTGGTACAAAGAAAAACTTCGACAGCAAAAAAGCAGAACGCTACTTCAAAGAACGGGGAATTAAATATCAGTTTATAGATATGAAAGAAAAAGGCTTAAGTAAAGGTGAATTCCAGTCTGTCTGCCAGGCAGTTGGTGGTTATAACAAGCTGATAGATACTGACTGCAAGGATAAAGACCTGCTGGCATTGATCACTTATATCGCAGAGGAAGACAAAGCAGAGAAAATCCTCGAAAACCAGAGTATCATCAAAGTCCCTGTGGTAAGAAACGGAAAACAGGCGACAGTAGGATATCAGCCGGAGATATGGAAGAACTGGAAGTGATAATTATAGCCTTTTACAAGCTTTCAGATTTTACAATATTATATTGAATAAAATAGCTGTTTGACATATTTATATGTGTTATAATATAAAATTATTATAGAAGTTACTTTATATTGTCGTGCGACAGATATAATGAACTGATTTATAAAAATGGAAATATTGAGGTGATGGAAATGCCATTAACAAAGATTGCAGCAGAGAATTTTACGGTATTTGAAGATATAAAGATTCCTTTTTGTGAAGGATTAAATGTATTAGTTGGTGAAAATGGTGTGGGAAAGACTCATATTATGAAATTAGCCTATGCAGCATGTCAGGCTTCCAAACATGATGTGTCTTTTTCACAGAAAACAACTATGTTATTTCGTCCTGATCAGTCTGGAATTGGACGTCTGGTAAACAGAGGAAAGAGTGGAAGCAATAAAGCCATGGTTTCTGTGGAATCTGATACTGCCAAAATAGGAATGACATTTTCAACCAAAACACGAAAATGGGATGCAGAGATTAATTCAGAAGAGAAATGGGAAAAGCAGATGTCTGATCTCACAAGCGTATTTATTCCGGCAAAAGAGATTTTGTCAAATGCCTGGAATCTGGATGCTGCAGTAAAAATGGGAAATGTGGAATTTGATGATACGTATCTGGATATTATTGCGGCTGCCAAAATTGACATTTCCAGAGGAGTGAATTCAACTGTAAGGAAAAAATATCTGGATATTTTACAGAAAATCAGTAATGGGAAAGTAACATTGAATGAGGATCGTTTTTATTTAAAACCTGGTACACAGGCAAAGTTAGAATTTAATTTGGTAGCAGAAGGATTACGTAAAATTGCTCTTTTATGGCAGTTGATAAAAAACGGGACACTGGAGAAGGGATCCGTTTTGTTTTGGGACGAGCCAGAAGCAAATATCAATCCGAAATATATTCCGGTGTTGGCAGAATTGTTGATCATGCTGGAGACAGAAGGTGTACAGATTTTTGTTTCTACACATGACTATTTTTTGTCCAAATATATTGAAGTAAAGCGGAGACAGGACAGCAAAGTGCAGTACATTTCCTTATATAAAAATGAAAACAGCAAAGTATTATGTGAGATAGCTCCGGAATTTGAATTGTTGGAACATAATACAATTATGGATACATTCCGTCAGTTGTATCGAGAAGAAATCGGGGTGGCATTAAAGTGAGCGTTATACCAGAATCAGGAATGAATTTTGGAAAATATGATGAAAAAGATTTATTTCATATTGAAACATCTGAAATTTATAAAAAACTTGGAGATGGAATCCCAACGGTTGAGTTTATCCTGAAATATAATGAAAATAATATAGTGTTTCTGGAAGCAAAGAAAAGTTGTCCAAATGTGGCGAATCGATATGAATCGAAAGAAAAAGAACAGAAATTCGAAGAATATTATGGTTCAATAACTGAGAAGTTTATATCATCTTTGCAGATATATCTGGCGGCAATTATGAACAGATATCAGGATACGTCAGAGATAGGAGACAATCTTCGATCAGTAAGCAATATGAAAGATGTAAAATTAAAATTTATTCTGGTTGTAAAAAACGCAGAAGATATTACGTGGCTAGCTGGGCCATTGGCAGAATTAAGAGCCAGATTGCTTAAGGTCAGAAAAATATGGGGTGTTGAGGTGGTTGTTTTAAATGAAGAACTTGCTGGAGAATATAATCTAACGTGTTAGAGCGTGAAATCAGTACTTTTCTGATTACATGAAGTAAGAACTATATACAGGAGATGATAAAATGGCAAAGATCAGAATCATAAAGAAAAATAATGACTGTAGCATGGAGTATGAAGTAGGTGATATTTGCGAGGTCACAGGTACCTGGTATGGCGGTGTCCACATCAACGGCCGTTCCGGAATTCCGGTTTCCCTTGATAAAGAAGAATATATGGAACTCAATACAGAACCGGAAGAACCTGACAGTGCGGAAAATGGAAATACATCGGAACCACCGGAACACAATATCCATGCAGGCGACATTGTACAGCATTTCAAAAGAGAATGGGTATCCCCGGATACTTCCGAATATCTTTATAAAGTCCTTGCAGTAGCCCATCACACAGAAAATGGTGAGAAACTGATGATCTACCAGGCACTCTATGCACCTTTCAAGATCTGCGCCAGACCCTATGATATGTTTATGAGTGAAGTAGACAGAGACAAATATCCGGATATTAAACAGAAGTACAGATTTGAAAAATATACTGAAAAATAGATGATTGATATTTTATGGAATTGCTATAGTAAAACAGGCACTTTTGCCTGTACAAAAATATTTTGTTGTTGTATAGTAATAACAAATAATAGCAGCACACGTTTCCAGAGATTTTATGGGATTATCTGAAAAAATGTGCAGAAAGAACGAAAGGGAAGGAAATATGCAGAAAGTATTAGTAGTCGTAGACATGCAGAATGATTTCATCGACGGAGCTCTTGGAACAAAAGAGGCAGTTGCCATTGTACCTGGTGTAAAAGAGAAAATCAAAAACTTTGATGGAGTTGTTCTTTTTACCAGAGATACCCATGAAACTTACTATCTCGACACCCAGGAAGGAAAGAAGCTTCCTGTACCGCACTGTATCCGTGACACCGAAGGATGGCAGATCAGAAGCGAATTAGATGCACTCAGAAAAACAGAACCCATTGACAAAGAAACCTTTGGTTCCACAGATCTTGCAGGAGAACTGGTGGCAATGAATGAGGATAATGAAATCGAAAGTATCACATTCGTAGGTTTATGCACAGACATCTGTGTTATTTCCAATGCACTTCTGGTTAAAGCATCACTCCCGGAAGTTCCGATCATCGTAGACGCTAAATGCTGTGCAGGTGTAACACCGGAAAGTCATGAGAATGCATTGAAAGCAATGGAAGTATGCCAGATTCAGATTGACAGATAAACTGCAGAGCAGTTATTCAGTTATAAACAAGCAGTAAAGCAGATGATTTTATCCGCCTGACAATTCAGATATGAGGAGTGACAAAATAATGAAGACAATTACACGAGACGAGGCATTTACATTATTAAAAAAATACAACAAGGATCCATTCCACATTCAGCATGCCCTGACTGTGGAAGCAGTAATGAAATGGTATGCCAATGAACTTGGCTATGACGAAGATGCAGAATATTGGGGAATTGTAGGACTCCTTCACGACATCGACTTTGAACTATATCCGGAAGAACACTGTCTGAAAGCTCCGGAAATGCTCCGCGAAGCAGGCGTAGGCGAAGACGTAATCCATTCAGTTGTATCCCACGGTTACGGCATCACAGTAGGATGCGGTACAACCATTGATGTAGCACCGGAACACGAAATGGAAAAAGTACTCTTTGCAGCGGACGAACTTACAGGACTTATCTGGGCAGCAGCACTTATGAGACCATCCAAAAGCACAAAAGACATGGAACTCAAATCTCTCAAGAAGAAATACAAAAGCAAAGGCTTCGCAGCAGGATGCTCCAGAGAAGTCATTGAACGCGGCGCTGACCAGCTCGGCTGGGAACTGCAGAAGCTGCTCACTATGACACTGCAGGCAATGTCAGACTGCGAGGATGAGATTAAGGCGGAGATGGATGCGGAAGCGTAATTGAATGTCTGCTTTATTGACTTATTACCAGAAATGAATGATGGAATCAGAGAACCAGACTGTATGTAGGGGAAGAAACCTATGTGCAGTCTGGCTTTCTTTTTTATATGGAAGTTGATGAAAGAGAAAAGATATCAAAAAAGAAATATGCAACAGTTTTTGCGTATTATAGATAAGTGAATATAATAAAAAATGTCTGACGAAAATTGTTGCTGTTTATGTCAAAAAACTGTATAATATGTCACAAAGAAGTTAGATTTATCAGAAAAATTAAGGCATAAGAAACAAAACAGGTATTTTGCAGATAAAACAGGAGTGAAATCAGTGCTGGATGGCATTTGGTGAGTGAATATATGGCAGATATAGATAAAACATTAAAATATTACAACGAAAATGCGCAGTCTTTTGCATCTGGGACTGTTTCAGTAAAGTTTACAGAAGTACAAGACAAATTTCTGGAGAAACTTAACCCAGATGCGTATATTCTCGACTTTGGCTGCGGTGCAGGTAGAGATACAAAGTACTTTCTGAGTCGTGGATATCAGGTGGATGCAGTTGATGGTTCAGAACAATTATGCCGGATTGCAAGTGAATATACGGGAATCAAAGTCAGGCAGATGCTGTTTCAGGAATTGGATGAAAAAGAAAAATATGATGGCATATGGGCTTGTGCATCTATTCTCCATTTGCCGAAAAAACAACTGCGTGAAGTTTTGGAAAATATGTATGCAGCATTGAAATCGGAAGGTTGGATTTATACCTCTTTCAAATACGGAGAATTTGAAGGTGAACGAAATGGAAGATATTTTACCGATTTTACAACAGATACATTTAAAGAGTTCATACATGACATGCATGGCCTTAAAAAAGAAGAACATTGGATTACAGGAGATGTCCGACCGGGAAGAGGTGAGGAAAAATGGCTGAATTTACTTCTACAGAAAAAGTAAACATCGGGTATGAAAACGAATATTCCACAGATGTAATGACCGGCGGACCGGATAAAAGAAGACAGTTATATTATCAGCTGATACAGAGCATGAAAAAAGCAGAAAGCGTTGATATCATTGTCTCTTTTCTTATGGAATCCGGAGTGAGAATGTTGCTGAAAGAACTGGAACATACCTTGAAACGTGGAGCCAAAATCCGAATCCTGACAGGAAACTATCTTGGAATTACACAGCCATCAGCACTATATCTGATCAAAAGAAAACTTGGTGACAGAGTTGATCTCAGATTTTATTGTGAAAAAGGACGTTCCTTTCATCCAAAGTCTTACATTTTCCATTATACAGATTACAGTGAACTTTACATCGGTTCTTCCAATATTTCCAGAAGTGCGCTGACCTCAGGAATAGAATGGAATTATCGGTTCAGCAGTCAGAAAGATCCGGAAAACTACAAAGAGTTCTTTTGTACATTTGAAGATTTATTTGTGAATCATTCCATTATCATTGATGACAAAGAATTAAAACGTTACTCCCAGAACTGGCATCGTCCGGCGGTGGCAAAAGACCTTGACAGATATGATTTTGCAGAGCCGGAAACAAATGATACGAAAATAAAACCTTTATATGAACCAAGAGGAGCACAGATCGAGGCATTGTGCGCATTGGAAGATACAAGAGCAGAAGGAGCACGGAAAGCACTCATTCAGGCTGCAACGGGCATCGGGAAAACATTTTTAGCTGCTTTTGATTCAAAAAAATATGAGAAAGTGTTGTTTGTTGCGCATAGGGAAGAGATTCTGAAACAAGCAGCAGTTTCTTTTCAGAACGTAAGAAATTCCAAAGACTATGGATTTTTTATGGGAGCTGAGAAATGTACAGATAAACCGCTTATATTTGCCTCGGTAGCAAGCCTTGGGAAACCGGAATATTTAAATGAAAAATATTTCGTTCCGGATTACTTCGATTACGTGGTGATTGATGAATTTCATCATGCAGTCAATGACCAATATCGAAGAATTGTAGAATATTTCAGACCGCAGTTTCTCCTTGGACTGACGGCAACGCCTGAGAGAATGGACGGCAAAAATATATATGAAATCTGCGATTATAATGTGCCGTATGAGATTTCACTGAAAGATGGAATCAATAAGGGAATGCTGGTTCCGTTTCATTACTATGGAATTTATGATGAGACTGACTACACAAAGCTACATATAGTTAAGGGAAAATATGTAGAAGAAGAACTGAATAGAACTTATATCGGGAATGCTTACAGGCATGAGTTGATTTACAAATATTACTGCAAATATGGCTCCAGTCAGGCATTAGGATTCTGCTGTTCCAGAAAACATGCAGAAGAAATGGCAAAAGAATTCGGTAAAAGGGGAATTCCGTCGGCAGCAGTTTATAGTAATGCAGATGGAGAGTTTTCCATGGACAGAGCAGAAGCGATTGAGAAACTGAAAAGTGGGGAAATCAAAGTTATCTTTTCAGTGGATATGTTCAATGAAGGCGTAGATATTCCGTCAGTCGATATGGTAATGTTCCTGCGTCCGACAGAATCCCCGGTTGTATTTCTACAGCAGCTTGGAAGAGGATTGCGCAGAAATAAGGGAAAAGAATATCTCAATGTTCTGGACTTTATCGGCAATTATGAAAAAGCGGGAAGAGTCAGATATTTGCTGACAGGGAGAAACAAAACAGGGAAAGAAATCTATTGTCCGGCAGACAAAACGAACTACCCAGATGACTGTTTTGTTGATTTTGATATGAGATTAATTGATCTGTTTGCGGAAATAGATAAGAAACAGCTGACGATCAAAGAACAGATCAGAAATGAGTATTTCCGGATCAAAGAATTGCTTGGTAAACAACCAACCAGAATGGATCTGTTTACTTATATGGATGATGATGTTTATCAGATGGCAGTTACACATTCGAATGAAAATCCGTTTAAAAAATATCTGAATTACCTGGAAGAATTGGATGAACTCACAGATGAGCAGAAAAGATTCAGCCAGGGAATGGGAAAAGACTTTATAAATCTGCTGGAAAACACCAACATGAGCAAGGTGTATAAAATGCCGGTACTGATGGCTTTTTATAACCATGGGAATGTGAGAATGGAAGTGTCAGAGGCAGAACTTCTGGCAAGCTGGAAAGAATTCTTCTCTACAGGAATAAACTGGAAGGATTTGGAGAAAGAGATTACATATGAGGAATATCGCAAGATTTCGGATAAGAACCATATCCAAAAGATAATGAAAATGCCGGTACACTTTCTGTTAAAATCTGGGGAAGAATTCTTTGTGAAAAAGGATGGAGCGGCGTTGGCATTGAGGGATGAAATGGAAGAAATTGTGAAGGAGCCAGTGCTGGCGGAACAAATGAAGGATGTTATTGAGTATAGGGCGATGGATTATTATCGGAGACGGTATAAAGAGCAGATAAAAGCACTTTTATAGTGATGGAGAAGATGCGTATGGAATCAGAAAATTATGTGTATAAAAAAGAAATAGATTGGTCTACGTTGATGGAAGGCTTTACCTTGCCGTTAGATAATCAGGTGATTTTTCTTCGAAATATGGAGAATTTTTTACAACGTGGACAATCTAAAATCATTCATTTTTTCATGAATGGAAAAACGTATGATGCCAAAATCGTTAATATGAATAACTCAGTTGAAAAGAGAAAGAAAGATGCCTATCAGATCAGATATCCGAAAAATGGTGAACTGTCACAGGCACTCCAGCAATACTTTTTCAAAAGCATGAGTTACATAAAGATGGTTCGTGAAAGTAGAGATCCTAAAGACAGAAGTTATATAAAACTGCCGGATGGACTAAAAGAATATCTTGCTATTTATACCACAGAATATGAAGATACTTTTCTTCTGGAGCCAATAGCACAGGATGATTTTCAGGTTATGAAAAAGGCAATTCAAGGAATGCGAGAGCGGACTGTGGAGAACGAAATAGAATATGAGATGGAAGATAAAAGCAGTGGAATAGAAAAGAGATTACAGATTGTAAAGATTCGTAAACTGAACAGAAAAATTGGAGAAAATTTGAAGCTGTTGTACGAATACCGATGCCAGATATGCGGACAGGTGATTGGAGAAAAGTATGGTTCACATATCGCAGAGGCACATCATATTGATTATTTTGTTAATAGTTTGAATAATGATGCGAATAATCAGATGATTGTATGCCCGAATCATCATAGCGTTATACACGATGCGAATCCGGTGTTTGATCGGAGGATGATGATGTATAGGTTTGATAATGGGGTGGAAGAGAGGATTAGACTTAATAAACATTTAGTGTAGTTTATCAGAGAAAAATATGTAACTATATATTATGTCGTAAAAGATACAGCAAGAATGGATTAAAAATAGTATTTTAGTTGAACGAATAAAATCAAAGAATAAGTAATTTGAAAGGAAAATTATAAACGAACAAAATGGTTAAAATATTTACATTGCCTGCGAATGAAGGCGATTTTATATGGATTTGCTATGGTGAAAATGAAGTATTTAGCCATATCTTAATCGATGGAGGTACTAAAGAATGTGGAGAAGAATATGCATCAATTATTAATATTATTGATGAGCGTAAAGAAAAAATAGAAGCGCTTGTGTTGACTCATGTAGATTATGATCATATACAAGGAGCACTAGAGGGAATTTGTAGAACTTCCAATGATTTATTAACTAGAACAGTGAAAAAGGTTTATTTTAATACATGTCGGGGTATTCGAAGAAGTATAAAAAAGACAGAAAAAATTTCAGAAGATTCTGATTGTGTGGAAGATCAGATTTGTGTAAATCAGAATTACAAAGAATATGGGGTGGGCGATGGAATCAAATTTTTGGAGTTATTATCAGAGAAAGGCTTAAAAGACCGTTTAGTAGATTATGTTATATATGGCAAGCAAGATGTTTTAGCTGATAACGCAATAATACGATTTATTAGTCCTGGAGAAAAGGAATTAATAAAATTTGCAAACCAATGGGAAAAGTATGAAAAAGAAAACGAGAATGTTCAATATGCAAGTAATCTTGATATGGTGAAAAAAAATTTGGCTGATTTAATGAACGAAAATTTAGTAACTGATCCATCTATAAATAATGCATCTTCGATAGCTTTTATTTTTGAATACCAGAATATAAAATTGGCTTTTTTAGGAGATGCAAAACCATCAGTGTGCTTGCAAGGAATTAAAAAAATAAACGACTCAGCATATTTAGAAGTCGATTTATTAAAATTGTCACATCATGGTAGCAGAAGTAATACTTCTGATTCCTTGTTAAAGACAATTAAGACGAATAATTATTTATTAAGCACAAACGGTCATCATAAGAAGGTACCCAATAAAGTTGTACTTTCTCATCTGCTGAAAAATGCAACTGAAAAAGGCATTAATCTGTATTGTAATTATGATTGGTATAATACAGAATACCATGAAAAATATTTTACATTTGAGGACCGTAAAGAATTTTTAAATACAAAAAAGTTATCTTTGTATCTGTTAGATGACCAAGCTTTAGAGATAAAGGATGGATGTTATATATATGGAGAATACGGAATGTTTTGAGATAATTAATCGACTGTCAGTAAGAATTGCTAAAAATGGAACAGAACAGTTAAAAGGATCTGGAATTTTGCTTTTAAGGCAGTCTGGAGAAATGGCTGTTGTTTTTACAGCTGCACATGTGGTGACTAATATATTCAAAGAAGCTGAATCACAGATATGTTTGTTGTTAGGGTGCACGGATAGTTTGGGAAATGCTCAAGAAATTAATGTTGAAGCAAAATTAGTTTCAGATATTTCAGATTTTGTACCCGAAGAAGGAAATGTGTACATTCATCCGGATTATAAGCAATCAGAACCATCTTCTATTGCTGATATTGCTATTATTCTTATACCATGGCAGGAATGGATGGATGCAATGGAATATATACAATTTAGTCAGGGAAGCCTTGAAGAGCAAATATATGGTTATGGATTTCCGATGTCTATGGATAAAGAGCGTGAGAAAGTAGGTGCAAATTTCCTTGATGGAAAACGAAAATTGCAAGGTAAAATCAATAATATCGTTAAAAATCAAACATATTCCATAGAATATGATTTTGGTTCGATAGGGAGAACTGGTTCACGTAGTAGTGTGATGGAGGGTTTTTCTGGAACAGGACTATTTGCTATTAGGAATAATGGTATTAATTTTATATGCGTTATTTCAGAAGAATGTGGTGACAATTCTTCTGGAACATTATTAAGAGCTACTTCTTCTGAAAAGTGCAGAGAATTATTGGAACTTATCAATTTAGACTTAAAGTATCCTTGTTCTTTTGAAAAATATAAGAAATTAGCTATTTCTATATTTCCACACAATCGAAAGGAAGCAAAAAGATTGTTTTGCGATTTTTCAGAAGAATTAATTGAAGAGTATAATTTATTACCGATAAATTGTGTTGAAAAATGGTATGAAGAATTATCTTGTAAAAGTAATCGAAGAAAGTGTGATAATTTTTGGACTGGAAAATTACAGCTAATGGTTATACTTTGTGGTTCAAGTTTGGTTTCTGGCGATAATGTAATTAAGCCCGTGATAAATATGCCAGATCCTTACAAAGATGACCAAGTTGAGGTGGAATACATTTGTACCGAAGATGAAACAGAATCGGTTTTAGGTCGTTTAATAGAAGCTGAATATTTTGCAAAGCAAGGGAAATTAAGAAATGGAACAATATTTGTTTTAAATAGTAAAGATAGACTTTTTTTGTTATGCCCAAGACATGAATGCCGTGCAATTGTAAGAGATATTACGGCAGATACAGAATATTCTAACAGGGTATTAAAGAATAAGTTAGGACAGTTTTTATCTGAAAACAACAAAGATTCGAGTGATTTTGATATTATTGATGGTGTATCAGCACAATGTAATTTAGCAGCAATAAGTGTTGATCGTATGTTGGATTTGATCAATAGAAGTCGAATTAATAAAGACCTGTTACAAGAAAATATGAAAGGGGTATTAAGAGAGTTATGGAAAGAGTGACTAATTTAATAAATTGGAAGTTGCAAACTAGACTAGAGGATAAATGGGGATGTAAATGTAGCTACTATACTCGTAAAATGTATGCTGATACCCCGTATCATTCACATATATTTATCTGTGTATTTTCTGAGTTGGAAAATTTATATCAAAATTGGAAAGAGATAAATTATTATGTGGCAGTAAAATATCAAGCTAAAGTAGAATCAGTTATAGAGAAAAGTAATTTTTACATTTGTATGTTTACTTCAGAAAAACCTGCTAACAAAAGTCAAGTACTTTTAAGCAGGTTTTTAAAATTATTTCTTTAATCTATTTTTGTGTACAACAAGAAGACTGGCGTTATTTCCAGTCTGTATAATTACATCAGATG
>NZ_JAHLQG010000012.1 GCF_018919065.1 Blautia sp. MSJ-9 | reverse complement strand
AGATTACTACACCGAAAGGTGTGTTACTTGTTAAGTTGATTGAACCGCCGTGTACCGAACGGTACGCACGGTGGTGTGAGAGGTCGGGAAAATTTATTTAATTTTCCCTCCTACTCGATCAGATTTTTTTTCTGAAACCGAAAATGAAAATTTGAATTATTTAGAAGTCTATAACAGACTTCTTTTTTAGTATAATATTACTCTGAAAAAGTAAAAAACGACGTTTTGAAGGCAATTTCAATTTTGGGTTCCGGATGCGATGTAGGATGTGTTGAAAATATCTTGTTAAAAACCAATATGGAGAATGATGATCTTTGCATGAGATCCCCTATTAAGGTGGGATAGCAGAGCGAATTTTAAACACCAGGTAAAGGTGTAGCGTAAAAGGTAACAAAGATCCATGGTTGAGATAGGATTATTTTCTGAGACATATGAAGAATGTAAGGTCACAGATTAATGTGTAGTTACTGGAAAATGGAGCGAAATAAGAATATTACAGGTTAATATGTAACTATAGGAGCTTCCTGTGGACAAGTTGCGGAGCTGATGTACTATTAGGTAAATGTGATGGCGTTGTTTTCTGTGGAGATGATATATAGAAGAAAGATGAAGCGAAGCAATTCTATAAGTGGCTAAAGTGTAGAATGCAGTACTTTGGACTAGAATTAGAAGAAAGAGCCGCCTGATAGAATTTGGCAGATTTGCTAAAAGATACAGGTAGAACAGAAGAGAGGGAAAACCTGAAACTTTTAATTTTCTTGGTTTTACTTACTACTGTTCTAGTAGGAATGGAAAGTTCAGAGTAAAGAGGAAAACTAGCAGAAAGAAATTTAGAAAGAAATGCAAAGAAGTACATTGATGGATTGCAGACATAAGGACAAGGTCTTTGCCAGAAATCATTATAAAGATAAACAGGATGCTTGTTGGATACTACCATTACTACGGGATTACAGATAATTTTAGGAGATTTGCAAGGAGCTGGATGCGCAAGTCCGGATCTGTAAAGGGATATGGGGAGCAATCCCCATATCTACTCGAGTTTTTTATTAGTCGAAATATAATGCAAAAGGGCAAGTGATTAAAATGTTTGGAGACTGATGGTATATGAAACAACTATGAAAAATTGATTTTGAGATGTCTATTAAAGAAAAACTCTCTCATAGAGAAAATACTGCATTGTTCTGAGTTTTTACTTGAAAATTTATTACATGTTTAATCTATGCGGAGGCTTATCGCATGTTGAATATTTTGGTTTTGGGGGCTGTTAAGCCCTGGGAGAATTTATAAGGAGCCCGTTAATTGAATGAATCTGGTCTTCCGATAAAAATATTTTTCCTTTTTTAATTAAAATTAAGTTTTCTTTACTAAAATACGTTATTAATCTGTTAATTGTTCTAACAGAACATCCTGTCATATTTGCTAATTCAGTATGTGTGTATTTAATCTGAAGTAAAGTACCTGGAAGTGCATAATGATTGTACTGAAAACACAAAAAATGTAATAATTTATCCCGATTACTTAAAAAATGTATTTTGCGTTCGTTTTGACTTTGCTGAACAGTGAGTCTGATTAGCATTTGCATGCGAAGAAAAAGCGCGGCTGCGTCACCTCGTATCCATTCAATATAATCTTTAGCTGGAAGCAATATAAAACGAGAGGGCTCCATTGTGATTAGCGTAACCATTCTGGAAATATCATGGATGAACAATTCATAATCGCCGACAATATTAATGGCAGAGATTTCCATAAAGTGGTAGGGTTCATAAGATAACCTTTCCTCGATTGCCTGTAATTTCCCTTTTAGCAAAATATAAACATAAGAGCAGGCGTCATTGGCCCGGATTAGTTTATGGTTTTTAGGATGGTTTTGTATTATAGCCGCTGATAATAAAGTTTGCGGAGCATTTCCAAGAAATTGTTTCACAAATGTCTGTTCGTTGGATGAAAGTGTTTGTAAATCTATATTTTTCATACTGATAATCACTCCAAAATATATTTGGTTAAAAGTGCCAAATGGCCTTTTTTATTTTTGATTTCTATAATATTTTATAATCATATAAAAATCAAGAGCTAAAGGAGAAGGAAATTATGCCAACACCACATAACCAGGCTGAGAAAGGCCAGATTGCAAAAAAAGTTTTAATGCCAGGGGATCCATTACGTGCGAAATTTATTGCGGAAACATTTCTGGAAAATCCTGAATTGGTAAATTCAGTCAGAAACATTTATGCATATACGGGAACCTATAAAGGGGAAAAGGTTACTGTTATGGCAAGTGGAATGGGAATGGGCTCAATGGGAATTTATTCTTATGAGCTGTTTTCTTTATATGATGTAGATCAGATTATCCGAATTGGCTCTGCAGGAGCCTATGTTGCCAACCTTGCATTAAAAGATGTTGTACTTGCAGATAGCGTTTGGAGTGAGTCTACATTTGCACGGACACAAAATGGATATGATAAGGACATCATTTTACCGAATCAAGAACTGAATAAAAAAATTATGAAAGTGGCAGAAGAACTGAAGATTCCGGTAACACTTGCCAGAGTTCATTCAAGCGATGTGTTCTATTGTGAAAAAAATGTTGATGACTATAAAGAAATCAATAGAAAACACCAGTGTGCATGTGTCGATATGGAAAGTTTCGCGTTGTTCCATAATGCGGATGTACTGGGGAAGAAGGCAGCTTGCCTATTAACTATATCTGATTCATTCCCACTGGGTCAAAAAGCAACTGCAGAGGAACGTCAGACAGCATTTACAGATATGATGAAAGTTGCATTGGAAGCTTGCCTGTAATGGGGCAGAAAGGATCAGAATGATGAGAAAATATAAAAGAATTTTTACAATTGTGATAGACTCCTTTGGAATTGGAGCAATGCCGAATGCAGATGAATATGATGATGAAGGCTGTGATACATGCGGACATATTGATGAAAATGTTTCGGAATTAAAAATTCCGAATCTTGCAAAACTGGGATTGGGAAGACTGCATAAACTCACGCATGTAAATTATACCGGTGATATCCAGGGATATCAGGCCAGACTGCTTGAGGCCAGTATCGGAAAAGATACCATGACTGGCCACTGGGAAATGATGGGACTTCATATTACGAAACCTTTTCAGACGTTTACGGAAACTGGCTTTCCAAAGGAACTGATTGATGAACTGTCAAAAAGGACTGGAAGAGTCATTATTGGAAATAAGAGCGCAAGTGGTACCGAAATCCTTGATGAACTTGGGGAAGAGGAAATTACAACAGGGCATATGATTGTCTACACCTCAGCAGATTCTGTACTTCAGATCTGTGGAAATGAAGAGACATTTGGACTGGAAGAATTATATCGCTGCTGCGAAATCGCACGTGAAATTACAATGAAAGATGAGTGGAAAGTTGGGCGCGTGATTGCCAGACCTTATGTTGGAAAGAAACGTGGAGAATTTAAAAGAACATCTAACCGGCATGATTATGCCTTAAAACCAAGTGGAAAAACAGCACTGGACGCATTAAAGGCTGCAGATTACGATGTTATTAGTGTTGGAAAAATAAAAGATATTTTCGATGGAGAAGGAATAACGGAGAGCTATAAGTCTGTTAGCAGTGTACATGGTATGGAACAGACAATTTCTTTATTGGATAAAGACTTTACTGGTCTGGTATTTACGAATCTGGTCGATTTTGATGCACTGTGGGGCCATCGACGCAATACGGAAGGTTATGCACAGGAATTAGAAAAATTTGATGTAAAGCTTGGAGAGTTTCTTTCAAAAATGAAAGAGGATGATCTGCTGATGGTAACAGCAGACCATGGCAATGACCCAACTTTTAAAGGAACCGACCATACAAAAGAAATGGTACCATTACTGATGTATTCTCCGTCCATGAAGTCCGGTAAAAAGCTGGATGATCAAAACTCATTCGCTGTAGTTGGTTGTACAATTACAGATAATTTTGATGTAAAGATGCCGGAAAATACTATTGGAAATTCATTACTGGCAGAACTGAAATAGAATGCTGTAAGAAGAACAGAATGTCCTTGACGGGATTTTTGAAGTATATTATAATTTTGCTAAATTAATTTAGCAGAGGGGAATTTCGTGAAGGTAAAGATTAAAGATATCGCAAAAGTTGCAGGAGTGTCGCCAACCGCAGTGTCACAGGTTTTGAATGACCGTCCCTGCCGCTTGGCGGAAGCAACAAAAGAAAAAATTTTACGTGTAGCCAGAGAAATGAAATTTCAGGATCAGGAATTGATTTCTGCAGACAGGTTTGGCAACATTAAGACGGTAGGACTTATTATTCCAGAGCCAATTTCATTCTTTTTAGATTTGTCTTATAAGATCACTCAGGAATTATATAAAAAAGGGTATACAGTCTTTCAATGTACAGTTGGAAATGATCTTGACTGTTGTTATAAGGCATTAGAAAGCCTGACTTGCAAAAATGTGGATGGAATTATCGTGATACCTCCTTGTACGGGCAAAAAAGATACGAAGCTGCCCAAAATGCTGAAAGCTTTGCAAAATAGTGGCGTTCCTATGATACTTGTGGACCGCGCAGTATATTCTGTGTTTTGTGACTTCGTAACGACTGACAATAAGCTGGGTGGAAAAATTGCGACAGAATCTTTGATACATTGTGGGCATAGAAAAATCGGCTGTATCATGGGAAAAAAGGATGCCTATACCGTTCGGAAAAGAATGGATGGATATAAGCAGGCTTTGGTGAGTTGTGATATTTCATATGATGAGAAGCTGGTTTATTATGGCGAGTTTACGAGAAATACAGGCGAGATGGGGGCAGAAGATCTTATTCCTAAGGGGGTAACCGCAATTTTCGCTGGAAACGATGAGATCGCAGTTGGAATTTATGAATATGCCAAGAAAGAAAAGATTAAAATTCCAGAGGAATTGTCGGTTGTTGGATTCGATAATACTTCAATCTGTGATTTCCTTACACCACCATTATCCAGTGTTGAACAGAATACGGAGCAGCTTGCTGAAAAGATTGTTGAAGTGATGCTGTCTGATATGGAAAAAACAGAGGAAGAAGATGCTCCGAGTAATTATTATTATACACCTGTGCTAAAAGAGCGAGCATCCGTGGGAAAAATGATCCTATGAAAAATTAGGGGGATATAGTTTGAATCTGGAAACGGTTTTTGAAAATACAGATTTTGTCCATACGAGTGGAACAAAAGAAGAACTGCAGGTTGCAGTTTATTTGAAAAAGCAATGTGAGAATATAGGGACTCAGGTAAAGATGGAAAATTTCAGGGTTCCTATGTGCACGATTAAAAAAGCGCATCTCTTTGCCGATGGCGTGGAGATACCTTGTAAAGCTTTCAAAGGCTGTGGTAGCGGAACTGTAGAAGGTGAGTTATATTATATGCCGGGAACGGATCCTGTTTCAATCACTGGTGCTGCAGATAAAGTCGTTTTACTGGATACATCAAATATTTCATTTTTTACTTACCAGGATTTAATGAAAGCCGGTGCGAAGGCAATTCTTTTCCGATATGGGGACGCACATTATCCGAACACAGACATTGATCAGAGAGAATTAAGAGAAGATGTGGTAGGAAAGGAAAGAAAAGTTTTATGTGCAATGATTAATGTTAATGAAGCAGTAAAACTAGTAAAGAACGAAACAAAAAGAGTATGCCTGGAAGTAGAACAGAATGAATATGAAGGAGAATCCCATAACGTTATTGCAGAACTTCCAGGAAAAAGGAAGGAATGGATTGTGCTAAGTGCACACTATGATTCTACATCCCTATCCCATGGAGCATACGATAATATGAGTGGATGCGTTGGTCTGCTTGGTATTATGGAAAAAATGCGGGACAAGGAAAGAAATTTTGGCCTTCGTTTTCTTTTTTGTGGAAGCGAGGAGTGTGGCCTGCTGGGCTCAAAAGCATATGTACAGGATCATAAAAAAGAACTGGAACAAATGGTTTTAAATATCAATCTGGATATGATCGGAAGTTATATGGGACAGTTTATTGCCAGTGTATCCGCTGAAGAAAAACTTGAACATTATATTGCATATATGGCAGCAGAAGTGGGATTTCCGATTGCAGCAAGATCTGGAGTCTATTCTAGTGACTCTACGCCATTTGCAGATAAAGGAATACCTGCAGTATCTTTTGCACGTATTGCACACACGAGTATTGCACCTATTCACAGCCGTTATGACTTAAAAGATGTCTTATCAATGAAACAGTTACAAAAGGATATCAATTTTTTATCCAACTTTACAGAACGCCTGGCGAAAGCTGCCGTTTGTCCTGTTGCCAGGCAAATTCCGGATAATATAAAAACAGAACTGGATGAATATCTGTTTAGAAAAAGGAAAAAATAATCTTGTTTTATATTTAGTAAATATTTTGTGGAAACATACATCGAAATTTCTGTGTATGTTTCTTTTTTTTGAATAAAGATAAATAAAGCTAAAATAATATGTGATACATATTGAAAAAGATAAAATATGATGATATAATTTAGCAAAATTTAGCAAAGGAGACGGAAAAATGGAAACAAAGAAAATTATTTTAGACTGTGACCCAGGTATGGATGATTCTATGGCAATCGTTATGGCAGTTAAATCACCAAAACTTGATGTAATGGCAGTAACAACCGTAAATGGTAATTATCCAGTAGATGTAACATGTATAAATGCAAGAAAGGTATTGGAATTACTGAATAGAACTGATATTCCAGTTGCACGCGGCATGGCAAATCCAATTATTCGTAAAAGCCCAAGTGATCCATTTACGCATGGAAAAGATGGACAGGCAGAAGCATTTCTTCCAGATCCGAAAATACCGTTATCCAAATTAGATGCGGTTGATCTTATCATTGAGACAGTAAAAGCAAATCCAGGCGAAGTTACACTGGTTTCCACAGGCCCAATGAGTAATATTGCAATGGCAATGATCAAAGCTCCTGAAATAAAAGATATGATTCCGGAAATCATCGCAATTTCCGGTGCTTTTGGACTTAATGATTATGCCTTCTTAAATGCAACTGGTGATACCCCGCAGAGTGAATGGAACGTATATGTCGATCCGGAAGCTGCAAAAATTGTATATGAATCTGGTGTCAAACTTGTATGTTTAGGACTTGATGTTGCCACTTATTTTGATGTGAACTTTAGTGATGCAGATATTGCACGTCTTGAAAAAAGTGATAAGCCTGAAGCAAAATTTTTGTTAAACGCCATTCATTTTGTAAATGGAAGAGGATTTGATGCATATTGTACGGTTATCGACTGTATGGCAGTGGCCTATGCAATTGACAATACCCTTGTTGAAACAATGGATGCACATGTTGGAGTTGAAACAAAAGACGGTCTGACGCTGGGTATGACAGTTATTGACAGAAGACATCATTTTGTATGGGAACATCTTCCTTTTATCAAGGTAGGACGTAAGGCAGACTGTGGCAGATTCCTTGGATTATTAATGGATCTGGTATTGGCTTAAAGAGAAAGATGAGGGTTTAGTAAAATGTATCGATATCAGTATGAGTTATTAAAAAATGAGGCCATTTATATTGCGGGACCGGAATGTTTTTATACATACGGTTATGATCAGCTTGCTGCAATGAAAGCAAAAGCGGAATCTTTAGGATTTTCCGTGACATTACCCAATAATGATCCGTTGGATATGGAAAACGAAGATCTTCAAAAACGTGCAGACAGTATTTTTGCTAATTTGAAAAAGGTAATGCTAGATACAACTGCAATCGTTGCAGATCTGGAAGCATATCGTGGTGCAGAACCGGATAGCGGTACTATTTACGAAATTGGAATGGCTTATGCAAAGGGCGCCAAATGTTATGGCTACACAAGAGATAAAAGAAGCTTTGCAACCAAAAATATCAGAGCGGGATTAAAGGATGGGAAAACTCTGGATGAATTAGGAAACTGCGAAAAGTATAATAAACTTCCATTTTCACCATGTATCATTGGCTCTACGAAAATTATTGAGGGCAGTTTTGAAGACTGCCTGAAAACTATGATCGTGGATAAAGAAGAGGAATTAAAATATTATACTCAGAGAAACCATTTTGTAGATTATACAACTGCAAGAACCGTTATGACGAAAGACAAACCAATTGTATATTTATCTGGAATCGAACGTTACCAGGAAAATGCTCATGAAGTATTTTCTAAGATGAAGGAAATATGCGAAAAATATGGATTTACTGTCTATACACCGGTAGACTGGGCGCCGGGGGTAAAAAAAATGAAAACCGATAACTTATATAAATGGGCCGCAAATCTGTTTGATAATTATCAGCAGCATGTTAGAAACTGTGATGTGATTATAGCCAATTTGAATGATTATCGTGGCTATGAGGTAAATAATGAAGTCGGTTTTGAATGCGGAATGGCTTTCCAGCTCGGGAAAAAACTCTATGGATATATGGATAATACAGCACCATTAATAGAGAAAATTCCACATTTAGCAGAAAAAAGGGAATTTCGTGACCATACCGGAAGCAATGTCGAGAACTTTAATTATCCGGTGAATTTAATGTTTGGTTCCTCCATGAAAATATTTGAAGGAAAATTTGAAGAGATTATTTCAAAGGTTGCAGAAGATTTAAAAAGGGTGAGAGATAGTGACTGGATTTTCAAATGAGAGAGATCTTGTAAAACAAATACAAACCGCAACTGGCAAAGAAAAATCTGAATTGGTTTTAAAAAATGCCAATATTATTAATGTTTTTACCAATACGGTCGTGACAGCGGATGTCGCTATTGACAATGGATATATTGTTGGAGTTGGAAAATATAGCGGTATTGAAGAAAAAGATTTGTCGGGGAAGTTTTTATGTCCCGGTTTTATAGATGGACATATTCATCTTGAGAGTTCTATGGTATCTCCAGAAGAATTTCAGGCGGCCGTTATGCCGCATGGAACAACAACTGTTGTCACAGATCCGCATGAGATTGCAAACGTAGCGGGACATGAAGGCCTTAAGTATATGTTGGAAGCAACCGAAAACTTGAAACTGGATGTTTTCTTTATGGTTCCTTCCTGTGTACCGGCTACCTATCTGGATGAATCAGGTGCAGTCCTTAACGCTGCAGATATAGAACCCTATTTTGAAAATGAAAGAGTTCTGGGACTTGCAGAACTCATGAATGCATATGGGGTTGTTAACTGTGATAGAAACGTAATTGGAAAAATTGCGGTGTCAAAGAAGCACAATAAAATCATTGATGGACATGCTCCGGCCTTAAAAGGAAAAGAGTTAAATGGATACGCTGGTGTGGGAATCCGTTCCGATCATGAATGTGTAGATATCGAAGAAGCCATTGAAAAAATGCAACAGGGGCAGTGGATTATGATTCGGGAGGGTACTGCTGCAAAAAATCTGGAAGCGCTTGTGAATTTATGCTCTCCACAGTATTATCAGCGCTGTATGTTTGTTACTGACGATAAACATCCTGGCGATTTGCTGAAAAAGGGACATATGGATTATATTATCAGAAAAGCGGTTGTGCTTGGTGCAGATCCGATTATTGCAATTAAAATGGCAAGCTGGAATGCAGCACAGTATTTTGGTCTTAAAGACAGAGGAGCCGTAGCACCTGGCTATCGTGCAGATTTGGTGGTATTTGACAACCTGTTGGATTTTAACGTGCAGGAAGTTTGGAAAGATGGAAAACGTTGTAATACAGATTCTTCTAAAAAAGAAGTTTCAGAAGAAAAATATAATGCGGTATTTCATTCTTTCCATATGCAAGAACTGTGTGAGAAAGACCTTAAGGTAAAAAGCACTGGTTCATATGAGAGGGTTATTGAATTAGTGCCTGGAGAATTACTAACCAGAGAACTGATTGTGCCGAAAAAGCACGAAGAAAACCTTCCGGAAGGCGTTAGTTTAAAAGAAGACATTCTAAAAGCAGTGGTATGTGAAAGACACCATGGCTCCGGGCATATTGGAATTGGCTTTATTAAAGGATACGGATTAAAAAAAGGAGCAGTTGCATCTAGTATTGCGCATGACTCTCATAACCTGATTGCAATAGGTACAAACGACAGAGATATTGCGCTTGCGGCAAATTGTGTGAAAGCAAACCAAGGCGGACTTGCAGTTGTTTCTGGTGGCGAAATTTTAGGAGAACTTCCGCTTCCAATTGCTGGACTGATGAGTGATATGGGAATTAATGAAACAAAAAACAGGTTGGAAGAGTTGAAGGAAAAAATCGTAGAGCTTGGTATTGCTGAGAACATTGACCCCTTTATGACATTGGCTTTTACAAGTCTTCCTGTAATTCCGGAATTAAGGTTAAATACATATGGGTTGATTGATGTGAACCAACAAAAAGTTGTCGATGTATTTTTTGATGAAAAATAAAATAATGTTATAGATATGACTGTGACGAGGTATATAAAAAAGGAATTGTAGATTTTATACAATTCCTTTTTTATATACAAAAATGTGTGTATGTAACAGTTCTTAAAATTACTTGGTTACGCGATAATGTAGTTTGGTACAAGCACTTAACCAGATTGTACTTGAGTATTCAATTGGAGTTTCGTCTGCTAATAAATATTGGGAATTGATAAGCAGTCCCGGTGCATCATAGATAGAATTCAATAAGCTGGCTTCGTTAACACTTAATTTCATAGATTCAATGCTGTTATCAATAAATTCGATATCATAATGATATGTATAGAACAGTGTTTTGGAAATACTGTTTTCTACCAGTGAATCTGCAGTAATATCTGGTACTTTTTCTTTTGGAAACCAGATATTGCTTAATCCTGCCGGACGTTCCCTGAAGTAATGCAGGCGAAGAAAGTGAATCAGGATCGTATTGTCGTGAATACCAAGCATATGACAAACTTCAGAAGTTGGAGGTGTTATTTCTTCTTCCAAAATGATCCGGCTGGTAATCGGATTTTTCTCCGTATGAGCAAGATCAAGAGATGGAAAGGAAAGATCCTGAACAAGACAGCGGGGATTGCTTTTTACGTATGCACCCTTTCCTTGGAACTTTTCAATAAGACCATCGCGTTCAAGTTGCGCCATAGCTTGGCGGATGGTTACTCTGCTGACTCCATAGTTTTGCGCAAGTTCTTGCTCAGATGGCAATTTATCATTTATTTTCCATTCTCTTTGTGCAATTCGTTTTGAAATATCATTGGCTATTTGCTGATAAGCGGGAATAGGAGATGAACGGTCTATTAATTTGTTTGGTAAAATTGTTTGAGTCATTATCAATCCTCACTTTGTAAATTGTTGTTATGTATAGTATATACAATAATACAAGTAGAAATCAAGCTCTATTTGTTGTGAAATTTAACAAAACACATATTGATTTAACTGAAATAGCTCACATTTCTTACAAATGTTTAACATTAAAGATATTGACAACCTGATTAACTTGTATTAATATATAGACAACAATACAAGATAAAGAGCAGAGAAGGAGGAACATGGAGAAAAACAATATTAAAATGGTAGTCTGTGATATTGATGATACTTTAGTACATAAAGAAGTGCATTTAAGCAAAGATGTCATAAATACCATTCAAAGGCTTAAGGAAAAAGGAATTTATTTTACTTTTGCCACAGGAAGAATGCCCTATAGAGTAGAGGTATTTGAAAAGGAAGCTAATTTGCAGATCCCGTATGTGGCAAATAATGGGAGTATCCTTTATTCCAATGGGAAAATTATTTACAGTAAAATGTTAAAAGCTTCTTTGTTGCGGGATTCATTGAGAAGGTTTATGCAGGAAGATCCTAAGTTTACCGTTATCTTTAGCTACGAAGACAGAGAAAGGCCAATTAAACGGACCCCTTGGATTGAAGCAAGGCTTCATAAGTACAAAGGATATGATGAAACTCTGGGCGATACAGATGATGTATGGAATCAGGAAGTACACAAGGTGTATGTACTGGATGATTACCGTACAGGATTAATTACCAGGGTTGCGAAAGAACTGGATAAACTGGGTGGGGGATTCAGTTATTATCAATATGGAGATTATTCCATGGAAATTGTTGCAGAAGGATGTTCGAAGGCATCAGGAGTTGAGCGCTTGATTGACTACATGAAGCTGAGTAAAGATGAAGTTATGGCAATTGGAGATCACACAAATGACATTGAGATTGTAAGCATGGTGGGTCTGGGCGTTGCGGTAGGAAATGCAACATCCAAATTAAAAGAGGTGGCTGACTATGTGGCAAAAGGAGAAGTTGAAGCAGGTGTGATTGAGGCTATTAACAAATTCCTCTTTGATGTGGAGGTATAGTATGGGAAAACCAGTCGTAAAAAAACGAAAGAAAACATTGTTTCAGAAATTTGAACCGATTTTTTATCTGGCACCAGCGTTTATATTTTTAGGCATATTTGTCTATTATCCGTTTGCAAAAACAGTATCAGAATCTTTTTTTCTTTTAGATTCTATGGGAAAGGTCAAAGAATTTATAGGTTTGGAGAATTATGTAAGTGTATTACATAATTCAAGCTTTGTTAAGGCTATTTTTAATTCTTTAAAATTTACAGTTTTCACAGTCCCGTTTTCTGTAGGACTTGCTTTTTGTTTAGCAATGATTGCTTCCAAGAAGAGAAAGACTTCGCCAATATATGAAACTTTGTTTTCACTTCCGATGGCGATGTCAACTTCTGTATCAGCAATGATATTTGAATTGATGTTCAGCCCTACACTGGGCATCATAAATGCTCTTACGGGATCGAGTATCAAATGGCTGAATGATAAAGATACTGCACTTTGGGTATTAATCATTATCCAAGTTTGGATGAATATTGGATACAACTTTCTGTTTATTTTATCCGCGGTACGGGGAATTGATGCAGATAAACTGGAGGCAGCAGATGTAGAAGGAGCAAATGTGTTCCAGAAAGCAACAAAAGTTGTGCTTCCGCTGGTATCTCCAACCGTTTTCTTTTTGCTTTGTAATTCACTTGCAAAGATGATCATGATGTCTGGATTATCGCTGATTCTGACACAAGGCGGACCGCTTGGAAGCACAGAAACTATGATTTCATGGATGTATAAACAGGCATCTGAAAATTCGAATTATAATAATGCATATGCATCTGCAGTAATTGCATTTGGAATTACAATGATTGCTACAATTATTACATTTATCTATGAGAAGAAGGGAGTAAACTATGACAACTAACAGAGTTAAGAAAAGAAGTAAAGTTGGCGATGGAATACTCCAGGCGATATATATTTGTTTGGGATTAACAATTGCATTTCCTATCATATATGCGGTGCTTATTTCTTTTATGGAACCATCACAGGTTCTTGCAGGAGGAGTAAATCTGATCCCAAAGAAATGGACTTTGGAAAATTATAAGACTGCCCTTACAAGTGCACCCTTAATGCGTTTTATGTTAAACTCTTTAATCATTGCGCTGGGAGCAAGTGTTGTTCGCCTTGCAGTTTCCTCCCTTGCAGCTTTTGCATTTGCCTTTTTGGATTTCCCATGTAAGAATGTGATCTTTATGGTAATGTTGGCAACGATTATGATTCCGGCAGATATTGTACTGGTTGCGAATTACCGTACAGTATCCTCAATGGGACTAATCAATACCTACCTTGGTATGATGATTGTGTTTTTTGTTTCTGCAATGAATATTTTCCAGCTGCGTCAGAGCTTTTTAACATTTGCAGTATCCTTAAAAGAAGCTGCGCATATTGATGGATGTTCAAACTTTAAATTTTTCCTTACCATTCTTCTTCCAACAAATGTGTCTACCTTACTCACTGTGTTTATTACAGCATTTATTGGAACCTGGAATACTTATTTGTGGCCATTATTAGTAACGAACCAGACGGATATGAGAACGGTTCAGGTTGGTATTACAATGCTGAACTTTTCGGAAGGTACGGTGTATGGTCCGATTATGGCAGCATCAACAATTGTTATGATCCCTACGCTTTTCCTGTTTTTTACATTCCAGAAGAAGATTGTAGCTGGAATGATGTCGGGCGGCGTGAAAGGATAAATACCAGACAGGAGGTCTGAGTACAAAATTTTAAGGAGGATTTTACCTATGAAAAAAATCGTAAGTGCAGTTTTAACTGCGGCAATGACTGCATCTCTCATGGCAGCACCGGTGAGTGTACATGCTGATGAAGTTGTAACTTTTGATGTATGGCATTCCATGGAGGGATCCAACGGAGAAGCTTTTGAAGCAATGGTTTCCAACTTTAACGATACTGTTGGGAAAGAACTTGGAATTCAAGCAAACAGCGTATTCCAGGGCAGTGATACTGCAAGCAAGTTAAAAACACTTATCCAGGCTGAAGACACAGAAAACATGCCAGATGTATGTCTTGTATATGGTGCTTCTCTTCCTGTTGTAGGAGATTATGAGAATACAGTACCTGTTGATGATATGTATGGAGCTGGAACTGCAACACTTGCGAAAGAGGATATTCTTCCGGCAACAGTTCAGACTTATACATATAAGGGAAAACAGATTTGTATGCCATTTAACAGCTCCACACTTCTTCTGTATTACAATGTTGATGCATTCAATGAGGTAGGACTGGACCCAGAAAATCCGCCAAAAACGCTGGATGAAATTGCAGATGCATGTGAAAAGCTTACCGTAAAAGATGGTGACAATGTTACAAGATACGGATTTAATGCAGAACTTGACCGTTATGAGATGGTTAACCTTGTAGGAAACCAAGGAGATGGAACTCCATTTGGTGATAATAATAATGGACGTGATGGTCTTATTACAGAAGTTACTTGTAGAGACCAGATGTTAAATGTATTTACATCCTGGCAAAAGATTGCAGAAACTGGTGGATTTAAATATAACTATGATAATCAGAATGAAGAGTTTGCTACTGGAGCCAATGCAATGACCCTTATGTCTTCTGCTCGTATTGCTTCTGTCACAAATCTTACAAAAGACAGTGGTGTTAACTGGAACGTAACAACAATTCCAGGAATTGACAGCAGTACAGATAAAGGTGGAGCTGCAATTGGTGGAGCTTCTTTATGTATGTTCGACAAGGGCGATGATGCGAAAAAAGCAGCTGCATGGGAGTTTATTCAGTATGCTGCTTCTGCAGAAACTCAGTCTACATGGTGTCAGGCAACCGGATATCTTCCAATCAATGTAAATACAGAGAAATTGGATGATTACTCTGCTTATATAAAAGAAAATCCGGCTGTTCAGACTGCATTAACCCAGTTTGAGGCTACAAAACCAAACGTTCAGGAACCGGTACTTATGATGCAGGGAAGTGTTGACACTGCAATCAAAGATGCTGCTGTTTATCTTTGCGAAGGTGATCTTTCACCAGAAGAAGCAACAGACTATGTAATTGATGAATGTAACAAACTGTTTGACGAGTACAACAGAGCAAACCAGTAAGTAAATATACCACAACTGCCATAGCACTGCTCTATGGCAGTTTGTGGTAAAAAAGCGAAAAAAGATTGGAGGAACACATGAGACTATCTACTTCGACAAACATTTATTTTAACAGACCGAATAATGTAAAAGCAAAAATCCAGGATTCCGTTTCTTTGTGTGCAGAAGCTGGATATAAGGTTATGGATATGAATTTTTTTGACTGCACGACATTTAAGCTTCCTTTTGTAACTGATGAATGGGAGAGGTGGATTTATGATATTAAAGCTTTATCTGATAAAAAACAGATAGAATTTAGTCAGGCTCATGCTAACTTTTATAATTTTTGTGATTCAAATACAGAGAATAAAGAGTTTTTAGACCGTATGGTATTACGTAGCATAGATTGCGCCTCCATATTAGGTGTTAAATGGGTGGTCATTCATGCAGGAACAGATTTTGAATCTCCAATGCTTGTAAAGGATTCGAAGGAAAAAAATATAGAATATTTTAAATCAGTATTGGAGCATGCTGCCAAGAAAAATATTGGTATCGCAATTGAAAATTTGTGGGATTTAAATATTGCACCACGAAGACGATATACAACTACAGCTGAAGAATTAGTGGATTTAGTAGATACACTGAGTAAAGAATATAATAATGTGGGAATATGCTGGGACTTCGAACATGCAGACATTATGAAACAAGACCAGAAATCTGCGCTTAAAATGATCGGCCCTAGGTTAAAAGCAACCCATGTTTCTGATAATATAGGAATTCAGAATGATCATATCCTACCGTATAGTGGATATACAGATTGGGCAGAGATTATGCACATTTTAAAAGAAATAAAATATCAAGGGGATTTCACTTATGAAATCCATAGATATATCACGCAGTTGCCAGATGCACTGGTAGTTGCAGCATTAAAATATAGTGTAGAAGTTGGAAATTATCTTTTATCACTAGTAAAATAGTTTTTTATTGGGAGGAATAAAGTAATGAACAATGAAAATGCATTGGTAAGACAGGTGTTAAGTCTTCCGGAATTGATTGAACAGCAGTTTAATGATATGGAACAGAGGTCAAGAACGGTATTATCCACACCAGAGATTTTTAATATTCAGAAAATTGTATTAACAGGTTGCGGAGATTCTTATGCTGCAGCTCTTGCTACAAAACATGCATTTGAAATGCTGACTCATATCCCTACAGAGGTGGTAACCGCAATTGAACTGAGTCG
Source organism: Blautia sp. MSJ-9 (assembly GCF_018919065.1). Classification (GTDB taxonomy): domain Bacteria; phylum Bacillota; class Clostridia; order Lachnospirales; family Lachnospiraceae; genus Blautia_A. The sequence goes on along the minus strand of NZ_JAHLQG010000012.1, from coordinate 167,881 downwards.
TCTGTATTCAAGAGACCAGTTAGGTTTCCGCCCGAACAATCCGCTTGTAATTGCAGTAAGCAATTCCGGCGGGGTAACACGTGTTGGAGAAGCGATTCAGGCAGCCAGAAAACATGGTGCATTTGCACTGGGAATTACAGGTAAAAGAGACAGCCTTCTTGGAAAGAGTGTAGATAAGATTATGGATTTACATATTCCACCATTTGATCCAGCTCCAGGAACCCGTTCTTATATGGTATCAGTAATGTCTCTTCTTCTTATTGCAATCAGGATCGGAGAAGTACGAAGCTGCTATACCATGGATGAAGCAATGGACATGCGCTATGATATGCTGGAACAGGGAAAAGAACTTGCAAAGCTTCTGCCAGATATGAAAAAACAGGTCTATCAAATTGCAGAACAGTGGAAAGATATGGAAGCGTATGATTTCATTGGAACTGGCTTTGATTATGCAACTGCCTGGTTTGGAAAAGCCAAAATTTATGAAGCGCTTGGAAAATATGCAATGGATAATAACTCAGAAGAGTGGCTGCATATGAACTTTTTCATGCGAAATGTTGATAAGATTGGAACTATTATTGTTGCGAATACAACCAATCCAGCTATGAGCAGAAACAAGGAATTGATCAAATTTGCTCATGACCTCACCAGACCTCTTATTGTAATTACAGATGGAGGTAAAGAAGATTTCGGCACAGATACTACATATATTAAAGTGCCAAAATCTAAATATGCGATTAATATGCCTCTGACACAGTATGCTCCAATCTGTTTACTGGCTGGCTATATCATGGATATGATTGGCGAAGTTGATGGCCGTGGATGCGAAGGTGTATGGCATATTGCAGATGGAGCAAAATGCATTCGTGAAAGTGAAATGGTTGTATTATAAGGAGAAAAGAACACTATGATGAAGAAATTTGATATTTCTACCAAGATTAATGATGTATATGAAATTACAGATGAGGTTAAAAAATATGTAGAAGAAAGCGGCGTTCAGGAAGGCACCTGCATTGTATTCACACCACATACTACTGCGGGCTTAGGAGTAACTTCAAGAATGGATCCGGCTGGCTTTGATGATCTTCGTGACGAGATCAACCGGTTAGTTCCTACAAGAATTGATTTCAAACATCAGTTTGATACTCCGGCAGATGCTGCTGGACATATTAAATGTACAATGTTTGGTGTGTCACAGACTTTTATTGTGACAGGAGGAAAGTTGATGCTTGGTGGCTCCCAGGGGATTTTCTTCTTAGAGTTTGATGGTCCAAGAAACAGAAATTATACAGTCAAAGTAATTCCGGATTAATCAGGTAACTACTATGATTGTAAAAGAAATTAAAACAGATACGGTGTATGAATTATCTCCTCATAATCATGCTTATATAAATCCTTATATAGGCTGTTCGATGGGATGTCCGTTTTGCTATTGGCTAAAGCAAGAGGATTGGGAAGGGAAAATTAAAGTCAAAACCAATCTTGAGGAATTGTTGGAGAATAAATTAAAGGATTGGCCCAAAGATGAGTTTTTATATCTGGGAAGTGTTTGCGATCCTTTTAATGAATTGGAAGAGAAATATCATTTATCTGAAAAATGTTTAAAAGTAATTGCAAAATATGATATCCCGGTCCTGATCACTACTTCAGCTGCTACAGATGTGGTTTTAGAGTATTCGGATTTATTAAAATCAATAAAGAAACTGATTGTTGTAATTGAATTATCCAGAATCCCGTTTGTCGAATGCTTGAATCAGGGTGGTATCCATAGAGGAATACAGTGTGCCAATATATTGCAGGAACGCGGAATAAAAGTATGGACAACGTTAGCTCCTGTACTTCCTGGAATTACAGATCTGGATCAGATATTAAAACTGCTTCAAGAGGAGATTACTGTTTATATTGATAAGCTTGATTGTAATACAGAGGATATTTTAGGAAAAAGGACTTTGAAATGGATATATGAAGAGTATCCAGAATTTTCTGATGAATACGATAAAATTATAAAAGAGCATGATTTCAGCTATTTTTCTGAAATCGAGAAAAAATATGCTGAAAACAAACGAGTAAAAAAATTTCCATTTCAATTAACAGACTAAAAAATGGCCGCAGAATACAGGAGATGTTTTCTGCGGCCTGTTTGTAAATTAAAGAAGGGTGGGGCTTATGGAGAATTTCTGTAGACTGTTAATGAATTGTGGGATATCTGAATTTGAGGCAAGTGCAATTGCCAAAATGTTATTAGCTTCTATATGTGGAGGATTGATCGGAGCAGAGCGTGAAATGAAAGGACGTCCAGCTGGGCTTAAAACTTTCTCCCTAGTATGTCTTGGCGCCACGCTAATTATGATTACGAACGATTATATTTTTAAATATGTGACGAATGGAACTGGTGACATTGTACGAATGGCAGCGCAGGTAATCAGTGGAATTGGTTTCCTTGGTGCTGGATCCATTATGGTTACAGGGCATAATCAGGTTAAGGGCTTAACGACTGCGGCCGCTTTATGGGTGACTGCGGCGCTTGGAATCACCATAGGCTCTGGCTTTTATCAGGGAGCAATAGCGGGTCTTCTGATTATTTATATATCATCTTTTATTTATAAATACATTGATTATAGAATCATGCGTGGAGCCAGAACCATGAGATTTTATATAGAATCTGAAAAGGAAGAGGTTATGCTGCATTTGATTGAGTATTTTAAAAAACATGATATAAAGGTGACATCATTACAGCGAAAATCAGAAAATAAATGGTATTCTCCTGATGCGTGTGCAACGATAGAAATCTATTTAGGAAAAAGGGTATTGCATCAGCTGGTAATTGACGATATAAAGAAACTTGACGGTGTACGATATGTTGAAGAACTATAAGTTTTGATAGAAGAAATGGAGTGAGAATATGCTATCGGCCAAAATACAAAAGATGTATCTTTCTATTTTAAAAGAAGAATTGATATTGGCTACAGGCTGCACGGAACCCATAGCGATTGCTTACGCAGCAGCACAGTTAAGAGATATTTTAAAAAAGGAACCGAAAAAAATTCGGGTTGAGGTATCTGGAAATATCATAAAAAATGTGAAGAGCGTTATTGTTCCAAAGACAGGAGGGTTAAAAGGAATATCTGCGGCTGTTGCAGCTGGAATCATTGGAGGTGATGCTTCAAAAGAATTGCAGGTTATTTCCTGCATTCCAGAAAATTTGCATGGGCAAATTGCAAAATATGCACAAAATACTCCAATAGAGATTGTGTGTGCAGATACCCCGAGATTATTGGATATATGCCTTACAGGTTGGGCGGACGAACATTATGCGAAGGTACATATTGCCAACAACCATAGCAATATTGTATTAAAAGAGAAAGATGGAAACGTAATATTTGAGAAGAAAATCAGCAATTTGGCAGATGATAGTCTCACGGATAAAAGTGTATTGAATGTTAAGGATATCTTAGAATTTGCAAACACGGTGAATATTTGTGAAGTAGAATCATTGCTAGAGCCACAAATATCCTGTAATCTTGCAATTGCAGAAGAAGGACTGAAAAATAACTGGGGAGCTAACATTGGCTCTGTATTATTAAAAGAATATCCGCAGGGAATAAAAATAGAGGCCAAAGCGTGGGCGGCTGCTGGAAGTGATGCGAGGATGAGTGGTTGTGAGCTACCTGTTGTAATCTTATCAGGTTCAGGAAATCAAGGAATTACGGCCTCAGTTCCTGTTATCCGCTATGCAATGAATTTAGGTGTTTCTCAGGAAAAGTTATATCGTGCTTTATTGGTAAGTAATCTTGTGACGATACATCAAAAGAGTGGTATTGGAAGGCTATCGGCTTATTGCGGTGCTGTTAGTGCTGGAGTTGGGGCTGGTGCTGGAATTGCATATCTTTTGAATGGAAGCTATGAAGCAATCGCGCATACAATAGTAAATGCGGTAGCAATTATCAGTGGGACTATTTGTGATGGTGCAAAACCATCCTGTGCGGCTAAAATCGCAGCAAGTGTGGATGCTGGAATTCTGGGATATAATATGTATCGTAACAACCAGGAATTTAAAGACGGAGATGGGATTGTCACCAAGGGTGTTGAAAATACCATTGTCAATATAGGAATTTTGGCGCAGGAAGGAATGAAACAGACGGATCGGACGATTCTGTCTATAATGACAGAAAAATGTAAGTGATGCGTTAAGGAAAATAGAAAGATCAAAAAGTGTAGTTTTGTACAATTTTTGATCTTTTTTACTTTATAGGAGCGTGCCAAGCAAAGCTGTGGCACATCAGTCAGTGAAAGTACAACTAAGATAAGCGCTAGTGAGCCATATAGTCAAATCCAATGAAAATGAAATCCAACAATATCAAAATGAATTGACAGAACTAAAATATGAAGAACAGAGCAGACAGTGAATAAGACGAAGGCATGGTTGAATAATTTTAGTCGAAAGAAACTGACGGTAAAGCAATTGACCAGAGAGGTGCTTGTGGAATTGATTGATAAAATTTATGTTTATCCAGATCAGAAAATAGACATTTATTTTAAGTTTGTTTCGGAAGAACATCTGTCAGATATGATGCTTGAAATCTATTGTTATCTGGTATGGCTACGCTATAATGCAAAATGATAAAACCCACTCATTAGTAACACATAGAAGAGTTCTAGAGGTCACAATCTAGGTCTCTTCTATTTCGTTGTAGTAGTGGAATTAATCAAAAAAGCGAATTCGAATTCACTTTTGGTAAACGATGATAATACTTCCCCTTTTGAGTTATGAAGAAATATAATTGTACAAATAGAGTATACTCTATTTATACATTGCATAAAGACTTTTGAGATGTTAAAATAGAGTTAATTATTAATTTATGGACAAAACGCAATTAATATCCAAGAATCTAATTGGACATATGGAGGATTACTGATGGGAAAGGGCAAAAATATAGCTTATGTTAGAGTATCCGCACTGGATCAGAATGAAGCAAGACAGAGAGAGGCTCTTCAAGGATATAATATTGATAGATGGTTCGTAGAGAAGGCTTCTGGAAAAGACGTGAAAAGACCCAAGTTGCAGGAAATGTTGGAATATATCCGAGAGGATGATGTTGTGTATGTGGAGGAATTTTCACGACTTGGAAGATCAACAGAGGATTTACTTTTTATAGTGCGACAGATTGAAAGCACAGGAGCTAAATTTATGAGCATAAAAGAAAAGTTCGACACGAATTCACCAGCAGGGAAATTACAGATGACGATGATGGCAGCAATTGCGGAATTTGAGCGCGCAATGATTCTTGAAAGACAGCGTGAAGGCATTGCTATTGCTAAGCGCGAAGGTAAGTATACAGGTCGAAAAGCTATTAGTATTCCTAATATTGGAGAGTATTATGATAGATATATGTGTCGAAAAGGTACTAAGATATCTATAGCTGCGGAGTTGGGAATTAGTCGGACGACACTCGATAAATTATTTAGGGAATGGACCATGAGCAATCATGATCAATAGGTATTGGCAAAATTATTTCTTCCTATATTTTACATTGATGGATCAATATCATACACAACAATGATATATTCTTATCAAGTCTGAAGATGGGGTATTTGTCTATGACAAAAATGACGGACATATTGATATCTATGCGGAATAGATCAATTGCCATATTCTACGGAAGAAGAAAATATTATGGAATCTCAGACCATTGGAATTGCTCCTCGCATATTGATGCCGAGAGCAACATTTGTTGAAGCCACTAGTCAGTATGATATTGTGTATGGAGAAGAAAACTGGCAAGCAATTTATGCATTAGCTCAATTGCTTGATGTTTCAAAACAGTCTGTGATGATTCGTTTGGAAGAATGTGGATTGCTTTAATATTGCTGCTGTTGCGGCAGCAAGAAATTTTTTTAACAGTGTCACGCAAATAAATGTGATTACTTATAATGTTTTTGACGTATAAGGACATTTTCATTTGTAATGTGTTATGAAAAACTCATTATACATCAGAAAGTCTTGGGTGATATTTTATATGAGAAAGTTGTAAAATAGTTTATTAATAACTTCTCGGAATTAATTAAGGTGAGTAAATACTAAGAGCGGGGCAGATGATGGAAGCAACAAAAAGCGGTCGACTTCAGCAGTATGTTCCTGAAGCCGCACAGCTTATTTGGGGAAGAAATAACAGTGTTTAGTGCAAACAAATACAGAAATACGAGTTTGTATTCTTGGAAGGCAGTAGGGAAAAGGTTTCCGTATAATTATTCGGAAACCTTTTTCTCGTCATTCAGACCAAATAGATCAAGCTGGTTGCTCTGTGACATATCATTATCATTTTTTTCATCTTTTTTCTGTGGGAGCTTATGTGTGTAAAGTTTATCCCATGGAAGCGGGTTGCGGCATTTCTTGTTGTATCCGATGAGAAGAGCCTCGGCAAATCCAAGAGAGCCGGAACGCCTATCTTTGGCAGTACGGGACAGTTCCTTAATGGATATTCTTCCAAGTTTTTCCTTAAAAATATCATCTTTGACGGCATCACCGTAAGCATTCAGGAAGCGTGCCAGTCCGTTCATCATATTTGCACTGAAGGACTGAACAGCACCTTCCCAGGTAGCAACAATAAGGCGGATCACATGATCGAGCATATGATAGCCGTATTTGTCATGAATGGTCTCAAGCGTGGCTACGGCACAGATACCGCCTGGAACAGATGACGGTGTGATGAAAAGGTCGTAAGATTCCACCAGATCACGGATGATAAGCTGCTTATCATTTCCGGCCTCAATGTTTGCCATGAATATTTCATATGGCAGCAGGGGCTTTACATATTTCATCTGGTTGGCGAAAATATCGGCTTCGTGTTCATATACGAGGTCATCATAAACCATGCACCACACGGGAGTCTCCCTTGATCCAGATACGAGTGCCACGATTTCGATAGTATGCTGTCCATTGAATACATAGTTGATCCCATTACGGCGGCTGACCTTTACAGGATTTATCTGGTACAGGTCAAAGTTCGCTGCGGCACGCTGGACATGATGCTGTGAGAGATTGCGCTGATATTCCTGATTGGATACAAGGTTTTTGATAGGAATCTGCTCAAAATGTACTTTGGGAACATATTGCATGAGGTCATCCTGGTCCGTTGTTATATGATTATCTGTCATTTGGGTCCTCCTCTAACTGCTTGAGCAGTCTGTTTATTTTTCTTGTAAGGTTTACAAGCTGCGTTTTTACTTCCTGGCGGGCTGATGCAGAAGTAGAAGGAAAATTGGTAAGCTCTACTGTTCTTGATATGGTTTTTGACCATGATGGAATGGTAAATTTAAGGCTCGCCAGTTCTGCATCTGGGTCAGTAACGGGCATCTGTTTGATCCCAGCTTTGGCATTTTCTCTTTCACGTCTGCGTCTGCGGTAATTTGATTTTCCTGTCGGCAGTCTCTGCCATTTCAATTCATGCCGTAACTGGGAATAGCCGATGCGGTCTATCGAACCGCTGTCGAGCAGTCTTTTGAGTCCGTTTATATCTTCGATGGGAAGCCGTGACAGCTCTATGACATTTTCGTGGGAGACTCGGAGACTGCCGTTTAATATCTTCTTGGTTATTTCAGGTCCTTTGGCGCGGATATCATCAAGTGCCCTTGCATATACATCATATTTTATAACAGTGGAAAAACCAAAGTTGTATTCTATTCCGATGTTTGTGGCAATTTCGGTTTTTTGTACATATTTCTGTGATATCTGTCCGTCTGCGTTGGGCTGTTTTTCCGGATGTTTTCTTAAAAAATCAGAACTGGCGACATTCATATCTGCCCGGAAGAGTCTTCCTATGAGGTACTTTTTATATTCGCTTGTGAGATCATTCCGTTTGAGCTGTTCTGTGCATATGTAGGTCTCTGCCTCGTCACGGTTCTGGAAGATAAGCCGGTGTATATTGAAATGAATATCCCATTTCTTACAGATAGAATAGCGGAGATGCCCATCTATGAGAGTGTTTTCCCAGATGCATACAGCATCATGGCAACCATGGTCAAAGATATCTTCCTCAAGGTCTTCCATATATTTTTCATCCCTTGGTTGGATAAGCTGCAAAAATTCATTGTCGGTTTCAAAATCCGGAATCTGGCTGTCACTCATACTGTTTCCTCCGTTCTGGCAGAGTCATCTACGAGGATACATTCCTGCATGGAGAAACTCGCCAGTCCTTCCTTCTTATTTATTGCACCATAGATACGGTATGACTTGTTATTGGAAAGTTCCACATTGGTCTGTCTTAATGTCTGGAGTAGTTCACGGCTGTATAATTCATAGCTGTTTCGAATATCGGAAGAACATGTCCTGACATGGTGTGCAAGATAATCCTGATGGACGCTTTTCTTTACTGCAATCATATGTGTGCCGGGATTGACCAGAAGTTGGATATATTCCGGGTCACCGAGCATATGAAGGGTAATTTTATGTATTCGGATACGGTTTTTCTTTAAGTCAATGCATAGGATTGGCTGCGGAGAGGGTTGATTGCTCATAGTATGTTTCCTCCTTGGGTGGTTCGATTTGTCTTTCGGTTTGTCTTTCAGTTTCTTCTGATGGCTTTATATTCTTGGAAATTCCAAAGACTGCATAGCCATCAAACATATTGATCTGTAAGTTGCTCTGGTGCTCCTCAACAGGAACACCGAACTGATTCTGCCATTCCGCAGGATATACCGGGGTACGGGATGTTTTTGTCTTTCCATTTTCTTTTTCGGCACGGACATATATTTCAGGAGTAGTAAGATCAAAAACAAATAAAAGCTCATTATCAGACTGTATCAGCTTGCCGAGCAGTTTGTAGCGGTAGTTTGGATTCCATCCCATCAGGGATATTACCTTGGCAAAAAAGATGCGGCATGTGATCTGCCTTGGGGAACGTTTTTTTGTGGCTGAACACCAGCGGAAAGAGTCTTTTTCATCTTCCTGACAGGGACGGACGGCAAGTTTTTTCTCATCAGGATTTACAAGAATCTGCACAAAATCTGTCAGGGGCAGTTTTTTGATACATGCAGCGTTTACGTATACTTTGTTTGCATTAAAGGTAAAAGACGGTTCATAAGTGTGGGCAAAAAACTCTCCGCGTACTACCTGATAACCTTCATAGCTGAAGGTATCGTCCTCGATGATCTGTATGCTCTTCGAAGAAGATGGGGTTATGGCTTCATTGTTTGGTTGTTCATTCATTACGTTTCTCCTTCATATCAGACATGATCTGTTTTATGTTTTTTTCTATTTCGTAAGGACTGGTTACCTGTATGTCTGAATCTTTGTATGCAACGGCTTTACTGGAAATGGGATTATGACCATTGAATCTGGCAAGTTCCTGTGCCTGAGCGTGGTAATAATAGTTGCTGCCGAAAGTGTCTGCCCAGTCAGGCGGATAGGCCCGGACATTTTTTTTCAGACTGTCGGTGAAGGGTCTTATGTTTGTCTGGGCATGGGATATCTGCTGTTCGTCAATTACATCATTTGGAATGAAAATCTCAGTTTCTTCCAGATTGAAGATAAGGATGGCATCTGTTCCATTTCCGCGTTTGATTCCTGTTATGCGGTATCGGCAGTCGGTGTTCCAGTCAAGAAGTGTGTAGATGGTAGGCATAAAGGCAGCACCACTGATTGTTCTCGGAGTAAAAAAATCTCCCCGTTTCTTTGACCACTGCATAGCATTTTTGTGTGTCTGTAGAGCAGTCCTGACGGCAAAGAGATGATGACCTGGGTGGATCAGAAGTTCCACCAGTGCGCAGTTTAATTTTCGTACTGCAGTGGTTGAGAACTTGATATCATTCAGACTGAATGTTACGGTAATACGGTCAGCACCGTCAAAAAACTGTGAGCGTGCAATTTCATAGCCGCGCAGGTCAAACTCTCCTGATTGTACCTTCACGGGAGAAGATGACGGAAGAAACTGTTCCGTTCCGTTATATACGCTTAGGGAAGCATTGATATAATCATCTTCTTTAAAGCCGGCCCATCGTGGATTAATGGATACAAAACCTTTCAATACCCCGTCTGGCAGGACTTTCAGTTCCGGCAGTATTCCTTTGTTCCCGTATTTAGCATTGCTGATGAGCCGCTGGACGGCAATGAAATCGTCACGGGAAATGATTGCCTCGTGGTGATTGCGTTTTCTATACTGAGGACGGTTCTGCATGTTTTTTTTTGACTTGTGGTTCAGATAATTTGGAGTGTAAGTCTTTCGTGCAAGCACATCACCACAGTGCCGTTCGTTCTGCAGTATCTGAAGAATTGAGCTGGGAGACCAGATGGTATTGCCTTTCTTTGTTTCGCAGCCAAGTTCCGTCAGGGTATCCGCTATTTCCTGACAGGTACAGCCGTTCAAGTACATCATGAAAATAAGACGAACGATTTTTGCTTCCTCCTCATTGATTACAAGATTTCCGTCTTCGTCATGGTCATAGCCAAGGAGTGTGGGTGTGAGGAAGATTCCCCTTCGGAAGCGCATCTCAATAGAGGCATTCATAATCTCACTCTTGGTATGGCTTTCTTCCTGCGCCAGGGTTGCCATGAAAGAAAGAACCATTTCACTTTTCGGATCAAAGGTATTCAGTCGTTCTGTCTCAAAAAAAACACCGACAGGATGCGGGAGGGACAGAAGTTCACGTACATATCCGATGCAGTCTACGACATTTCTGGCGAAACGGGAAACACTTTTTGTAACAATAAGGTCAATTTTCCCGTTCTTACAGTCTTCGATCATCAGTTTGAACTGGTTACGGTGCTGAAGGGAAGTGCCGGATATGCCTTCATCTGCATAAATCTGTACGAGTTTCCAATTTGGACTTTTGCTGATGACATCGTGGTAATGGTTTTTCTGTAACTCATAAGAAGAAGTCTGTCTTGGATCGTCTGTGGATACCCTTGCGTAGACGGCTACCCGCTGTTCATTTTCAACGGCAAATATATCTTCCTGCGGAAGTGCCGGGATTACATCAAGCTCCTCAATGCTGACACCCTTATATCGTTCCCTAATTTTATTTTTCTTGGCTGTAATGGAACTGGCTTTCTGTTCGTTATTTCTCATGTTTTACCACCTTTTTCTTATGATGTGGTTCATTATAAAATTTTCATACAAAAGTAAAATAGACTATACGGATAGGTATATCCATATAGTCTATTTCAAAGCTAAATTTTATGTGTAAAAATAGTGGGCTATAGTATCTTGGTCCCACCGGATGAAATATGCCATCCGTTTTTATGCATACTGTGGATACTTGCTTTTACCATTTCGTAAATAAAGCGTTTCTCGCTTTCTGTGCATTCAGACATCAGCAGATCAAGATCCGTCTGATAAGCAGTTGGGTTGTGGAGCTGAACTCCGGCAAGCAGTTCATCGACTGTTATTCCAAGTGCATTTACAATCCTGATGATGGATTCAAGGCTTGCTTTGCGTTTGGCATTTTCAATATGGCTTATGTAAGAGATGGAAAGTTCCGTTTTCTCTGCAAGCTGTGCCTGTGAATAATTGTTCTGTTCCCTGACCTCCTTAATGCGGTATCCAATCTGTCTGTGGTTTACAGACGAAAGTGATTCATTCATAATATTACCTCCTAGTTTTTTTTCTTACACAAATAAATTATCTATCAGCGAGTGATAAAAAAGGTATGTAATTTAATTAAGCAGAATGGAGTATTTGCTGGATGACAGAGTATTAAAATATATAGATATTTGTCGAACAATTTTTATTGCTGGGGTGCATAAAAGATGTTATGCTGATGATGAAACTTGACAACATGAAAGTGAAGATAACAAGGAAAAACAAGATATTAAAAAAACATATTGAACTGCGGTGTGCTGCTGTTCATATTTTTTTATCCATATAGTAAAGAACAATGGAGCAAATTACTAAAGAAATATGACTCTAATATTTATTCTGGTTTGCGGTTAAAATAAATTTATCGTAGAGCAGAAGAGAGGTGTAATTTACTTGCGTACAGAGGACTATATACCTAAAAGGGTAAAAGAATTATGCAGTAAGCATAAGGTTTCCAAGTACCGACTCGCACAGCTTACTGATATGTCACAGACTGCTTTAGGTAATATAATTAAGAAGGAAAGCATTCCAACGATACCCACTTTGGAAAGAATCTGTGATGCATTCGGAATTTCACTCGCACAGTTTTTTGCAGGTGATGGCATGAGGCCAGATCTGACAGATGAGCAGGAAGAGATATTGGAAACATGGGATAACCTAAATGCTGATGAGCGGAGAATCTTAATGAATTTTGTGAGATCATTGAAGAAATAGGGAAAGCAGTTCAATTGTATCTGATTGATTGTTTTCCCTTTTTCTATACACTTTCTACGGTAGAAGAAAGCAGTGAGGATACACAATGAGTGTAAAGGATGAGGAGTTCAAAACAAAAATCTATGATCTGATGAATGGAAGCTACAATCTTGAAGAGCACTTAGTTGCAGAAAGCAGTTTGGTGAAAGATGAATTTACAGGAGGGGAATACTGTGAAAAGCTATATTCGCAAATGCTTGAAGCCTATGAAAGGGTATGCAGGAGACTTGGAAAGCCGGATACAGAAGATAAGGACATGGAGATCATAATATCGAACCTTTTGAGCATAGGCAAATATCAGAGCATGAAAATGTTCGATTACGGGATATTTTTTACGGAAAGAGAAAATGAATAGTAAGTTGATTATCAAAAATGGTGTAGCTGAAATTGGAAAGCCACACCATTTTTGATATAATGTATAAGGTATCGGTGGCAACAGTTAAGTGAGGAGGTATACAGGTATGAATGGAAGCTATGCGCCAGAACTGACGGATTTGTTAAAAGAAATCACAGAAGATATTGCTAAATATGTAATTAAAGAGGGTCAGCCTATCATTTTGATTGATGAGTATTCTTGGTATAGAGAAGTACTTTCGTTGATGGCTAAACAGGTGAACTTGTGTGATAGCTGCATTTTACTTTTAGAAAATGGGATGGAACAAGAAGCTTACCTCTTGGCAAGAAGTCAGTTTAATAATGCTTTATGGATAAAGTATTTATGTGAAGCCGAAGAAGGGGACAACACAAGACTCAAAGAATTTTTCTATCAACCAGATATAAACCAACTCAGGTCAAATCAGAATCTGAAAAAAATGATACATGATTTTGGCGATACATTAGATGATAGATTTAAAGACCCAGAAATAATTACCAAATTAAACAGAAGTAGTAGGGAAATTCGCGAAATATTAAAAAGAGAGAATCTTGCAGAAAGTCCAAAAAGTATCGCAGGATTGGCAAAACAAGATCCGATTTTATTTGGAATGTATATTACCTTATATAATGAAGGCAGCAAATTTGAGCATTCAGACATTAGTACAACAAAATTATATAGAAAACAAATTGTCGAGGGATACCCAAAAGATAAGATATTCATATTTGATTTAGGAAAATCAAATAAAGAAGGTTGGTTTAAGGTTTTTCAATGTTCACAAATGAGTCTGTATTTTGCTTTTGATAGTATTTGCAAACGGGTAAAAGACAGAGAAAGTCAATTATTTGAAACGACTTCTTATGGAAAAGGAGCCTATTCAAAAAAGGATTTTAATAGAATTCTTTTGAAATTTAATAGTTGTATGAGTTTATATGATAAATGTGAAAATGAACGGTAAATCGACTGTGAAATGGTGTGGCTGTGATTGGATGGCTGCATCATTTTTTGATATAATTGAATACAATCAAATGTTAACGAAGGGAATGTGTTTGAAATGTTCACTTAGAATAAGGCATTCCTGTACTCACTTCGAGAGTGTCAATAATCCTTTCGTTTTATTCCCTTGGCATTATCCATTAAGGAGTGCCAAGGGAATTTTTGTCTATGATATCTTTCAATCTGCTATCAATTTTAATTCAATGTGATTTATACAATAAAAATTTAGAATGTAGTTAGGCTTTCGAAAGCTGAATTCAATTCATACAGAACTTTTGTACAATCCTGCCGGCATAGGATGTAGAGAAGCCTGTATGCTGAAGGAGGCATAAGGCATGAATGCGCTATTTAGTTCATCAGATGTAGAAATTCTGGAAACAGAAAAGGAAATTCAAAAAGAAACGGTAAGCTATGAACATGCAGGATATCAGGTACGGGTGCATTTTAATGGAGAAAAGACTTTGTCTCAGTGTATTCAGAATTTGGCGGAACGAAAAATTGTAGGTTGATTTTCTGATACTTTTATTGTAAGATAAAGACAATTAAAGACAATGACTATGCAAGACCAATGAAAAGAGGGATAGGATGTATCAGGTAGGAATTTATTGCCGTGTTTCTGTTGAAGAGCAAAATAAAGAGGGTGAATACAGTAACAGTATTCACTCTCAAATTCAGATGGCACAGGATTATATTGCAGAACAGAATGATGTTACAGAAGTAAAAGTTTATGCAGATGATGGATTTTCCGGAAGTAATTTTGACAGGCCAGAATTCAGAAGAATGATTGCAGACATTGAATTGGGGAATATCAATATGGTGATTTTCAAGGATATATCAAGACTTGGAAGAGAACACATTGATACGAATTACTATCTGGGTAAATATTTCCCTGAAAAACAGATTAGAGTAGTTTCTCTTTTAGACAGTTATGATTCAATTGTCAGTACTTATGATGAATTGCTGGAAATCAAGACTTTGTTAAATGATATGTATCTGAGAGATATATCAAATAAGATAAAAACTACAGTACAGGCTCAACGGCGTATGGGCGAATATACGCCGAAACAGCCCCCGTTTGGTTATATAAAGAGCGAGACGGTTTATAACCATTTGGAAGTAGATCCCTATGCTGCCGGGGTGGTTAAAAGAATATATAACATGTATAAATATGGATTTGGGTGTGGAATTATCTGTCGTACCTTAAATGAAGATCAGATTCCTTGTCCTGCAAAATATAAAAAAGAAGTTCTAAAGAATAATTATCCTTGGGATGTAGGAAAAGGATTATGGACACGGGCTACTGTAGGGAAAATTTTGAAAAATCCGCTATATACTGGGGCGGTTGTGATGAAGAAGATTGAGAAACCATCCTATAAATTGAAATATAAAAGGTCAATTCCATTGGAGGAAATGGAATTGGTACCAGACGCACATGAGGCAATTATTTCAAAAGAGGAGTTTGATTTGGTTCAGCAACTCAGACAAGGACGACGGGTTCCATATTTTGACAAAAGTAAAGAACCACATAAATATGCAGGATTGCTATTTTGTGGAAAATGTAAAACAGCTATGCGCAAACGTTATTTGACATCGCAAGATAGGTTTACTGGATATATGTGTGGATTTCATCAGATGATGGGGAAGAATTATTGTGAAGTGAATTATATTGCATTTGAAAAGTTGGATGAATTGGTTGTATTTGCGATTAATCAACAACTGAAACAAATGAGGATGGATTTTAAAAAGTTAGAAAATCAGATTGAAAAAATAAAGCCGGAATTGGACAGTAAAGTTGCCCGGTTGCAGGCAAAAATAGACCGAAATACAGAATACCGAAAACAGACATATGAAAAGTTTATGGATGAAGTTCTATCAAAGGAAGAATTTCTGGAATTAAAACAAATGTATGAAAATGAAATCCAGCAATATCAAAGCGAATTGACCGAATTAAAACATGAAGAGCAGAGTCGACAGGAGACTGTGAATAAGACGAAAACATGGCTGAATAATTTTAATCGGAAGAAATTGACGGTAAAACAATTGACTAGAGATGTGCTTATGGAATTAATTGATAAAATTTATGTTTATCCAGATCAGAAAATAGACATTCATTTTAAGTTTGCTTCGGAAGAACATCTGTCAGATCCAATGGTATAGAATGGGGGAATGTAATGTATAAGATGGCTGCATACTGTCGTCTGTCAAAGGATGATGGGGAAAATAAAATCAGTGAAAGTATCGAAAATCAGATGAAAATCATCCGGGAGTATGTAACTAAATCTAATGATTTGGAAATTACAGATATTTATATTGATGATGGTTATTCAGGCCTTTATTTTGCAAACAGGCCGGAATTTCAGCGGATGATGGAAGATATTTACAAAGGAAAAATTCAGGGAGTGATTACGAAAGACATTTCTCGTCTTGGACGTGAACATATTGAGACAAGTAATTATATGGAGAGGGTATTTCCATCGTTGGGAATTCGATATATAGCAATTTTAGATGGAGTAGATTCGGTTCAGCACAGCAATGAAGAACTGGCACAGTTTAAAACTCTGTTCAATGATATGTATAGCCGCGATATATCCAAAAAGATTAGAGGTGCGCTCTCTGCACAAAAGAAACAGGGAATGTTTATGTCTGGTTTTGCACCATACGGTTATATAAAAGATCCAGCAGATAAACATCATTTTCTTATAGATGAAGAAGCCGCCAAGGTAGTTCGCAGAATCTTTTATATGAATTTGGAAGGATATTCCAGAGACAGTATTGCGAAAAAACTGAATCAGGATGGCGTTATGACACCGTTGGAGTATAAAAGGAAAGCGCAAGGATTGAAATATATGAATGCATTGCAAAAACCTGGCAGGAAAGGCTGGGCATATCCTACAATTGATCAAATTTTGCGAAATAGAGTTTATACAGGGGCTATGGTACAGCATAAGACGGAAAAAATATCATATAAAGTAAAGAAATATCGTTCTATTCCAGCAGAACAACAATATATCGTTGAGGGAATGCATGAGGCAATTATTAGTAAGGATATTTTTGAACAGGTGCAGGAAAATATGAAGAAAAGATCACGAACACCTGGATTTCACAGTGAAGTGAGAAAGGTGAATCCATATGCGGGTATTCTTGTCTGCGGAGATTGCGGGTATAATCTTCAGCGAGTTACTTGCAGAGATGGTTATGACTGCGGTGCTTATCATAGAAAAGGGAACACAGTTTGTTTTTCTCATTTTATTAAGAAAGAGGCACTGGATTCTATTGTGATTAATGAAATTCAAAGACAGGCTGCGTTGGCACTGAAAGAAAGTGATAAGGATGAAATATTAAAGGCTGCAGACAGAAGAAAGGAGGTAGAGAGACATCGCGAAGAAGCAGATCAGCAGATAGAACGACTCCAAAAGGAGCTTACAACGATTCAAAAATATAAAAAGAAGACATATGAGAATTATATAGATGGCGTTTTGGATAAAGAAGAATATCTTTCCTATAAAGCAGAATATGAAAAGCAGGATAAAGATATCAAAGAGAAAATTCAGCTGATCGAACAGGAGAAAGACAGTATTGGAGAAACAGAAGAATCCTATGAGAACTGGATAGAGAAATTTGTCAAGTATGGAAAGTTGTCCGAATTGACTAGAGAAATAGTGATAGAGTTAATTGATAAGATTATTGTGAATGGGGATAAGAGTATTGATATTGTATTTAAGTATCAGTCACCTTATCCAATGTAGAAAAGGGCAGTGTGACGGCTACAAATTTTTTAAAGTAACTTTCCCTTAGTTATAATGATCACACAAGGGAGATTCCCTTCTTGAAACATATATAGATATGGTTTCTTCTACGGGACGTCTGGTCATCTGTACAGGTACAGGAAACAATGGCAATCAGCCTCTGCATGAGGGAGGGACCCTGAAACAGGGACAGACCAGACAAATAGAATTGTCTGTGAGCAGCAGGGAACCAACATTAAATGTGCAGCTCTGGAAATCCTATGAGGATGAGATGAGCATTTATATTGAAAATCCATCTGGAAACCGGATCGGCCCTTTAGATGAAAAGCTTGGTCCTCAGAGGTACAGACTGGGAAATACAGAACTTTTAATCTATTATGGCAAACCTGGACCCTATCATTTGACGCAGGAAATCTACATAGATTTCCTTCCAGGGGAAACTTATGTGGACAGTGGAGACTGGAAAATCATCTTAAGTGGAAAAAAGGTCAAGGGAGGAGAATATTACCTGTGGCTGCCAGGTGGAAATACTCTGAACAGAGGGACTGGGTTTTATGAACCAAGGGCATATGGAACTTTGACAATACCTGCTACTGCCCGGCGGATTATTGCAGTTGGGGCATATGATTCGTTGGTTAACTCCTATGCGGACTTTTCCGGAAGGGGCAGCAGGATGCTGCCTTATCTGAAACCGGATCTGGTGGCACCCGGAGTAAACATAGTTGCTCCCGTACCCGGTGGCGGTTACAGAACAGTAACAGGGACTTCCTTTGCAGCACCCTTTGTCAGCGGAGCCGCAGCATTGTTAATGCAATGGGGGATTGTAAATGGAAACGATCCCTACCTCTATGGGGAAAAAGTAAAAGCCTATCTCCGAAAAGGCGCCAGACCATTACCGGGGTACGAGGAGTATCCTAATGAAGAAGTGGGATGGGGGCGATTATGTCTTGCAGAAAGTATTCCATTATAGTTGAAAAATAAGCTTTTTCGTGAAAAACAGTCGTATGTCTGTTATTATCCGGAAAATTTATCACTGTAATGAATATGCATGTCCTCCCAGTCCATGAACAATACATAGAACACCCTTCCGTATTGCTGGCTTTCTACGATTCTTCCGTGATCGAGGACAGAAAGATAGGAGCCGTCAGCTTTTCGAAGGTGAAAGTGAATATAGTCATTTTCATTACCACTATCAATTTGTTCCCAGATACTGGATTCTATCTGTTTCTGCTCATCTTCCCGAATCAGGCTGCGGAAGCGCTTATTGGTGAGTCTGAAGAGCTCGTCCATATCTTTATATCCGGTCATATGAAGGAACTCATGGTTTGCATAAAAGAGTTCGTCATCGTCTTTGTCCGCTCTGTATATGATAAATGCACCCGGAAGATGTTCAGAGACATCCTTAAATGCGAATCCCAGTTGTTTACGGATTCCTGACTGAAGACCCTCTCTGTAAGCCATACATCCGTTTTTTCCATGAAGCTTTATTGCATAAAGGGCTGCATCTGCACAGCGGATGAGCTGTGAACGGCTGGCTGCAAATGTGGGATATTCCGCATATCCCAGAGAAATGTTAAATGACTGTTCTTTTCCCTTGTATGAGAATGTCTTTGGAAGCCCGGTAAATTGCTGCAACAGTTCTTTTGCATCTTCACAGGTATAATTTTGTAAAAGGATACAGAACTCATCCCCACCGTTTCTTCCCAGTAATGCATCAGATGGGAAAAATGTTTTCATGCTGTCTGCCAGACTCTTTAATGCTTTATCTCCATAAGCGTGACCATAGATATCATTAATAAACTTAAAATCATCAATATCAAGGAGTGCAGCCACAAAATGTGCTTTCGGGTTTTTATCCATCATCTTTTCTGCTGATTCGTCAAATCCATAGCGGTTGTAAATACCTGTAAGAGAATCTGTGCGTGCCAGTATCTGAAATTTATTTTTGTTTTCTTTTGATACCAGCCATACCCGGGTAAGTCCCGACAGAAGTAAGGTGATAGCGGTAAAAATCGTACTGACTGTTATGATTAATGTATTGTTTCTCCACCCGCTTTCAGGAGTTACTTCAAATGTCCAGTTTTCTTTTCCTATGGTAAAATCATAAGAAACCGGCTGCGTCATCTGTCCATCTGACTGGTAAACGATTTTATAAGTGTCACTCCAGGGAGTTTCTGTTTTTGAAAGTCTGTATTCATATCCAAAACCTGAAAGTGCATGGATCGAATCTGAAAAAATATCAGGAACGCGCAGGATAACAATGGTAAATCCCCAGAAATACTCCTGTCCGTTCTCATCATTCAGGTAGACCGGATTGCGGACAGCAATTCCATAACCGCCCTGTTTCAATTCAAAGGGTCCCTGTGTAATGATGGTGTGGTTGTCTCTGGCGTAGCAGGAAATTCTGCCACGGTCTTTATCATGGAGCAGATCAATTTTACCTGCCTCATTTCCTTCAGTAGGATAAATATCTGTTACAACACCATCCGGAGCAAGCTGTACACTTTCAATAGAATCAGATATAAGATTTTCTGCGATCGTATTAAATTGATTGATCTCTCCATTTTCACTGATCAGAACCTGCTTCAGAGCATCTGTGATCGCAATTCCATTTGTAATTTCATTTTTAATACGTTCGCCGTAGGTTGATACATTTAATTGTGCAGTTGTGCGTCTCTGCCATTTTTCGTGAGTGTCTGTTTTGTATACAATGAAACCAACAAGGCACATGCCCAGTAAAAAAACGATAAGAGGCGCAAGATTTTTTTTCTTCACCTGTTTTACCTCATTTTTTTTATCCGATATTTTTATGATGGAACATTATAGCACAGAAATGAAAAAGTTAAATGAATTTTTTTTAAAACATAGGTAAAATCAGACAGATATAAAAAAATGTATGATTTCAGATAAATCAATGCTGTTGCCCATATACATGTATGGAGCGCTATTTTATAATATAGAAAAATCAGGGCTTTTTCATTTTGGCAGGTATGTAAATGGAAGCAGTCAGTGATATACAGATTCCGGTATTCATGCCGCTGAATTATGAGAATGGAAAATTTCGATTAGAATAGTAAAAGATCATTATGGAAACTTGAAAAACTTATAGTCTGGAAGGCTCCTTCGGGAGCTTTTCATTATTTATACGGATAAATTTGTAAAGCAGATGAACGGAGGTGGAGAGTTTACCGTATGTTGTTGGAGAAACTGAAAGCCAGGCGATTAGGTTCGGAGTAGAAAGAATGGTAAAGACATCACTGCATAAAAACGTGCAAATACACATAAAATAGTAATGATTATTGATGAAATAAACGTTGGATGATATAATATAATTACTAAAAAATGTGTTAACACACAAAAATAAGGAGTAAAATTTATGGTAATTAAAAGAGATGCATACCTTGAACAGTTAAAGATAAGAAAAGATAATGGGATGGTAAAGATTATCACGGGAATCAGGAGATGCGGAAAATCATTCCTATTATTTGTATTGTTTAAAAAATATTTATTGGAGAGTGGTGTAGATAATAACCATATCATTGAGATTGCTTTAGATGGCATTGAAAATGAGGAACTGAGAAATCCGAAGAAGTGTTACCAGTATATTAAAGATGTAATGAAAGATGATCAGAAGTATTATCTGTTTTTGGACGAAGTACAATTTATGTCACGATTTGAGGAAGTGCTGAACAGCCTGCTTCGTATCAGCAATATTGACGTATATGTGACTGGAAGTAACTCTAAGTTTTTATCCAGCGATATTGTAACTGAATTTAGGGGCAGAGGAGATGAGATAAGAATATATCCGTTGTCCTTTGCAGAGTTCTATGCGGCTTTTAATGGAGATTATGATGATGCTTGGGAGGAATATATGATATATGGTGGCTTACCACAGGTGGCACAGTTCTCTGTGGAACGCCAAAAGGCTGAGTATCTAAAAAACATTTTCACAAATGTTTATCTTAAGGATGTTGTAGAACGAAATAAGCTTCAAAATGTTGATGAGATTGATACTTTGGTAGATATTCTTGCTTCCGCGATAGGAGCTCCTACTAATCCAACTAAAATATCAAATACTTTTAAAAGTGAACGTGGTATTAATTACAGCAATAAGACCATATCCAAGCATATAGATTATCTTGTGGAGGCATTTTTGATTTCTAAAGCTGACAGATATGATATTAAAGGCAGAAAATATGTAGGAGCAAATCGGAAATACTATTTTTCAGATGTGGGACTTAGAAATGCCAGATTGAATTTTAGACAGCAGGAACCTACTCATATCATGGAAAATATTGTTTATAATGAGCTGCTTATCAGAGGCTATAGTGTGGATGTTGGTATTGTAGAGGTATATGCAAAAAATGATGAAGGAAAAACGACTCGAAAGCAGTTTGAAGTTGATTTTGTAGTCAATCAGGGCAGTCAGAGATATTATATTCAGGTGGCTTATGATATGACTTCTGAGGAAAAGCAGACACAGGAACTTAACTCATTTAGAAACATTCCGGATTCGTTTAAAAAGATTGTGATAGTAAACGGAACGAAAAAGCCGTGGAGAAATGAGGAAGGTTTTGTGATTATGGGTATGAAATATTTTCTGCTTAATGCGGATAGCTTGGAGTTTTAGGACAATAAGCGGGAATCCTCGGCAATTCAATTACTGAGATGAAAGCGCAGGATTTCCGGTTGGAGAATATTTGAATTAAATAATCTGCAAAACTAAGGCAGTCGTGAAAACGTCTTAATAATTTCTCGGAGTTAATTAGATTTAGTAAATACAAAGTCGAATAAAATGGAAGTGATCTTGAGTTTAATAGAAAGCAGGTAAGAACGCAGCATGGAAGCAGGATCTCGTGGAGAAGGTCAAAATTTAGAATAAGAGTCCATAAGGATATTTGTAGTCTGAGAAAGATCCAGATGCCAGACCTGGATGATGATCTTCCAGGTCTGGCTGGGGATAGAAAAAGGATCCGGGTAATAAAGTAAAAAGTTAGAGATAAAGAAGTCCTGATAAAGGGAATGTGATCCAGGTGAATAAACAGGTAACATGATAATGCCTCCATTTCAAAAATAATATAATCGGCAGAGCCAAAAAAGAAATTTCTTATTGATCAAGGCGTGAAACGCCACATTTTTGGAGGGATTTGTCAAGTATTTTTTGAAAAAAATGGGGGATTTTGATTATGGACAAAGAAAAAACTGAAAAATCAAGGCTTAGAATTCCGAGAAGATATTGTAGTATTTGGGTTCTTTAAAGTGTTCGGATTTGAACACTTTTTTGGAAACATATGAAAATAGAAATTTTATCAATCCAAAAACCACCCAATCTTTTCCTGAACCTCCGCATACTTCAGATAAATAATATTAAACTCCCTGATCAGTGGTTCTCCTTTGAGCGTAAAAATCCCAAGTTCCGGATCGCTTTTAGCAAGAACTTCATATACGAAAGAAATTCCATATCCGGATTTGATAAGGTCGATGATCATTTTGAAGCTGGAAATGCAGATATGGCGGTGAAAGCGTTCCAGGGATTCGTTGTGTTCTAGGAGTTTATCCTCAAGGATGGCCAGAGTCCCAGAGCCTTTTTCGCGGTGGATGAGGGTTTCGGACAGAAGGTTTTCTACGGAGACTTCTTTTCCTGCAAATGGATGGTCTTTCGGGCAGATTCCTACGAAAGGTTCTCTGCGGTATAGCTGGCTTTCAAATCTGTTTTTGTCAAAATATCCCTCGATAATGGCATAGTCCAGTGCATTCTGTTCAAGTAGTTGAAGAAGATGTTTTGTATTATCAACGATCAATGTCAGGGAAGTATCAGACTGGTCCAGAAATTTATGAATCTGGTCAGTAATTACATAGTCTCCAATGGTCTTTGTGGCGCCGATGCGAAGCTCACGAAGGCCATTATTTTTGAGCTTTTCACGGAGAAAATTCTCACGCTGTTGTGCAGAACGTAAATGTTCTTCCAGCATCTGAGCAGCGGGTGTTTTAATCAGTTTTCTGTTTTCGTAGAGAAAAAAACGGCAGCCGTATTCCTTTTCCAGAAACTGTATATGTTGTGTGACGGCAGGTTGTGTAATGTGTAGCAGTTCAGCTGCTTCGCGATAGTTCATAACATTGCATACAGTCATAAAAGTTTCAGTTCTATGATCCAACATAGGATTCGCCTCCTGGAGTATGAGTTATCTGTAGTATTTCGTTATTAACATATGATAAATTTAACTTATTATTTCATAAAAATTAATAAATTGATTTTATCATTTATGAGCTCTATAATCAATAAGAAACAAGATTCCAGTTTGAGTAAAATGAAAAATACATTTGCGTCGCATGTCTCAGGATAGTGTCAAGTAGACAGTAACAGAAAATATACTGCAAAAAATAGGGGAACTTATCTAAACAATAAGATTTTTTGCAGTATAAGTGGCTGGAATGAGCAATACTAAAGTGCAAGAAAAAGGAGAACTCAAATGAAACAGGAGAAAGAAACAATTTCCGGCACAAAGCTAAGCCCGGAAGAAATCAAACGTGTGAAAGGTCTTGGATGTTTAAAGGATAAACGTTACGATGACATTTTCAACATCCGGGTAATCACAAGAAACGGCCGCATCACTACAGACGAGCACCGTGCGATTGCCGATGCAGCAGAGAAATTCGGAAACGGCGAAATTACGATGACAACCCGCCTGAGCCTGGAAATTCAGGGGGTACCATATGCGAACATCGAAGATACCATCGCATTTCTGGCAGAACATGGTCTGACTACCGGTGGAACCGGAAGTCTGGTGAGACCGGTTGTATCCTGTAAAGGAACCACCTGTCAGTACGGTCTGATCGATACATTTGCACTCAGCGAAAAGATTCACGAACGTTTTTATGTAGGATATCATAACGTAACACTACCACATAAATTCAAAATCGCAGTAGGCGGATGCCCGAACAACTGCGTAAAACCAAATTTGAATGACATTGGAATCATCGGTCAGCGAATCCCGAAGCCAGATATTGAGAAATGCCGTGGATGCAAAGTCTGTCAGATTGCAAAGAACTGTCCGGTAAAAGTTCCGAAAGTAGTAGACGGCAAAATCTATATCAATCCAGAAGAATGCAATCACTGCGGCCGCTGCAAAGGCAGATGCCCATTTGGCGCAGTTACAGAATACCAGAACGGTTACAAGATCTACATAGGCGGCCGCTGGGGCAAGAGAGTCGCTCACGGACTTACACTTACCAAGATCTTTACGGATGAAGAAGAGGTAATGAACGTAGTAGAGAAATCCATCAATCTCTTCAAAAACGAAGGAATCGCAGGCGAACGTTTTGCGGATACAGTGAATCGTCTCGGATTTGAATATGTAAATAATAAATTGATCAATGAATAAAGAAAATGTGTTACTGATGTTATGGATCGGGTAAACAGATCAATAACAAAAACGAATAAATAATAAAATGCGTGCTGACGGCGGATATTATAAATATCTCCTAAGCAGGCATTTTTGTGTATTGCAGGAAAAAGTCCCGTAAAATTCATTCACTGATGAGAAAAAAACTTCTATAAAATGTCAAAATTTATGATATTATTTAAAAAGTTTGAATTTATGTTGTAAATACAAGCGAAGTCAGCTGGCATAAAGGGGATATAACTTCAAATTCTGTTTCCTTTATTCCGAAAATCAAAAACCTTGTCAGAAAGGTAAGAATGATTTTGAAGGGACATTTGTCCGATACATTTTGCAACGGATAAAACCGCAGATTTACAGCAGAATAAGAAAACGATAACCGTTATTGTTCACGGAGTGAGCAGCAACACATTACAATGGAGGAAACAAAACGCATGAAAAAATGTAAAAAAGCAGTGTCCATCCTGCTGATCGCAGCAATGCTGGTTCTCATGTTATCCGGATGCGGCGGAAAGTCCGTAGCCACAGAGAATACCGGCAGCTCCGAATACAGAGTCTGCATGATCACAGACGCAGGAGACATCACGGACCAGTCCTTTAACCAGACAACTTATGAGGCCTGCAGAGATTACTGCAACGAACATAACATTGATTTTACCTACAAGAAACCAGACGGTGACACAGACTATGCCAGAACAGCCATGGTCGATGTTGCGGTAGCAGAAGGCTACAATATTCTGGTAATGCCTGGCTATGTTTTTGCCCAGACAGTTGTAGACACTACTTTCAAATATCCGGACATTAAATTCATTGTTCTGGATATGAGCGCAGGTGACATCGGTGCGGCAGCAGTAGGAAATGCTTACTATGATGCCCCGGATGCCTACAATGTAGCTGATTATTATAATACAGAAAACACCTACCTTGCGATTTATCAGGAAGCAATCCCAGGATACCTTGCAGGATATACAGCAGTAAAACTTGGATACCGTCACCTCGGATTTCTCGGTGGTCAGGCAGTTCCTGGAGTTATGCGTTACGGATACGGTTATGTACAGGGAATTGACGCAGCTGCAAAAGAAATGGGAATCACAGATGACGTGACTATTGAGTATGCATACGGCGGTCAGTTCTATGGTTCCACAGAAATTACGGCAGCTATGGACACCTGGTATAGCAACGGAACAGAAGTTGTCTTCGCATGCGGCGGTGGTATTTTCACCTCAGCAGCAGAGGCAGCAGCGAAAGTAGGCGGAAAGATCATCGGTGTTGACTCCGATCAGTCTCCGACTATCGACGCATACGGCGAGGGAATGACCATCACTTCAGCTATGAAGAGCCTTACAGCAACCGTAAATTCCATGCTCAATTCCATCATCTATGACGGAACATGGGAAGAACACGTAGGAAAAGTAGAGAACCTTGGTCTTGTATCCAAAGACGATATGTCCCTGAACTATGTCGGACTTCCGGAGGATACCACTCAGTGGAACGATGATTTCGGACTGGAAGACTACAAGAAACTCGTAGCAGACATCTTTGACGGCAAAGTTGAAGTCAACAACAGCACTGATGAGATGCCACAGGTATCTGTAAAATTAAATGTACGTCAGGGTACGATCAAATAAATCAGACGGAATACTGGTAAGTTTTTCAGAACTTACATGGTTACTGTTCATTTCATTCTCAGCACCGCATGCTTCGGAATTTTGACCTGTATATGTCAAAATATCTCTGGAAATGTTGCACGAAACAGTAACCTTACAGGATTTAATTAAAAATGGAAAGGAAATAATAATATGTCTGAATATGCAATTGAAATGCTGAATATTACCAAGCGTTTCCCAGGAATTGTGGCAAACGATAATATTACGCTTCAGTTGAAAAAAGGTGAGATCCATGCACTTCTCGGTGAAAATGGAGCCGGAAAATCAACGCTGATGAGTATTCTGTTTGGTCTGTACCAGCCGGATGAAGGCGAGATACGCAAAGACGGAAAGAAAGTAGAGATCAAGAATCCAAACGATGCCAATGCCTTGCAGATCGGTATGGTACACCAGCACTTCAAACTGGTAGAATGCTTCTCCGTACTGGATAACATCATCCTCGGAGTAGAAAACACCAAACACGGCCTGCTGAAAAAAGACGACGCCAGAAAGAAAGTCATGGAGCTGTCTGAGAAATATCATCTCCAGGTAGATCCGGATGCTCTGATCGAGAACATCACAGTCGGAATGCAGCAGAGAACCGAAATCCTGAAGATGCTCTACCGTGATAACGAAATCCTGATCTTCGACGAGCCGACTGCCGTGCTTACCGTACAGGAAATCGCAGAGCTCATGAAGATCATGAAAGGCCTTGCAGCAGAAGGAAAAAGCATTCTCTTTATCACACACAAACTGAACGAGATCATGGAAGTAGCTGACCGCTGCACCATCCTCCGCAAAGGAAAATACATTGACACCGTCAACATCAAAGACACAACTCCAGAAAAACTTTCCGCCATGATGGTAGGAAGAAATGTCAGCTTTAAAGTAGACAAAGCACCGATGAATCCGGGTAAAGTTGTGTTGGATGTCAAGGGAATGACAGTAGCCGGTGAGAACCATAAGAAGGATGCAGTGAGAAATGTATCATTCCAGGTAAGAGAGGGCGAGATCGTCTGCATCGCCGGAATCGACGGAAACGGCCAGAGCGAGCTGGTATACGGACTTTCCGGTCTGTCAGATCTGAAATCCGGAACCATCCATATGAATGGCCAGGATCTCACAAAGGCATCTGTCCGTCAGAGATCCGTTCTCGGAGAGAGCCACATTCCGGAAGACAGACACAAACACGGTCTGGTACTTGATTATTCACTGGAGAACAACATGGTACTCCAGACTTATTTCAAGCCACAGTTTACCAACAAATTCGGTTTCCTTAAGAAAAAAGAAATCCGAAGCTATGCAGAAAAGCTGATCAACAAATTTGACGTCAGATCCAGCCAGGGTGCAGTGACAGTAGCAAGAACCATGTCCGGCGGTAATCAGCAGAAAGCTATCGTAGCCAGAGAAATCGACAAAGATCCGTCATTCCTGATCGCTGTACAGCCGACACGAGGCGTAGACGTAGGTGCTATTGAGCTGATCCACAAACAGATCATCGAAGAGCGCGACAAAGGAAAAGCAGTACTTCTTGTCAGTCTGGAACTGGATGAGGTTATGGATGTTTCCGACAGAATCCTTGTGATGTACGAGGGCGAGATCGTAGGAGAATTCAAACCGGAAGAAGTAACAGTAGAAGAACTTGGCCTTTACATGACAGGCGCCAAGAGACAGGAGGTTTAAGAGATGAATAAAGAGAAAAAGAATATACTGTCGAATGGAGCTGTCCAGACTTTACTTGCATCCCTGTTCTGTATTGTACTTGGACTGGTTGTAGGTTATGTGGTACTTCTCGCCATCAACCCGGCAGGAGCAGGAAGAGCCATCACCGCAATCCTGCAGAACTTCCTGTATTTCCCGAGACCGGAAGTTGCACTGGAATACTTCGGAAGCACCCTTGCAAAAACAGCACCGCTTCTGATGTGTACTCTGTCCGTTTTATTTGCCTATAAAGTAGGCCTGTTTAATATCGGAGCATCCGGACAGTATTCTGTTGGAGCAGGATTTGCCCTGTATTTCGGTATCCATTACAATGCGCCATGGTGGGTATGCCTGATCCTGGCAATGCTCGGCGGCGCAGCACTTGGTGCCATCGCAGGCGCATTAAAAGCGTACCTGAATGTAAACGAAGTAATCGCATGCATCATGCTGAACTGGATCAGCCTGTATGCTGTAAACACTGTACTTACAGAAGTAAAAGAATCCGGAACTACTTATACACTTCCGCTTCGCACTAACAATCCGAACGCACTGATCCCGCATCTGGGACTTCAGCATTTATTTGCGGATAACCGTTATGTAACCATCGCCATCCCGCTGGCAGTTATTTTTGCCATCCTGGTATGGGTTGTACTTGATAAGACAAAATTAGGTTATGAGCTCAAAGCAACTGGTCTCTCCATCAATGCTGCAAAATATGCAGGTATGAGAGAAAAGAAAAACATTATCCTCACAATGGCAATCTCCGGTGCACTTGCCGGACTTGGAGCCGGATTCCTGTACTTATGTGGAATCGAACAGTGGTCCTGCGCACAGACAGCAGTCCCGAATATGGGATTCAACGGAATCGCAGCTGCATTCCTCGGCGGTATCCATCCGATCGGCGTGATTTTTTCATCATTCTTTATCCAGCATATCACCAGCGGCGGTGCATATGTAGACAAGATGGTTTATTGTTCACAGATTTCCGACCTGATCGCAGCAATCATTATCTATTTCTGCGGATTTGTATTATTCTTTAAACACGTAATGAGAAGCAGGATCCAGAAATCTGAAGATAAGAAAAAGAACGTAGCAGCGAAGAAAGGAGGAGAATAAGCATGGCATTATTATTACAGTATACCCTGATCTATGCATCCGTTTTATTACTGGTTGCACTCGGCGGATGCTTCTCTGAACGAAGTGGTATCATTAACCTTGGTCTTGAGGGAATCATGGTTGCAGGAGCACTTGGCGGCGCACTGGTTATGAAATACATGCCGAACCTTTCACCGGCAGCTATGGTGATCGGCGTAGTCATCGGCAGTGTGGTATTCGGAATGGTATTCTCACTTCTCCTCGCAGTAGCAGCTATCAACTTCAACGCAGACCAGACACTGGTCGGAACTGCGATGAACATGCTGGCAACTGCAGCAGCAACAGTATTTGTAAAAGCCATCAACATGGCAGAGAACCCAAACAACGTAGCCTCCACTATCCAGTACATTGACCAGAAGAAAGCATTTTCTATTATAAAGATTGCAGGTTTTGAGATCAACTGGTTTATGATCATCACCATCGTACTTCTGATCCTCGCAAACGTTGTTTTGTATCACACACGTCTCGGTTTACGATTGATGGCATGCGGCGAACACCCACAGGCAGCAGATTCCGTGGGGATCAATGTATATAAAATGCGCTATATCGGTGTCCTGATCTCCGGATTCCTTGGCGGACTCGGCGGTATCGTATACATCACAGCCGGCGTTTCCGAATGGAAATTCGAGAACGGTGTAGCAGGCTTCGGCTTCCTGGCACTGGCTGTAATGATCTTCGGACAGTGGAAACCAAACCCGATCGCTCTGGCAGCATTGCTGTTCGGACTCTTCCGTGCATTGTCCAACGTATATTCAGGCTTCGACTTCCTCGCATCCCTGAACATCCCGGGAACATTCTATAAGATGCTCCCATACATCATTTCCCTGCTTGTGCTTGCTGTTTCCTCCAAGAAATCACGCGCACCGAAGGCAGAAGGAATTCCTTACGATAAGGGACAGAGATAAAATTATATGGATAAGAAATGAAATAATTTTCATATTGCATTCAATGTAGAGGATATCTAATTGGAAACAGAAAAGGACAGCGTACAAAATCAATAGATTTTGCACTGTCCTTTTTGCTGTAAAAATCTTTTTACTGAGGCTGAAATGACGTGTGCTTTGCTGCTGAGAACGGAGTGAACAGTAACGGTTTAATAAAATGCATGCTTGTATGTAAAAATAGATTGTACTACAATATTCAGGAACAAAACGTTCCTGAATATTGTAGTAACAGTCATGATAATGAAAATAAAAAAGACAAACCCACGTTGTAGAATCATGTCGAAAGGATCTGTCATATATCGGAGATTTTCACAGATTGTTTTAATCTGCGAAAAGGCTTCTGTGTACCTGTTTCCCTAACTCTATTAAATTTCTTATCAAATCACTGTTAATATAATATTCTGATTGTGTCATTTTGTCAATAAAGGTCGGTTTATTTGTACATTATGACGTAAAAAATCGATTATATTTTGGCTTTTTATAAAAAGTTTTGCCCGAAAAGCGAATAAAAATTTTATTATGGGTCAAAATAATGGTCAAAATTCAGTAGAAAGGAGTTTATATTTTGGCAAGACGAGGAGAAAACATCAGAAAGCGAAATGACGGCAGATGGGAGGGACGATATATAATTCGCAGCAATGAATGCAAGAAATACCGGTCAGTGTATGGACATTCCTATAATGAGGTAAGGCAGAAGCTGATCAACTGCAAAAACGAAATGAAACAATTAATGACGGAGAATGATCCGTCTGATTCAAACATCAATGAGATCAGTCAGCTATGGCTGGAAAACGTAAAAATAACCCGTAAATATTCCACATACAGGAAATATGCGGATATCTATAATAAACACATGAAAGAGGCTTTTGGTATTTTAAAAGTTCATGAAATAACTCCTGAACTTGTGACAAAGAAACTACCGAAAGGATTATCGCTCAGCTTATATAAAAGTATATACTGTGTTTTTAATCAGATATTAACATATGCAAATCGATACTATGACATACCAAAAGTTCAGCTGAGAGCCGAAAATATCCGTGCAACACCAAAACCTGTGCAGACGCTGAATATGGCAGATCAGCAGAAACTCTGCACCTACCTTTTCACAGAACTCGATTCCTGTAAGCTGGGTATTCTAATCTGTCTGTATACAGGTCTGAGACTTGGAGAAATCTGTGCATTGAAATGGGAGGACATTGATTTCCAATGCAGAACGATACACATTAACCGGACAGTACAGCGGATTCAGTCAGATCACGGAGACAAAAAAACAATGCTGCATGAAGGACCGCCGAAGACACCATGCTCTATACGTGAGATTCCAATACCCGAATTTCTCTGCCCGTTCCTTCTTGAATATAAAGATGACGGCGTTTATGTCCTGAACAAAGTTTCTCCAATGGAACCCCGTACTTATCAGTACAAGTTTCGTTCTTATCTAAACAAAGCACTCGTACAGAAATCACATTTTCACACACTTCGCCATACATTTGCCACAAATTGCATCAGCAATGGAGCTGATGTCAAGAGTGTCAGTGAAATGCTTGGGCATTCTAATGTAAATATCACTTTAAATAAATATGTCCATCCTTCTATGGACACCAAACGAAATATTCTGGATTCACTCTCTTCTATCAGTGGTCAAAATAATGGTCACATCATCTGAAACGATCTTATTTTATACGCATTTCATGTGTCTTTTCGCAGATTAAAACAATCTGCGAAATCTGAAAATTTCCCGTCGCGTACCTCTGGAGGGACACAGAAATGAGTATACATCTTTTCAAACACAATCAAGAAGCATATAAAGCAGTCACCGCCATGCTTGAAAAGGAAAAAATGGCAGCAGTCATTCATCCCACAGGTACAGGAAAATCCCTGATCGCATTCAAGCTGGCAGAGCAGCATCCATCAGAAAAATTCTTATGGCTGTCACCAAGTGAATACATATATCAGACTCAGGTAGAGAATCTTGGTGTGACATTCGAAAACATCCGGTTCTTATCCTACAGCCGTCTGATGAAAAACGAAGCCGACATCGAAAAACTGCAGCCAGATTATATTGTCCTGGATGAATTCCACCGTTGCGGAGCCATGGAATGGGGAAAAAGCGTAAAGAAATTACTGAATGCTTATCCCAATGCAAAAAGACTTGGTTTATCGGCAACCAACATCCGCTATCTGGATAACCAGAGGAATATGGCCGAAGAAATATTTGATGGA
Organism: Blautia sp. MSJ-9; assembly: GCF_018919065.1. Classification (GTDB taxonomy): domain Bacteria; phylum Bacillota; class Clostridia; order Lachnospirales; family Lachnospiraceae; genus Blautia_A. The sequence continues at coordinate 135,371 of NZ_JAHLQG010000012.1, read as the reverse complement.
AAAATCGCCTCTGAAATGACTCTCGGAGAGGCAATCGTCCGGGGAATCCTCCCGGAACCGGAATATGTGATCGCCATGTATTCTTATCAGAAACAACTGGATCAGTTAAAAAAAAGGATCCGGACACTGTCGAATCAGGGCCTCATCACAGAAAACCAGAAATTGCTTGAACAATTGCGCCGCGCATTGGAACAGGCAGATGGTCTGGACATTGTGTTTGAAAAACACATGAAAAAGAAAAATGGAAAATATATTGTATTTTGCTCCGGCAAAGAACATATGGACGAAATGAAAAATCAGGTCTGCGCCTGGTTTCAACGAGTAGACAGAAAGCCGAAGATATACACGGCATTCTATAACGATACATCCACAGAAAGAGAATTTGCTGCGTTTAAAAGTGACAACAGTGATCATCTCAAGCTTCTTTTTTGCATCGATATGTTAAATGAAGGCGTTCATGTGGATGACGTTGATGGGGTTATTCTTCTGCGGCCGACAGTATCTCCCATCATATACCTTCAGCAGATTGGACGTGCCCTGTCAGCAGGTTCGCAGAATACACCGGTTATCTTCGACCTGGTCAACAACTTTGACAGCCTTTCCTGTATTGACTGTCTGAAAAAAGAACTGGAAGAAGCATGCATACTTTTTCCGGAAGGCTATGGAAAAAGCGAACATTTCCGTGGCTATTTCCAGATCACAGATGAAACAAAAGACAGCAGGATCCTTTTTCAGAAGCTGCAGAGCAACTTAAGCTCAGCATGGGAAACCTACTATATTGCCGCGAAACAGTGGTATTTGGAAAAAGGAAATCTAAGAATTCCAAAGAGCTATGTCACTGAGACAGGCCTGACGCTTGGAAGCTGGATACAGACCCAGCGCAGAGTTCATTCCGGCACAGCAGCAGGCAGCCTGACAGAAGAAAAAGTCAGAAAGCTGGACGAGATCGGTATGATCTGGGATTTCAAAGATCAGGGATGGAATGAAGCACTGAAAGAGCTGCAGACATATTATCAGGAACACGGAAACCTGGACATCAAAGCAAGATATGAAACTGCTGATGGCTTCAAACTCGGCCGATGGATCTGCAACCTGCGTACAAAGGTAAAGACAAAAGGTTTGGATCAGTCCCTTACAAAAGAACAGCAGGAACAGCTTGCAGCACTTGGAATGATCTGGGACAGAAACACAGAGAAGTGGGAAGAATATTTTGAGGCAGCAGAAGAATATTACAGAACCCATGGGAATCTGAATGTCAGGACAAAGTATGTCACAGACAAGGGAATCCCGCTGGGAAGATGGCTGACAGATATCAGCAATCAGCTGAATATCGGAACACACCGCACAGCCATGGCAGAAGAACAGCTTGCCCGTCTCAGAAAAATCGGATTCCAGACTGAAAAAAAGACCGCCAGACAATGGAATGAGAAATATGAGCTGGCAAAAGAATATTATGAATCAAATGGAAATCTGAATATTCCCCTGTCATACAGTGTCAACGGTGTGAAACTGGGCAGATGGATATCAAATATAAGATCCAAACGAAAACATCCACAGTCAAATGGAATGGTCTTAAACGATGAACGGATCAGACAGCTGGATATGATCGGAATGAACTGGAAATAGGAAGAAAAAGAAAAGTATTTAGAAGGAGTCAGGAAGGAATGTATAGAAAAAAAGGAAGAGAATGGACCAAGCATGTGGATTTTATGTTGTTGGACATTCTATGTATACAGCTTGCATTTATTGTAGCATACATATTTCGATTTGGAACCGGCAATCCATATATGGACCGGGATTACCGTATTTTGGGGATTGCTTTTCTTCTCATTGATTTCTTTGTAGAAATCGTATCAGACTCCTTCAAGAATGTATTGAAAAGAGGATACTTCGATGAGTTTCTTGCGACCTGTAAGCATGTAATCCTGGTAGAAGTTGTAACCACTTTTTACCTGTTTACCACCCAGATGGGAGATATCTATTCACGGATATCCTATTACATTATGGTTCCCTTTTATATCGTAATCTCTTACACAGCCAGAATAATCTGGAAAAAAATCCTGAGGAAAAGAGGATTTCATTCAACTAAGAAATCCATCCTGATCCTTGCACCGGAACAAATGCTGGAAGAGACTTTACAGACTGTATCAAAAAGCTGTCTGGGATACACCCGGATCGTGGCAGCAGCACTGGATGCCGACCTGAAAGGAAAAACAATCGCCGGTATTTCGATAGTTGCCAACCATGAGGAAATCATAGACTTTGCCTGCAGCGAATGGGTAGATGAGGTATTCATCCCACCTTGCAACGAAAACGATTATCCTAGAGAACTTGCAGCGACTTTTATGGAAATGGGAATTGCAGTTCACACAGGAATTACGAAAGCAGGCTCCATCCCAGCAGGTTGTCAGCAGGTAGAAAAAATCGGCAGCTACATGGTGATCACAACAAGCATGAATTACGCTGATTCTTCGAAACTATTTGTCAAAAGGCTCATGGACATAGCAGGAGGACTGGTCGGATGCCTGATCACTCTGCTGATCACGATCATAGTCGGCCCGATCATCTACATAAACTCCCCGGGTCCAATCTTCTTCTCACAGGAGCGGATCGGCAGAAACGGAAGAAAATTCAAGATGTACAAATTCCGAAGCATGTACATGGACGCCGAAGCCCGGAAAAAAGAACTCATGTCCCAGAACAAAATCAGTGACGGAATGATGTTCAAAATGGATTTCGACCCAAGAATCATAGGCAATAAAATACTTCCTGATGGCACAAAAAAGACCGGAATCGGTCAGTTCATCAGAAAAACAAGCCTAGATGAATTCCCTCAGTTCGTCAACATTCTCAAAGGTGACATGAGCCTCGTAGGCACAAGACCCCCCACACTGGATGAGTGGAACCAATACAAACCACACCACAGAGCCCGAATGTCATTCCGCCCTGGCCTCACCGGACTTTGGCAGGTTAGTGGAAGAAGCAATATTACGGACTTTGAGGAAGTGGTGAATCTGGATACGAAGTATATTGATGAGTGGAGTTTGGGGGTGGATGTGAGGATACTTTGGAAGACGGTTATAGGGGTCTTTAAGAATGAAGATGCGATGTAAAAAAAGAAGTTTGAATAACTTTGTGTGGAAATCAAGTGGTGATGGCCCCAAAAAAGATTTTGGAGTGAGATAAATTGTTGAAAATATAATAAGGATGGATAAGATGAATGGAATCAAAGAAAGTTCCTATTAGAATAGCTCAGGTAATGGGAAAGCTGTGGGCTGGTGGCGTTGAAATGGTGATTTTTAACTATTATCGGGCTATTGATAAAACAAAAATACAATTTGACTTTTTTTATGATGCTGATTCTACAGTTGAACCGCCACAGGATTTGATAGATATGGGAGCAAGATTTTATAAAATACCTCCATATCAGAAGTTACCACAATATATGCGAGCTTTAAGAAGTTATTTTATAAAAAATCATTATTTAATTGTTCATTCGCATATAAACACGTTAAGTGTGTTTCCTTTGCTTGTGGCATGGGAGAGCCATGTTCCGATAAGAATTGCGCATAATCATAGTGTTCCGAGTGGAAATGAATTTAGGCGAAATGGGTTAAAATATTTTCTTCGCTTATTTGCAAAGGTTTTTTCAACAGACTATTTTGCCTGTTCAGAAAAAGCAGGACGTTGGATGTTTGGAAATAGAACATATGAGTCTGGACATGTTTTGGTTGTGAAGAATGCTACAGATTTTAGCCGCTTTAGACCATCGCAAAAAGATATTGAAAAAATGAAGAAGCGATTTGGGTTAGAAGATAAATTAGTGGTTGAACATGTTGGACGATTTACTTATGCAAAAAACCATGAATTTTTATTAGATGTTTTTTCGGAAATCAGTAATAAAAAAGAAAATGCTGTTCTCTTACTTGTTGGCGATGGTGAATTACATCAATTAATCGTTGATAAAGTAAAAGAAAAAGGATTGGACGGAAAAGTTATTTTTGCTGGTCAGGTATCAAATCCAGAATTATATTATTCTTTAGCTGATGTTTTAGTAATTCCGTCAGTGTTTGAAGGATTATCACTTGTTACAATTGAAAGCCAAATTGCTGGAGTTCCCGCTGTGATATCAGATGTTATTCCGGAGGAAGCGATTATTAGTAATGGTATTACAAGATTAAAATTGACTGACAGTAACTGGGCAGATGCAGTATTTGAAATTGTTGATAGGAAAGTTGTACTCGATAAAAGAAGCACAGAGTATGATATTAAATATGCTGTGAAGAAATTAGAAGATTGGTATTTGAAAAAAGGTGAAATAATATGCCAAAAATATCTGTAATAATGGGTGTCTATAATAATAAAAATTTTGAACTTTTACAGAAAAGTGTTGATTCAATTGTAAATCAAACATTTACTGATTGGGAGTTTATCATTTGTGATGATGGGTCAATCAATGGAACGCTGAGTCAATTGAAAGCAATTGCTAAAAAAGATAGTAGAATAAGAGTTTTGTCTTACAAGGAAAATAAAGGTTTAAATTTCGCACTGAATACATGTCTGCACTATGCAAGGGGAGAATATATAGCACGTCAAGATGATGATGATATTTCAAAACCAGAAAGATTTCAAAAACAAGAGGATTTTTTAAACAAGCATCTAGAATACGATGTTGTTGGAACCTGTGCAGAGGTGTTTGATGACAATGGAATATGGGGAAAATATGAAGTTCCAGAAAAACCAGAAAAGAATGATTTTTATTGGAATAGTCCATTTATGCATCCAACTGTAATGGTTCGCAAATCTGCATATAATGAACTTAATGGGTATCGATGTGCTAAAGAAACCAGACGTTGTGAAGATATTGATTTTTTTATGAGATTTTATGCATCTGGAAGAAAAGGATATAATATTCAGGAAAATTTATATGAATATCGAATGGATAATAATTCGTATGAAAAACACCGTCCAATGAAGTACAGGATTGATGAGGCAATTGTAAAATATAAAGGGTATAAAGCAATGAAAAATCTTTTGGGAGGTATTCCATTTGTGATAAAGCCAATTCTTGTTGGAATGATTCCACAGAAGTTACTTTACAAAATAAAGAAAAAAAATTATTGACTATTGAAATTGATAGAGGGCTGAAAATGAAAGTTCTGGTTACAGGTGTAAATGAATATTTATAATTTAGAAATCTTAGATAAGGAATATAAAGTATAAATTCTTGATTTTTTATGGTAGTCGTAGTCAGAAAATATGTGATTTTGAAATATACACATGGGAAGGTATAAATGCTAAAAAATAAAAGGATAAAAATGGATAAAAGTACAATAAGTTCAAATAGTGTTAATAGAGTAAATATTTATGTCGTGACTCATAAAGATTTTAATGAGAAAATTTGTAGAAGTAATAAGTTTTTACCAATTGCGGTAGGAAAGAAATTAACAAGTTCTTTGAATTGTAATTATATAAAAGATAATACATTGGACAATATTTCTTTTAAGAATTCTAATTATTGTGAACTAACAGCACAATATTGGATCTGGAAAAATGATGAATTTGCTAATATCAAAGGATTATGTCATTATAGACGATATTTTTCTAAATCTGGTCTATCAAATTCGGAAAAATATTTGATAGATATACCGTATATATATAATACGCTCATTACTAAAAAATTTGATGCTATTGTTTCGAAAAAAACTTATTCGTATAGAGGGGTAAAAAAGGCTTATTTAGATTGTGGCTATGAAAAAGATTTGAATATAACAAGATTAGTGATTCAAAAAATATACCCAGATTATTTAAAGGATTATGATGAAATAATGAATGGGTGTTGGGGATATATTGGAAATATGTTGATAACGACTTCGGAACTTTTTGATCAATATTCTAAGTGGTTATTTGATATTTTGTTTGAGGTAGAAAAAAGAATTGATGTTAGCAACTATAGTCAACAAGAGGCACGTATTTTTGGATACATTTCAGAAAGATTGTTGGGGGTATGGATTCTTCATAACAATATTAAAGTCAAAGAACTACGAATTATAAATACAGAACAACCTCCAATGGTTGTCAATGATATTAAAAATTTTTTTGAAATGCTAGGGGTCAGTCAATTTATAAAAAGAATATTGTTTAATATTAGAGGAATATAATTATGATTATAATATTAACAATTGGTTTAATGGTAACTTTTGGCGTAATATATAAACTTTTAGGTAGTGATATATTTGCGCCTGCATGCGTTATTACTTTGTCATATATTTTGGCAACATTATGTGCTTGTGTAAATATAGAATATTGGCAAATAGATATAAGTCCTAGAACAGTATTTTTTATCGGTTCTGGTATTTTTATGAGTGTAGCTGGTAATATAATTGTTTATATTATATTTCAGAAGAAATATTTTTCTATTATTAGGAAATCTGATAGATTGATTGTTCTTCCATATTTTAATATACCTTTAACTAATGTTATTTTCATTGCTGTCTATGATTGTTTGGCAATTTTTTTATACTATCTTGAGGTAAGAAAAATTGGCGGAAAAGGTTCATTTACTACAATGATGTATTCTTTTAGACAAAATATAATGTATTCAGGTTATAGCGTGTCTGTTTTTACTAACCAATTAATTCGATTAGTTACAGCGAGCGCGATTGTATGTATATATTTTTTTATTTATAACGTAATTATTGGACAAACTAAAATTAAGACAAATTTGTATTTATTAATACCGGTTATTTTAGATTTTATTAAATGTTTTTTAACAAGTGGACGTTATGAATTTTTAGAACTTTTTCTCGAAGGAGTGATGTTATATGCACTATTCTATTTTATGAAAAATAAAAAGGTTTTGAATATAAATATCAAGTTTATTTGGTATGGAATAATTGGTGTTATTGGATTGTTAGTCTTTTTCTACTGTATTCGTGAAGCAGTGGGAAGAAGCAGTAATCAAACAATTATAGATTATGTGTCATCTTATTTTGGTGGCTCAATTGAACTTTTTGATTTATATGTTAAAGAATATAAGGGGGCAACATCAGTACATTTTGGAACAGTTACATTTACAAGTATTTATAAATATTTAAATAAATTTATAGGCACGAGTATAGATTTGAATACTATTAATGAATTTAGACGATCTTCAAATGGAATTCTAATTGGTAATGTCTACACAACATTTAGATATTATTTACAAGACTTTGGCTATATAGGTTTAGTGTTATTGTCCTTTTTGTCATCAATAGTATATTCGGTTTTATATTACAAAGCATTAATAAAAAAAAGTCACATTAGAAAAATAATATATTCTTATTTATTTTATACAATTGTACTACATTCTTATTCGGAACAGTTTTTTTCGGTTTATTTATCTATTGATATATGGATGATAATGTTTCTTGTTGGGTTGGTATATTTTTACTTTAATAAAGTAAAAATAAGAATAAAAATTAATAAAAGGATTTAAGAAGGATTGACATATGAAAATGGAAGGAGTAAATTTTGACAGACAGACAGACAGACAGACAGACAGACAGACAGACAGACAGACAGACAGACAGACAGACAGACAGACAGACACATTATGATACTTTAAGAATGGTTTTAGTCATACTTGTTGTAATAGGACATTCTACATACTATGATATTATAACTCACTTTGGGGGAATTAAATATGGAATGTTGATGAAAGAAGCGGGAATACAAGATACAATTTTTCATAAATTTGTAAATGAGATAACTAATTATATATATACATTCCATATGCCTGTGTTTATTTCACTGTCAGGAAGCTTATTTGCATTAGGGAAAAAAATAAACATGAGAGCCCTTATTGCTAAAAAAGCAAAAAGACTTTTAATTCCATTTTTTGTTGTATGGCTATTTTGGAATATTCCCATTAAATACTTTTCTGGATATTATGATAATGTGAATATTGGAAAGATGATTGAGCAGATGATATTTCCTTCATGTGTTTATCTTTGGTATTTGGAATGTTTATTTTTTGTATTTATAATAGTATATTTAATTTGTAAATTTAATGAAAAAACGCAAATAGTTGTTGTATTTTTATGTTGGATAATAGGGGTAATTATATACAGGAAATATAGTCAATATCATTTTTTAGGCGATCCACTATATTATGTTTTTTGGTTTTATTTAGGGTATAAAATTGAAAGTATAATAACATGGTGTAAATCAAAAAAGGTTTGGAATGATTTATTTGCAGGGTGTTTAATACTAAGTACACTAGTGCTTTTTTTAATAAGTTCTGTTCTGCAATTTAAAATATTGGGTGCAGTTTGCCGCTACATAGTGAATCCTTTTTTTGCCCTAGTTGCAATGAATTATTGTGCAAGAAAGAGCAAAAATAGTTTGGTACAATGCGCATGTAGTGATTATAGTTTAGGAATATATTTATATGCTGAACCATTAAATTATTGGTTACTTTATGTGTTTTATAATTGGAAAGGGATTACTTTTTTTGGAACAGAAATAGGAGCTTTGATTATTTATTTTTCTAGATTAATTATAACACCCATTATTGCAATTGGTATAACTCGTATATTAAAAAAACTGAAAATAAAGTATTTGTATTGAACCAGAATGTTATATATATACAAACTTTATTTTATGCAATACAGTCAGGTAGCAAAGAGAGTTGAGTGTAACTGCTTAATTCTTGAGTAAATATATATTTGTTATTTGAAACTAGGAAATAACAATAAAGAAGAATAAAGCATATTAGAAGAATATTAATTAATGGCAATAGAAAATTATTTTTTTGTTGTTCAAGAAGATGATCAATATCTGTTGAGTAGGCGGGGGTGATACCCTTAGTATATAGGTCAAAATAACATTGACATTCAGCAGTGAATTATTGTGACAAGTTTTATTGACAGCATTTCTTTCGTAAAATGAAAGAGTCTGCATTTCAACAGACTCTTATTACATGTAAGCAATATTCTACGCTTTACAGCACTCCGTCACTTGCGGAAGTTAAACATACACATTCATCATATTCTAGCCGTGATGACCGGCAAGTTTTTAGCTTATTTATAGTATATTCAAAAAATGTTAAGAATGCAACTGGCAATCATAAATTTCAAAAAGGATTTCACGTATTGGGTTATTGCATGTACAAATATGTTAAAAAAGCACAGGGAGAACAGTTTTGAAACAAACTTCAATTAAAAAGAATTTCATAATGAATGCATTGCTTACAATGTCATCGTTTATTTTTCCATTGATTACATTTCCATATGTTTCGCGTATTTTGTCACCGGAAGGGACTGGAAAAGTGTCTTTTGCCACTTCGGTGATTGCTTATTTTGCGTTGTTTGCGCAGCTGGGAATTCCAACTTACGGGATTCGGGCGTGTGCGAAGGTAAGGGATGATAAAGTTGAATTATCCAGAACTGTGCAGGAAATCTTTATTATTAATGTTGGTATGACGGTGATAACATATATTGCATTTGGAATCGCACTGGGATGTGTACCTCGGCTGCAGGCAGAACGTTCATTATTTTTGATTATGAGTACCACATTATTATTTAATGCGATTGGTATGGACTGGCTGTATCGTGGACTGGAAAAATATACGTATATAACACTCAGATCGATTTTATTTAAATTTATTGCACTCCTTGCTATGTTTGTGCTGATCCATCAGAAGAGTGATTATGTTATTTATGGTGGAATTTCTATTTTTGCTGCATCGGCTTCCAATATTTGTAATTTAGTTAATGTTCATCGTTACATTCAGGTAAAGCCTGTTGGAGACTATAATTTTCGAAGGCATTTTGGGCCAATTATGATTTTCTTTGCGATGTCATGTGCTACGACAGTTTATACAAATTTGGATACTGTAATGTTGGGCTTTATTAAAACGGATGTTGATGTCGGATATTATAATGCTGCTGTAAAAATCAAAAGTGTATTATTGGGAATTGTCACTTCTCTGGGAACTGTGCTGTTGCCGAGAGCATCTTATTACATAGAACATCATGAAATGGATGAGTTCCGTAGAATTACGAAAAAGGCGATTAATTTTGTTTTTCTTATTGCAGTTCCTTTGACTGTCTATTTTATTCTGTATGCAAAAGAGGGAATTTTGTTTCTGTCGGGTGATGCTTATATTTTGTCAGTTATTCCAATGCAGGTTATTATGCCTACGATTCTGTTTATAGGTCTGACTAATATTATGGGGATTCAGATGTTGGTTCCATTGGGACGTGAAAAAGTAGTGTTGTATTCGGAAATTGCAGGAGCAATTGTTGATCTGATTTTGAATGCAATATTGATTCCGCAATTGGCATCAGCAGGAGCAGCAATTGGTACCCTTGTGGCAGAAGGCGTTGTCTGGATAGTACAATTTATTGCATTAAGAAAAGAAGTTATACCAGCTTACAGGAATGTACGTTATGGAGCAGTTATATTAGCGACATTTGTCGGAGTGGTAAGTTCAAGCTGGGTGAAGATGCTGGGAATGGGAAATTTTGTAACTTTGATATTCTCGGCTGTTCTTTTCTTTGGTGGATATGGTGTTATTTTGACAGTATTAAAAGAGCCGCTTGTATGGGAAATTGAGAGTCAGGTTTTGAAAAAATTAACAAAGAAAAAATAGAAGTGTTGATAGTATTGGGGTAGCAATTCATAAAATGTGAATAAACAAAACCTAAAAGAACTATTAAAAAAATATTTTCGACATCTTTCGAGTACATTTGCAAAGAGAATGATATAAAATTCCGAACATGATATATTTGAAGTCGTTTTGAAGTCAGGGATTTTTGATAGAAATAAAAAATGACCTATGGTATATTAATAATCAGAAAGGAAGGATGGCGAACGGTGGAGCGGAACAAAGTAAAACCGGATACCATACTAAAGAATTTCTGGAGGGATAATCATCATTTTGCAGATTTGTTTAATGCGGCTCTATTTGATGGAGAGCAGGTGTTGAAGCCGGATGATCTTTCAGAAGCAGATACGGATCTTTCTTCAATCATTAAGTTTAACGGACATGCAGAAACTGTGCAGAAGGTGTTAGATGTTGTAAAGAAAACTGCATATGGACTGGATTTTGTAATCTGGGGATTGGAGAATCAGGAGAGGATACATTATGCGATGCCATTGAGACATATGATTGGAGATGGAAGAAAAAGGAGGTCGAATGAATATGTGCAGCGCATTGGAAGAAATAGAAAAAGAGGGAATGATTGCGGGTGCTATTAAGACCTGCAAGAACTTTAATATCAGCAAAGACGACGCAATAAGAAATCTTATAAAACAATTTTCTTTGTCCGAAGAAGATGCTGTTAGTTATGTCGAGAAATACTGGTAGAATTGCGACTACCATGCGTATGATGAAGGGAGAATAACAGAATGTATGATTATCTGATCGTTGGTGCAGGTTTATATGGTGCTGTTTTTGCACATGAGGCAAAGGCGGCTGGAAAGTCAGTTCTTGTAATTGATAAAAGATCGAATATAGCTGGAAATGTTTTTACAGAGAAAGTGGAAGGGATTAATGTTCACAAATATGGTGCGCATATTTTCCATACAAATAATACGAAAGTATGGAATTATATCACACAATTTGCGACATTTAATCGTTTTACGAATTCACCGGTGGCGAATTATAAGGGTGAACTTTATTCTATGCCTTTTAATATGTACACGTTTAATAAGATGTGGGGCGTTGTGACTCCGGAGGAGGCTGCGGCGAAGATTGAGGAGCAGAAGAAGGAGATTACAGGAGAACCGAAGAATCTGGAAGAGCAGGCGATTTCTCTGATTGGACGTGATATTTATGAAAAGCTGGTAAAGGGATACACAGAGAAGCAGTGGGGACGTGACTGTAAGGAACTTCCTGCATTTATTATTAAACGACTGCCGGTGCGTCTGACTTTTGATAATAACTATTTTAATGCGCTTTATCAGGGAATCCCGGTAGGTGGTTATACGAAGATGGTGGAAAATATGCTGGAAGGCATTGAAGTCAGATTAAATGAAGATTATCTGGCGAAAAAACAGGAGTATGACCAGATTGCTGCAAAAGTAATTTATACAGGAGCGATTGATGCTTACTTTAATTACAGTCTTGGAAATCTGGAATATCGTTCTGTTCGTTTTGAAAATGAAGTTCTGGACATTCCGAATTTCCAGGGGAATGCGGCGGTAAATTATACAGACCGTGAAACACCATGGACAAGGATCATTGAACATAAATGGTTTGAGTTTGGGAAAGATGAGGATGGAAATGATCTTCCTAAAACGGTTATCAGCCGAGAATATTCTTCTGAATGGAAACCGGGAGATGAGCCATACTATCCGGTTAACGATGAGAAGAACAGTAAGCTGTATGCAGAGTATAAGAAAATGGCAGATTCAGAAGAAAAAGTAATTTTTGGAGGGCGTCTTGGGGAATATAAGTATTATGATATGGATCAGGTGATTGCTGCGGCGCTGGAGAAATGTGCCGGTGAATTGAGAAGTGAGAAATCAATTATTTTCTAATTTTAAAAAGATTTCATTTTATCTTTTCTATAGTTATAGGGTGGACTACGCATCTGAGCGTGTCTGATAAAAATATTCGTTTTGAGCGGAAATATATAGAAAGAAATGCATTGGATTACATTTCATAAAATGAGAATAAACAAAAACTAAACCAATTATTAAAAAATATTTTCGACATCTTTCAAGTAAATTTGCAAAGAGAATGATATAAGATTCCAAACAAGATATATCTAAAGTCATTTTAAGTCAGGAATTTTGGATAGAAATAAAAAATGACTTATGATATATTAATATCATAAAGGAAGGATGGCGAACGGTGGAACGAAACAAGGTAAAACCGGATACCATACTAAAGAATTTCAGGAGGGATAATCATCATTTTGCGGATTTGTTTAATGCAGCTTTATTTGATGGAGAGCAGGTGTTGAAGCCGGATGATCTTTTAGAAGTAGATACAGATATTTCTTCAATTCTCAAGTGTAATGGACATGTAGAAACAGTGCAGAAGGTGCTGGATGTTGTAAAGAAAACTGCATATGGAATGGATTTTGTAATTTGGGGATTGGAGAATCAGGAAAGAATACATTATGCGATGCCGTTGAGACATATGGTTGGAGATGCTTTTTCTTATTTGAATAACTGCGTGTCGCATTCTCGTTACTTCCAGTGATGAGTTAGACACGCAAATTTTTTTATAAAAACAGAACAAATGTTTGCAAGAAGTGATTAGATACGTTAGAATATAGTTAGAGATGAAACAGTATAAGATAAATTGGAGCAAGGCAGATAATTGTCTGACGGGGAGGAAAAGGGATGCAGGTTTTATCCAGCTATGGCGTAGAATTACGAAAACAGAATATTCCAATCCATCAGACCCTGGAAATCTACCGGTCTGCGGTCAGTTATCTGACAGAAATATATGGGCAGGTGTGGGAAGAACTGGAACAGATTTCCGATAGCAAGAGACGCTTCAATGCCGCGGAGCATCTGGTACATACCACGAAAAAGAATTCTGCACGCTTTGATTTTGATCTTCGCTTCCCGAAGATGCCGTCCTACCTGAGACGAGCCGCAATCCAGCATGCATTGGGAAGTGTATCTTCTTACGAAACACGGATGGATCTGTGGGAAAAGTCAGGAGAAAAAGCAGGGAAACCCAGACTGGCGTATGAGAATCATGCCATGCCTGTTTTTTATCGTGATGTCATGTACAGAGAGGGAAAAGAAGGAAAAGACGAAGCATACCTGAAACTGTATGATGGTCATGACTGGAAATGGTTTTGTGTGCGTTTAAATCACACAGATATGGAATATCTGCGCAAGAACTGGTCGGGGAAAAAGGCATCAGCCCCGACACTGGAGAAAAGATACCATAAATATTTCCTGCGTTTTTCTTATACGGAAGAAGTAACACTTACAAAAACGCCGGTAAAAGAACAGATCATCTGTAGTGTGGACTTGGGAATCAATACCGATGCGGTCTGTACCATTATGCGGGCAGACGGAACTGTCCTGGGAAGAAAATTTATCGATCATCCCAGTGAAAAAGACCGGATGTACCGCACACTGGGACGGATCCGGAGATTCCAGAGAGAGCACGGCTCTGCGCAGTCACGGGGAAGATGGGCATATACGAAACGTCTGAATATAGAGATGGGAAGAAAAATTGCAGGTGCGATCGTAAAATATGCCGAAGAAAACCATGCGGATGTGATCGTATTCGAATATCTGGAAATGCAGGGGAAGATATCCGGAAAGAAAAAGCAGAAACTGCATCTGTGGAGAAAACGGGATATCCAGAAGCGTTGTGAACATCAGGCACACAGAAAAGGAATGCGCATATCCAGAGTCTGTGCATGGAATACAAGCAGGCTTGCGTATGATGGTTCTGGAAATGTATCCCGTAACCCGAAGAATTACAGTATTTGTGTATTCCAGACAGGAAAACAATATAACTGTGATCTGTCGGCATCGTATAATATCGGGGCAAGATATTTTATCAGAGAACTTTTAAAACCCCTTCCGGTAACGGAAAGGTCTTTGCTGGAGGCAAAAGTCCCTCCGGTAAAGCGTAGAACCTCATGTGTTTATGCAGATCTGAAAGAACTTCATTTACAAATGGAAATCTTAAAGGCGGCATAAATGCAGGCAGATATACAGCGGACTACCTGCAATGTGGGAACCTGCCATATCTGGCATGGGAAAATGCGCATAACTGCGCTGTCCTAAGTTACAGGCGTATCCGCCGATATTTAGTCTGACGCCTAAAGCGTCTGGAAGCACGCGACTTCAGTCGTGTGAGGATAAAGTTTTTAATTCACTTAAGAACAAGTGGGGCACTTAAGTTCCATGACTCGGATATTAATACAGTGTTTGATATTAGCCGTTCTATTTATGAGCGTAATTATGCTAAAATCAATACAGTATATAAAGAACATGAGATTTCATCGGAACTGGGCATTGTGATTGGAGCGATTACACAATCACAGCGTCTGATAAGTCAAGCTTTGGAGATGGAACAAAAAGGAGGTAGAATCAATATGTGCAGTGCATTGGAGGAATTAGAGAAAAAAGCAGAGCAGGGAGGAATTGAAAAAGGAATAGAGAAAGGAATTCAGGCAACGATTCGTACCTGCAAAAATTTTAATATTAATAAAGATGCTGTAATAAAGAACCTTATGAAGGAGTTTTCTTTATCAGAAGAAGATGCCGTTAGTTATATAAAAAAATACTGGTAAGGGCTATAATGAAAACATAAATTACAGAGAAATCCACAACTATGCTATTCTTTGAGCAGAGAACTTGTTTGTTTCAGGCAAAGATCTATATTTAATGCCGCCAGCTTTAAGAAGGAGGATTCTTTATGAGGAAAAGATTAATTGCAGTAATCATGGCGTGTGCAATGAGCGTTTCAGCCGGAATGGTTCCAGTGTGGGCGGATGAAGAGCCTATTTACTGGGAGTTTGTGACGGATGGGACGGAAGGTTTACCGGCGGAAACGGCTGCTCATCATTATGATTTCGTATTAGATAGGACAATTACAAATAAGACAGAGAAATTCTGTGTAGTTTATGATAATAGCGGTGCTGTGATCAATCCGGAGTATGAAAATGCCAGCTTGATAATAAAGGCAAATGGAAAAATCTTATTTCAGAAGAAATGCACGACCCCGGAAGGGCTTACAGTAGGAAATATGGATGTGCAAATTCCGAAACAGAAGACTGGAACGAAGATACAGATTTACCTGCAGAGCCAGAGCTGGAAAAGCAATGTAAAGACGATGAAAGTAAAGAATATAAATATGCTGCTTCTGTCAAATCGAACAGATAAGATAAAGAAACCTCAATTGACGCATAAAGGATATCGGGATTATATAAAAGCGATAAAAGGTCAGAGCCTGGTAATCAGTAATGGCAAAAGAATCGTAAAAACAATAAAGTTTAAAGAGGATAATCCGGCGTATGATATTACAAATCTTCTGATAAATAATCGGTGGAATAGTGAACTGTTTTTATATATAAAGCAAGGGAAAAAATACAGCAAGGGATATGTTTATTTTCCTTTGGAAATTGCAATTGCAGAATAGATATACCGATGATTTCAAAATGAGCGTACCGTTCCAGTAGAGTTTGCACGTTGACATCATGTATGTATTCCTCTATAATCATATTATAAATATAACTACGGAAACAATGTACAGATAAGAAGGGAGAGGTATGAAATGAAAGTGTTTATCAAGAGTTTAACAGTAGTTTTTCTTGCCTTGGTGCTTCTGGTGCAGTCGGTTTGGGCGGAGACGAAGGCTGCAGATCCTTATGTGGTGCAGGTTGAGAAGGGATATCTGGCGGTTAGATCGGCTCCGGCTTTTGATGCTTCTAATGAAATTGATAAGCTGTATAACGGAGATATCTTCTATGTCAGCGGCTGGCTTGATGGAGATTACTGGTATGGTTATTCTAAGAATGGAATTGAAGGGTATGTAAATAAAAATTATCTTGTAGCGGACTCAGGATTTAATATTGCATCTAATCTCAAGTATACTCCGGACGGAGGCGACACGATTCTGGAGAATGACTATTTCTCTGTGCAGTTTCCGGCATATATTGACTGGGAGTATGAGGTTGTGAATAATACCACTCTGAAAATTTATCATTCAGGTGCAAAAAAGGATGGTTTTGGCGGAACTGTACTTACAATCATGGCATATGACTGGGGAGACAATTCCTATGAAGAATTTCCAAGCTGGGCAGTGGCGGGCAGCAGTGCAGATAAGAAATACATAGCTGTGCTTCCTACAGATGTTCAGTTTAACCCGAAGGATTCAGTTCAGGCATCCGAATATCGGGAGATGCTTCAGATTGCAGAGGATATGGACAGCAATGATGAAGATGCCTATAATCTTTTTAAGGTAAAATAGGAGAGATATTGTAAATCAAATAAAGTGGGAAAACTTTCTGAAATATGTGACATCACCGTAAAGCCTGCGGTGATGCCACAAAATTTTTATTTGACAAATTGTATGTATAAGACTCTGGATGCAGGAATGAATTACCATCTGTCAAAACCAATCAATCCACCGATTTTGTATAGGGTGTTGGCGGATTATATAAGAGAATAAGAAAATAGAGGCGTAGCCTGCTACGACGCCCTCATCCGAACAAAATCTCCCACAAATTGTGACGCACATCTTACAGAAAGCCTTTTTCAAACACGCTCTAGTGTGATAATCATACTGCCTGAATAAACTTCTCCACATAATACAACGCAGCTCCAATCGCCGGTGTATATTGTCCGTTCGTGCCGACCAGGATATGGGTTCTGTCCAGGGCGAATGGTGAAGAAGCATTGATGTGTTCTGCCAGATACTCAATATCTTCCTCCCAGAATCTGTCGCAAGGATGCGGTGATCAGACAGAATAGTGAGGAACTGCAGGGACTGAAGGAGCAGTATGAGAATCTGGAACTCAGTGCGGAGAATAAGCAGGTGATCGACGATTACATTGCATGCAAGGATGCCAGAGCAGACCGTATGGCGGAGAAACTTTATGAGAAGGGAATGAAGGATGTGAAGAGACGCATCCGTGTTAAGAAGCTGATCCGCAGATGTGTGGTTCTGGCAGCAATCGTTGGGGTTGTGCTGGTTGAGTATGACAAGAACGATAAGAGATGGGACAAGCTGGACAAGATTCTGAAGCTGTTTCCGGATGCAGAAGAAACAGTGTCTGAAGAAGCCTGAATATAATTGATAAAAAATAAAGCACAGGCACTTGTATAGTGGATATGTATCACTTATACAGGTGCCTGTACTATTGATACCCGTGTAGCCGCTGTCATGCGAGGTGTTTTTGCATGTATGTGCTCAAATCCAGAGATATACGGTGTGAATTTATGCCTTGGACTTTGCTTGAAAAATTTATATTTCATGAATTACATAGTGCATTGCTGAGAACGAGGTGAACAGTAGTCTGTACGTGGATTTAAGAAAGATAAATAAAGAAAGATAAATATAAAAAGTTGATTTACGCGGAAGATGATTAATGTTATACTACTTGAACGAGACTGCGTTGAAATGTTAAAGCGTGAATGAGCATTGCATTCCGATAAACTCTGTGAATGTGAAACGTATTGCTGAGAACGGAGAAAATATAATCAACGGGTCAGTATGGGGAAAGTAGAGAGTAAAAAATCTGAAAGGATAATCACATGATTGTAACATTAATTGAAAAGTGTATTCATTTCTGTAGGGAGATCTGGTCGGCGTGGTAGCGGCAGTTTCGGCAGGGGGTGCAGGTGCAGTATTCTGGATGTGGGTGACTGCTATTATTGGTTCTTCCACTGCGTTTGTGGAGGCAACGCTTGCACAATTATATAAGGAAAAAGATCCTCTTTATGGAGGATACAGAGGCGGTCCGGCCTGATCTGCTGGTGCCGGTCATGGCGGTGTGCTATTTCATGATCACTTTGTTTATTATTTTTTCAAATATCGGAAGCCTTCCGGGGATATTCAGCAGGATTTTCAGAGAGGCATTTGGTTTTCGACAGATAGCGGCAGGCGGATTTGGGGCAGTGCTGATGAATGGAATTAAGAGAGGACTGTTTTCCAATGAAGCAGGCTCCGGTTCTACGCCTTGTGCAGCTGCAGCGGCGGAATGTGACCAGCCGGTGAAAGCAGGACTGGTGCAGGCTCTGGGTGTATTTGTGGATACGATTGTGATCTGCAGTTGTACGGCAATGATCATGCTTCTGGCACCGGAAGAGCTGAAAGAATACGAAGATGGTAAGAAATAACGTGCTGTTGAGAGTTTGGCATTTTCATGCCAAAACACTTCGCAGAATAGTAGCGAGTGAACAGTAACAATGAGGTCATTTATAGTAACGGCAACATTGACAAATAGTTTGTGTATGAGTACAATAGCAGATAAGTGGTCTCTGCTGTTGTGCAGTGATACCGAATGAAAATATATGAATTCCACTGTATGAGGCAGTCAGGGATGAATTTGGGAATTGTTACTGAGAACAAGGAGAACAGAAATTTGTGAAAGAATCACACAGGAAAGGAATTAGACAAATGAGTAAATGGGAAGCAAATGTCCGTAAAGTAATACCATATACACCAGGAGAACAGCCAAACCAGCCGGATATGATCAAGCTGAATACAAACGAGAATCCATATCCTCCGGCACCTGGAGTGGAGAAAGCATTAAAAGGGATGGATACAGATACGATGAGACTTTATCCGGATCCAACAGCGGGAGATCTGGTACATGCCATTGCACAGAATTATGGTCTGAAAGATGAGCAGGTTTTCGTTGGAGTTGGTTCTGATGATGTTCTTGCCATGAGCTTTCTGACTTTCTTTAATTCAGAGAAACCAGTTCTGTTTCCAGACATTACTTATTCTTTTTATGATGTGTGGGCAGATCTGTTCCGTATTCCATATGAGAGACCGGCGCTGGATGAGAACTTTCATATAAAGAAGGAAGACTATTTCAAAGAAAATGGTGGGATTGTTTTTCCAAATCCGAATGCACCGACCGGTGTGGAGATGCCGCTTGCAGATGTAGAGGATATTATCCGTCATAATCCGGAAGTGATCGTGATCGTGGATGAAGCATATGTAGATTTCGGCGGTCAGTCAGCACTGCCGCTGATTGAGAAATATGATAATCTTCTGGTTGTGCAGACATTCTCCAAATCACGCTCTATGGCGGGAATGAGAATTGGTTTTGCATGCGGAAATGAGAAGCTGATCAAATTCCTGAATGATGTGAAGTATTCCTTTAACTCTTATACCATGGATCGTACTGCTCTTGCGGCAGGCGTGGCTGCTGTGGAGGATCAGGCATACTTTGAGGAGACATGTAATAAGATCATAGAGACAAGAGAATGGACAAAGAAAGAACTGACGGCACTGGGATTCTCTTTCCAGGATTCCAAATCTAACTTTATCTTTGCTACTCATAAGACCTGTCCGGCAGCAGAGCTTTTCGAGGCACTGAGAGAGCAGCATATCTATGTGCGTTACTTCCCGAAAGACAGGATTGACAATTTCCTTCGTATTACGATTGGAACAAAAGAAGAAATGCAGAAGTTTATTGACTTTCTGAAAGATTATCTGAAATAAAATTTAGGAGGCTTTATGGAGGCACTGGTACATTGGTTCTCGCAGAACCTGTCACAATACATTTCACCGGAGGGAGCGGTATTCTTTATTTCTATGATTCCGCTGCTGGAACTTCGAGGAGGACTGCTTGCTGCTTCTCTGCTGAAGATTTCCGCTGCGAAAGCGATTCCGCTGTGTATTATTGGAAATATTATTCCGATTCCGTTTATTTTGCTGTTTATCAGACAGATATTTAAGGTATTAAAGAAAACAAAGCTTTTCAGAGGACTGGTCATTAAAATGGAGAACCGGGCGATGAGTAAGAGTGATCAGGTGAAGAAATATGAGTTTTGGGGTCTGATGCTGTTTGTGGGGATTCCACTTCCGGGAACAGGAGCCTGGACCGGATCTCTGATCGCATCTCTGCTCGAGATTGATATTAAGAAATCATCCCTGGCAATTCTCTGTGGGATCATTATGGCAACTGTGATCATGTATGTTGTTTCTTATGGATTAGTGGGAAACCTGGTACACTGACCGGATCGGGCAATTCTTTGCTTTGATCGTGAAGAGTAATAAGCAGAGTCTTTGTTTCCAATGCGAGAAGAAATAAGAATGACGGGGAAACCAGAGGGGATGCTGGTACAGCGAAAAAAAGCAGTTCAAATGTGTGAGATATCCGTATATACGGATATCAAAGACAGTTGAACTGTTTTTTTGATACAACGAAAAACTTATGAAATCTTCTGTTATATAAAAGTGGTCCGGGCAGGCGTATACCATTGAGAAGAATGATGAAAAAGAATAGTTATATTATAGCAATCCTCTAAAATAATGCATCTTAATCCAGCCCATCAGAGCGTGAAATCCTGCGTCAGATATCTTTGCCGTGCGTTAGCACGTCTGCAGATATCTTCCTTGTCTTCCGCACTCTGCTGAACTGTCTTAAATGCATTATTTACGAGGATTGCTATAATTTTCGCTTTAACATATCTGCATTGGAGGCAAACTTCAATGCGGTTTCTTTTGTGATCTTTCGCTGTTTGTAGAGTTCCAGGAGGCTCTGGTCCATAGAACGCATATGTTCATGTGCAGAAGATGCGATCACACCATCAATCTGGTGAACTTTATTATCACGGATCATGTTTCGGATCGCAGGATTCAGACGCATCACTTCGAAGACCGGAATGGTATGTCCGTTGATATCCGGGATAAGCTGCTGAGAGATAACGGCCTGCAGTACCATGGATAACTGAATGGAAACCTGCCTCTGTTGTGTGGGTTCGAACACATCCACGATACGTCCGATGGTATTGGCGGCACCTGTGGTATGAAGACTGGACAGTACGAGATGGCCGGTTTCTGCGGCAGTCATGGCAGTCTGGATAGTTTCATAATCACGCATTTCTCCAAGAAGGATAACGTCAGGACTCTGGCGGAGAGTGGCACGCAGGGAAACAAGATAGCTCTCGGTATCCGTGCAGATCTCTCGCTGGCTGACGATACATTTGTCATGCCTGTGCAGGTATTCCAGCGGGTCTTCAAGGGTAATGATATGACCCTCACGGGAGTGATTGATACGGTCAACGATACAGGCCATGGTAGTAGATTTACCGCTTCCGGCAGGACCTGTGACAAGAACCATGCCTTTGGTAAAATCAGCTGCTGACATGACATCCTCAGGGATGTTCAGTACATCCGGGTCAGGAAGTTCGAATGCGATCACACGGATAACTGCAGCCAGGGAACCACGCTGACGATAAGTATTGACACGAAAACGGGACAGACCCGGGATGGAGAATGAGAAGTCATCATCTCCTGTTTCCAGAAAACTGTCAAAATTTCGGTCATTTGCCATATGGTAGATCTGGCGCAGGAAGCTTTCTGTATCTGCAGGCATCATCCGTTCTCCATATGTAGAAAGTTTGCCGTCAATTTTAAAGGAAAGCGGGCGGCCGGCGATGATAAAAATGTCAGATGCATGGTTGGTGGTTGCATAGGATAAATATTCAGGTATAGATTGTTCTGTCATTTGGTATCTCCTTTATAAACGGGTTGTCTGGTATCTGGATTCCAGTCTGCTGTAGTGATGGTCTTCCAGGTAAGGATCTCAGGTGTGAGGTCAGACTGGCCGGCCGCATAAGGAATACTGATTTCTATAGAAAGAGACTGTTCATCTGTGCATTTAACGGTGAACGATAAAATCTGTTCTGTCTGATTCCATGCAGCGTCAGGATACTGTACGGTAATGGAGGACATTTTCTTATTGAAGGCAGTCTGATCTTTGCTGCCGGTAAATGCTTCCTGCGCATAGGCAGTCAGTTCATGATATTCATTGGTGGCGTTCCGACAGGCAGTGTAATAAGCAGTGGTCTGGTCAAGTGTTAAGCGGCTGGTCTGCAGATCCTGTCTGGAAGTTCCAAGTGTCAGAAGTGCCAGGATTACCAGACAGAGTACTGCGAAGATCGTACACATGGAAGGGATTCCAATTGATAGAAAAGAACTTCTTTTTTTATTCATAAGTGGTCATCCTTTCGTTACTGTTTGCTGGTAACATCCTTTCTGCTGTCATCAGGAAATGCCGTGGACAGCTGATACAGACAGTTCTGCTGTGCATCATAGAAGCTGATATCCGCTGTTTTTTCTGTTTCGAAAGTATTTAGCTGAATATTCATGATGTATCTGGCAGAAGACTCTGTACAGCCGTTCCAGTTGCTGTCGTAGTAATAATGTAGAAGATTGTCTGTAGAGTTACCCGGTTCTCCGAAAATTCTGGAAAAAGAGGAAATCTGTCCATCCCATCCCTCCAGAACTTCTCCGGCGGAAGTTGTCAACTCCTGGATATGATTAAGTTCCCGGGCTTTGGTCCGCTGAGTTTTTGCAGCTGCGAAGATTCTGACACAGGCAGTACAGGTGAGTGCCAGGATCAGAATAGAAAGGATCATTTCTATCAAAAACAGGCTTGATTTAGAATGTGTAGTTAATTTTTGCATTGATAAATTCTCCATATTCTAGGAACCGAAACCGGAATGTAACAGCAGACTGCTTGTATTTCCGTCCGGATCTTTCAGTGTAATGCGGTAAAAACCAGATGTTTCCTGCTGTACCTGAAAATCATTCAGTTCTGCGATATTTGTACCCATCTGGGCAGAAGGAGTATTTCCGGCAGCAGTGAAAAGTTCTTTCAGGTGATGGTCTTTCAGATAAATATAGGTAATGTATTGCTGGCCATTTACAGTATCAGTCATACAAAAGGCAGGGGAACCATCCACAGTGTCTGTGGAAATTGTCTGGTCGCTGTCATGCTGGCGAAACTTTGCGGTTATGTAAGCAGATGCGGTATACAGGTTGTTATTTTCCTGGTTTCCTGCAACTGCGGTGCGGTATGCCTGTGCAGAAAAAAGAATCATGAGAAGCAGGAAAATTAGAAAAAATCCTAGCAGTACAACTGTAAAAATATTGTCGATGGGGTGTTTGCGGCTGTTGGAGAAGTTCATGACAATCCTCCTTTCCCGGATGACAGTACCAGTACGCTGACAGAAGGAAGAAGGTTGGAGCCGTTAGGCACATATTCAACAACAAATTTATCGGCATCGTAGGAAATGTTGTAATCCTGCAGCAATTCATCCAGACTCTGTGGGTAATGTCCGGTCAGTGCGTAGGTCCGGATGGCACCCTGTTCCAGTGCCTGACGCAGAGAAGTCTGCTCCTGTGTGATGGTTTCTCTGCCTGCATAGGAAATCCCCACATAAAAAATGAGGCAGAGTGCGGCAAGGATAATAACCGGGAGAAAATCGCGGAATTTCCGGTTAAACCGCATGCATCGTGTTTCAAATAAATTCATGGTAATTACCTCGCACAATTTCTGATTGAATGGATAAAATCAGCTTATAAGCAAATTGGTAATGGTGATCTTGTATAATTTCTGATAAAGGTTGCTTCATATCAGTTAACTTACACAATTTCAGAAAGGATTCCAAGCAGAGGCATCATAACTGAGAAAAGAACCAGTCCTACCAGAAGGGAGAACACGATTACAATTGATGGCTCTACAATGGAAATGATGTTTCCGGTTACAGTCAGAGACGCCTCACGGTATCTCTGAGCCAGTTTGTTCATGACTTCATCTGCTGCACCTGCACGCAGTCCGACGATGATCAGGCGGGCGTTCAGCCCTTCGAAGAGTCCTGATTCAGAAAGTGCATCTTCAAAAAGCATTCCTTCTGTCAGAAGATCGCATGCTTTTTTCGTTTTCTCTTTGATATCCGGACGGGAAAGGAGATTCTGTGCCATTTCCAGTGTGATGATATGGTCCATTCCGCTGTGAATTCCCATGGCGATTGCCTGTGTCAGACGTGCATAGTCTGCGGAAATAGAGATTTCTTTTATATAAGGAAGCCTGCCGGAGAGCTGATGCAGATAAATGCGGCCTTTTTCTGTGAAAAAGAGTGCAGAGAATCCAATAATGATCACCAGTACAAGGATAAGCAGTACAGCAGAATAACGGCTGATCACATTTCCTGCGTTAAGGAGTCCGTTTGAGAATTGGTTCATTTCCAGTCCCATCTGTTGAAAGACCTGACGGAAAACCGGAAGGACTTTTACCAGAAGGATTATGATGACTGCCCCCATCATTGCAAGCATAAGCAGAGGATAGGTGACAGCACTTCGGATGTTTTCGGAAATTTCCAGTTCCTGTTCGTAATGGTCGGAAAGGCTTTTGAGGACTTCATCCAGGCATCCGGTTTCTTCTCCGATATTTACATAAGAGATCATAGATTCCGGGAAGTACCCGGAGTTTTTTAAGGTTTGAGCGAAGGAACCGTTCTGTTCGAAATCTGTCAGCAAAAGCTGGTAGAAATCTTTTCCATTTTGTGTATGACTGTCATCCAGCATAAGCTGTAATCCTTCGGCACAGGAAATACCGGAGTGAAGAAGGATGGAAAACTGCTCACAGAAATGAAAGAGTTCCTCATTGGTTAGTTTGTTTTTTTGACGCATAAATGCCTCCTGAATGTTTGTCAGACTGTACATGGCGTGGTGCGCACGAACAGTCTGTACGAAAATTATATTCTGGTGTTATATTCGGGTGTTGACAGTCTGATATCCGAACAGAATTGCATTGCAGTGGAGCTGCTGAACCAAAACTGGTAAGTTCATTGCTTCAATTGCGAATATCTGATTGATCTTGCTGGTATATTAACGGGTAAACTGTACGCTGTAATTGTCATCGTCCCCTATATATTGCTGAATGGTTTCCGCATCCTGGCTGTTGGAATCGAAGGTCGGATCCATACGTGACCAGGAATCACCGCTGAACTCGACGGCCTTATCTACCCATCCTTTTGAGCGGATATAGACATTGATCCAGGCATGTTTAACTGTGCCGGCGTATCCGATCTGAAGCTTGCAGGGAATGTCGCGTGCACGGAGCATGGCGGTTGTCAGGGCTGCATAGTCAAAGCAGATTCCTTTTTTGGACTGCAAAGTTGCATCGACATCAGGAATGTAGCCGGATTCTACTGTGTCAGCCAGATCATAATCATAGGTAAGATTCTCGACTACGTAATTGTAGATGGCCTGAAGGGCGTCCACATCTGAGGTATCTTCGGAAACAATGGAAAGTGCCAGTTTACTGGATTCTGAGTCCGGTGTGAAATTCACGTACTGATTTGGATAAAGAAATGGCAGAAACTCATTCTTTAAACTGATATCCAGGGTATCTGCGAACAGGGCGGCGTACTGGGAACCGTCAATCTGCTGATAACAGCAGACCTGGTAGGTACCGCTTCCGCTGGAAAAAGGAATGACAGCGCTTTCTCCGGGATCTATAAAATAGGAATAAATAACGCCGTCTTCGGCAGTAAGCTGCACATTCATTTTCAGGTCTTGGGAATCAGAGACTGCGGTGAGATATCCCTGCTCTTTATTAGAAATGTCCAGGATCAGCGGGGATGCGCCCAGTGTTTCTTTTCCCGGAGATTCGGGTACGAGTACCTGAAGCGGGGAATAAACAGGCGGTTCGGAGGAATTACCTGTCGAAGAACCACATCCGGAAAGCAGCAGGACTGGAATCAGGATCAGTGCAATAATGGGGCGGATACGAAAAATCCGCATTTATTTTCTCCTTTTTTATCGTATGAAGTTGGTTAAAAGCTGTTCAGTAATCTGTGGCTTTATGAGCCGTTTTGACATGGAAATATTAGAAATCCAGGACATGTGAGTCAAAGTACTAAACAGATGCATTTGTCTTATATCAGTATAGCAGATTTACAGGAAAAGAAAAATGAGATTTATGTAAAAAGATGGTGGAAATATTTAATATTTCTGTAAGAAACCTTGACAAAACAAAGAAAAAAAGCATATACTATAGTAAAGGCAAACCTGTTGAAAAGCAGAGACGCAAAGCCAAGGGTCTAAGGTCGTAAGAAGACTATGACAGCCGGTTGCCGCATTTAAATCCGATTTTGTGATGCGATTTCAGAGAATATGATGAAAGCTGATGTCTGTCAGCTGATTTTGTGGCGACCGTTTATAGTTATATAAGCGGTTTTTGTATTTTTAGAACGCATTTCATGTAGGGGCATAATCAGAAAGGATGTGTATAAGATTATGAAGAAGAGAATAGTCGAATTATTAAAGAAAAGAAAAGTAGCAGCAGGGATTACAGCAGTAGTTCTTGCAGTAGCAGTAGGTGGTACGGCTGTGGTACAGCAGAATCAGATTCCGGAACTGCCGTCATACACGGATCCGGTAATGGAGACTACCATTGAGGAAGAGGAAACACCTCTCGCATCCCAGCCGAAAGTAAACACCAAAACAAGCAAGAGTACTTCAACCAAGAAAGTTACCATGAAGAAAGCCGCAACCAAGACTTATACAAAGGCTCTTCCGGAAACATCTACAACATCTAAGAAGACAGCTGAGACATCAAATGCTACAGTTGTAACTCAGACAACAGTTGTAAAGAATGTTACAGAGAAGTATACAAAGAAATCTAAGGTAAAAGTTGTTACCACAAATGCAACAACAACAGTAACAACTACTACAACTGCTAAAACCGGCACAACAACTGCAGTATCAACTTCCAGTTCTGTGAAGGGCACAATCGATGTTGGACAGTATGCATCAAAAGCAGACAGTCGTGTACTTACTGCATACAGAACACTTGGATTTACAGCAGTGGTAGATCCGTCTGTTTCTTATTCCGGATATTATGATACTCGCAACAGAAAGATCACACTTAGAAAATTAGATGATACTGTTTATCATGAGTTAGGACATTTTGTAGCATTTATTTCCGGAAATACAGATCAGACAGCTGCATTCAAGGCGATTTTCGCACAGGAGAAAGCTCTGTATACAGCATATAACAAATCTTACGTTACACAGAACAGCTCAGAGTACTTTGCAGAGTCCTTCAAGGAATATACATTGAATCCTGCAGCCCTGAAATCTGCAAGACCTAAGACTTATGCAGCAGTACAGGAAGCTGTTTCCAAGTTCACAGATGACCGCATTGCGAAAGTGCAGAAGACATACAGCGTGGTTTGGAAATAAGACAGGTAAATAAGAATTTCCTTAATAAACTTTATACCATATAACATAAGGATCCAGAGGCAGATGTCTCTGGATTCTTGTATTATAGACAGCGGCGATTTGTGTCGGATGAAAGAGCTTGCCAACAAAACTATTTTGGAATAATATAGTATTGGCAATATTACAGGAAATATGTTAATATAGAAAAGAACTACAGGACAGCCGATGTCCCACGGATACTAAATATAATTAGATATTCATGGTTACTATTCACTGGTAATATCCCGCGAAGTGTGTTGCTGGGAATGGAGTGAGCAGTAACTATTCATGTCGTTTCGGACAGATTATCCCATGAACAGTTATAGAAGAAGAACGAAATAAACATTATAGAGAAATCAGTCAGATACATAAGAAGTTGAAAAAACGAAAATCAAAATAATTGTGACTATTAATTGATGAAGAGCAGAGGATTATTTTATGAGAGAAAAGTATGAATCATTATCACTGGCAACTTTAAAAGATTTGGCAAAGGCCAGAGGATTAAAAGGGATTTCGACATTAAGAAAACCGGAATTGATCGAGAGAATGCTTCGCGAAGATGAACTGGAAAATACTTCAAAAGCGCAGGAAACCGTACAGGAAAAACCACAGGAAGAGGTATGGGGAAATGCAGCAGAGAAACCACAGGAGAATGTGCAGGGAGCTGTAGCTGAGAGAGCACAGGAGAGTGCGGCAGAGAGACCAAGACAGTACGGAAGACCACTGAAATATAACAGACCACAGCAATATGGCAGAGGACAGGAGCGCCAGATAGAGCGAACACAAGACAGAAGTCAGGAGCGCCAGGCAGAGCGGGTACAGGACAGAAGTCAGGAACGCCAGATGGAGCATGTACAGGACAGAAATCAGGAGCATCAGACAGAAAACATGCAGGACAGAGTACAGGACTATCAGGCAGACAGAACACAGGAGAGACCGCAGTATCATGCACCTGCAGAGACTGTACAGCAGCTTGACAGTGGAGAACGTGCAGATGGAATCCTGGAGGTGCTTCCGGATGGATACGGTTTCATTCGCTGCGAGAACTATCTGCCGGGAGAGAATGATATTTATGTGTCACCGTCGCAGATCCGCAGATTTAATCTGAAAACAGGAGATATCATTAAAGGAAATATCCGCATCAAGACACAGGGAGAGAAATTCAGTGCCCTTTTATATGTGACTTCGATCAACGGATTCCATCCAAGCGAAGGACAGAAACGATACAATTTCGAGGATATGACTCCAATCTTTCCAAATGAGAGACTGAAGATGGAGAGACCTGGCGGTACAGTAGCCATGAGAATCGTGGATCTGATCAGCCCGATCGGTAAGGGACAGAGAGGTATGATCGTATCTCCTCCGAAAGCAGGTAAGACCACTTTGTTAAAAGATGTTGCGAAATCCATTCTCAGAAACAATCCGGACATGCATCTGATCATCCTTCTGATCGATGAACGTCCGGAGGAAGTTACAGATATTAAGGAAGCTATCTGCGGTGATAACGTAGAAGTTATTTATTCTACTTTTGATGAGCTTCCGGAACATCATAAACGTGTATCTGAGATGGTTGTAGAACGTGCACGTCGTCTGGTTGAGCACAAGAAAGACGTTACAATTCTGCTTGATTCTATCACAAGACTGGCAAGAGCGTACAATCTGATCATTCCGCCAAGCGGCAGAACTCTTTCCGGTGGTCTGGATCCGGCAGCCCTTCATATGCCGAAGAGATTCTTTGGTGCGGCCAGAAATATGAGGGAGGGCGGCAGCCTTACCATTCTTGCAACTGCACTTGTAGATACAGGAAGTAAGATGGATGATGTTATCTATGAGGAATTTAAGGGAACCGGTAATATGGAACTGGTTCTGGACCGTAAACTTCAGGAGAAACGTGTATTCCCGGCGATTGATATCCAGAAATCAGGTACCAGAAGGGAAGATCTGCTGCTGAATAAAGAGGAGCAGGAAGCGGTCTACAATATGCGTAAAGCGCTCAATGGAATGAAGTCTGAGGATGCAGTAGAACAGATCCTGAATATGTTTGCACGAACCAGAAATAATGAAGAATTTGTACAGACTGTAAAAAAACAGAAATTTTTCTGAAAATAATGGAGAAAAATTAGGTTACTGTTCATTCCGTTCTCAGTAACTTAATTTTTAAAATTTGTTAAAATAAATTTTAAAAAAACTTGCATTCCCAGGGACAATATGTTATACTCATAAAGCTGTTTAATAGTAAATTCGTCAAATGAATACGAATAGAAAATAGAATCTTTACAGAGAGGTGAAAATCATGAGAGAAGGAATCCATCCTAATTATTATCAGGCAACTGTAACCTGCAACTGTGGAAACACATTCGTAACAGGATCTACAAAACAGGACATCCACGTAGAAATCTGCTCTAAATGTCATCCATTCTATACAGGTCAGCAGAAAGCAGCTCAGGCTCGTGGACGTATCGATAAGTTCAACAAGAAATACGGCCTGAAATAATCAGAATATAGTAAAATGTGAGAAGGTTGAGGTTGGGAAATCTCAACCTTTCTTGTTTTATGGAGAATAAAACAGGAATTAATATTTTCCGTAGGAGAAAAGAATGAGATCATCAAATATCGGCGGCCAGGCTGTAATGGAAGGCATTATGATGCGCCACAAAGACAAGTATTCCATTGCCGTCCGCAGGCCGGACAATGGGATTGAATTAAAAGTAGAAGACTACAAATGTACGTTTGGAAATGCAAAATTTCTTAAGTACCCTCTGATCCGTGGGGTAGTCAGTTTCGTAGATTCTCTGGTAGTGGGTACGAAGTGCCTGATGTATTCTGCTGAGATCGCAGGAGACGAGGAGGATGAAGAGGAAGCAGAAAAGAATGCCGCACTTTCTGAGGAAGAGCGTAAGGCAAAGAAGGCAAAAGAGGACAAACAGTTCAAATGGCTGCTGTATGTCACAGTTGCAATTTCTATTGTAGTGTCTATTGCCGCTTTCATGTTGCTTCCGTATGCACTTGCAAGTCTTTGCAGAAAAGTAGGGGCTTCTGAATTTGTAGTTACAATAGTAGAGGCATTTGTGAAACTTGCATTATTTATGGGATATATGCTTCTGATCTCCAGAATGAAGGATATTCAGAGAACATTCATGTACCATGGGGCAGAACATAAATGCATTAACTGTGTAGA
Organism: Blautia sp. MSJ-9; assembly: GCF_018919065.1. GTDB lineage: Bacteria > Bacillota > Clostridia > Lachnospirales > Lachnospiraceae > Blautia_A. The sequence goes on along the minus strand of NZ_JAHLQG010000012.1, from coordinate 104,484 downwards.
GCATGGGCTGCCGCTTACGGTAGAGAATGTTCTGGCAAGCTCCAGACAGCATAAGCGTTGTGGAACAAGTTTCCTGTTTCTGGTTATGCTGGTCAGCATTTTCCTGCATTTTATTTTTGTACTGGTTCCGGGCTATTGGGTGAGACTGTTCGGAAGACTTCTTATGGTGCCGGTTGTAGCCGGAATTTCCTTTGAAATCATCCAGTGGGCAGGCAGATCTGACAGCAAGATTGCTGATTTCTTCAGTAAACCAGGTCTGGCAATGCAGAAGCTGACCACTAAGGAACCGACAGCAGATATGGCAGAAGTTGCTATCAAGGCTGTGGAAGCAGTCTTTGACTGGAGAGCTTATCTGAAAGAAGAATTTGGGGTTGAAGTTCCACCTGCTGAGGAAACGGAAGCATCTGAGAACACAACTTCTGTAAATGCTGAATGATCAGTAGGAAGATAAAATTCAGATATTCGGTTCTGAGTAAGTATTGAAACGGATTGCAAATATTTACTGGATATTTTGAAAAAATAGACTGTTGTTTGTATTAAGCAAGAATAGAAAGGTGTAACTCCATGAACGGAGAAACTCTGACAGGATTATTAAAAAAAGGACAGAACATCCTTGCGCAGGCAGGGATTGAGGAAGCCGGGCTGGATGCCTGGCTCCTTCTGGAATATACCACAGGAAAAAGCCGGGCGTATTATTTTGCACACGGAGAAGAATGTGTTACAGAAAGTGTCTATGACCAGTATCTTGAACTGATCGGCAGACGTGCTGAGCACATACCGCTGCAGCATCTCACGCATCAGGCTTTTTTTATGGGATATGAATTTTATGTAGATGAGAACGTGCTGGTACCGAGACAGGACACAGAAACCCTGGTGGAATCCGCGCTGGAATGTATGAAAACAGCAAAATCAGAAGAATCTGAGAAAGGACTGCATATACTGGATATGTGTACCGGATCCGGATGTATCTTGATCAGCCTGCTGAAAGAGATTCCGAGTGCGTACGGAACAGGTGTGGATCTGTCGGAAAAAGCACTGGAAGTAGCAGGAAAGAATGCACGGACACTGGAAGTGGATAGCAGGGCAGAATTTATAAAAAGTAACCTGTTTTCTGCGGGATATTTTACAGGATCTGGTATTACATCAACAGAAAGTAACAGAAAAGATACAGAACATAAAAATAGTAATGGAAATCATAGCACTGCTTATGATATGATTATTTCAAATCCGCCATATATTCCAACAGCGGAGATCGAGGAACTTATGGATGAAGTGAGACTTCACGATCCGCGAATGGCACTGGACGGCATGGAAGACGGCCTTTATTTCTACAGGGCTATCACAAAACAGGCAAAGAACTATCTGGTTCCAGGTGGCTGGCTTCTATATGAAATCGGATGCAGTCAGGGAGAAGATGTGGCAGGCCTTTTGCAAAAAGAAGGATTTGAGAATATTGAGATAAGACAGGACCTCGCCGGACTAGACCGGGTAGTCCTTGGACGAAGGAATTTACAGGAGGAGAAACATGTTTGATAAATTAGACGATCTGCTCATTCGCTTTGAGGAAGTGCTCAATGAGCTTGGAGAGCCTGGTGTTACAGACAATCAGGAGCATTTTCAGAAGCTGATGAAGGAACAGAGTGATCTGCAGCCAATCGTAGATGCTTACCGTGAGTATAAGAAGAATAAAGAGACTATTCAGGACAGTCTTTCTATGCTTGAGGAAGAGAAAGATGAAGATATGCGCGAGATGCTTAAGGAAGAGTTAGCTGACGCGAAGAAGAATGTAGAGGAACTGGAGCATGAGCTTAAAATCCTTCTTCTGCCTAAGGACCCGAATGATAATAAGAACGTTATCGTTGAAATCCGTGCAGGTGCAGGTGGAGATGAGGCAGCTCTTTTTGCAGCAGAGATTTACCGCATGTATGTAAAATATGCAGAATCCCGCCGCTGGAAAACAGAGATGATGAGTCTTAATGAGAATGGTATCGGCGGGTTCAAGGAAGTTACTTTCATGATCACAGGTGCCGGTGCTTATTCCAGACTGAAATATGAGAGTGGTGTACATCGTGTACAGCGAGTTCCGGAGACAGAATCCGGCGGACGTATTCATACATCTACCTGTACTGTTGCCATTATGCCGGAAGCAGAGGAGATTGATTTCCATCTGGATATGAACGACTGTAAGTTCGATGTATTCCGTGCGTCTGGTAATGGTGGACAGTGTGTCAATACAACCGACTCTGCGGTACGTCTGACTCATATCCCTACAGGAATCGTTATTTCATGTCAGGATGAGAAGTCACAGCTTAAGAATAAGGATAAAGCATTGAAAGTCCTGCGTTCCCGTCTGTATGAGATGGAGCTTGCAAAGCAGCATGATGCAGAAGCAGAAGCAAGAAGAAGCCAGATCGGAACAGGGGACCGTTCTGAGAAGATCAGAACTTATAACTTCCCGCAGGGACGTGTGACAGACCATAGAATCAAACTGACACTGCACAGACTTGAGAATATCTTAAACGGTGATCTGGATGAGATCATTGACAGTCTGATCGCAGCAGATCAGGCAGCGAAACTGAGCAATCTGCAGGATGAGGAATAAGACAGCATACTGACGGGCTGGGAGAACCGGCAGATGTAAGAAGGAATAGGAAACAGCTGAAAAAGCATGAGAATAGGAGAAGGAAAACAGGAGGAAAATATTTATGCAGAAAACAGCACTTGTAATTATGGCAGCAGGAATCGGAAGCCGTTTTGGAAAAGGGATCAAGCAGCTTGCACCGGTAGGACCGTGCGGTGAGATTATTATGGACTATTCTATCCATGATGCTCTGGAAGCAGGATTTAACAAGGTTGTGTTTATCATTCGTAAGGATCTGGAAGAGGAATTCCGCAAAGTGATCGGAGAGCGCATTGAGAAGATCACAGAAGTAGAGTATGTTTTCCAGGAACTGGATGATCTGCCGGAAGGATTTAGCAAACCTGCAGACCGTACGAAACCATGGGGAACCGGCCAGGCAGTACTTGCTGCAAAGAAAGTTCTGGATGAGCCGTTTATCGTTATCAATGCAGATGATTACTATGGAAAAGAAGCTTATGTAAAAGTACATGACTACCTGATCCAGGAACAGCTAAAAGATGGCAAGATTCATATTTGCATGGCGGGATTCCGACTGGGAAATACATTAAGCGATAATGGAAGTGTTACAAGAGGTATCTGCAATATTGAGAATGGACAGCTTACAGGTGTAACAGAGACACATGATATATTTAAAACTGCGGCCGGCGCTGAGTCAAGAACTGACGGAAATGTGAAAGCGCTGGATGTAAAGGACCTGGTTTCCATGAATATGTGGGGACTGACACCGGATTTCATGGAGATCCTTGAGAAGGGATTTGTGGAATTTCTTGGCGGTCTGACACCGGATGAGATCAAGAAAGAGTATCTTCTTCCAGAGCTGGTAGATCGTCTGATCAAGAACGGAAGTGCAAAGGTAGATGTTCTGGAGACAAAGGATACATGGTTTGGTGTAACTTACCAGGAAGATAAAGAAACAGTAATGAACGCATTTAAGGATCTCACAGATGCAGGAGTATATCCGCAGGGACTTTATAAATAATTTCGGGAGTAATTGACAGACAGACGATCGAATAAGATACAGACAGCAGTGTGAGTAAAGGAGAGCTATTATGGGAAAATATTTTGGAACAGATGGATTTCGTGGAGAAGCTAATGTAAAACTGACAGTAGATCATGCATTTAAAGTAGGACGTTATGTTGGTTGGTATTACGGAAGAGAGCATAAGGCCAAAATCGTCATCGGAAAAGATACAAGAAGAAGCAGCTATATGTTTGAGTATGCACTTGTTGCAGGCCTGACTGCGTCCGGTGCTGATGCATATCTTCTTCATGTGACTACAACTCCGAGCGTTTCCTATGCAGTACGCACAGAGGATTTTGACTGTGGAATCATGATTTCTGCAAGTCATAATCCATTCTATGATAACGGTATCAAGCTTCTGAACGGCAATGGACAGAAGATCGAAGCAGAAGTAGAAACAAGAATCGAAGCATATCTGGATGGCCTGATCGAGGATCTTCCTCTGGCAACCAAGGAAGATATTGGACGTACCGTAGACTTTGCATCAGGAAGAAACCGTTATATCGGACATCTGATTTCTATTCCAAGCCGTGATTTCAAAGGTCTGAAAGTTGGTCTTGACTGTGCAAACGGAAGCTCTTCAGCAATTGCAAAGAGCGTATTTGATGCACTTCAGGCAAAGACTTATGTGATCAACAATCAGCCGGATGGAACCAATATCAATACAAACTGTGGCTCTACACATATTGAAGTTCTGCAGAAATATGTGGTAGATAATGGACTGGATATCGGCTTTGCATATGATGGCGATGCTGACCGCTGTATTGCCGTAGATCATAAGGGAAATGTGGTTGACGGCGATAAGATCATGTATGTATGTGGAAAATATCTCAAAGAGCAGGGCAGATTAAAAGGAGATACAGTGGTAACTACTGTTATGTCTAATCTTGGTTTGTACAAATCTCTGGAAAGAGAAGGCATGAAATATGAGCAGACCGCCGTTGGTGACAAATATGTAGCTGAGAATATGATGGAGAATGATTACAGCCTGGGCGGCGAGCAGTCTGGACACATCATTTTCAGCCGTTATGCTGCAACAGGTGACGGAATACTGACTTCTCTGATGGTCATGGAAGCATGCGTGGAGAAGAAAGCAACTCTGTGTGATCTGGCAAAAGAAATGAAAGTTTATCCGCAGCTTCTCAGAAATGTCCGTGTAGCAGACAAAAAGACTGCAAGAGAGAATTCGAAGGTTGTCGCAATTGTAAAAGAGGTGGCAAAAGAACTTGGAACTGACGGACGTATTCTTGTACGCGAGAGTGGTACAGAACCACTGATCCGTGTAATGGTGGAAGCCGGAACTGATGAGATCTGCCATGAGAAAGTAGATCGAGTAGTGAAAGTAATGGAAGCAGAAGGTTTGATCGTTGACTGATCAGCCGACAAGGGAATTGCATGAAAATTAGAAAAACTGGACTGCTTCTGGCAGCAGGCTGTCTGAGTCTTATGCTTCTGACAGGCTGCAGTCCGGAAGATACAAAGAACTATAAACAGGCGGCTTTGGATCTGGAGCAGGGGAATTACGAGATTGCCCTGGAGGAATATGAAACTGCGATCGCAGCAGGAGTAAAAGTTGCTCAATCTTACAGAGGAGCCGGTGTAGCCCAGATGAAACTGGGAAATTATGAAGATGCCATAACGAATTTTACAAATGCGCTGAATAGTGATAAGGTGGGAAAGAATCTGAAAAAGGACATTCTGTCCTATAGAGCTGCCGTTTATCTGAAAATAAAAGCATATGAGGAAGCTCTGGCAGATTGTCAGGCATTGGCGGAATCCTACGATATGGACGCAGATATCTATTTCCTCACAGGAGAGACTGCATTGGCTATGGACTCTTATGAGGAAGCTGCCTCTAATTTTGAGCAGGCATATGGTGAGGATGCGACTTATGACAGAGCAATTCAGATCTATGGAGCATACCTGGATAAGGATATGGAGGCTGATGGAACTCGTTATCTGGAGGCCGCTTTGTCAGGCACTGCGAAGAATGCGCAGGATCATTGTGATCGCGGTCGGGTCTATTACTATATGGATGATTACGATAATGATGTAGATGAGCTGAAACAGGCAATTGACGGAAATAATACAGAAGCTCTGGCATTGCTTGGAATGGTATATATGGAGCAGGGCGACAGCGAGAATGCAAGAACTATGTTCCAGCAGTATGTATCACAGGCAGACAATGGAGCGAAGGGATTCAACGGGCTTGCGCTGTGTGATATCGAAGCGGGAGACTATGACAGTGCGCTTTCTAATATATCCAGCGGAATTCATGTGGCAGAAGGTGAAGAGCTGCAGAGCCTGTTGTTTAATGAGATTGCAGTTTATGAGAAGAAACTGGATTTTCAGACTGCACTGCAGAAAGCGAAAGAATATCTGGATCTGTATCCGGAAGATAAGACTGTAAAGAAAGAACTGGCGTTTTTGAATACCCGTGTAAGTAGTACGGATTCTGCTTCTGTGGAGAGTGCAGATACGACATCCGACAGTGGAGTCGCAGAGGCAACTGATGACACTACAGAAGCAGATAATGCGGAAAGTGCACAGTAATACAGATTATCTGGAGTAATTGTCTACACTGGATTGTGTAGGAGAAATTATGCTACTGAAGTGATCCGCCGCAGGGGAGAATCTTGCAAGCAGGATTCTTTACTGTATGCAAAATAGCGAGGCAGAGACGTTTGCCTGACTAAGGAGATATTATGGAAGAATTTGGAAAGCTGGAAGAACGGGTCGTTCTTGTGGGTGTTCAGACCGGAGATAATGACAACGTGGAGGAGTCTCTGGACGAACTTGAAGAGCTTGCCTCAACAGCCGGGGCTGTCACTGTGGGAAAGATCATACAGAATCGTGAAGCCGTACATCCGGGAACCTATATTGGAAAAGGTAAAATCGAGGAAGTGCGTGCAATGGTATATGCCATGGATGCAACTGGTATTATCTGTGATGATGAGCTTTCTCCTGCACAGCTCAATAATCTGGAACGCGAGCTGGACTGTAAAGTAATGGACAGAACATTGCTGATCCTGGATATTTTTGCGGCACGTGCGATTACGAGTGAAGGTAAGATACAGGTAGAGCTTGCACAGCTCCGTTACAGAGCAGCCCGTCTGGTTGGATTAAGAGAATCTTTGTCACGTCTGGGCGGTGGAATTGGAACAAGGGGTCCCGGAGAGAAGAAACTGGAAACAGACCGTCGTCTGATTCGTACCAGAATTTCTGCATTGAAGCAGGAGCTTACACAGGTAGAGAAGCACAGAGAGCTGATACGTTCAAGTCGTGCAAGAGGAAATATGAAGACGGCAGCCATTGTAGGATATACCAATGCAGGAAAGTCTACTCTGTTAAATAAACTGACAGGCTCTGATGTTCTGTCAGAGGATAAATTGTTTGCGACCCTGGATCCGACAACCAGACTTCTCAATCTGAAGGATGGACAGCAGATTCTGCTGACAGATACGGTAGGATTTATCCATAAACTGCCGCATCATCTTGTAGAAGCATTTAAGAGTACCCTGGAAGAAGCGAAATATGCAGATTATATCATTCATGTGGTAGATTCTTCGAATCCACAGGCAGAAATGCAGATGCATGTCGTATATGAGACACTGCGGGAGCTTGGAGTGATGGGAAAGAAGATTATCACACTTTTTAATAAGCAGGATGCACCGGGGGCATTTGTACTGAGAGATTTTAAGTCCGATTATACATTGAAGATTTCTGCGAAAACAGGGCAGGGGCTGGATGATTTAAATAATCTTCTGGAGAAGCTTTTGGCAGAAGAGCAGATCTATGTAGAGCGTCTTTTTCCATATCAGGAGGCCGGAAAGATTCAACTTATCCGTGAATATGGACAGTTGATCTCAGAAGAATATACAGAAGCAGGGATTGCTGTAAAGGCAAGAGTGCCGAAAGAAATCTATGCGAAAGTTGTATAAAAGAAAGAACATATGTTTATTTATGGGCAAAATTATGTTATAATATCGCTATAAAAAATCTGCCGGATAGTCTTGTGATAAATTGCAGATTTTCAGAAAAAATAGTATTTTTTTACAGAAATATTGTCCTGTACAGAAAAAATAAAAAACGCAAAGAACACCATATATTGTGCCTTTTGAGAAATTGAGGAACATTATGTGGTGTTTTTCTGTGTTGACGAAAGATAGATACTCTGCTACAATAGACCTACAGCGTTTACCGGACGCGGAGTGAACGGTAGGCGGCAGTGTCCTTGACAGGACATACGAACAAGAGAAGATGGGGGCATTAATATGTTTCAGGTAGTAAAACGTGACGGCGAATTGGATGAGTTTAAGATCGGCAAGATCACTGCAGCCATCCATAAAGCTTTTGATGCAAAAGAGAAGAATTACAGTGAAGAGATGATCGATCTTCTGGGACTTCGTGTTACTTCTGATTTTCAGAAGAAGATTTCCGACAATAAGATTACAGTAGAGGAAATTCAGGACAGTGTAGAGAACGTACTGATCCAGGCAGGATATGCAGATGTAGCCAAGGCATATATTCTTTACCGCAAGCAGAGAGAGAAAGTCCGCAATATGAAATCTACAATCCTCGATTATAAAGAGATCGTCAACAGCTATGTAAAGGTTGAAGACTGGCGTGTAAAAGAGAACTCTACAGTTACTTATTCCGTTGGTGGTCTGATCTTGAGCAACTCCGGAGCAGTAACCGCGAATTACTGGCTGTCTGAGATCTATGATAATGAGATCGCAGATGCACACAGAAATGCAGACATTCACATTCACGATCTGTCCATGCTGACCGGATATTGTGCAGGATGGTCATTAAAACAGTTGATCAAGGAGGGACTTGGCGGTATTGAAGGCAAGATTACTTCTTCCCCTGCAAAGCACTTAAGCGTTCTTTGCAATCAGATGGTAAATTTCCTTGGAATCATGCAGAATGAATGGGCAGGCGCTCAGGCTTTCTCTTCCTTTGACACATACCTGGCACCTTTTGTCAAAGCAGACAATTTAAGCTATCCGGAAGTGAAGAAATGCATTGAATCCTTTATCTATGGAGTGAATACACCGAGCAGATGGGGAACACAGGCGCCGTTTTCCAATATTACACTTGACTGGACCGTGCCGGACGACCTTGCAGAGCTTCCAGCAATCGTTGGCGGTAAGAACATGGACTTCAAGTATAAGGACTGCAAGAAAGAGATGGATATGATCAATAAGGCATTCATCGAGACAATGATCGAGGGTGATGCCAATGGACGGGGATTCCAGTATCCAATCCCGACCTATTCCATTACAAAAGAGTTCGACTGGTCTGACACAGAGAACAATCGTCTCCTCTTTGAGATGACATCCAAATATGGAACGCCATATTTCTCAAACTATATTAACAGTGATATGAAACCGAGCGATATCCGAAGCATGTGCTGCCGTCTGCGTCTGGACTTAAGAGAGCTTCGTAAGAAAAGCGGCGGATTCTTCGGATCAGGAGAGAGCACCGGTTCTGTGGGTGTTGTAACCATCAATATGCCACGTATTGCATATCTTTCTAAGACACCGGAAGAATTTTATAATCGTCTGGATCGTTTGATGGATATTTCCGCACGTTCTCTGCATATTAAGAGAGAAGTCATCGGCAAGCTGCTGGATGAGGGATTATATCCGTATACTAAGAGATACCTGGGAAGCTTTTCCAATCATTTCTCAACCATCGGTCTGGTTGGTATGAATGAGGTTGGACTGAATGCACGCTGGTTAGGTGGGGACATGTCCGATGAGAGAACTCAGAAGTTTACTAAAGAGGTTCTGGAACACATGAGAGAGCGTCTGTCTGATTACCAGGTGAAATATGAAGGCGAGCTCTTTAATCTGGAGGCAACCCCTGCTGAGTCTACAGCATATCGTCTGGCGAAACATGACAGAAAGCGCTGGCCGGATATTAAGACTGCTGGTAAGAAGGGAGATACTCCTTACTATACAAACAGTTCTCATCTTCCGGTTGAATATACGACAGATATTTTTGATGCACTGGATATTCAGGATGATCTGCAGACACTGTATACTTCAGGTACAGTATTCCATGCATTTATCGGTGAGAAGCTTCCTGACTGGAAGGCAGCAGCAGCTCTGGTACGAAAGATCGCAGAGAACTATAAACTTCCATATTATACCATTTCTCCGACATATTCTGTATGTAAAGAACATGGATATATCAGCGGAGAGCACTTTACCTGTCCGAAATGTGGCAAGAAGGCAGAAGTTTACAGTCGTATCACCGGATATTACAGACCGGTTCAGAACTGGAACGATGGTAAGGCGCAGGAGTACAAGAACCGTACACTTTATGATGTGATGCATTCAGATATCAAGAAGATGCAGCCGGTACACACAAGCGTAGTTACGATGACTAAGGATGATGTAAAAATTGAGCCGGTGACCTCTCATAAATATCTGTTTACAACCAGTACCTGCCCGAATTGCAAGATGGCAAAGAAGATGCTGGAAGGCGAGGAACTGGAGATCATCGATGCAGAGAAGAATCCGGAGATGGCAAAGGAATTCGGAATCATGCAGGCTCCGACTCTGGTCATTACTGATGGTGAGCATATGACGAAGTATGTAAATGCGTCTAATATTCAGAGATATGTGGATGAAGAGTTATAAATAGAAAGATAATGTGTACAAACGCCGGACTTGATGTTCCGGCGTTTGTTTTGCGTCAGGAATTGATAAAATACCAGCAGGAAAGGGGATTTTCATTTCCTTTGTAAGATGCTATAATGAGTACAGAATGTTATGAGCACTATAAAAAGAGCTGAAATATCAAGATTAATTAAAGTTTTTGGAGGATAAAAAGAGATGGTGAAACAGAATATCGTATTCGTAGAAAATAAAGCAGGAAGTCTGAAGAGAGTAACTGGTATGCTTGCAGATAATGATATTAATATTTATGGTTTTGCATGCTTTGATGCCCCGGAATTTGCAATCTTCCGTATGATCTGCGATAACCCGGATAAAGCGGAGATGATTTTGAATCAGAGAGGATATATGAATCGTATTACACAGGCAATCGTAGTAGATATGAAAGATCAGGTTGGTGGTCTGGATGAACTTTTGAAGATCATGGCTGACAGCAACGTAAGCCTTGATTACATTTATACTTCATTCCACAGAAAAGATCTCAGACCAGTAGTGATCCTGCATTCTGAGGATATCGCAGTGACAGAGAGCGTTCTTAAGAATAATGGATTCAAAGTATTCTCTACAGCAGATGAACTGGAGAAATAATAAAGGGCAGAATATTTATCGCATAGAGTGAGAAAATAATCACAGGGCTTGTGGGGAGAAATCGAAGAATTCACAGGCTCCTGTGATTTTTTGTTTTTATGTCACAGAAAACCTGAGACATACTGCGCGAATTTATGCGATTAGCATAAATTCTGTGCATCGCGAAGCGTGTTACTGGGCACGGAGTGAACAGTAACCCTTATTTCACTATATTCATATAGGAAATAAAAATATATCTTGACTAACTAACTAGGAATACTATATAATAAGACTAGATGATAATAGGAAAAATTTCTAAATAGAGAGCAGAGATGCTGAGAGGACATGAAGTCAGGAGGATTTTGAGAGATGCAGATTTCTACCAAGGGAAGATATGCGTTAAGATTAATGCTTGACCTTGCAATACACAACACTGGTGAGCTGGTCAAGATTAAAGATATTGCTGCAAGGCAGGGAATTTCCGAGAAATATCTGGAGCAGATTATTTCATCATTAAAGAAAGCGGGATATGTAAGGAGCTTAAGAGGTGCTCAGGGTGGCTATATGCTTGCAAGAGAACCGCAGACTTACACCGTAGGAAGCATTCTACGTCTGACGGAAGGTAGTATGAAACCAGTAGCCTGTCTGGAAGATGACCCCAATCAGTGTGCCAGAGCTGGAGAGTGCGTAACACTTCGCCTGTGGGAAATGCTGGATGATGCTATCGAAGGAGTACTCGATAAGGTAACGCTCCAGGATCTCAAGGACTGGTATGAACAGATGGGAAATGACTATGTGATCTAACTACATTAAGCAAGTCCTCTGCTTTAATTACAAAAAGCAATAAGCAGGGGAATTGTTTGTATTAGGAGGAGTGCAAGCTTCTCCTGATAAACAGCAGAGCAATTATTCGGGATAGAGCCGTGTAGCGAAGAGGATGATTTTATCCGCTTTATTCTGCGAATTATCCAATACAGAAAAGATACGTCGGATGACTGAAAAGTTATCCGGCGTTTTTTGTCGATTTACATCTAATAGGAAAATTCTGCTGAAAGATTATGTGAAATCTAAAAATAATCCACCTTCTAAAAAATAAATCCACCGATACTGAGAAAAAGTATTGATATAATAAAGAAAAAGGTCTTAGGAAGTGAAAAATATGAGAAAAAGAGGAAAGAAATTGCTGGCGATCATGCTGGCGGCGTCGATGACGTTAGGACAAAGCGGAACCCTGAACGCAGCACAGGAAAATGCTGCTGAGATAATTGAAAGTGTTACGTTTAACGCACAGTCAGAAGATGGAATTTCTGACGATCTGGAAGGCGAAGAATCAGAAGAAGATGGGGACACTGAGCAGGGGGATAACGAAGGTGATGAAGAAAATGGCAGAGAGGATACAGAAGGAAGAGACACTTCAGGAGACAATGGCAATAATCCTGGGGCAAATCCAATTGTGGATCCTATGAATCCAATTCTATCAGATGGAGAAGAAACACCGAACGAAGATGAAAACCCATTTACAACATCGGATGAAGAAACAGATCCTGCTCCGGAAAACAACCAAAATAATACAGTACCAGATAACTTTCAGAATCAGACAGCAGAAACATTGCTGACTTTTGAACAGGTAAAGGAAGAACTTGAAGCAGGAACTTCCATAACTCCTGTTAAGACCGGCGATAATACACCGGTTATGGTAATGATATTGCTGCTTGCAGCATCCACACTGATCATTGCAACAGTAACGGTAAGAAAAAGAAAACATAAATAACTGATAAAAATGAGTGGAGTAAAATTTATATCGGATAGCTTTATCAGTTGAACTGACAGTTCTGCGACTTGTAAATGAGTTGCAGAACTGTTTTTTTTCAGATCGTATTTTTTAAATTTATCTCTTGACAATAGCCTGTTTATAGCATATTATATACATAACATATAATTCATATATATTTAGTATGAAATAAGGAGGACGAACTCATGGCAAAGATTTATAAGAATGCAGCAGAATTAGTTGGAAACACACCTCTCCTTGAGGTTGGAAATATTGAAAAAGATCTTGGACTGGAAGCCAAAGTGCTTGTGAAGCTTGAGTATTTTAACCCGGCAGGAAGTGCCAAGGACCGTATTGCACTCAGCATGATCGAAGATGCAGAGGAGAAGGGTGTTCTGAAACCTGGAGCAGTTATTATCGAGCCAACATCAGGAAATACAGGAATCGGTCTTGCCTCTCTTGCAGCGATCAAAGGATACAGAGTAATCCTTACTATGCCGGAAACAATGAGTGTTGAGAGAAGAAATATTCTGAAAGCATATGGTGCAGAGATCGTATTAACAGATGGAACCAAAGGTATGAACGGTGCAATTGCCAAAGCGAAAGAACTGGCAGCAGAATATGAGAACAGCTTCATTCCGGGGCAGTTTGAGAATCCTGCAAACCCTGCAATTCACAGAAAAACTACAGGTCCGGAAATCTGGAGAGACACAGACGGACAGGTAGATATCTTTGTAGCAGGTGTTGGTACAGGTGGAACAATCACAGGTGTTGGAGAATATCTGAAATCCCAGAACCCGGATGTAAAAGTAGTAGCAGTAGAGCCTGCAACTTCTCCTGTACTTTCTCAGGGCAAGAGCGGCCCGCATAAGATTCAGGGTATCGGTGCCGGATTTGTACCGAAAGCATTGAATACGGAAGTTTATAATGAAATCATCCCTGTAGAGAACGAGGACGCATTTGCAACAGGTAAACTTATTGCAAAACATGAAGGTATTCTGGTGGGTATTTCTTCAGGTGCAGCTCTCTATGCAGCAATTGAACTTGCCAAGAGACCGGAGAATAAAGGTAAGACAATCGTAGCACTTCTTCCAGACTCTGGAGACCGTTACTATTCCACACCATTATTTGTATAAAAACAGCAATGCAATATAAAAAAGCCCTGAAAGGGGCTTTTTTTACGTTGCCCTAATGTGATAAAATAGCTATGTTAATCTTGAGGATAACTCTTAACGATAATTTTAGAGAATAACTTTCAGGAATGTTTTTCACAATAACCTTTAATCAGACAGGCTAATGTGATGTACTAGTGTACCAACAAGTTGTTTGATTATAAACAAGTAGCAGAACGAAGGTTAGTATCGTTTGGCTGATTTACTAAGATAGGATGGAATGAAAATATGAAAAAAGCTATTATAGCAATGAGCGGCGGAGTTGACAGTTCTGTAGCTGCTCTTCTGACAAAAGAGTCCGGTGATGAATGTATCGGAGCAACTATGAAACTGTTCCACAATGAGGATGTTGGAATTAAAAGAGAAAAGACATGCTGTTCTCTGGATGATGTGGAGGATGCACGAAGTGTATGTTACAGAATGGGAATCAAATATTATGTCTTTAATTTCTCTGAAAGATTCAAAGAAGACGTGATGGACCGTTTTGTGGATGCCTATGAGCATGGATGTACTCCGAATCCATGCATCGACTGTAACCGTTATCTGAAATTTGACAAAATGTTCCAGAGGATGAAAGAGCTGGAGTATGATTATATCGTAACCGGTCATTATGCCCGTGTGGAATATGATGAGGAACGAGGCCGTTATTTATTAAAGAAAGCGGTAGACGATACGAAGGATCAGAGTTATGTGCTGTACATGCTTACACAGGAGCAGCTGGCACATATTTCACTGCCCTTAGGTGGACTGCGCAAGACACAGGTACGTGAGATCGCAGAGGAACACGGCTTTGTCAATGCCAGAAAGCATGACAGCCAGGATATCTGCTTCGTTCCAGACGGAGATTATGCGAAGTTTATTGAGCAGTACACAGGACGTAAATCTAAACCGGGTGATTTTGTAGATATGGAAGGAAATGTCCTTGGCAAACATAAAGGAATCATTCACTATACACTTGGCCAGAGACGTGGTCTGGGAATTCCGGCGGCAGCCAGACTGTACGTTTGTGATATTTCCCCGAAAACAAATCAGGTAGTGCTGGGAAGTAACGAGGATCTTTTCCATACAGAACTGACAGCTGAAAAAGTAAATCTGATTTCCTGCGAATCTCTCAGAGAGCCAATGAGATTGAAAGCAAAGATCCGCTACCGTCATTCGGAACAGGATGCGGTGGCATGGCAGACTGAGGATGGTGTTCTGCATGTACGCTTTGATAAGCCACAGAGAGCCATTACAAGAGGACAGGCAGTTGTTCTGTATGATGGAGATATTGTTGTAGGCGGCGGCGTGATTGAGAGCTGCATTAAATGAATATAAAATTAAAGTCAGGGGCAGAAGTTAGACTGTCCCTGATTTTGCATTTACGAATTGTTCTGTTATGAAGTTCTGATGTGAAGTAACTTATGTGATTTTGGATCGTAAACATATAGTTATTAACTATTAAAAGTTATAAAATTCTAAGATAAGGTTATTGAGAAAAATCTTTCGTTTTCCTATTGACATACTAGGAATGGAGTGATAATATACAACTATGCTAAATCATATCAAACAGATATGAAATACGTAGAAAGAGAAGAGGCTTAGAAATGAGGGTATTAAAGAGCCAGAATCTAATTTGTATAGAAGAGAAACGAATGTGTCTGTGTTAATGATCTGAAGACAGAACATGGAATACAGGAGTTAAACTTACAATATAAAAATTGCAATTATTTCTTATGAGAATAAGAAACACCAACTGCCAGATGAAACGCAGGCAGGTGAAAGCAACATATCAGAAATTAAGACTATTATCATAAATCGAAAGAAAGATGAGGACAGACACATGAGTAAAAAAATCGCAAGAAAAGACAGAAATTTCAAATTTGAAACATTACAGCTTCACGTAGGACAGGAAAGCCCGGATCCAGTTACAGATGCAAGAGCAGTACCGATCTACCAGACATCTTCCTACGTATTCAGAAACTGCGATCACGCAGCCGCTCGTTTCGGACTTGCAGATGCAGGTAATATCTACGGACGTCTGACAAACCCGACAGAAGATGTATTTGAGAAGAGAATTGCAGCACTTGAAGGTGGTTCCGCAGCACTTGCAGTAGCATCCGGTGCAGCAGCAATCACATACACAATTGAGAACCTTGCACAGCAGGGCGACCACATCGTAGCAGCTAAGAACATCTACGGTGGAACAACAAACCTTCTTGAGCATACACTTCCGGCTTACGGAATTACAACAACATTTGTTGATGTATTCAACCTTGAAGAAGTAGAGAATGCAATCCAGGACAACACAAAAGCTGTTTACATTGAAACACTTGGAAACCCGAACTCTGATGTAGTTGATATTGAAGCTATTGCAAAGATCGCTCATGCACATAAAATCCCGCTTGTTGTAGATAACACATTTGCAACACCTTACCTTGTAAGACCAATCGAATATGGTGCAGATATCGTTGTTCATTCTGCAACTAAGTTCATTGGCGGACATGGAACAACAATTGGTGGTGTTATCGTAGAAGGTGGCAAATTTGACTGGGAAGCATCTGGTAAATTTGCATCTCTGACAGAGCCAAATCCAAGCTATCATGGTGTAAGCTTTACAAAAGCTTGCGGACCGGCTGCATTTGTTACAAAGATTCGTGCAATCCTTCTTCGTGACACAGGTGCAACAATCTCTCCTGTAAGCTCATTCATCTTCCTTCAGGGACTTGAAACTCTGTCTCTCCGTGTAGAACGTCATGTAGAGAACGCACTGAAAGTAGTTCAGTACTTAAACAACCACCCACAGGTAGAGAAAGTTCATCATCCATCTGTATCCACAGATCCAAGCCAGCAGGAACTTTACAAGAAATACTTCCCGAACGGCGGCGGTTCTATCTTTACATTTGAAATCAAGGGTGATGCACAGAAAGCAAAAGACTTTATTGATAACCTTGAACTGTTCTCACTGCTTGCTAACGTAGCTGATGTTAAATCTCTTGTTATCCATCCGGCTACAACAACACACAGCCAGTGCACAGAAGAAGAACTTCTTGACCAGGGCATCAAACCAAACACAATCCGTCTCTCTATTGGTACTGAGAACATTGATGATATCATTCAGGACCTTGACGAAGCATTTAAAGCAGTAGCTGAATAATTGATAAAAGTATAACCTCCTTTATTATTGCATAGAAGACCATTTTTCGGTATTCCCCCAATCATCCGGAAAATGGTCTTTTTGTGTCTTGACAAATGCTAAGAATGCGTTATAATACAGAAATGCAAATAAGTTGCAAATACAAACAGAATGCAAATGTAAATAAGTTGCAAATATGTGATCGGTCAGGAAATACAGGGAGGTTCATATGACAGAGATTATTATAGATTCAGTAATTGACAGCATTAAGCTGTTGCCGTTTCTTTTTCTTACGTATTTATTTATGGAGTGGTTGGAGCACAAGACTGGTTCTGCAGCGAGGAATACGATCCGCACAGCAGGAAAACTGGGACCTGTATGGGGCGGACTTCTGGGTGTGATTCCGCAGTGTGGTTTCTCAGCAGCTGCGTCCAGCCTTTTCGCAGGGCGTGTAATTACAGTGGGAACACTGATCGCTGTATATTTATCTACTTCTGATGAAATGTTTCCAATCATGATTTCTAATGCAGTACCTGCCGCTACAATTATTAAAATTCTGGCATGTAAGGCGGCGATCGGAATTATTTCAGGTCTTGTGGTGGAATATGTTTATACACATGTTCTGAAGAAACAGGAGAAGGAAATGGATATTCATGAGATCTGTGAAGAGGAGAGATGTAATTGTGAACATGGACTGCTTTCCTCAGCACTTACTCATACACTGCATGTTTTTGTGTATATTTTCTTGATTTCTCTGGCTTTAAATATTATCATTGGATTAGTGGGAGAAGAGACATTGGCAGGACTTTTTACGGGAGCACCGATAGTTGGTGAACTGATCGCGGCTCTTGTAGGACTGATTCCGAACTGTGCTTCTTCCGTTGTGATCACCCAGTTATATCTGGAGCATATTATCGGAGCAGGTGCTATGATGGCAGGACTGTTGGTAAATGCAGGAGTTGGTATTCTGATCCTGTTTCGTCTGAATCATGACAGAAAGCAGAACTTCAGGATTATTGGATTACTTTATGGACTGGGGGTATTCTGGGGTATTATCATTGAACTGACAGGAATTGTATTTTAACCAGAAGCTACCTGACAATAACAAACAAAAAGTAATTTCAGGTTACCGAGAACGACGTGACGTGAATAGTAATATTTGCAGGAGGAAATACGGAAAATTATGGCGGGAAGCAGTTATGCGACAGCAAGCCGCAGGAAAATACTTGAATATTTGAAGAATAGTAATGATCATACTGTGACAGCAGCAGATGTGGATGAATATCTGAAAGCTCATGACAGCGAGGTGAATATCACAACTATTTATCGCTATCTGGACAAGCTGGCAAAGGATGGCACAGTGATCAAATACGTGGCAGAGAAAGGATGTCAGGCCGCCTATCAGTATGTGGAGCCCGGACGTGGATGCGAGCAGCATCTGCATCTGAAATGTGTGAAATGCGGCAGGATTATTCATCTGGAATGCCATTTTATGGAAGAGATTTCTCATCATATTGAAGAGAGTCATGGATTCACATTGCAGTGTAAGAATTCTATTCTGTATGGAGTGTGCAAAGAGTGCAAAAATAAATTTGAGGAATAATTGTTGCCGCAGACAGTTGACTGTTTCTGATAGATGATGTAAACTTGGAAAGAATATGATATGTGTATCGTACCATACGACAGAGATAAGAAAAGAGTTTGCTGAAGACAGAGAAAACAGCAACAGGGAGAACTGCAATGACGAGACAGGAGAAGAACATGCGGGGAAGGAAAATTCTGTATATTCTGCTGACGTGCATGTTAATGCTTATGATTGCTCCATCTATGACGTGGGCAGCGACAACATCGGGAAGTAAGACGACAAAGAAAGTAGTTAAGAAAACAGTTACCATAGAGACATCGAGGGGAACGGTAAAGAAGACCGTAACTTCCGGAAATACTATTATTCTTCCGGGAGATGTGAACGGAAACGGATATACTTTTATGGGATGGTCGACCATTAAGAATCAGCAGTGTAATCCAATGTATCAGGCATATGAGAGACTGAAAGTAACGAAAAATGATCATCTCTATCCTGTGAAATACAAATGGAACCAGGAACCGGATATTTATACAGGTAATCTCGCAGACAGCGTGGACAAATATGAAAAGATCATCTTTGTGGGAGATTCACGTACAGCAATGCTTCGGAGTACTTTGCAGAAACAATGTGGTTCCAGGCTTTTTGATAAAGTAGGATTTGTATGCAAGAGTGGTGAAGGACTTTCCTGGATGAAGAACGAAGGGGAGAAGCTTTTACTTCAGGAGATAAATAAGGAAGATGACAGCACCAGACCAATTGCTGTTATTTTTAATCTGGGAGTAAATGATCTGATCCACCGGAATGGAAACGGAATCAGCTATGACTCTGTTTCTACAGAGTATGCATCTTATATGAACGGATTATCCAGAAAGCTGACGACCAGAAACTGTGAGCTGTTTTATATGTCGGTTAATCCGTGTAATACAGCAATGAAGCCTACGAGAAAGGAATCGGAGATCCGTGGCTTTAATAACAGGCTGAAGAAGAAGCTGAACGGTAATTTTACCTGGATCAACAGTTATTCTTATCTGATGCGCTGTGGCTATACAAGCAAATGCGAATTTAGAAATTATACAGATGATGGTCTGCATTATTCCATGAGAACATATAAAAGAATTTATGCATATGCGATAAAGAAAATCAGGGAGTCCTGAGTGCAACCCGGAGGCCAGGGATGTGTCCTCCGGGTTATCTGCGTTCATAAGTCTTGCTATGCTGAGTTTTTTTTAGCTGTGCAATTGGATTCGCAGATAAGTGAGTGGCACACCAGGATAAAAGGTTCACAAAAATGTGACAGGAGGAGAGAAACAATGAGGAGTGAAAGTTTTAGGAAGGGTATGAAGGACGGTGTCCCAATCGGTCTGGGATATTTTGCCGTATCATTTACGTTTGGTATGATGGCAGTTGCGAACGGATTAAGTATCTGGCAGGCAGTGCTGATCTCGCTGACAAACGTAACATCAGCGGGTCAGTTTGCCGGACTTGATATTATGGTAATGGGAGGTTCATACTGGGAAATGGCGCTGACACAGCTGATTATCAATCTGCGGTATTGTCTGATGTCCTTTTCTCTTGCACAGAAATTCAGAAGAGATGAAGCGCCGGTTCACCGTTATATAGCGGCATTTGGTGTCACAGACGAGATTTTTGGTATCAGTGCCAGCCAGCCGGGAAAGGTAAGTGCTTTTTATAATTATGGAGCCATGTGTGTGGCTATCCCGGGATGGGTGTTGGGAACTCTGGCAGGAGCAATTTCCGGAAATATCCTTCCTGATTTCATGATGAGTGCACTGAGTGTGGCAATTTATGGAATGTTCCTTGCAATTATTATTCCTCCTGCAAAGAAGAATAAGGCAGTACTTGCTGTAGTTGTGGCAGCAATGGTGATCAGTACGTTATTTAAGGTGATTCCATTACTGTCAAAAGTTTCTTCCGGTTTTGTGATTATTATTACAACACTGATCGTGGCAGGAGCAGCCGCTTATTTCTGCCCAATTGAAGAAGAGAAAGAAGAGGAGAGAGCTCATGAATCATAACATTTATATCTATATTCTGGTAATGGCGGCAGTTACTTATCTGATCCGTATGCTTCCACTGGCTCTTTCCAGAAAAGAAATTACCAGCCCGTTTATCAAATCATTTCTGTATTATGTGCCGTATGCATGTCTGGCAGCGATGACATTTCCTGCAATCCTTTTTGCTACGGACAGCGTGATCTCCGCAGCAGTGGGATTTGTGGTAGCATTGATCGCAGCGTATAAGGAGAAGAGTCTTCTGACAGTTGCGTTATTCGCATGTGCGGCAGTCTTTATTGTGGAAAGAATACTGGAATTTGCCATGTAAGTGTGGATTAATCCTGGAGCGTGTTTGAAAAATCATTCCTGCAATCTGCACGCCCCAATTTGCGGTATATTTTGCCCGAATTCGGTTGTCGTAGTAGGAATTTCAGTTAATTCAGAGAAGCTAGTACTTTTTCTTATTGGCAAAGCATAGAAAATCTTAAAAAGATGATACAGGTTTTGAAAATACGTAAGACGTAACGAAATAAAAGAGATGAATAATGAAAACGGATATGTGCCATGATGACATATATCCGTTTTTTGTATGCTTTTGTGAAATTTTATTATGTAATATTTTTGGCGTGATCTTATATTCGTGCAGTAAGAGTATCCTCTGACGATTCTTATTTCAGGAAGCTTACATCAATCTCACCATCAAAAACAGTAGTTGCAGGACCGGTCATGTAAACCAGGTTCTCCTGTCTGTTCCAGAAAATCTGCAGGTCGCCGCCGAGCAGTTTCACAGTAACAGATTTGTCTCCATCTACGTGACCATTTAAAATAGAAGCAACAGCAACTGCACATGCTCCTGTACCGCAGGCAAGTGTTTCACCTGAACCACGTTCCCATACACGCATCTTGAGTGTGTGTTCATCAATCACTTCTACAAACTCTGTATTTACACGATCCGGGAATGCTACGTGATTTTCGAAAGATGGACCGATTTTTTCGATATCAAGATGGTCGATATCCGCCATATAGACGATCGCATGAGGATTTCCCATGGAAACAGCTGTTATGTAATAAGTTTCTCCGTCTACGACAAGCGGCTCATTGATAACTTCTTCCTTCTCGGATACGACAGGAATCTGTTTTGCTGTCAGGATCGGAGAACCCATATTTACTTTTACCAGAGATACTTTACCATCTTTGATAGTGAGATCCAGATATTTGATGCCGCTCTTGGTTGCGACAGAGATATGTTTTTTGTTTACGATGCCGTAGTCATAAGCATATTTGGCAACGCAGCGGATACCGTTTCCACACATAGCGCCCTGAGAACCATCCAGATTGTACATGTCCATCTCACAGTCGGCTACATCTGACGGTTTGATCAGAATCAGTCCGTCAGAACCGATACCAAAGTGGCGGTCACTGACATATCTGGCTACCGCGGATGGATTCTCCACAGTTTCCTCAAAACAGTTTACATATACATAATCATTTCCAATTCCGTGCATTTTAGTAAATTTCATCGACAAATCCTCCTCTTATTTAAAATAAAATGATAATTATTTATACACCTCTTATTTTCCAATATCTGTTACTATAAAGGAAAAATGTTATGAAAAAGTGAAAAACGCAATGTTTCTAACGAAATCATATTATACATTATATGGAAAATGGTTCTGTCATTCAAGTTTTACCTTGCATTTTATAGAAAGTATGTTAAAATAAAAAACAAAAATATACAACCGAAACGCATAATTATACGTTGCTGTATGAAGAGAGAAGGCAGCAGCAGTATCTATACTTTCGGATGCGAGGAGGAAGAAAGATGAAAGATCAGAAGAGATTTGCAACTCTTGCACTTAGTGCGATTATGGTAGTTTCTATGGCAGGAAGCGTATCCGCAGCTCAGAAAGTTGAATCAAAAGATGACCTTGCAGGAGCAACAATCGGTGTTCAGCTTGGTACAACAGGTGACCTTGATGCATCTGATTATGAGAAAGACGGTTCTACAGTAGAACGTTACAGCAAAGGAAGCGAAGCTGTTCAGGCATTAAAAGCAGGTCAGATTGACTGTGTGATCATTGATTCACAGCCAGCTCAGAAATTCGTAGAGAATAATGATGACCTTAAGATCCTGGATGAGCCATTTGAAGAAGAAGAATACGCAATCTGCTTAAAGAAGGGTAATGACGAACTTCTTGACAAGATCAACGGAGCTCTGAAAGAACTCAAAGATGATGGAACTATCGACAGTATCATGGATAATTACATTGGTGAGGATGCCGGTAAGACTCCATATGAATCACCGGAAGATGTTGACCGTTCTAACGGAACACTGGTAATGGCTACTAACGCTGAGTTCGAGCCATATGAATATCACGAAGGTGATGACATTGTTGGTATCGATGCAGACATTGCTCAGGCGGTCTGCGATAAACTTGGATATGAACTGAAGATCGAAGATATGGAATTCGACTCCATCCTTCCGGCAGTACAGTCCGGTAAGGCTGACTTCGGTGCAGCAGGTATGACTGTAACAGAAGACCGTAAATCCAGCGTTGATTTTACAGATACATATGCAGATGCAAGCCAGGTTATCATTGTAAAGAAATAATATTGGAACAAAACAACAGAGCTGTTGACGATCTGCCAACAGCTCTCTTTTCGGGACAGAGGTTTTTATGAATAATCCTATGATATTAGCAAGTATAAAAGAAGATTTTTATCTGAACTTTATTAAAGATGATCGTTATCTCTGGCTGGTAGATGGACTGAAAACAACCCTTATTATCACAGTGTTTGCGGTAATCGTGGGTCTGATCATCGGTTTTCTGGTAGCTATCATCCGTTCCGCACATGATAAGTCAGGCTCTTTTAAGATTCTCAATGCAATCTGCAGAGTTTATCTGACTGTGATCCGCGGAACACCAACCATGATCCAGCTGCTGATTATGAACTTTGTAATTTTTGGCTCTGTAAGTATCAATAAGATTATCGTAGGCGGACTTGCCTTTGGTATCAACTCTGGTGCTTATGTAGCTGAAATTGTCCGTTCCGGTATCATGTCTATTGATCAGGGACAGACAGAGGCAGGACGGAGCCTGGGACTGAATTTCAGCCAGACGATGCGCCTGATCATTATCCCACAGGCATTTAAGAATGTACTTCCGGCACTGGTAAATGAATTTATCGTGTTGATCAAAGAGACATCTATCATCGGTTATATCGGTATGATGGACCTGACAAAGGGTGCTATGCTGATTCAGAGCCGTACCTATAATGCATTCTGGCCATTGATGGCGGCAGCAGCGATCTATCTTGTGATCGTTGGAATCCTTACATGGGGTATGAATAAACTGGAAAGGAGATTGAGAACCAGTGAGCGATAAGAATGTACTGATCCAGGTGAAAGAACTGAAAAAAGCTTTTGGCAGTAATCAGGTTCTTGACGGAATTACAACAGATATCTGTCAGGGAGAAGTAGTAGCGATCATCGGTCCTTCCGGTTCCGGTAAATCTACTTTCCTGAGATCTTTAAATCTTCTGGAGGTTCCGACAGGCGGACAGATTCTCTTTGAGGGAACAGATATCACAGATCCGAAGGTCGATATCAACAGACACCGTCAGAAAATCGGAATGGTGTTCCAGCAGTTTAATCTTTTTCCGCATAAAACGGTAAAACAGAACATTATGCTGGCGCCGGTAGAACTGAAATTGATGACAAAGGAAGAAGCGTCTAAGAAAGCGGATGAGCTTCTGACGCGTGTAGGACTTCCGGACAAAGCCAATGCATATCCGGATATGCTTTCCGGTGGACAGAAGCAGCGTATTGCTATTGCCCGTTCTCTGGCTATGAACCCGGATGTAATGCTCTTTGACGAGCCGACTTCCGCACTCGACCCTGAGATGGTTGGTGAGGTTCTGGAGCTGATGAAGGAGCTTGCACAGTCCGGTATGACCATGGTTGTTGTTACTCATGAGATGGGATTTGCCAGAGAAGTAGCGACAAGAGTTCTTTTCATCGACGATGGTAAGATTCAGGAGGAGAATACGCCGAAAGAGTTCTTTGCAAATCCAAAGAACCAGAGACTGAAAGACTTCCTTTCAAAGGTTTTATAAGATGCTGAAGAGATTTAACAGTTTTATAGAGAAGTGGATGGCACTGGTAACACCGACCTGTCTGTTACTGGGTGTATGCTTTCCAGATATTGCCAAACGCGGTCTGCCTTATGTGCCGGCCGTGTTTGCGTTTATAACATTTTCCGGGGCACTAAAGTCCAGATTTAAGGATGTGGCGAATGTATTTCGCCATCCGGGTCCATTGATCATTATTATGCTTCTGCTTCATGTAGTGATCCCGGTTGCAGCCTGTGGTGCAGGCTATCTGTTCTTTGGAGATAATATGGATCTGATCACGGGAATGGTGCTGGAATTTGCGGTTCCGACGGCCGTGGTAAGCCTGATGTGGGTGACAATCTATGAAGGCAACAGTCCACTGTCTTTATCGCTGGTGGTAGTTGATACTGTGCTCGCACCGTTTCTGATCCCGGCAACTTTGCAGATACTGTTGAGTTCCGCAGTGACTATGGATCCGACGAAGATGATGAGAGAACTGGTATTTATGGTGGCTCTGCCTGCGGTTGCGGCGATGGTACTGAATCAGGTTACGGATGGAAAAGCGATGAAGACATGGCCGGGAAAACTGGCGCCTTTTTCCAAACTGGCGTTAATGTTTGTGGTAACGTCAAATTCTTCTAAGGTGGCTCCTTATATTCGAGACATGAATATGCAGAGAGTAAAGGTAGCACTGGCAATTCTGGTGCTGGCTGCTTCCGGATACGTGTTGGGATGGCTGGTTGCTTATATTTTCAAACGGGATCACAGCACAGCGGTTTCTATGATGTATGGGACTGGAATGCGGAATATCAGCGCAGGAGCGGTGATCGCCGCAGCGTATTTTCCGGGAGAAGTGATGTTTCCGGTTATGATCGGAACGTTATTTCAGCAGGTATTGGCAGCACTGTTTGGAAAATTATTGGCACAGAAAAGAGAATCATGAAGAAATGAAAAAAAGAGCTGTAGTCCGAAAAACGACAGAAAATCGTTTTGGATGCAGCTCTTTGTATTTGTTATATTCGATATTTAATTTCCACCGGGATCAGACGGCTCTGAATTCGAGGCTTCCGCATATTTTTTTAGTTCTTTGTAGCAGTATTTGATAATCTCTTTACGGGTAATAATACCGATAAAGTATCCCTGATCATCGACAACAGGAACGTAATTCTGATTAATTGCCTTATCCAGCAGATCTTCCATATCGGAATCTGCGTGAACTGCTTTGTAGGTGGCTCTGCGTGGAATTGCCATAATGGAAATGCTCTCAGAAGCTTTGAGACTTGGAACATTTAATGTTTTCATTCCCCAGAGCAGATCACCTTCAGAAATGGTTCCTTTATATTTTCCGTCCAGACTCAGAAGAGGAATACAGGAGAATTTCCTGTGCTCCATTTTCTCCAGAGTCTGACGGAGAGTTTCGTTCTCAAAAATGTATGCTACATCACTTTTGGGTGTTAAAAAAAACAAAATATTCACTTTCGTATTTACCCCACTACATTGATATGGTTAGTGTTAAGTACTATCTGACTACAGAAGCTGTACGCCTTTTGTTTCCGCTTCCTTCATCACTTCTTCTGGCCACAGGGAAGCATGTACTTCACCGATATGAGCTTTTCTGAGGAAGAACATACAGATACGGGACTGTCCGATACCGCCGCCGATGGTGTATGGAAGTTCTTTGTTCAGGATAGCTTTCTGGAATGGGAGTTCTCGTCTGTCATCACAGCCTGCGATAGTAAGCTGTTTGTCAAGTGCATCTTCATCAACACGGATACCCATGGAAGAGAGCTCAAGTGCGATGTCGAGAACTGGATAGTAAACGAGGATATCACCGTTTAATTCCCAGTCATCATAATCCGGAGCACGTCCGTCGTGACGTTCGCCGTTGCTTAAGGTCTTACCAACCTGCATAAGGAAAACAGCACCTTTTTCTTTGACAACTTTGTATTCACGTTCCTTTGGAGTGAGGTCCGGATACATGTCAACGAGTTCCTGTGTGCTTACGAAAGCAATCTCTCTTGGAAGGATTTCTTCGATGTAATCGTACTGAACTGCCATGTATTTCTCAGTCTTGCGGAGAACGCTGTAAATAGCACGTACTGTAGATACCAGTGTATCCATGTTACGTTCTTCTTTGTTGATGATCTTCTCCCAGTCCCACTGGTCTACGTATACGGAGTGGATGTTATCGAGATCTTCGTCACGTCTGATCGCAATCATATCTGTATAAAGACCTTCGCCGTGAGCAAAGCCATATTTCTTTAATGCGTATCTTTTCCATTTGGCGAGAGAATGTACGATCTCTGCATTCTCTGGCTGGCCTTTGATATCAAAGCTTACCGGACGCTCTACACCGTTTAAGTTATCGTTCAGACCGGATGTCGGGTTTACGAACACCGGAGCGGAAACACGCAGCAGATTCAGCTTCTGAGCCAGTGTCTGCTGAAAGAAATCTTTCACAGTCTTAATGGCAATCTGAGTATCATGGAGATTTAAAGCTGACTGATATCCGTCAGGAATTTTAATCTGTTCCATTATTGGATTCCTCCTGTAATTTCTGTATTTGCATATTCTATAGCATGAATATCCATTATCTTTTCCCACGCTATTATAACAGGAAAATGAGCATTTGACAATTGTTACTGTTCATTTGGAATGAACAGTAACACAATTTCTGCTTTGCAAGATTGGGGCAAAATGTTAAAATAAATTCAGCAGAATAAATGAAATTGAATATATAAACAAATGCAGGGGGACAATATATGGGAAAGAGATGTCAGGTCTGTGATGGTCCTATCGCAAACGGCAGATGTAAATATTGTGGAATGCCTTATAGAAATGATATGGAATTATATCATCTGAATGAGGACCGGTCAGAGCATTACCGTCATGCTTCTACAAAGGTGCGAAAGGCGATGAAGGAGAGCGAAGTACCACTTCCGGACAGAAATAAAACGGTGAAGAAACCGGGAAAAACAAATAATTTCAGAACACAGATGCCAAAAGCGCAGACTGCAAGAGTGCAGACTACAGGAACAAAAACAGCAGCAGGACGTGCTGCTAATACACAGACAGTGCGGACTTACAGCACAGGTCAGACTACAGTTTCGAATACGAAAACGAAGAAAGGTAAGAAAGGATCAGCTGTTTTCTGGATCATTGTTATGGTTCTGACGGTGGCGGCAGGTCAGATTGCGGAGAACTGGGACAGCATCGGGTATCAGATAGAGTCATTTATCAATGACGAACTGGGGATAGATATTGGCAGTTTTTTTGAGGAAAGCGGTGCTGATGAAGCAGAAGAGAATGACTGGAAGGATGACTGGGCTGAGACTATCAGTGCTGCAAAATCTAAACAGGATGATAAGGAAAAAGACCCGGATGATTATATGTTCACCGGAGAGCATTATATTGTCGGATCTGTAGATGCTGTAACAGAGGATGACAACACAGATGGGGATAATCTGGAATATGAATTTATAATCGTGCCAGGGAAATATATGATAGAAGCCCGATGGGAAGCTGTTGCTCTGGAAATCAAAAACTCTTCAGGAAGAGATGTAACTGTAAAATTTGACGAAGCGGGTCACCAGGAGGAAGTAGAATTACACACGGGAGATGAGATATCTGCGGTATCTTTGGATGGTCAAGATAATTATCTGTCAATGTATCAAATTCAGCAATATGACGAATAATTTTTTGCCTCTTTCTTTTTGACAGAGACTGTGCTATACTTGTTAATCGTACCACATATAGAATGAATTGTGGTTAACGAAAGAAAATAATACTATATATTGTATATGGGAGCAAGAAGTATGATATATGTAATAAAGAAAGACGGAACAAGAGAAGAGTTTGATTCGAAGAAGATCGTAGCGGCGGTAAACAAGTCTGCGGCCAGAATCTTATATAAGTTTTCTGACAAGGAGAATGAATTTATCTGTCGGTTTGCTGAGGAACATGCAGAGGCACTGGGAAAGAATGAAATCCAGATACAGGAGATGCATAATATTGTAGAAGGAGCACTTGAGAGAGTGAATCCGGCTGTAGCCAAGAGTTATCGTGATTACAGAAACTACAAACTTGATTTTATCCATATGATGGATGATGTATATACCAAGAGTCAGGCAATCCGTTATATTGGTGATAAGAGCAATGCCAATACAGACAGTGCACTGGTTGCCACAAAACGAAGCCTGATCTTTAATGAACTGAATAAGGAACTTTATCGTAAATTCTTTATGAACCGTAATGAACTTCAGGCATGTAAAGATGGTTATATTTATATTCATGATCAGTCTGCACGTCTGGATACCATGAACTGCTGTCTCTTTGATGTGGCATCTGTACTGAGCGGCGGATTTGAGATGGGAAATGTATGGTACAATGAGCCTAAGACACTGGATACGGCATTTGATGTTATGGGTGATATTATCCTGAGTACTGCAGCACAGCAGTATGGTGGATTTACAGTACCGGAAGTAGATAAGATCCTTGCTCCGTATGCGCAGAAGAGCTATGACAAATATATTCAGGAATTTCTGAAATACTCAGATGAGAGTTGGTCAGGACGTGAGGAACGTGCTATTGAGTATGCACTTGATAAAGTCCGCAGAGAATTTGATCAGGGATGGCAGGGAATTGAGTATAAATTGAATACCGTTGGATCATCCAGAGGGGATTATCCATTCGTAACTGTAACTCTTGGACTGGGAACCGGTCGTTTTGAAAAAATGGCAAGTATTTCTCTTCTTGAAGTACACAAAGGTGGCCAGGGCAAGAAAGGCCGTAAGAAACCGGTCCTTTTCCCTAAGATCGTATTTCTTTATGATGAGAATATCCATGGAAAGGGCAAGATCAGTGAGGATGTGTTTGAGGCAGGTGTTGACTGTTCTGCCAAGACCATGTATCCGGACTGGCTGTCTATGTCTGGAAAAGGTTATATTTCCAGTATGTACAAGCAGTATGGAAAAGTAATCAGCCCGATGGGATGCCGTGCTTTCTTAAGTCCATGGTATGAGAGAGGCGGAATGCACCCTGCAGATGATAAGGATGTGCCGGTATTTGTAGGAAGGTTTAACATTGGTGCAGTAAGTCTTCATCTTCCGATGATCCTTGCGAAAGCGAGAGCAGAGAGCAGAGATTTCTATGAGGTACTGGATTTCTATCTTGAAATGATTCGTAATCTTCATATTCGCACTTATGATTATCTGGGACAGATGAGAGCATCTACCAACCCGCTGGCATACTGCGAGGGCGGTTTCTACGGCGGACATCTGAAACCGAATGAGAAGATTGGCAAGATTCTGAAACCGATGACAGCATCTTTTGGAATCACAGCTTTAAATGAACTTCAGGAACTCTACAATGGCAAGTCTATTGCAGAAGACGGTCAGTTTGCACTGGAAGTTCTGAAATATATCAACAAGAAAGTAGAAGAATTCAAGGAACAGGATGGTTATCTGTATGCAATTTATGGAACTCCGGCAGAGAGTCTTTGTGGTCTGCAGGTTGAGCAGTTCCGCAAGATGTACGGAATTGTGAAAGGCGTTTCTGACCGTCCATATGTAAGTAACAGTTTCCACTGTCACGTAAC
Organism: Blautia sp. MSJ-9; assembly: GCF_018919065.1. Lineage (GTDB taxonomy): Bacteria > Bacillota > Clostridia > Lachnospirales > Lachnospiraceae > Blautia_A. The sequence goes on along the minus strand of NZ_JAHLQG010000012.1, from coordinate 74,199 downwards.
AGAGGACGTAACTCCGATTGAGAAACAGGATCTGGAGGGACGTTTCTGGGAACTCTGCAATGGTGGTAAGATTCAGTATGTACGTTACCCAATCGATTACAACCGTGAGGCAATCCGTACACTCATCCGCAGAGCGATGTCTCTGGGATATTATGAAGGTGTAAACCTTTCACTTGCTTACTGCGATGACTGTGGTCATGAGGAACTTGAGATGGATGTATGCCCGGTCTGCGGTTCTAAGAACCTTACTAAGATCGACCGTATGAACGGATATCTTTCCTACAGCCGTGTGCATGGAGATACACGACTGAATGAAGCGAAGATGGCAGAGATCGCGGAACGTAAATCTATGTAAAATATAAAGAAATGTAAAGAGACACATATTACAGTTGTGATGTTCAGGGCTGTACTATGTGTCTTTTACAATCGTTACTGTTTACTCCGTATCCGGTAACTTGTGCTTTTTCTTATTATTTAATGATAGTACCTGTTTTTTCAAAGTATCCGTCTTTTGCATGCTGGATATCTGTGATAATGGTTCTGCGGTTCTCGCCGTTCTCAATGAAGGCAATTCCGGCCTCGAATTTCGGGAGCATGGAACCTGGTGCGAACTGATCTTCATCCATGTATTTCTTAGCGTCTTCTACGGAGATAGTATCAAGATATTCTTCATTATCCTGACCAAGGTTCAGGCTTACTTTCTCTACGCTTGTAAGGATCAGCAGAGTATCTGCCTGTAATTCCTGAGCGAGAAGTCCACTTGCAAGGTCTTTCTCGATGATGGCACTTGCACCGTGGAGATCAATGCCCTGCTCCATAACCGGGATACCGCCGCCGCCTGCTGCGATGACAATCTGTCCGGCATCTACAAGTGTGCGGATAGTTTCAAGTTCTACGATCTTCTGCGGCTTTGGAGCTGCTACGATTCTTTTGTAAGTTCCATCCGCAAGTTTGGTAACGAAGTTTCCTTTATGCTCTTCTGCTTCTGCTTCTTCTTCGGTAAGTACACGTCCGATGATCTTCTCCGGTTCAGCGAATGCATCATCATATGGATCAATTACAACCTGTGTAAGAATAGTTGCTACAGGTTTGTAGATACCACGGGAAATCAGTTCTGAACGGATTGCTGTCTGAAGATCGTATCCGATATAGCCCTGGCTCATAGCAGAACATACGGACATAGGTGCGAATGTATAATCCGGATGTGCCTTTCCAAATTCATTCATAGCGGTATGGATCATTCCAACCTGTGGACCATTACTGTGGGAGATTACCACACGGTTTCCTGCTTCAACAAGGTCTGCGATTGCTTTTGCTGTTTTTTTTGTAGCAATTTTCTGCTCTGGCAAGGTGGTTCCTAATGCTCTGTGGCCCAGTGCAACTACTGTAATTTTCTCGCTCATGGGAAATACCTCGATTCTTTAATGTTGTGAAAATATTTTGTCTAAATATTCAATCATATAGATAATTTACATTATAAAAGACTGTCAGAGGAATTGCAACAGAAAAATAGGAAGAACAAACAGAAGAACAAACAGCCCCCGCATTTCTGCGAGGGCTGCTGTGTTTTTTTGAGGGGGGAGATAGAGAGTGGTTTTTCATCTATCCAAAATCTATTATACGGGAGAAATATGTTCAAAGTATGTCGAATTTCTGAAAGAAACGGTAAATTTCTAAAAGAATTATAAACAAAAACGAAAAAGAAAAAGTGATGTCTTGTTTTTGTAACAGAGACATGCTAAAGTAAAGACATCGTTACAGACAGGTAACGGGAAATCTGTTTCTGCATTCTGCAGAAATGAATTCTTAATGTTCATGCACGGATCAGTGCGATAATTTCAAGCTATTGTGAATTAAAGAAGAGAGGGGAGATGCGTATGTCTGTGTCTGTAAAACCACTCAAAAGATGATCATATGCTCTAGGAGACCAGTCAGGGGATAAAGACTATAAGAGTAGAATCAGAAAGAATTTCAGGAGAATAAGAGAATGAAAAAAAGAATATGGATTCAGTTAAAAAAAGCGGTTGTAGTAACCGTTCTGGCAGGAATTATGGGAAATTGTACTGTTTCTGCGGCAGAATTTGAAGCACAGGAACTTGCAGCACCGGAGGTTTTGCTGCAGCAGAGTGCTGAGTGGACAGATGAGAAGAACTTTCAGGCAGAGATCAGGCTTGAAGTAAGCGGACTAAAAGAATTGTATAAGAAGACACAGGATGTGGATAAAGGCGAAAATGTGCAGGAGGAAAAGCCGGCAGAAAGTGAAATTGAAAACGAAGCCAGTGAAGGTGGATCGGATGAGAGCGAAGCAAATAACGGGGAAGCAAATGGAGAAGAGAATGAGGAAAATACAGCAGATGGAACTGAAGAGGTTGTGAATGAGGCATCTGAAAATGAGTCAGCAGATCAAGCCACTGCAAATGAAAGTGAAGGACAGCAAGAGGAGAATACTCGGCCAACAGAAACCAAATATTTTCTGACAGCGTATATATCTGAATATTTTCAGGTGGATGAATCTGGTCTGAAGCATGATATGAAGGCGGAATCTGTACAGATTCAGAATCAGAAGGGCGAGGAAACAGAGATTACCAAACTCATCTGTGAGGTTCCGAAGCCGGATGAAAATACAGATACTTTTACATTGATAATTCCTGTTTCACTGAGAACAGAGTATCAGATTTCTTCTGTAGCAGTTACCTATCCGGTATGCCAGGATGCTCCTTTATACAAAGACCAAGAGACAACAGGTACATATTTCTGGATGAAAACAGAAGAAGAGAACAAGATACTGGCTGCCGCAGAATCAGCGGTTCTTACCGTAACTGAAGCGAAAACCGGACTTACAGCAGAACTGCAACAGTCTGCAACAGAGATACGTGCAGGACAGGCTGTGTCTTATGTGCTTGAAGTGAAGAACACGGGCGAGATTTCCTTGGAAAATATAGAAATTTCCAGTAATTTTTCTATGAAGGATATAAACGCAGCATGGGAATCAGCGGATAATTTTGCAGCAAACGGTATGCAGGGAGTTCTAAAAATTTTACAGCCAGGAGAGAATAGGAAACTTCGACTGACGGCACAGCTTACAGAAAGACAGTCTGGGGAATTGACACACACCGTAACCGTGAGCGCAAAACATCCGGGAAAGAATGAGAATATCGGATGTCAGGCATCTGCGAAGTTGAAGGCAACAGAATTAAAAGCTGCATTCGAGGTGGAAAAAACTGCCGACAGAACAGAAGCCTATCCAGGAGATACGATTACATACCAGATTTGTATTCGTAATACAGGAGAACGCACGTTACATTCCATACTGAGTACAGAGAGATTTCAGAATGCCGGAATACAGGCGAAATTTGTACAGAAAGAAGGGGTAACCATAAACAGCAGTGGAACGCAGGCGATGATCCCGCAGATTGCGCCGGGAGAAGCGTTTGCTCTTTATGCAACAGTGACAGTTCCACAGTATTTATCCAGCCAGGAATTGATCAATGAGGTAATTGTAGTTGCGGAAGAAACCGGTTCGCAGACAGTGAAGTCACAGTCTGAAGTCACATTGACTGCAAATGAGAATACCGTAACTGCCACTCCACAGCCTACAGAGACAGCACTGCAGACTTATGGAGGAGGAAACGGATATGCGTCCAAATCAGCGGATTCCTATGCAGCAGCGTCCAAACCACGAACTGGGGATGAAACGGAAATCGGGTTATATCTCGCAATAGCAATTTTGGCAGGGATGTCAGGATTGGTGGGATTTGCTTACAAAAAAGGGAATAAAAAGCAATTAAGATAACGAAAAATCAACGTTGAAACGGTTTGGGAGGTGTGCTATTCTTATATAGAATATACGCTTTAGTAAAAGAACACCTCCGCTCCGGACTTTTGTGAGCTCTTTAATGAATAGATTTCGGGACGGCAGGAAATGATATGGAGGATTAAAATGAAATTAGTATCCTTATTAGAAAAACTGGAATATACATGCCTTCAGGGCAGTACAGACCAGGAAGTAAAGAATGTAATCTATGACTCCCGAAAAGTAGAAGATGGTTCTCTTTTTATCTGCATTCGCGGTGCGGTTGTGGACGGCCATAAGTTTGTACCGGATGTAATCGCAAAGGGTGCCAAAGTACTGGTTGTAGAAGAAGCTGTAGAAGCACCGGAAGATGTGACAGTGATCCTTGTGAAAGATACACGATATGCAATGGCGTTTATTTCAGCGGCATATTTCGGACATCCGGCAGAGAAACTTAAGACCATTGGTATCACAGGAACCAAAGGAAAGACCACAACTACTTATATGGTAAAGTCTATTCTGGAGAATGCAGGATATAAAGTAGGTCTGATCGGAACAATTGAAGCGATCATTGGTGACAAAGTGATTCCTGCGAAGAACACAACTCCGGAATCCTATGTGATCCAGGAATATTTCCATGAAATGGTAGAAGCAGGATGTGACTGTGTGGTTATGGAAGTTTCTTCTCAGGGACTGATGCTTCATAGAACACAGGGCTTTATCTTTGATTTTGGTATCTTTACAAATATTGAACCAGATCACATCGGACCAAATGAACATAAAGATTTCGATGATTATCTCAGATGCAAATCTTTGCTGCTGAAACAGTGTAAAGTAGGTATTGTAAACAGAGATGACGAGCATTTCCAGAAGATCATTGAGGGACATACCTGCAGTCTGGAAACTTATGGATTTTCACCGGAAGCAGATCTCCGTGCAGAGGATGCAAAACTGGTAGGCGGCAAAGGATATCTGGGAATTTCCTATCATCTGAAAGGATTGCTGGATTTCCATGTAGAGATTGATATTCCTGGTAAGTTCAGTATTTATAATTCATTGACAGCGATCGCAATCTGCCGTCACTTTAAAGTATCAGAAGAGAATATTCTTAAAGCATTAAAAGTAGCCAAAGTAAAAGGCCGTATTGAGATGGTGAAAGTATCAGACGATTTTACACTGATGATCGATTATGCGCATAATGCAATGGCACTGGAGAGTCTTCTGACTACATTGAAAGAATACAATCCGCACAGACTGGTCTGCCTGTTTGGATGTGGAGGAAACAGATCCAAACTTCGCCGTTATGAGATGGGTGAAGTTGCAGGAAAGCTTGCAGATCTTACGATCATCACATCTGATAATCCACGTGACGAAGAGCCGCAGGCAATTATTGATGATATTAAGATCGGTATGGCAAAAACAGATGGCAAGTACGTGGAAATTGCTGACAGAAAAGAGGCAATCGCCTATGCAATCCATCATGGAGAACCTGGTGATATTATTGTACTGGCAGGTAAGGGACATGAGGATTATCAGGAGATCAAAGGAAAGAAATATCCGATGGATGAACGTGTTCTGATCGCAGATATTCTTGCAGGAAAATAACAGCAGGTTTATTTAGAATCCAGGACAGAGAACATCCGGATACAACAGGAATGAGTTCATGATATATGCAGATATTATAATTGATATTTCCAGCGACAAACTGGACCGGAGTTTTCAATACAAGGTACCGGAGAGACTGGAACAGGAGATAAAGGTGGGGATGGTGGTATCCATCCCCTTTGGAAATGCCAGTCAGCTGCGTAAGGGATATGTAACAGGTTTTTCAAAGGAACCGAAGATTGCATCCGGAAAACTGAAAGAAATCTGTGAGATCTGTAGCGGAGAAGAGACTACGGAATCCCGATTGATCGCGCTGGCAGCCTGGATGAAAGAGAATTACGGGTCTACCATGATTCAGGCGCTCAAGACCGTACTTCCGATCCAGGAGAAGATCAAGGCAAAAGAGAGAAGATATATATGTCTGAACATTTCTGAAGACGAAGGGTATCAGATACTGGCAGATCTTGAGAAAACAAGATTCAGAGCCAGAACAAGACTTCTGAAGGAACTTCTGGAGAAGAAGAGACTGGATTCTGCACAGGCATCAAAGAAACTTGGGGCAACTTCAGCGGTTATAAAGAAGATGCAGGAACAGGGAATCATCCGGATAGAATATGATGAGATACTGAGAAATTCGATGGATACCAGTGATATTCCGGCAGAAAACCAGATGCTTCTTACTCAGGAGCAGGAGATAGCAGTACAGCAGATCAGGGAAGAATGGGAGAAACAATCTCCGCGACCTGTACTGATCGAAGGTGTAACAGGAAGTGGAAAAACTCAGGTCTATATGAAGTTGATCGAGTGGACGATTTCCAGAGGAGAACAGGCCATTGTACTGATTCCTGAAATTGCACTTACTTATCAGACTGTGCGCAGATTTTATGCAAGGTTCGGAGATAAAGTGTCTGTGATCAATTCCAGACAGTCTCAGGGAGAACGCTATGATCAGTTCAAGCGTGCAAAGAGAGGGGAAGTTCAGGTGATGATCGGTCCGCGATCTGCGCTGTTTACGCCGTTTGGCAATCTGGGGCTTATAGTTATCGACGAGGAACATGAACCAAGTTATAAGAGCGAGAGCAGCCCGCGTTATCATGCCAGGGAAACTGCGATTAAGAGAGCTGAGTTAGAGCATGCACGAGTAGTTCTCGGATCTGCTACTCCTTCTGTGGAAGCTTATAGTCAGGCGAAGAAAGGTGCTTATGGCCTGGTGCGTTTAAATGCCAGATATGGAAGCAGACCTATGCCGCAGGTTTCTATTGTGGATTTGCGGGAAGAATTGAAGGCAGGCAATCGTTCGGTGCTCAGCAGAGAATTACGGGAGAAAATGAAAGCGCGGTTTGAGAAGAAAGAGCAGGTCATGCTTTTTCTTAACCGAAGAGGATATGCAGGTTTTGTCTCCTGTCGTTCCTGCGGACAGGTGATGAAATGTCCGCATTGTGATGTGGCTCTCTCAGAACATAATAATGACAGACTTCTGTGCCACTATTGTGGATATGAAACGCGAAAACCTCAGGCATGTCCGGTCTGTGGATCTCCATATATTGGCGGATTTAAGGCAGGAACACAGCAGATTGAGAAAGTAGTGAGAGAAACTTTTCAGGGAGTCCGTACACTTAGGATGGATTTTGATACTACAAGGACGAAGGGGAGTTATGAGAAAATTCTGGCATCTTTTGCAAAACATGAAGCAGATGTGCTGATCGGAACGCAGATGATCGTCAAGGGGCATGATTTTCCGGATGTAACACTGGTTGGTGTAGTTGCAGCAGATCTGTCACTGAATGCAGAGGATTACAGATGTGCTGAGAGGACTTTTCAGCTTCTGTGTCAGGCAGCAGGACGTGGTGGACGTGGCGAGAAGCCGGGAGAAGCTGTGATACAGACCTATCAGCCAGATCATTACAGTATCCAGGCGGCAGCTGTGCAGGATTATCAGGCTTTTTATGAGGAAGAGATGAGTTATCGTATGCTCCTGGATTATCCGCCGGCAGCGCATATGCTGGCAGTCCTCGGATCAGGTCCGGAGGATGAGCTTCTGGTTCAGGCGATGCATTATCTGAAGCTGTATGTGCAGCGGATCTATAAGAAGAATGACCTTCATGTGATCGGACCTGCTTATGCAGCAGTGGGAAAAGTAAAGGATATTTACAGACAGGTCATTTATCTGAAACACGAAGATTACCAGGTACTGGTCTGGATCAAAGACCAGCTTGAGAAATACATAGAAATAAATTCCGGTTTTCGGAAACTATATATACAATTTGATTTTCAGTAACTATTCAGAAGTCCACTATTCCGCGAGGTGTTTTGGCATGAAAATGCCAAAATCCCGAGACATACAAGTCAAAATCCCATCGCCGCAGGCGATTTTCAATGGATTTTGACTCGTAACTATGAAGGTACTGAACAGTTACGTTTTTAGTTAAAAATTCAGTCAGAGAAAAGGAGAAGAAAGAAATGGCACTTAGAACAATCAGAGTAGAAGGCGATGAAGTACTTACAAAAGTTAGCAGACCGGTGGATAAAATGACACCACGTATCCATGATCTGATCACGGATATGCTTGATACCATGTATGAGGCAATGGGTGTTGGTCTTGCTGCACCGCAGGTAGGAATTCTGAAACGTATCGTTGTTATTGATATAGGAGAAGGCCCGATCGTTCTGATCAATCCTGAGATCCTTGAGACATCCGGAGAGCAGACAGGAGATGAGGGATGCTTAAGTGTACCGGGAATGGCAGGACAGGTAACACGTCCGAACTATGTAAAGGTAAAAGCACTGGATGAGGACATGAATGAGGTAGAATATGAAGGCGAGGGACTTCTGGCCCGTGCATTCTGTCATGAACTGGATCATCTGGATGGACATATGTACACAGAACTGGTAGAGGGAGAACTTCATCATGTAACTTATGATGAGGATGAGGAATAATAAAAAGTGTTGGAAATAGTTGTTCAATGCTGTATCCAGTGGTGTTTTGATATGAACAGGCCAGAGGTCCGGGATATGTCCGGATGCTGAAACAGCAGAGAAAATACAAGAGAAAGAAGAGGTGACATTTTAACATATGAAGACAGTTTTTATGGGAACACCGGATTTCGCAGTGCCGCCATTACATGCACTGATCGAAGCCGGATATGAAGTGGCAGCAGTAGTCACACAGCCTGATAAGCCAAAGGGAAGAGGAAAGACTTTACTTCCGACTCCTGTCAAAGAAGAGGCACTTATGCATGAGATTCCGGTATATCAGCCGCAGAAAGTAAGAAATAATCAGGAATTTCTGGAAACTTTAAAGGAGATCAATCCAGATATTATTATTGTTGCAGCATTTGGACAGATCATTCCGAAAGAGGTTCTGGACCTTCCGAAGTATGGATGCATTAACATTCATGCATCACTTCTGCCTAAGTACAGAGGTGCAGCTCCAATCCAGCAGGCAGTCATTGATGGAGAGAAGGAATCTGGTGTTACGATCATGCAGATGGGAGAGGGACTTGACACAGGAGATATGATCTCTAAGATCATTATTCCTCTGGCACCGGAGGAAACTGGCGGAAGTCTGTTTGGAAAGCTTGCACAGGCAGGTGCGGAATTGCTGATCAAGACATTGCCATCTATTGAGCAGGGAACAGCAGAGCGTGTGAAACAGCCGGAAGAGAGCCCGACACCGTATGCGTCCATGATCACCAAGCAGATGGGACTGATGGATTTCAGCAAATCGGCAGAGGAACTGGAGCGTCTGGTACGCGGACTGAATCCATGGCCAAGTGCTTATACTTTTATTAATGGAAAGACTTTAAAAGTATGGAAGTGCAGAGTCAGTGACAAACAGACAGATGCTGCTCCGGGAACTGTTTTTCTGACAGATAAGGAAGGCATACATGCCGCATGCGGAAAAGGTTCTCTGATCCTTACAGAGGTACAGTTAGAAGGTAAGAAACGAATGGAGACAGAGGTATTTCTCCGTGGATATCACATTGAAGATGGAACATGTTTTACAGATCATAAGGAGTGATTAGATGTACGGATACTATTTTGACCCTACTTATTTCCTGCTGATCATAGGAATGTTATTATCTATGGCGGCTTCTGCAAGAGTGAAGAGCACATTTGCTATTTACAGCAGAGTGCGCAGTGCATCCGGGCTTACCGGGGCAGAAGCAGCCAGAAGAATCCTTCGTATGGCGGGAATCACGGATGTTACGGTTGTACCGATTTCCGGAAGCCTGACAGACCACTATGATCCGAGAAATAAGCAGCTGGCTCTTTCGCAGGATGTATATGACAGAACTTCTGTAGCTGCCATTGGCGTGGCAGCACATGAATGCGGACATGCCATTCAGGATGCGCAGAATTACGTGCCGTTGAATCTGCGTTCCGCGATCGTACCTGTGGCGAATATCGGATCAACACTTTCCTGGCCGTTATTTCTGGCAGGACTGATCCTTTCTATTCGCCCATTGCTGACACTGGGGATTCTGCTGTTCAGCTTTGCTGTTCTTTTTCAGCTTGTGACTCTTCCTGTAGAGTTTAATGCCTCTTCAAGAGCACTGAAAATGCTGGGAAGTTCAGGAATGCTTGGAACTGATGAAGTAAAAGGAGCAAAGAAAGTTCTTACAGCAGCAGCTCTTACCTATGTGGCAGCACTTGCATCATCCATTCTGCAGCTTTTAAGACTGATCATACTGGCCGGAGGAAGAGACCGTGACTAATGGAATAAATACCAGAGAACTGATATTACAGATTTTGCTGGAAATTGAGGAAGAGGGAAAGCACAGTCATATTGCGATCCGCAATGCCCTTTCCAAGTATCAGTTCCTTCCAAGACAGGAGAGAGCTTTTATCACCAGAGTCTGTGAAGGAACCCTGGAATATCGTATTTTAATAGATTATATTATTGATTCTTATTCAAAAGTAACTGTAGACAAAATGAAACCTGCTATTAGGGAAATCCTGAGAAGTGCAGTATATCAGATCAGATTTATGGACAGTGTTCCAGACAGTGCAGTGTGCAATGAAGCCGTGAAACTGGCGCAGAGAAAAGGATTCTACAATCTGAAACCTTTTGTAAATGGGGTACTGCGCACGATAGCCAGAGAGTGGAAGAATCTGGAACTGCCTTCAAGAGAAGAAAATCTTGTGAGACATTTATCTGTCAGATACTCTATGCCGGAGACGCTGGTGAATCGCTGGCTTGAAGACTATGGCGAAGAGAGGACAGAGAAAATTCTGACTGCTTTTCTGGAAGAGAAGCCAATCACTGTGCGCTGCAGGACACACAAGTATTCTCAGGAGGAGATTTATCAGAGTCTTGTGAATCAGGGAGTGGAGGTAAAACCAGCTCCATATCTGCCTTATGCATATGAGATTTCCAATTATAACCATATTCTGGCACTGGATGCTTTTATACAGGGTAAGATCCAGGTACAGGATGTGAGTTCTATGTTGGTGGCAGAGGTGGCAGATCCGCAGAAGGGAAACTACATTATAGATATGTGTGCTGCACCGGGCGGTAAGAGTCTTCATGTTGGGGATAAAATGGGTGACTATGGAACCGTAGATGCCCGTGATATCAGTCAGTACAAGGTAGATCTGATCGAAGAAAACATTCACAGAACAGATTCTATCAATGTGCAGGCCCATGTGATGGATGCTACTGTATTTGATGTGGATTCTGAGCTGAAGGCAGACATAGTGATCGCAGATGTTCCGTGTTCCGGATATGGTGTGATCGGTAAGAAGCCTGAGATCAAATACCGTGTGACACCACAGAAACAGGAAGAGATCGTAATTCTGCAGAGAACGATTCTGGATCGTGCGGCAGAATATGTGAAGCCGGGCGGAGTTCTGGTATTCAGTACCTGTACCATTGCGAAAGAAGAGAATGAAGAGAACATGATGTGGTTTATGAATCATCATCCATTCAAACTGGAGAGCATTGATCCATATCTGCCAGAGGAACTTCATTCAGAGACAACTGCTCTTGGATATCTTCAGCTTCTGCCGGGTGTACACAAGACAGATGGCTTCTTTATTGCGAAATTCAGGAGAAAATAAATAATGACAGATATTAAGTCAATGACAATCGATGAATTAAAAGAACTGATGACCTCTCTGGGGGACAAGCCATTTCGTGCAAAACAGATATACAGCTGGCTGCATGAACACCTTGTTACTTCCTATGACGAGATGACAAATCTTTCCAAAGGATTGAGGGAGAAGTTAAAGGAATATCCGATCACTGCATTAGAGATGGTGGATGTACAGACTTCTAAGATTGATGGGACACAGAAGTATCTTTTCCGTCTCAGTGATGGAAATGTGATCGAAAGTGTTCTTATGAGATACAAGCATGGAAATTCCGTCTGTATTTCCTCACAGGTTGGATGCCGCATGGGATGCAGATTCTGTGCATCTACGATCGGCGGATTGACCAGGTGTCTGCTGCCGTCGGAGATGCTGGATCAGATCTACAGAATACAGGCTATGACAGGAGAGAGAGTATCCAATGTGGTAGTGATGGGAACCGGAGAACCTCTGGATAATTATGAAAATCTGCTGAGATTCATACATATTCTGACAGAGGATGGCGGGCTCCATATCAGCCAGAGAAATCTGACGGTATCTACCTGTGGGCTTGTACCGAAGATCTATGACCTTGCAAAAGAAAAGCTTCAGATGACACTGGCTCTTTCTCTTCATGCACCGAATGATGTGAAACGCCGGGAACTGATGCCGATTGCGAACAGATACAGCATGGACGAGGTTCTGGAAGCGTGCCGCCATTATTTTGAAGAAACGGGGCGCAGGATCACATTTGAATACAGTCTGGTTGCCGGAGTGAATGACAGTGATGAAGATGCCAGAGAGCTTTCCGGCAGGATCAGGGACATTAACTGCCACGTAAATCTGATTCCGGTAAACCCGATCAAGGAGCGTTCCTATGTGAGATCCACAAGGCAGGCAGTGGAGAATTTCAAAATAAAACTTGAAAAATGTGGAATTAATGTTACTATTAGAAGGGAAATGGGCAGCGATATAGATGGTGCCTGTGGACAGCTAAGAAAAAGTTATATGGAAAAAACAGAAAGCGAGAATTGACATGAGGGTATATTCAGCTACTGATGTCGGGCAGAAGCGAAAAATGAATCAGGATTATGTGTTCGCATCTGCAGACCCGGTTGGAAATCTTCCGAATCTGTTTGTTGTTGCTGACGGAATGGGCGGACATAACGCCGGAGATTATGCATCATCTCATGCTGTTACATCCATGGTGGAAGAAATCCGCCAGGATGCAGATTTTAATCCTGTCAAAGTAATCCGTCATGCCATTGAATGTGTGAATACCGAGATTCTTACCCAGGCACAGCAGGATGAGAAACTGAGAGGAATGGGAACTACGATGGTAGCAGCTACGATCGTGGGACATTACGCTTATGTGGCAAATGTAGGTGACAGCAGACTTTATGTAATTGGAGAACAGATTCAGCAGATAACAAAGGATCACTCATTAGTGCAGGAGATGGTAAGGATGGGAGAACTTGACCCTGAACAGGCAAGAAGACATCCGAAGAAAAATATCATCACAAGAGCGCTCGGAGCGGAGAGAACAGTAGATATTGACTTCTTTGACCTGAAATTGGAACCAGGAGATGTGGTTCTGATGTGTTCAGATGGTCTCAGCAATATGGTTGAGGACAGCCAACTGCAGGAAATCATTACTGACACTGATACAGATCTGGACGAAAAGGGCAGAATACTTATCAGAGAAGCAAACCGCAACGGCGGCAAGGACAATATTGCAATTGTATTGATAGAACCATTCGCAAATGAGGTGAAAGCATGTTAAAGACGGGAATGATCATAGCTGAGCGCTATGAGATATTAGGAAAAATAGGTACCGGCGGAATGGCGGACGTATACAAGGCAAAAGACCATAAGCTGAATCGGTTTGTTGCTGTAAAAGTTCTTAAGCCGGAATTTCGGGAGGATACAACGTTTATCCGCAAGTTCAGAAGTGAAGCTCAGGCAGCAGCAGTTCTGACTCATCCCAATATTGTAAATGTATTTGATGTAGGAGATGACAATGGAGTCTACTACATTGTGATGGAACTGATCGAAGGAATTACTCTTAAGGAGTATATCTCTAAGAAAGGCAGACTGTCAGTAAAAGAAGCTACAAGTATTGCAATCCAGGTATCTATGGGACTGGAGGCAGCACACAGCCACGGAATTGTACACCGTGATGTAAAGCCTCAGAATATTATTATTTCCATGGATGGAAAGGTTAAAGTTACAGATTTTGGTATTGCAAGAGCTGCTTCTTCCAATACCATAAGTTCTAATGTGATGGGATCTGTTCATTACAGTTCTCCGGAGCAGGTACGTGGAGGATACAGTGATGAGAAGAGTGATATTTATTCACTTGGTATCACACTGTATGAGATGGTCACTGGAAAGGTTCCGTTTGATGGTGACACAACAGTAGCTATCGCTATCAAGCATCTTCAAGAAGAGATGGTTCCGCCAAGCGTGTATGCAGAGGACCTGCCGCACAGTCTGGAGCAGATCATCCTGAAATGTACACAGAAGAGTGTAGATCGTCGTTACCAGAATATGGAAGATGTAATTGCAGATCTGAAGCATTCTCTGATCGATCCGCAGGGTGATTTCGTAACACTGACTTCTGTAGATAATGAGGCAAAGACAGTTGTGATCTCAGATGAGGAACTTGGCGAGATCAAGCATGTACCGAAACAGATTTCCAAGTCAGAACCGGAGGCTCTGGAAGATGAGATCAATGAAACGGATTATGATGATGAGCCAGAAGAGAAGCCTCGCAGAAAGAAAACGGCAAAACCTGAGAAAACAAAGAAAAAAGGCGGTCATGGACTGACTATTGCGATGCTGCTTCTTGGAGTTGTGATTTTAGTTGCAATTATTCTGGTTGCAGGTAAGGCATCTGGACTGATCGGCGGTAACAGTGAAACAAAGACCAAAACAGAAACTACAGATACAGCAGAAACAGATGATGATGGAATGGTAACTGTACCGAATCTGTTAGGAAAAACGGAGGATGAGGCAAAGAATATCACAAAAGACATGAAACTTGGTATTCAGCCAATGGGTGAGGAAGCCTCCACTCAGGCAAAGGGAACCATTTCTTCTCAGGATATTCCACAGGGAAGCAAGGTTGAACAATATACAACAATTAAATACTATATCAGTAAAGGTGCTCAGCAGATTACAGTTCCGGATGTAGACGGACAGACAGGTGTGGATGCACAGCAGACACTGGAAGATATGGGATTAAATGTTACTGTTCAGAAAGAATACAGTGAATTAAACGATGACGGTACTCCGATCGTTGATCCTGGATATGCATATTCTACAACTCCGGATGCAGGTGCATCTGTTTCAGCCGGAGATACCATTACATTGGTTGTCAGCCGTGGCGTTGACTATGGTGACAGTGTAGAAGTTCCAAGTGTTGTGGGAATGACAAAGAATGATGCGATTACTACTTTTGGTAAATTCCTCAATGTAGAAGTAAAAGAGGAAATGAGCACAGAGGTGGCAGCAGGAGAAGTAATCTCTCAGGAACCAGAAGCAGGAAACTGGGAGGACCCGGATACGGTTAATGTGGTAATTACTGTAAGTACAGGAGATCAGGACCCTGCATCTGTGCAGAGTACGGATACTGCAAATACAGCAGGCAGCACAACAGACAGTGCAGCACAGACGGCAGATAATACATCCACAGATAACAGTGCAGCTGTAGCAGCAGGAGAAGTCTGGAAATGTACACAGACTCTGAATACTCCGACAGGATATACAGGAGGTCCGGTACGTCTGGAACTGGTTCAGAATGTAAATGGAACACCGACAGCGTCAGTTGTTCTGGAGAATCAGGTATTACAGTTCCCTTACGATCTGGATATCACAGGAGCACCTGGAATCAGTGAAGGAACTCTGTATTTATCCGAGCAGGTCAACGGAGTTTATCAGGAACTTGGAAATTACTCCATTACATTTGCCAAGGTAGAGTAATTCATGCAGGGAAAGATTATTAAAGGCATTGCAGGATTTTATTATATTTACGCAGAGAATGATGAGATTTATGAATGCAAAGCCAAAGGAATATTCAGAAAAGATAAACAGAAACCTCTTGTAGGGGATAATGTAGAGATTGAAGTTTTGGATGCACAGGAGAAGGAGGGCAGTGTGACTGCCATCCTTCCCAGAAAGAATTCGCTGATCCGTCCGGCGGTTGCCAATGTAGATCAGGCTTTTGTGATTTTTGCGATGGAGAATCCAAAACCAAATTTTATGCTGTTGGACAGATTTCTGATCATGATGGAAAAGGAGAATGTTCCGGCAGTTATATGCTTTAATAAGAAGGATCTTGCAACACAGGAAGAACTGGAACTCTTATATGAAACTTATAAGAGCTGCGGATATCATGTAATCTTTTCCAGCACCTTTAACGGGGATGGATTAGATGAGATCCGTGAGATCCTTAAGGGAAAGACAACAGTAGTTGCCGGTCCCTCGGGTGTGGGAAAATCTTCAATCACCAATGCACTGCAGGAAAATGTACAGATGGAAACAGGAGAGATAAGTAAGAAACTGAAACGTGGAAAACATACCACCCGTCATTCACAGGTGATACCAGTGGGACATGATACTTATCTGATGGATACCCCGGGATTTTCTTCTTTATATCTGACAGATATTGAAGAGCAGGAACTGAAAGATTATTTTCCGGAATTTCGTGAGTATGAAGATCAGTGCAGGTTTCAGGGATGCAGACATATCCATGAACCGGACTGCGGCGTAAAGGAAGCTTTGGCAGAGCATAAGATCAGCCAGCTTCGATATGAAGATTATTTAGGACTTTATAATGAATTGAAAGAGAAAAGGAGATTCTAATTATGTATCAGTTGTGCCCTTCTATTTTGTCGGCAGATTTTAATCGTTTGGGCGAACAGATCAAAACTCTTGAGAAAGAGGGAGTCGAATGGCTCCATATTGATGTCATGGACGGTGACTTTGTGCCGAGTATTTCTTTTGGAATGCCAGTGATCAAATCTATTCGAAAGGAATCAAAGCTGTTCTTTGATGTGCATCTTATGGTAACTGAGCCGGAGAGATATATCAGAGATTTCGTTGCATGCGGTGCTGATTCTATTACTGTTCATGCAGAAGCATGTGAGGATATTGAGAGAACGATCGAGCAGATCCGTGAGGCAGGAGTAAAAGTGGGCATTTCCATTAAACCTGCGACACCGGTAAATGATATCAGCCATATGCTGGAGGATGTGGACATGGTTCTGATCATGACTGTACAGCCGGGATTCGGCGGACAGAAGTATATGGATGAATGTACAGAGAAGATCAGAGAAGTACGTGAACTGATTGAAGCTGAGAATCTGAATGTAGATGTTCAGGTAGATGGTGGAATCAATGATGAGACAATGGAGACAGTAATGACAGCAGGTGCAAATCTGCTGGTGGCCGGTTCTTATGTGTTCAACGGAGATTTGGAAGCAAATGTAAGACATGCCAGAGCGAAGATGGACGAAATTATACAAAAAATTGACTGAGGAACAGCATGATAGATACAGTAATTGTAAGCGGGGGCGATATCCAGAGTGATTTTGCCCTCGATTTTTTGAAAAAGAATGCAGAGAAAGCGGGAAAAGAAAAGATACGTCTGATCGCGGCAGACAGAGGACTGGAGTTTTTTCTGGAACAGCAGATCCTGCCGGATGTGGTGATCGGAGATTTTGACAGCCTGTCAGAAGAAGGAAAAGAATTTCTGGAGGTTCCTGCAGGGATAAAGACAAACAGTGAGATTCCTTATGGAGGAATGACAAACTGGAAAGTACAGAAACAAACCGGAGAAGAGAAAAAAGAAGTAGAGATTATACGACTGAGACCGGAAAAAGATGATTCAGATACGCAGTCTGCTATGAACTATGCCATTCGGACCGGGGCAAAGGAGATTGCAATTCTGGGTGTGACCGGAAAAAGAGTAGATCATCTGATGGCGAACTTCGGGCTTCTTGTTCTGGCTCAGAAGCAGGGCGCATCTGTGACATTGGTGGATAGTTATAATTATATGAAACTGGTTTCCAGTGGGACAGTCCTTCGAAAGTCCGAGCAGTTTGGAAAGTATGTGTCATTTTTTCAGCTGGGAGGAGATGTGACTGGTCTGACTCTTGAAGGATTTAAATATCCTCTCAGTAACTATCATCTAACAGTGGCAGACAGTGGTCTGACTGTAAGCAATGAGATCAGCAGTGAATCTGCAAAGATTATTTATGATAAGGGAACTTTGCTGATGATTATGTCGAGAGACTAATAGCTATGTTTACTCAATTCACTATAATATGTTTTGTGATATACAGAATTTATGCTGATCGCATAAATTCGCATTGGATATCTCGGGACTTTGGCATATACATGCAAAAACACCTTGCGGGATGGTGGTAGTAACAGTTAATGTTATAGCAGCATATAGACAGAAAACAGCAACCTTGCACATCACAAATGGTTATGATAAAATAATGAAAGTATTTTAGAAAAGGATCACTGCTCAGTCCACTGACAGGAATGGTCCGTAAAATGGCCCGCCTGATATTAAAAAATATCTGGAAATACCGTAAAATCAATACATTTAAAGGAGATATAAAAGAGAGATGAAACTTGGAATAGTTGGATTACCAAACGTTGGAAAGAGTACATTATTTAATTCATTAACAAAAGCAGGAGCAGAATCAGCAAATTATCCGTTCTGTACCATTGACCCGAACGTGGGTGTTGTTACTGTACCGGACGAGAGACTGAAACTTCTCGGAGATTTCTATCATTCTAAGAAAGTGACACCTGCAGTCATCGAATTCGTAGATATCGCAGGGCTTGTAAAGGGTGCATCCAAAGGTGAGGGACTTGGAAACCAGTTCCTTGCAAATATTCGTGAAGTAGATGCCATTGTTCATGTAGTACGCTGCTTCGAGGATTCCAATGTTATCCATGTAGACGGAAGCATTGATCCTCTTCGTGATATTGAGACAATTAATCTGGAACTTGTATTCTCTGATCTTGAGATTCTTGAGAGAAGAATTGCAAAAGTGACAAAAACAGCACGTATGGACAAAGAAGCTGCCAAGGAACTTGACTTCCTCCAGAAAGTAAAAGCACATCTCGAAGACGGCAAGATGGCGATCACAATGGAACTGGAGAACGAGGACGAAGAAGCATGGATGACTACTTACAATCTGCTTACATGGAAACCAGTGATCTATGCTGCAAATGTTGCTGAAGATGATCTGGCAGATGATGGTGCAAGCAATGCACATGTACAGGCAGTACGCAAATATGCAGCAGAGCAGAACAGTGAGATCTTCGTAATCTGCGCAGAGATCGAGGAAGAGATCTCTGAACTGGATGATGATGAGAAGAAGATGTTCCTTGAGGATCTGGGACTTAAAGAATCCGGACTTGAGAAACTGGTAAAAGCAAGCTACCATCTCCTTGGCCTGATGAGTTTCCTGACATCTGGCGAAGATGAGACAAGAGCATGGACTATCAAGATTGGAACAAAAGCTCCGCAGGCAGCCGGCAAGATCCATACAGATTTTGAGAGAGGATTTATCAAAGCAGAAGTTGTTAACTATCAGGATCTTCTGGACTGCGGTTCCTATGCAGGTGCCAGAGAGAAAGGTCTTGTAAGAATGGAAGGTAAAGAATACATTGTACAGGATGGAGATGTAATTTTATTCAGATTCAATGTATGATAAACAGGTGATATATGGAAATGTCGATACGTTTTCCAGGACTTAATCTGGTTTTATCTTATGTGCCCCGGTCATTTCAGATATTTGGGATGGAATTTACCATATATGGTGTATTGATCGCAATAGGTGCACTTCTGGGAATAGGGCTGGTGACACTGGAAGCAAAGCGAAATGGTGAGGATCAGAATAAATATCTTGATATGATGATCATTTCGCTGCTGGCTTCAGTTGTGGGTTCCAGACTGTTTTATGTAGTATTTTCATGGGAACTTTACAGAGGAAATTTCAGCGGAATTCTGGATTTTAGAAATGGCGGGTATACTTTTTATGGCGGTCTGCTGGCGGGATTTCTCGCTGCAGCAGTATTTTGCAGGATTGCCAAGATGAACTTCTGGAAGATGGCAGATACTGTAAGTCTTGGAATACTTTTGGGACAGATCATTGGACGCTGGGGAAATTTCTTTAACAGAGAATCTTTTGGAGAATATGCAGATCTGCCCTGGGCAATACAGATTCCAATTTCAGCAGTGCGCTCTGGAGAGGTTTCCGGAAATATGCGGGATAATCTGTTGACGATCAATGGAATTTCCTATATTCAGGTTCAGCCTGTGTTCCTTTATGAAAGTTTGTGGTGTCTGATCCTTTTATTGATTCTGCTGGCGCTTCGCAGAAAGAAGAAATACGACGGCGAGTTGTTTATGATCTACCTGGCAGGATACGGGCTTGGGAGATTTTTCTTTGAATGGCTCAGGACAGATAAGCTTTATATTCCAGGAACGAGGATTGGAGTTTCGCTGGTAATATCAGCTGCTTTGTTTATAATTTACACACCAACAGTGATTGTACGTGGAGTGATGGCACAGAAAAGAGCAGCTATACGTATACGAAGAAGAAAAGCACTGATAGAGAATCAGCAGGAAAAAGAAAACGAAGCGCAGGATAGTATTCCTGAGGCAGAAGTACAGCCTGGGAATAACTCTTCTGAGTCTGTTTCAGAGAAGCCGGAAGTTCCAGTGGAGAAAAAGAAAGAAACCGGAACTGTACAGGGAGAATCTGATGAAATCTTAAATTGGGAAGAGTCTGAATATGCACATATTCCTGAACAGTGGAGACGACATGTGGGAAATTCTCCCACAAAATCAGACAAAGAATTATAAAAAACAATATATCTGAAAGCTAAGTGGGTTGAAAGTGGAATTTCAGCCCATTTTTTACGTATAAATATTTATTTTTTACCTTAAAATATGGATGTTTCAGAAATGTTAAGAGAGTTCTAAATTTAAAAAATCTGTTTCAGACCCTTGTTTTTTCAGCCTAAATAGTTTAGAATAAGCACATAAGTGGTAGAAAGTGGTGAATAGTGGTGGTGAGTGGGGGAACAATGGCAGAGTAGACCATTACCACCTGGAAATCTGAAGGGGAGATTCAGATTTCGTGAGAGTAGGTGAGTAACATGTTCATGGGAGAGTACAACCATACAATCGACGCGAAGGGGCGCCTGATTATTCCTTCGAAGTTCAGAGAACTCTTAGGGGAAGAGTTTGTTCTGACTAAAGGGCTAGATGGCTGTCTTTCTATTTATCCCATGGATGAATGGGAAGCCTTTGAAATGAAACTCAGAGCATTACCACTTACAAATAAAAATGCCAGAACTTTTTCACGATTTTTTGTAGCTGGAGCAACTACATGTGAACTGGACAAACAGGGGAGAATCCTTGTACCGCAAACTCTGCGCGAATTTGCCGGTCTGGAAAAGGATGTAGTTTTGACAGGTAATTTAAACAGAATTGAAGTTTGGAGCAAAGAAAAGTGGAGTGAGATCTGTAATTATGATGATATGGACAGCATTGCGGAGAGTATGCAGGACATGGGAATCACGATCTGATACAGAAATCATTATAAAGTATCTCGCAAAATAGATCCAGACAGGAGACGGAGATGGAGTTTAAACACAAATCTGTATTACTGGAAGAGACCATAGAAGGCTTGAATGTTAAGCCGGACGGAATCTACGTGGATGGCACTTTAGGAGGTGCAGGACATGCCCTGGAGGTATGTAAGAAGCTTTCTGCCAAGGGGAGATTTATTGGCATAGATCAGGACCAGGATGCGATAATTGCTGCGAGTGAGAGGTTAGCCGCCTTTGATCAGGCGACGATCATTCGCAGCAATTATTGTTACATGGTACAGGAACTGGCAGCAAGAGGCATCAATAAAGTCGACGGGATTCTCCTTGATCTTGGAGTATCTTCCTATCAGCTTGATAATGAAGAACGTGGATTTACTTACAGAGTAGATGCACCATTAGATATGCGTATGGATCAGCGCCAGACGCAGACGGCCAGTGATATTATCAATGGCTATGAAGAGAAAGAGTTATATCGTATCATTCGTGATTACGGTGAAGATAAATTTGCAAAGAATATTGCAAAACACATTGTAGCAGCCAGACAGGTGAAGCCGATCACTACGACCGGCGAACTCACAGAGATCATCAGGGAATCTATTCCTATGAAGATGCAGGTAAAGTCGGGACATCCTGCGAAGAGGACGTTCCAGGCAATCCGTATCGAACTTAACAGAGAACTTGATGTACTGAGAGATTCGCTTGACGGAATGATTGACATTCTTGATGATGGCGGCAGACTTTGCATTATCACTTTCCATTCACTGGAGGACAGAATTGTTAAGACGATTTTCAGAAAGAATGAAAATCCATGTACCTGCCCGCCAGACTTTCCGGTATGTGTATGCGGAAATAAATCAAAAGGTAAAGTGATCACAAGGAAACCGATTCTTCCGGGGGAGATTGAAATGGAAGAGAATCCGCGTTCCAAGAGCGCAAAGCTTAGAATTTTTGAGAGAGTATTGTAATTAATAGTGAGGCATGAAATGGCGAAGACGACCAGGACTGAAACAGCAAGAAGAAGCAGAACCAATGCCAGAGCAAACAGAGGAATGTACGTTGAAGGAAATACGGTCAGACGCCTTGCAGAAGTTCCGGACAGGACGAGACAGCCACAGAGACAGCATCCCGGAAGACAGCAGACTAATCGAAACCGCAGAGTACAGGCAGAGCCGGTACCAGTACAGAGACAGAAACATGAGTTGAGCAGATCAGCACAGAGAAACAGACAGAAGGCCACAGCAATGAACTGGGGATTTGTCACGTTTCTCGTTGTTGTGTGTACAGCGATATTATTCTGTTCTGTAAAGTATCTTCAGTATAAGTCAGAAATTACGGCCAAAATGAATACAGTTGCATCCCTTGAGGAAGAACTGGCAGCTTTAAAGGAAGACAATGACGCATATTACAGCCAGGTAACATCTAATATAGATCTGAACCAAATTAAGCAGACTGCATTAGGACGACTGGGAATGAAATATCCGTCAGATGATCAGACAGTAACCTATTCTACATCCGGAAACAGCTATGTAAGACAGTATCAAGATATACCAGATTCAAAGTAGGTGATTAATTGAGCAATACAAGAAAAAGAGGTCAGAAGAGACCAGAGAGAAGAATAAATTACAACATGAAAAAGAAGCTGGTAATGCTATTTGCAGTAGTGTTACTGGCTTTAGTAGTATTAATAGTAAGAATTACTTATATTAATGCAACAAGCGGCACAAAATATAAGAAGCAGGTATTAAGCCAGGCGCAGCAGAAATATGAGAGTCAGGTTCTGCCGGCAAAGCGAGGCGACATTTACGACAAAAATGGAAATATCCTTGCAACCAGCAATAAGGTTTATAATGTGATCCTGGACTGCAAAACTGTAAATTCGGACAGTGATTATGTAGAACCAACGATCCGTGCATTGAATGAACAGTTAGGGATTGATGAAGAAACGGTACGTTCTCTTCTGTCGGATCCAAGTACCAGTCAGAGTCAGTATCAGATTCTGATGAAACAGCTGTCTATGGATAAGAAGAAAGAATTTGAGAAGTATGAAGCAGAGGATGAAGATTCCGGGCTTACTGCAGAGCAGGCTAAGGAGAGAGCGAATATCAAGGGCATCTGGTTTGAAGAGGACTATCTGAGAAGTTATCCGTTCAGTGAAACTGCATGTGATACGATTGGATTTACGCTGGACCGTGATGTCGCTGATATCGGCCTGGAAGGATATTATAACAGTACACTTACAGGTGTGGATGGCAGACAGTACGGATACATTAACAATGATTCCGATGTAGAACAGACGATCATTGCAGCAGTAAACGGAAAGAGTATACAGACAAGCATTGATATTGGTGCGCAGCAGATCGTTGAAAAGTATGTGAATGGATTCAAGGAAGCCATGGGTGCCAAGAATATCGGTGTTATCGTAGAGGACCCGTCCACCGGTGAAATTATTGCCATGGATGGCGGTGACCGTTATGATCTGAATAATCCGAGAGATCTTTCTAATGTATATTCAGAAGATGAGATTAAAGCAATGAGTGACGAGGAAACAGTGGAAGCACTGAACAGTATGTGGAGTAATTTCTGTGTAACAGATGCTTATGAACCTGGTTCTGTTGTGAAGCCAATTGTTATGGCGTCTGCACTGGAGAAAGGTGCGATTCAGGAATCCGATACCTTTGTGTGTGACGGAGCCCAGACATTTGGTGATACTATGATCAAGTGTGCGGTATATCCAAGCGCTCATGGTACAGAGACTTTGGGTGAAGTAATCGCAAACTCCTGTAATGATGCTATGATGCAGATTGGTGCTAAAATGGGAGCAGTTCAGTTTATCAAGGCGCAGAGCCTGTTTAACTTTGGAACCAGAACAGGAATTGACCTTCCGAATGAGGGGGCAGGTATCATCCATACCAAGGATTCTATGGGAGAAACAGAGCTTGCCTGCTCAGCGTTTGGTCAGGGATTTACCTGTACGATGATCCAGGAAGTGAATGCTATGAGTTCTGTTATCAATGGTGGATATTATTATCAGCCACATCTGGTTACAAAGATCCTGGACAGCAATGGCGGAACTGTAAAGACGATCACACCGATTCTCCTGAAGCAGACGATTTCATCAAGAATTTCCAGTGATATCCGAAGCTACATGGCGTTAAGTGTACAGCAGGGTACCAGCCGTCATTCTAAAGTACAGGGATACAGTTCAGGTGGTAAAACAGGTACAGCCGAGAAATATCCGCGTGGAAACGGCAAATATCTGGTTTCTTTTATTGGATTTGCACCTGTAGATGATCCGGCAGTTGTGATCTATGTAGTAGTAGATGAGCCGAATGTAGATGATCAGGCAAACAGTACTTATCCACAGTACATTGCACAGGGAATTCTTTCTGAACTTCTTCCATATCTGAATGTAACACCGGATGAATCCGATGATGGAACAGTACCGGAAACTGAGTTATGGGAAGGATTCAAAGGCCATTTAAAGAGTACAGCATCCAGCAGTTCCCTGAACAGTGATGGAAATCTGGTAGATGCAGACGGTAATCTGATCGACTGGGATGGAAACAGAATTGATGAAAATGGTTATCTGCTGGATGACAATGGAGATCATATTCTGGATGACAATGGCAATTACAAGATGTCTACCAACCTGGTGACAAGTGTAGGAAGCACAGAGACAGATGCTTCCGGAGATGCAGTGTCCAACCCGGATGCACCTGGTCCGCTGGAGGATGACGAATCAGAGACTACGCAGGATAACAATGCAGAAACTGATGGAATCACCAACGAAGAAGCAGGACTGGAATAAGAAACATACCCCCGCAGGGATTTGTCATATATTAGTATGACGATTTCTGCGGGGATTTTTTATGAAAAAGAATATGACCTTTCATAAGAAGAAAATATGGGTGGTATTTATCTGCTGCATCCTGCTGATGGCAGGACTGATCGGAAGACTGGTACACCTGATGTGCTTTCGGTCTGATTATTACTATGAAAAAGCAAAGGATCTCCATGAAAGGGAACGTGACA
Organism: Blautia sp. MSJ-9; assembly: GCF_018919065.1. Classification (GTDB taxonomy): domain Bacteria; phylum Bacillota; class Clostridia; order Lachnospirales; family Lachnospiraceae; genus Blautia_A. The sequence continues at coordinate 49,052 of NZ_JAHLQG010000012.1, read as the reverse complement.
TCAAGGCGGCCAGAGGCCAGATACTGGATGCGAAAGGAAAAGTCCTGGCATCTAACCGGACTGTATGTACCATATCCGTGATCCATAGCCAGATCAGGGAGCCTGAGAAAGTAATTGCTCTACTGACAGAGAAATTGGGAATGGATGAATCTGTAGTGCGTAAACGGGTGGAGAAAGTTTCTTCTATAGAAAGAGTGAAAACAAATGTAGAGAAAAGCGTAGGTGATGCAATCAGAGAAAGCAATCTGGCAGGTGTGAAAGTGGATGAGGATTACAAGCGCTATTATCCATACGGAAGCCTGGCCTCCAAGGTGATCGGATTTACAGGGGGTGATAATCAGGGAATCATCGGCCTGGAAGTAAAATATGAAGAAATCCTGAAAGGCAGCCCGGGTAAGATTCTGACAACTACGGATGCCAGAGGCGTAGAGATTGATAAACTGGGCGAAACAAGAGAAGAACCGGAAGAAGGAAAAAGCCTGCTTATTAGTCTTGATGCCAATATACAGGAGTTCGTGCAGCAGGCAGCGTTGAAAGTAATGGAGGAAAAGCAGGCAGAACGAGTCTCCATTCTCCTGATGAATCCGCAGAATGGAGAAATCTATGCCTGTGTTAACGTCCCAGAATTTGACCTGAATGATCCTTTTACATTGACAGAAGAACTTCAGGTGCAGTTAGCAGCAGAACAGGAAGAAGGACAAGAAGGAACGCAGGCAGATCAGACGCAGCAGACCGCCGTGTCTCAGGACACACAGGCGCAAACGATAACAAAGAGAAAAACAGAGGCAGAAAGAAAGCAGGATCTGCTGAATCAGATGTGGCGGAATCCATGTCTGAATGATACGTATGAGCCTGGTTCCACATTTAAGATTATTACCATGTCTGCCGGACTGGAAGTGGGTGTTGTTTCTGAAAATGACCGCTTTTACTGTCCTGGATATAAACTGGTGGAGGATCGCAGGATCCATTGCGCCAAGCGAACCGGTCATGGAGCCCAGAATTTCGTAGAAGGAGCTCAGAATTCCTGCAATCCTGTGTTTATTGAAGTAGGACTTCGTCTTGGTGTAGAGCGTTTTTATCAATGTTTCAGACAGTTTGGACTTCTGACGAAAACAGGTATTGATCTGCCTGGAGAGGCTGGAACGATCATGCATCAGGAGAAAAATATGGGAGAAGTAGAACTGGCGACGGTTTCTTTTGGTCAGTCTTTTCAGATCACACCTGTACAGCTTGCGACAACAGTCAGTTCGCTGATCAATGGCGGAAGACGGGTGACGCCACATTTCGGAGTTGCAGTGCTGAATCCGGATGGAACAAAAGGGAAGAAGCTTGAATTCCCGGTGCAGGAGGGAATCGTTTCCCAGGAAACTTCCAGAAGAGTAAGAGAAATTCTGGAAACGGTAGTCTCACAGGGTTCCGGCAGAAATGCAAAGATTGAAGGCTATTCTATCGGAGGGAAAACGGCCACGTCCCAGACTCTCCCAAGAAGTGCTAACCGTTACATTTCCTCGTTTCTTGGTTTTGCTCCGGCAGAAAATCCGACAGTTCTTGGATTATGTATTATTCACGATCCTCAGGGAATTTATTATGGCGGAACCATTGCAGCTCCGGTGATCCGCAGCATCTTTGAAAATATCCTGCCATATCTTGGAATCCCCCAAAATACTTCACAGGAGATTGTCGGTGAACAGTAAAAATCGCCCGGCAGGGTTGATAAATGAGTAAAAAAGCCGTATACTAAAGGCAATCTGAAAGTAAAAAACAAAAACACTTTCAGTAAAAAAACGAAAGAATGAACGAGGTGTGAGATGGAATTTCAAGTTGTAATCCCTGTATTGATCGCATTTGCAATCAGCGTTGTATTAGGACCGATCATCATTCCTTTTCTTAGGAAACTGAAGATGGGTCAGACAGAAAGAACAGAGGGCGTGCAGTCCCACTTAAAGAAAGCCGGAACTCCGACAATGGGCGGCGTGATCTTTCTGATCGCCACAGCAGTTACTTCATTATTTTATGTAGGCGACTATCCAAAGATCATTCCGGTATTATTCCTGACACTGGGGTTTGGAATCATCGGTTTTCTGGATGATTATCTGAAAGTAGTATTGAAGCGTTCTGATGGACTGCTTCCTTGGCAGAAGTTTTCCCTTCAGGTAGTACTGACTGCGATTTTTGTATTTTATATTGTTAAATATACAGACATTTCTCTGACAATGAGAATCCCATTCTGGAGCGGACACTTCCTGAACCTTGGATGGCTTGCGATCCCTGTACTTTTCTTTGCAGTGATCGGTACTGTAAATGGTGTAAACTTTACAGATGGTCTGGACGGTCTTGCTTCTAGCGTAACTCTGATCGTAGCAGTATTTTTCTCCGTGGTTTCTATCGGAATGAAATCCGGGATTGAGCCGATCACCTGTGCAGTTGTGGGAAGCCTGATGGGATTTTTACTGTTTAACGTATATCCGGCAAAAGTATTCATGGGAGATACCGGATCTCTGGCACTTGGCGGATTTGTTGCAGGTACTGCCTATGTAATGCAGATGCCGTTATTTATCCTGCTGGTAGGTCTGATCTACCTGATCGAAGTTCTTTCTGTTATGATCCAGGTAACTTACTTTAAGGCAACACACGGTAAACGAATCTTTAAGATGGCACCGATCCATCATCATTTTGAATTATGCGGATGGTCTGAGACACGTGTGGTTGCGGTGTTCTCAGTTATTACAGCTGTTATGTGCATGATCGCACTTCTGGCACTGTAAGATATCGTTGATAATAAGGAGGAAATTATTATGGAATTACAGGGAAAAAAGGTCCTTGTATTCGGTTCCGGCAAGAGCGGGATCGGAGCATCTGACCTTCTTGCGAAAGTAGGAGCATTTCCGGTCATTTATGACGGAAATGCAGAGATTGATAAAGAAGCAGTTGTACATAAAACAGACGGAACTTATCCGGTGGAAGTATATGCCGGAGAACTTCCGAAGGAAGTACAGAAAAGTCTTGATCTCGTAGTCCTCAGTCCTGGAGTACCGACAGATCTTCCAATCGTGAAGAGCTTCTATGAACAGGGACTTTCGGTATGGGGAGAGGTTGAACTGGCGTACAGAGTTGGAGACGGCGAAGTACTTGCTATCACAGGAACAAACGGAAAGACAACTACCACAGCGCTTCTGGGAAAAATCATGCAGGATGCCCGAGAGTCTGTATTTGTCGTAGGAAATATCGGAACCCCATATACATCCAAAGCACTGGAGATGAAGCCGAATTCCGTAACTGTTGCCGAGATCAGCAGCTTCCAGCTTGAGACGATCGAAGAGTTTGCACCGAAAGTATCAGCAATCCTGAACATCACAGAGGATCATCTGAACCGCCATCACACAATGGAAGAGTATATCCGTGTGAAAGAACTGATCACAGAGAATCAGGGAACAGAGGATGTCTGTGTGCTGAATTATGAAGACGAAGTACTTCGTAAATTTGGCGAGCATCTGACTCCTAGAGTGGTATACTTCTCCAGCGAACGTAAACTGGATGAAGGCATCTATCTGGACGGAAATACAATTGTTCTTAAAGATGGAGAAAAGGAGATCGAAGTAGTAAAGACAGAGGATCTGAAACTTCTTGGCAAACACAATTTTGAGAACGTAATGGCAGCTGTTGCGATGGCTTATTATGACGGCGTGTCCATGGACAGTATCCGTAAGAGTATCTGTGAATTCACGGCTGTTGCACACAGAATTGAGTATGTAACAGAGAAGAACGGAGTTGCTTATTATAATGACTCCAAGGGAACAAACCCGGATGCAGCAATCAAAGGAATCCAGGCAATGAACCGTCCGACACTTCTGATCGGTGGCGGCTATGACAAACAGTCCAGCTATGACGAATGGATCGAAGCCTTTGATGGAAAAGTCCGTTACCTGGTACTGATCGGACAGACAAAGGAGAAGATCAAAGAAGCGGCAGAGAAACATGGTTTTCACGATATCATTCTCTGTGAGGATCTGAAAGAAGCAGTAAAGGTATGTGCAGAGAAAGCACAGCCTGGCGATGCAGTTTTACTTTCTCCTGCATGCGCAAGCTGGGGACAGTTTGATAACTATGAGCAGCGTGGAGATATGTTTAAGGAATATGTAAGAAATCTGTAGAATATCTATAAGTAAGAGACTTATAGCTGTCCGGCAGAGGGAATAGAATCCGGGAGCGGCCGGCTATAGAGAATTTTTCGGAGAACCGGATGGCGCAGAAAAGAGCGACAGATTTATCAAAAACAGATAGGACGATGCTGGTACTGGTAGTACTGCTTGCGGCTTTTGGCCTGGCAGTACTGTTCAGTACCAGTGAATATAATGGCAGAGTACGTTTCGGCGACTCTGCCTATTATTTTAAAAAACAATTATTTGCTACTGCACTGGGAATGGGAGCCATGTATATGGTTTCTTCGGTCGATTATCATTTCTTTCTGAAACTGGCACCTGTTGCATATCTGTTTTCTATGGTTTTGTCTACGGCAGTACTTTTGTTCGGACAGGAAATTAACGGGTCAAAGCGGTGGCTGAATCTGGGACCGTTGTCTTTCCAGCCCTCAGAATTTGCAAAAGTAGCGGTGATCCTGTTTCTTGCATGGCAGATTGAGAGATCGCAGAAAAGGACAGAAGGTTTCTGGTTTATGTGCAGGACGATGCTGACACTTCTTCCTATTGTTGGCCTGGTTGGTTCTAATAATCTGAGTACTGCCATCATTATTCTGGGAATTGGCGTGATTTTGATTTTTTCATCGAATCCGAAATATATGCAATTTATCGGACTTGGCAGTACAGGGATTGGATTTGTGGCAATTTTTCTGGCAGCAGAGAGTTACCGTCTGGAACGTCTGGCAATCTGGAGAAATCCGGAGAAGTATGAAAAAGGTTTTCAGACCATTCAGGGACTTTATGCTATCGGAAGCGGAGGAATTTTTGGCAGAGGATTCGGAAGCAGTCTGCAGAAACTGGGATTTGTACCGGAAGCACAGAATGATATGATCTTCTCTATTATTTGTGAGGAAATGGGCGTTGCCGGGGCTGTATTTCTGATTCTGTTGTTTGCATTGCTTTTGTGGCGGCTTGGAGTGATTGCCATGCATGCGAAAGATCTGGCAGGTGCATTGATCTGCGGAGGAATTATGGGACATTTGGCAATTCAGGTAATTCTGAACATTGCAGTAGTAACAAATACGATTCCAAATACAGGGATTACCTTGCCCTTTGTCAGCTATGGCGGAACTTCAGAGGTATTTCTTCTGGGTGAGATGGGGCTGGCAATGAGTGTAGGCAGGTATGGTCGAAACAGTAACAGATAGCAGGAAAGAACATACAATATAAGGTAAGAGGCCCTTTAGGAGTGAAAATTTTGGATGAGATCCATGTGATGGGCAAATGCTCTCTTAGCGGAGAGATTTTCATACAGGGCTCTAAGAATGCGGCACTTCCAATGATGGCGGCATCCCTGATGCACAGGGGACTCAGTGTTCTGAAAGGATGTCCGAAGATTTCAGATGTTTTTTGTATGGAAGAAATCCTGAGAAGTCTTGGTGCAGTTACCTGGTGGGAGGATCATGATCTCTATCTGGACTGTACCGATGCAGATAAAACAGAAATTCCGGAGGTTTATACAGGAAGGATGCGTTCTTCCGTGATTCTTCTTGGTGCAGTTCTTGCCAGAAATAAAAGGTGCAGGATTGGATATCCGGGAGGGTGCATTATCGGAAAAAGGCCGATAGACCTTCATCTTATGGCACTGAGAACTCTGGGAGCTGACATCTGCGAGACAGTTTCCGGACTGGATGCAGAATGTATCAGATTTCGTGGCGGAGAGATTTTCTTTGAGAAATCAAGTGTGGGAGCAACGCAGCAGGCAATGCTGGCAGCAGTATTGGCACAAGGAGAGACGAAACTGTATAACTGTGCGAAAGAGCCGGAAGTGTTCTGGCTTGGCAGATATTTGAAATCCATGGGAGCGGTGATTGAAGGCGAAGAAACCGGGGAAATCTATATCCGGGGAGTTCGGGAACTGGGACCTGGAAAATATACGATACCACCGGACCGGATCGTGGCAGGCACCTATTTATGTGCAGCTGCCGCGGCAAAGAGTGAGATCGTACTTCGGAATGTGCCGGAAGGAGAATTAAAAGCATTCCTGGAAGTATATCAGAAAATAGGTGGACAATATGAAGCGAATGGTGGTACACTAAAGGTCAATGGAAAGCGGGCAGTCAGACCGGCAGAATTAGTGGAAACTGAAACCTATCCGGGATTTCCGACAGATCTTCAGGCTCCACTTATGGCAGTGCTGACTGGAATATCGGGCAAAAGCGTGATCAGAGAGCGCATTTTTGATCAGAGATTTGGAAGTGCTTTCCAGATGAATAAGATGGGTGCGGATATCGTGGTAAATGGTGATGAGGCTGTGATCCGGGGCGGGAGACCGCTTACAGGAATTACTGTGCAGGCAGGAGATCTTAGAGGAGGAGCGGCGCTGATCATTGCAGCGCTTATGGCAGAAGGAGAGACCTGTATCACACAGGCAGGCTTTATAAGCAGAGGATATGAGCACATTTGCAGAGATTTACAGGCTTTGGGCTGTGAGATATGGCAGTCCGCCGGCGAGGATTTGAGGATTTATGAGAAAAAGTAATTATGGGAAGAAACCTCCTATGAGTAAGAAGACAAAGAAGATTATTGCAGGGGTGATAGGAGCAGGGATTCTTGTTGCTATGATAGCCTTTTTTTCTTATTATAAAGTAGATTCTGTAGAAGTGAGGGGAACTTCTCATTATACAGATGAAGAAGTAAAGAAGATGGTGCTTCGGGGACCGCTGGCTTCCAATTCGGTCCTTGCACCATTGTTTTACAGTACGACGAAGACGGATGATATCATATATGTGGATGCATTTAAAGTAACACAGTTAAACCGCAGTACGATCTGTATCAGTGTAAAGGAAAAGAAAATCGTAGGCTGTATCAAATATCTGGACAGTTATATTTATTTTGACAGAAATGGGATCTTTGTCGAGGGATCCCAGACAAGGGACGAGACTGTGCCTTATTTTGATGGTATCCAGGTAAATAAGATCGTGATGGATGAGAAGCTGGATATCAAGGGTGATACTGTACTAAATACAGCAGTTGCGCTTTCCACGATATTTCAGAAGAATGACATGATCCCGGATCATATCCAGTTTGACAGCAGTTATTCTATCAGCCTGATCTATGGTGACATTACAGTACAGCTTGGAAAGGATGAGAATCTGGAAGAGAAGATGAATCGTGTCATAGCGATCATGCCGAAGATTCAGGGAAAGAAAGGAATTCTTCATATGGAGAGTGTATCTACAGATACCAATACATTTGAGGAAGAAAAGGAAGAGCAGGATAATACGGAGATTACAGCTGAGAACTGGAATGGCGGTTATAATGAAGACGGCGATTACACCGGAGATGGCGAATATAACGAAAATGGCAATTATGTAGGTGCAAAACCGAAGACTGCCCTTGAGGAAGCGATAGAGAACTGGAACGGTGGTTATGATGGAGAGGGTGACTATACCGGCGCAGGTGAGTATGATGCAGACGGAAATTATGTAGGACCGAAGCCGACACAGGAATCTCTGGATGCAGCAGCGCAGGAGAACAGTGACAGCAGTGATACGGAAGATCAGAGCGCTGACACATCCGGGGACAGTTGGGAGGAAGATTCTGGCAGTTACGATACAGGATATGGAAACGACAGCAGTGACAGTTCTGACCAATATGATGAGTATGGTAACTATATTGGTGATGGTGGAGACTATTACGGAGACGAAGAATACTGATAAAAATACGATAAAAGCGGCTGTTCTGGTATTCTGTCAGAGTCTGGATAAACTGGAAGAAAAAGCAGGATGACAGATATTGGACAAGCAGCAGTTGCCGAAAAATCGTGAAAAAAGTATAAAAAAACGAAATTAATGGTTGATTAATTTCAAAAAAAAATATATGATATATCTATATGTAACTTTGATATAAACTACTGAGAAGGATATCAGATATAAATAAAGGAGGAAGTACATTGTTAGAGATTATGTCAAATGAGGCTGAATCATCTGCAAAGATTATAGTGATCGGTGTAGGTGGAGCCGGAAATAATGCAGTAAACAGGATGGTGGAAGAGGCCATCGGCGGAGTAGAGTTTGTAGGTGTGAATACTGATAAACAGGCTTTAACTCTGTGTAAAGCTCCAACTGTACTTCAGATTGGCGAGAAGATTACCAAGGGTCTTGGTGCAGGAGCACAGCCTGAGGTTGGACAGAAAGCAGCAGAAGAGAGCATTGAAGAAGTAAAGCAGTTAATGGAAGGTGCGGATATGGTATTCGTTACCTGTGGTATGGGAGGCGGAACCGGAACTGGCGCTGCACCTGTGATCGCAGCAGCAGCGAAAGAAATGGGTATCCTTACAGTTGGTGTTGTTACCAAACCTTTCCGTTTTGAAGCAAGAACCCGTATGAACAATGCACTTGCAGGTATTGAGAATCTGAAGAAAGCAGTGGATACATTAATTGTTATCCCGAATGATAAATTATTAGAAGTTGTAGACCGCAGAACAACTATGCCAGAAGCTCTGAAGAAGGCTGACGAGGTTCTGCAGCAGGCGGTACAGGGTATTACAGACCTGATCAACCTGCCGGCACTGATCAACCTTGACTTTGCAGACGTTCAGACTGTAATGACAGACAAGGGAATCGCTCATATCGGTATTGGTGAAGCAAGAGGAGACGACAAGGCTATGGAAGCTGTACAGCAGGCTGTATCTTCTCCACTTCTTGAGACAACCATTAAGGGTGCTACACACGTTATCATCAATATCTCCGGAGATATTTCTCTTATGGATGCAAACGATGCAGCAAGCTATGTTCAGGAGCTTACAGGTGAGGAAGCAAACATCATCTTTGGTGCTATGTATGATGACACAGTTGCTGACTACTGTAGAATCACAGTAATCGCAACAGGTCTGAATGATGATAATCTTCAGCAGACCCCTTTCGGAAAAAGAAGCACAGCTTCTTCCTTTGGTGCAAGAAGACCTTCTTCAACAGTAACAGGCACAACAGCCGGAACTACAGCAACAGCAGGCAGCAACATGAGCATGCCTAGCTTCAGTCTTCCGACAATGAATGCTACACCATTTGGAGCTACTAAGACTCCGTCCAGCACTGTTCAGAAGAAAGACATCCAGATTCCAGATTTCTTAAGAAACAGATAAGCAGACAATGAGCTGATAAATATGTAAAATGAAAGAGACATGCCCGGTTAAAGATGGACATGTCTCTTTTTTACACAATGTGTGTATACAGTAAAAATTCAACTGTCTATATCACTGTGATAGAATAAATGCTGGTTTATGCTCCACAGCTGCACTGGAATGTGTCACATCTGGTGTCACAGGAAGCCTTAGCATTGGAACCATCTACCTGGATAGAGGAAGCTGTGCATTTGCAGTCGTCATTATAGGTACAGTTGTGTGCTTTACAGTCAATCTGGATTTTTTCGCAGCCGCATCCGTTGGTGAAGCTGTTGGTCATGGAATTTCCGACACGTTCCTGGAAACTTCCACAGCTTGTCTCATTGGCATTGGTAGCATTTTCACCGGTTACATCGATCTCACCTTTGGAGCAGAGCTGATCTTTGTTGTAGACACATTTAACTGCTGAACATTTAAGAATTGTCATAGTGATATCCTCCTGAAAAATATTTTGAATAGGTTTCGAAAATAGGATGTACAGTTTCTGAAAAAATATACCTGTGAAATCTCCAGATAAAAATTTAAAGATAAAAATAAAAAAAGTACTTGACGTGCCATGAGAAACATGGTATCTTATACAAGTACGTAAGAAAACAAAGCAGAGTTCCACTCTCACCTCAGCGCATTTAAGTTCAGCGGCTTGGGTTTATATTGCACAGAAATTATTGATATTTGTTTTGCAGAACATCGAAGATATTTTATCGGGATGTTCTGGAGCAGGATATCGATGAGTGTGATAGCAGGGTGTGGATTTTGTCCACGCTTTTTTTATGTAAATATGAGGGCGACGAGAAGTCATTAGAATCTATCTAACAGGTATGGAGGTGCACTACAATTAGCAATTTAATGATTAACGAACAGATCAGAGACAAAGAGGTACGCTTAATCGGTTCGGACGGAGAACAGCTTGGAATCATGTCCGCGAAAGAAGCAATGTTCAAAGCTCAGGAGGCAGGGCTTGACCTGGTAAAAATTGCCCCGCAGGCGAAACCACCGGTATGTAAGATTATCGATTATGGTAAATACCGCTACGAGCTTGCAAGAAAAGAAAAAGAAGCCAAGAAGAAGCAGAAGACCATCGATGTCAAAGAAGTGCGACTTTCTCCAAACATTGATACCAATGACCTGAATACGAAAGTCAACGCCGCCAGAAAGTTCCTCTCCAAGGGTGACAGAGTAAAGGTAACATTACGTTTCCGTGGTAGAGAGATGGCACATATGGCAAGCAGCAAACATGTACTCGATGATTTTGCAGAACAGCTTGCAGACGTGGCAACAGTGGAGAAGGCACCGAAGGTTGAAGGCAGAAGCATGACCATGTTTTTAACGGAAAAGCGTTAAATATAATAGAGATACAGTTTAAGGAGGAAATTACAATGCCAAAAATTAAAACTTGTAGAGCAGCAGCAAAACGTTTCAAAAAAACAGGTACAGGAAAATTAGTAAGAAATAAAGCTTATAAGAGCCATATCTTAACAAAGAAATCTCAGAAGAGAAAAAGAAATCTGAGAAAATCTACTGTTGTTGATGCTACTAATGTTAAGAGCATGAAGAAAGCATTACCATATTTATAAAATGCGGTTAAACTAAGTATTTATCGAGATAGACGAACAGGAGGAAATTTAAGAAATGGCAAGAATTAAAGGCGGATTAAACGCAAAGAAGAAACATAATCGTACATTAAAACTGGCAAAAGGCTACAGAGGAGCCCGTTCCAAACAGTATAGAGTTGCTAAACAGTCTGTAATGAGAGCACTTGCTAGCTCCTATGCAGGAAGAAAGCAGAAAAAACGTCAGTTCAGACAGCTCTGGATCGCACGTATCAACGCTGCAGCAAGAATGAACGGATTATCCTACAGCAAAATGATGCACGGACTTAAAGTTGCAAACATCGACATCAACAGAAAGATGCTTGCTGAACTTGCAGTAAACGATGCAGAAGGATTTGCAGCACTTGCTGAGATCGCTAAAAAAGCAATCGCATAATTGGCGGTTTTAGAGAGAAATAAGATTTGATAAATTAAATCAGAATTTTGAGGTACACATAGAAATTGTTACGGTTTCTGTGTGTACCTTTTTTGGTAAAAGGAGTGGCGGACATTTATGTAGCATGATTACTGTAGTTTACATAAAACTGAAAATGAGATAAAATTGCGTGTGCAGTGCGGTCAAGTGTCCATGAAAGACGGAAAAAACTTAAATTTCCATAAAGTTTTTCTTGCATGGTCAAATATATGGTGATATAATTTAAAACAGCAACATATTAAAGTGTCAGTGGAAGCCAAAGCCGGCTGGGAACCCAGTTGGCTTTTTGTTACTTTTCAGTTCCTTTACATAATAAATGAACTTGCGGAAACTAGAAACTAAATGATGTACCAGATGGAATGAATGGTAACGGAAGCTAACCTTATGAGCCGTAAGAGGGACGAAAGGGCTGACAAAATATAAGGAGGATTTTATTATGAAAAACCTGAAAAAAATCATCAGTGTTACTGCGGCAGCAGCAATGGTAATGTCAACAGTTGCACCTGTATCTGTATTTGCAGATGATGCTACATTTAAGATCGGTGGAATCGGACCTGTAACCGGAGCAGCAGCAATCTACGGACAGGCTGTAAAGAATGCAACAGAACTTGCTATCAACGAAGTAAACGAAGACGGCGGAATCAACGGATATCAGGTAGAGTTCAAATTCGAAGATGATGAGAACGATGCAGAGAAATCCCTGAACGCTTACAATGCATTAAAAGACTGGGGAATGAACATTCTGGTTGGTACAGTTACTTCCACACCTTGTGTAGCTGTAGCAAATGAAACAGCAGCAGACAATATGTTCCAGCTCACCCCATCCGGATCTGCAACAGAGTGTGTTGCTAACCCGAACGTATTCCGTGTATGCTTCTCTGACCCGAACCAGGGTACTGCAGCAGCTCAGTACATTGGAGAGCATAAACTTGCTACAAAAGTAGCTATTATCTATGACAGCTCTGATGTATATTCATCAGGTATCACACAGAACTTCACAGCAGAAGCAGCTAATCAGGGTATTGAGATCGTTTCCTCTGAAGCATTCACTGCTGATAACAATAAAGACTTCTCCGTACAGCTTCAGAAAGCAAAAGACGGCGGTGCTGAATTAGTATTCCTTCCAATTTATTATACAGAAGCTTCCCTGATCCTTGCACAGGCAGACAGCATGGGATTTGAAACTAAATTCTTCGGATGCGATGGTATGGACGGTATCCTTGGTGTAGAAAACTTTGATACATCTCTTGCAGAAGGTCTGATGCTTCTTACACCATTTGCAGCAGATTCTACAGATGAGAAAACCCAGAACTTTGTAAAAGCATATAAAGATGCTTACAAAGACACACCAAACCAGTTCGCAGCAGATGCTTATGATGCAGTATACGCAATCAAAGCAGCAGCAGAAAAAGAAGATGTAAAAGCAGACATGGATGTTGCAGATATCTGTGCAGCACTTGAAAAAGGCATGACCGAGATCACACTGGAAGGTGTTACAGGTGACGAGATCACATGGACAGAAGACGGTGAGCCGAACAAAGCTCCGAAAGCTGTAGAGATCAAAGATGGTGCTTACGCAGCAATGGAGTAATGAAATCGGAATAACTGAAAAGATTTCATAAGAAATAAAATGCGATTGTTCCTAAAGTGGACAATGGTTTGTATGCCAACGGGGCTGTCTGAATTATGCAGACAGCCCTGTTGCCTAATACGTTATTACATTAATGCGTTAATGACAGATTTGCTTTTGGCAAAATAAACAAGACAGATTTCGCTAAAGGCAAATCTGCCAGTTTTACACACAATAAAATTATTTAAATATAAGAAAGGAAAGACTTCTATGAGTAGTTTTATATCATATCTTATCAGTGGTATCAGCCTCGGAAGTGTATATGCGATCATCGCCCTTGGTTATACCATGGTATACGGAATCGCTAAAATGCTGAATTTTGCTCATGGAGATGTTATCATGGTCGGCTCTTATGTGGTTTATGTCGCAGTCAGCGGCATGGGATTAAATCCGATTTTAGCTATCCTGCTGTCCATTATCATCTGTACACTCATGGGCGTTGTGATCGAAGGCGTTGCGTATCGACCACTGCGTAATGCAGCTTCACCTCTGGCTGTTCTGATCACAGCCATCGGTGTCAGCTACCTGCTTCAGAATGTAGCCCTTCTAATCTGGGGAGCAGATACTAAATCATTCAGTAACGTGATCAGCCTTCCATCCCTGAAACTTGCAGGTGGTTCTATCGTGATTACAGGTGTAACCATCGTAACCATTATCGGCGGTATCCTGATCATGGCAGGTCTGATGCTCTTTATCAGCAAGACAAAAACAGGACAGGCAATGCTTGCCGTATCTGAGGATAAAGGCGCTGCCCAGTTAATGGGTATTAACGTAAACAAAACAATCTCCATTACTTTTGCAATCGGTTCCGGACTTGCAGCAATCGCAGGTGTGCTTCTCTGCTCTGCATACCCGTCTTTGACACCATATACAGGTGCTATGCCTGGTATCAAGGCATTCGTTGCTGCAGTATTCGGCGGTATCGGATCTATTCCGGGTGCTTTTATCGGTGGTATTGTTCTGGGTATCCTGGAGATTTTTGGTAAAGCATATATCTCTTCACAGATGGCAGATGCCATTGTATTCGGTGTTCTGATCGTGGTTCTGGTTGTGAAACCTACCGGTATTCTTGGTAAGAACATTCAGGAGAAAGTGTGAGGTGGCAGACATGGAAAAGAAGAAATTAAACAAAACAACAAAAAGCAATCTCATTACATACGGAATGGTTCTTGCAGCATATTTGATCGTACAGGGACTGATTGCAGGGAATCTGCTTTCTAACTTGATGCAGGGTCTGCTGGTGCCCCTTTGTGTATATATTATCCTGGCACTTTCCCTGAACCTGACGGTTGGTATCCTGGGTGAGTTAAGTCTTGGCCATGCCGGATTTATGTGTATCGGTGCATTCACCAGTGCAGCATTTACAAAGGCAACTATGGACACATTTACAAATGCAGGGCTTCGTTTCTTCATTGCTCTGATCATCGGAGCTGTGTGTGCAGGTATCTTCGGATTCCTGATCGGTATTCCTGTACTTCGTCTGAAAGGTGACTATCTTGCTATCGTAACACTGGCATTTGGTGAGATCATTAAGAATATCATCAATGTTCTTTATGTGGGAATCGACAGTAACGGAATTCATTTTTCCATGAAAGACCAGATGTCTCTGGGTATGGAACCTGACGGAAAGATGATCATCAGTGGCGCTATGGGTATCACAGGTACACCGAGACAGTCAACATTTACGATTGGTGTGGTTCTAATTCTGGTTACTTTATTTGTGGTTCTGAACCTGATCAATTCACGTGACGGACGTGCAATCATGGCAATCCGTGATAACCGTATCGCAGCAGAATCTATCGGTATTGATATTACAAAGTACAAACTGAAAGCATTTGCAATTTCTGCAGCGCTGGCCGGTATCGGTGGTGTGCTTTATGCTCATAACCTCGCAACTTTAACAGCACTTCCGAAGAACTTCGGATATAACATGTCTATTATGTTCCTGGTATTTGTCGTTCTTGGCGGTATCGGAAATATGCGTGGTTCTATCATCGCGGCAGTAATTCTGAATCTCCTTCCAGAGCTTCTTCGTGGACTGAGCGATTATCGTATGCTGTTCTACGCAATCGTACTGATCGTTATGATGCTGATCAACTGGGCACCGAAGGCGATTGAGATGAGAGAGCGTTTTTTAAGCAGATTTAAGAAAAAGGAGGCATAAGCTATGGCATTGCTGGAAGTAAATCATTTAAATATTTCATTCGGCGGTCTTCATGCAGTGGATGATTTCCATGTCTCCATCGAGAAAGGACAGCTTTATGGTCTGATTGGGCCGAACGGTGCCGGTAAGACTACAATCTTTAATCTTCTTACAGGTGTGTATAAGCCGGATGAAGGAATTATCAATCTGGACGGACAGGATATCACCGGAAAGAGTACCATTGATATCAACAAAGCGGGAATTGCCAGAACATTCCAGAATATCCGTCTGTTCCATCAGATGAGTGTGCTGGACAATGTAAAGGCAGGACTTCACAATCATGATAAATACAGCCTTTTTACAAGTATTGTACATACTCCGAAATACTTTAAGGTTGAGAAGACCATGAATGAGGAAGCCATGAAACTTCTGAAGGTGTTTGATCTGGACAAAGAGGCAGATATCCTTGCATCCAACCTTCCTTATGGTAAACAGAGAAAGCTGGAGATTGCCAGAGCACTGGCAACAAAGCCGAAGCTTCTTCTTCTGGATGAGCCGGCTGCTGGTATGAACCCTAATGAAACTGAGGAACTGATGGATACCATCCGTTTTGTTCGTGATAACTTTGATATGACCATTCTTCTGATCGAGCATGATATGAAGCTGGTTTCAGGTATCTGTGAGGAACTGACTGTGCTGAACTTTGGTCATGTTCTGAGACAGGGCAAGACTTCAGATGTGCTCCATGATCCGGAAGTTATCAAGGCATATCTTGGAGAATAGGAGGAGAGACAGATGGCATTACTGGAAGTACAGGACATACAGGTTTATTATGGAATGATTCAGGCATTGAAGGGTGTTTCTTTCTCTGTAAATGAAGGTGAGGTTATTGCGCTGATCGGTGCCAATGGTGCAGGCAAGACTACTACTCTGCATACAGTGACCGGGCTTCTTCGTGCAAAATCAGGACATATTATTTATGACGGACAGGATATCACAAAGGTTCCGCCTCACAAAATCGTAACAATGGGTATGGCACATGTTCCGGAAGGAAGACGTGTGTTTGCAAATATGACTGTTCTTCAGAATCTGAAGATGGGTGCTTTTACAAGATCTGATAAAAATGAGATTGATGCGACCATTGAGAAAGTGTATAAACGTTTTCCACGTTTGAAGGAACGTCAGAATCAGACAGCAGGTACCTTAAGTGGTGGTGAGCAGCAGATGCTCGCTATGGGACGTGCGCTGATGAGTCAGCCAAAGATCATTCTGATGGACGAGCCGTCCATGGGTCTTTCACCAATCTTTGTAAATGAGATCTTTGATATTATTAAAGAGGTAAGTGAGAGCGGAACAACGGTTCTGCTGGTTGAGCAGAATGCGAAGAAGGCTCTTTCTATTGCTGACAGAGCTTATGTTCTTGAGACCGGAAGGATTACACTGGAAGGTAAGGCAAGTGATCTTCTTCATGATGAGTCTGTTCAGAAGGCATATCTTGGAGAATAAACAGGAGGGGTTTTATGGAGAATTTTGTAATTACCATTGCGAGACAGTATGGAAGCGGTGGACGTACAGTTGGCCAGATGTTGGCTAAGAGATTGGGAGTTCCTTTTTATGGTAAAGAGATCATTCAGATGGCTTCAGATGAGAGCGGTATTGATGTAAAGTTATTTGGTCAGGTTGAAGAAGGGACAAAAGTAAAAGCGTCACTGTTTAATAAGACCGGTCTTTATAAAGGGGCACTGATAGCACCGGATCAGAAGGGATTTATTTCTGATGAGAATATTTTTAATTATCAGGCAAAGGTTGCGAATGATCTGGCTGAGAAGGAGCCATGCGTAATCGTGGGACGATGCGTGAATTATGTGTTCAGAGACAGACCGAATACACTGAGAGTATTTATTCATGCACCATGGGAATTCCGTGTTGAGAAGTCCAGAGAGAAGATTAGCGGTGGTGATGAGGAAATTGAGAAGTTCCTTCGCAAAGATGATAAGAGAAAACAGGATTATTATCGTAAATTTGCAGGCGGGGACTGGAGTGATGCGACAAATTATGATCTGTGCCTGAATTCAGGAAAGCTGGGATTTGAGAAGTGTGTGGATGCGATTCTGGCGCAGATGGAAGTTATGGGAATTAAATAAAAGGATGGAAAAAAGCAGTTTCTTTCGGAAGGGAAAGGGGCTGCTTTTTTCGTGGGTGGGGGGACGCGCAGACAAATAGTTTCTTTCGTGTGCGGTTTCGGATACTAAGATATTCTAAGGTATCAAAAATCCGCTAAAAGCATGAGAAGAAAAGTCTGGATTACTCGCTTGCGCTCAGACAAAGGACTTTTCTTCTCATAACGCGGATTTTTGATACCTAAGAATATCTAAGTATCCTGCAAATGCACACGAAAGAAACTATTTGCCTGCGCTGGTTACTGGACGTGGAAAAAGATGTATGTCTGGGGATTTTGCAGGAGGCAAAATGCCCTGCGGGGGAGTTGTAAGTGGTTAATTCTTGGGCGGGATAATAGAGAGGGAAAAGAAAAAGAGTATTATAAAAAATCGTATGTTCTTGCGAAGTATGTGGGGTGATGATATACTTATTTTTAATAGAGAGTAAGGTACTACATAGATGATGAATATGTATAAGGGAGATGAAGAAGGATATGACACCGGAAGAAAAAGCACGTTGTGTGATTGATGATAAGCTTTGTCAGTCTGGATGGGCGATACAGGATTTGAAAAGATTGAATCTTACAGCTTCTCTTGGTGTAGCGGTTCGTGAATTTCCTACCAGTACAGTGTTTTCTTTTCATCGGCCTGAGACATTATTTGATTTGATTCAGCAGCCAGATACGATTCGAAATAATATGAAGCAGTTTTCACTTTTAGATGTAAAGGGATTCAGAAAATGTCAAATTAATGCGATTAATAATCTGGATCAATCATTTGCGGATAATCGTCCAAGGGCACTAGTGCAGATGGCAACAGGGGCGGGAAAGACATTTGGATGAATCAGCAGAAGAAGCTCCGTTTGTTGAATATGTAACTGCTGAAAGCAAAGCTCCGAAAGAAGTAGCTTATAATGAGAAATATCCACCAGAGTTTTTTGATTGTATCATTGTGGATGAATGTCATCGTTCTATCTATAATGTCTGGAGTCAGGTGCTGACTTATTTTGATGCTTTTATTATTGGATTAACTGCAACACCTGATAACCGGACTTTTGCTTTCTTTAATGAAAATATAGTCAGTGAATATACGCGTGAACAGGCAATTATAGATGGTGTGAACGTAGGTGAAGATGTTTTTCTGATAGAAACGGAGGTTGGAAAAAATGGTGCACATCTGATGAAACAGATGATTGAATATCGTGATCGTTTATCCAGAGCTAAGCGATGGAGGCAAATGGATGAAGATGTGGATTATGTTCCGTCACAGTTGGATAAGAAAATTGTTAATCCAAGTCAGATACGTTTGCCGAAACCGGAGTTTGAGACAGATGAGGATCATAGCTATTTTATTTCAAGATTATTTGTGCATGAAGCATTCTTGAAAGAAAACAAATTAGAAAATAATCAAAAAGGAGCCGAAAAGGAGCCGAAATTAGACAGAATATATTGTGTCAGATGGAAGAAAATCCTAAAATAACACAGGTTAAACTTATGGAAGAGTTTGAGCTTACAAGAAAACAAGTCCAGAAGATAATAAAAGATTTGCAGAAAGAGGGATTGATTGAAAGACAGGGTTCTAATAGAAGTGGCAGGTGGGTTGTAAGAAAATAGAAGGCAAAGGTGGTTTGATAAACGACGCAATATGTGCATTGTTGTAGAGCATTGTGAATTGAGTGATAATTGAGTTTCCTAAAAAAAGAACTCAATTATCACTCAATTAAAAGAAGTATTGAAGACTTTTAATTAGGATTGAGATTTAATCCAGTGCTGGTATTCTTTGAGTGTTTTTTCATACCCCATGTCGCTTAGTTCGTAGAAGTGTTCTCCCTGGATTTCGGTTGGGAGGTATTGTTGGTCTACGTAATGGTTGGGGTAGTCGTGGGCGTATTTGTAGCCGATTCCATGACCTAGTTTTTCGTGACCGCCGTAGTGTGCGTCCTGGAGGTGAGGCGGGACGGTGGTTTTTGTGCGTTTGACGGAGTCCATAGCTACGAAGATGGCGTTGACAGCGGAATTGCTCTTAGGAGCGCAGGCCATGTAGGTGACTGCCTGGGAGAGTATGATCTGGGCTTCTGGCATTCCTACGCGTTCTACTGCCTGGGCGGCTGCTACTGCTACGCAGAGGGCCTGAGGATCAGCATTTCCGATGTCTTCGGAGGCGAGGATCATAATTCTGCGGGCAATGAATTTGACGTCTTCTCCGGCGTAGAGCATTTTTGCAAGGTAATAGACTGCAGCGTCGGGGTCTGACCCCCTCATACTTTTGATGAAAGCGGAGATGATATCGTAATGATTGTCTCCGTTTTTGTCGTAGCGGACTACTCGTTTCTGGATGCACTGGGAAGCGACATCAAGGGTGATGTGAATGATTCCGTCTTCACTTCTTGGTGTAGTAAGGATACCAAGTTCGATGGCGTTGAGAGCATTTCTGGCATCTCCGCCTGCCATGTCTGCGAGGAAATCGAGTGCGTCTTCATCTATCTGGGCTTTATAGTTTCCCATTCCTTTTTTCTTATCGTTGACTGCTCTGAGGATGAGTTCTTTTACCTCAGGAATTTCCAGAGATTTCAGTTCGAAGATGATGGAGCGGGAGATAAGAGCTGCATTGACTTCAAAGTATGGATTTTCTGTTGTTGCGCCAATAAGAATGATGGTTCCGTCTTCTACAAATGGAAGGAGATAATCCTGCTGGCCTTTGTTGAAACGGTGAATCTCGTCGATGAAGAGGATGGTTTTCTTTCCGTACATGCCGAGATTCTGCTGCGCTTCTTTGACAACAGTTTCCATGTCTTTTTTGCCGGCTACAGTTGCGTTGATCTGGGTAAATTCAGCGCTTGTGGTGTTGGCAATTACTTTTGCCAGAGTGGTTTTGCCTGTTCCCGGAGGGCCGTAGAAGATAACTGAGGTTAGTTTATCTGCCTTTATTGCTCTGTAGAGCAAGGTGTTTTTTCCGATAATGTGTTGCTGGCCTACTACTTCATCCAGGGTAGTAGGGCGCAGTCTGGAAGCAAGAGGAGACTCCTGATCCAGAGTTTTTGATTTTGCATATTCAAATAAATCCATAATTTTCTCCATAAAATAATTATCTGTTGATGATTTGATGGTGCAGTGTGCCGGTGGCACACGTTTTGCACCGACCGTGGTGACTATAAGAACATATATTTGCTTAAGTATAACGTATTAAAGTTTTTTTGTAAAGATTGGCATAAATTCTGTGCATCACGAAGTGTATTACTGTAGATGGAGTAACAGTATTATAAAAAAAGCTATAGGTTAATATAAAGCGAAAATTTAGAAAAATTTCACAAAAAATAAAGAATTATTTTATCTATTTTTCCAGATAGACAGAAAGAAAATTTTCTGCTATTCTTGCATATAGCAATTGAATAAACTATAAATCGTTCAGAAGGATTGTTACTGGAATATTTTTTATCGTCAGGCAAGACCTTATAGTATATAAAGAGAATTTCTATATACTGTAATGGTCTTTTTTTATTTATCTGGCAGCAGGGGAGAGGGAGCTTATGACTATTTATAAGATTTTAAATAATAATCTGATTCTATCCAAAGATAAACAGGGTCATGAGATTATTGTAAAGGGGTGCGGGATTGCATTTCAAAAGAAAAAAGGGCAACAGGTTGATGAAACTTTGATCGAAAAGATTTTTACTGCGGAAACAGCACAGATCAGTAAAGAGATACAGGGATATTTTGCTTCTATTCCGGAAAAATATCTGGATTTTGTAGAAGCTTATGTGAATGAAGTGAAAGAGAAACAAGGACTGGAGTTAAATGATAGTATTTATTTTTCACTGAGTGATCATATTATGGGGGCAATATCCAGACTGAATCAGGGAATCCAGATTCAAAATATGCTTTTATTGGATATAAAACAACTCTATCATAAAGAATATGAAATAGGTTTAGAACTTTTAAAAAGAGTAAATCAGACATTTCAGGTAAATCTGGTAGTGGATGAGGCAGGATTCTTTGCATTGCATTTTGTCAATGCAGAAGATGGAAGTAAAACAGACAGTTATCAGATTTCGATTATTGTACATCAGATTTTGGATGTAGTTCAGAAATATTATGATAATTTAAAATTCCAGGAAGAGAATCTGTATTATCAGCGTTTTCTTACTCATCTGAAATATTTTGCACAGAGATTTCTTCATAAGGAACTTCATTATGATGAAAACGGAGAGTTATTTCAGATTATTAAAGAACAGTATAAAGACGCATATGGATGCGTGAAAATGATTTATCTGATGATGGAAGATGAATACCACTATCAGCTGACAGAAGACGAAATGCTGTATCTTACGATTCATATTCAGAAAATCACAGAAGACCAGAAACGGTTGGAAACTTTATAATTAAGGTGTTAATGGATTGTTACTGAAATGTGTTTTGAGTAAAATAAAGCACATCTTTTCAGGCAAGACCTTTAATCATAAATTCTAATATTTATTATTAAAGGAGGTCCCAGAATGAAAAAGGACTATGCAGAAATTGCAGACACACTTATTGCAGCGCTTGGCGGAAAAGAAAATATTACCCGTCTGTTTCACTGCATGACAAGACTTCGTTTCTATGTAAAGGACAGAACGAAGATCAATGAAAAAGAAATTTTGAAAGTCTCAGGAATTTCCGGAGTAAACTGGCATGAAGATCAGTTTCAGGTAATTGCCGGAAATGAAGTAAATGAGATGTACAAGGCACTGGAGAACAAAGGTGTTCCGACTGATGATGCGCCAGCAGCCGAGTCTCAGAGTTCTAAGAGTGTAGTATCAAAAATTATTGATTCGATTACCGGATGTATGACACCGATGATTCCTGCTCTTACAGCAGCTGGTATGATCAAAGTTGTACTTTCATTACTTACCACATTCCATCTTGTAACTGATACCAGCAGTACATATCAGGTAATCAGTATGATTGGTGATGTTACCTTTTATTTTATGCCATTCCTGATTGCTGCAAATGCGGCTAAAGTTTTCCGGGTAAATCAATCATTGGCATTGTTTATCGCAGGTGTTTACCTAAGTCCGGCATTTGTCAGTATGGTAGCTTCAGATGCTGCTATTACACTTTTTGGATTGCCGATTACAAAAGCAACGTATTCCTATTCAGTTATTCCGGTAATTCTGATGGTATGGATTACACATTATATTGAATTATTAGTAGACCGTATTACACCGAAGATGGTGAAATTGATTCTGAATCCTACGTTAGTAATTCTTATCAGTGCACCGATCGCGCTGATCGTAGTAGGACCATTGGGAACAATTATTGGTAATGGACTGGCAGTAGCAATTAACTTTTTATCTGCAAAACTTGGATTTATTATCGTTGGTATTTTGGCAGCAACTTTCCCATTTATCGTTATGACAGGTATGCATCATGCTTTAACGCCAATCGGACTGAATGCAATCGCAACAGGCGGAACAGATAGTTTGATCTTCGTTTCACAGGTATGCTCTAATATTGCACAGTCTGGTTCTTCTTTTGCAGTAGCAGTGAAATCAAAAGATGAGAACATGAAGCAGCTGGCAAGTGCAGCTGGTGTATCTGCACTGATGGGAATTACAGAGCCGGCACTTTATGGTGTTACACTTAAACTTAAACGTCCGGTTGTAGCCGCAGCTATTGCAGCTGGAATTGGTGGAATTGTTGGTGGGCTTCTTCACGTATCTCTTTATATTGCTCAGAACTGTATTATGGCTATTCCTGCATTTATTGGAGAAAAGGGAATGAGTAACCTGCTCTATGGAATTATTATGATTGTTGTATCATTTGTAGCATCTTTTGTTCTTACATTTATTTTTGGATTTGAAGATGCTGAGCCTGAACAGGAAGAAAAGAAAACAGAGTCAAAGGAAGCAGAAAAAACGCAGCAGAATAATACGAAACCACTTGTAGAAAAGATTGAACTTTGTGCACCGGTATCAGGAACAGTAAAGGCACTTTCTGATGTTCCTGATAAAACATTTGCAGAAAAAGTACTGGGAGATGGAGCTGCTATCATACCGGAAGAAGGAAAAGTTTATGCACCTGCTGATGGAACGGTTGCCAATATTATGGACAGCAAGCATGGAATTATGTTTGTAACGGATAGTGGCGCAGAAGTACTTATTCACATTGGACTTGATACTGTAAATTTAAAAGGCAAATATTTTAAATCTTATGTTTCTGATGGGGACAAAGTAAAAAAAGGCACTCTTCTTGTTGAGTTTGATCTGGAAGCAATTAAAGGAGAGGGATATAATCTGATCACACCAATGGTAGTGACAAATATTTCCGATTACATTAAAGCAGTATGTATGGAAAAAGAAAATACCGCAATTAATGCGGGGGACAAATTTCTGACAGTGGTATAAAAAGACTGTTGTTTAAAAATTGGAGAGAAAAGACATGAAAAATTATAATCGTATGCCGCAGAATTTCCTTTGGGGAGGTGCAACAGCAGCAAATCAGTATGAAGGCGGATGGGATGAGGGAGGAAGAGGCCCTTCAATCGCAGATATCCTTACAGGAGGAAGTGTGGATAAGGAACGTAGACTGACACCGCCAGTTCCGCTGGAAGAAGAATTTTATCCGAATCATCAGGCAACAGATTTTTATCATCATTGGAAAGAAGATATTGCATTGTTTGCCGAAATGGGATTTAAAGTATATCGTTTTTCTATTTCATGGTCCAGAGTATTTTCAAATGGGGATGAAGAGACACCTAATGAAGAAGGACTTAAGTTTTATGATGGTGTAATTGATGAATTAAGAAAATATGGAATTGAGCCGTTAGTTACGATCTCACATTATGAAAATCCACTTCATCTTTCTTTGAAATATGGGGGATGGAAAAACCGTAAGCTGATAGACTTTTATCTTCGCTTTGCCAAAATTTTATTTGAGCGATATAAAGGAAAAGTAAAATACTGGCTTACTTTTAATGAAATCAATATGCTGACAGAGCCTTTTGGTGCAGTATTTTGTGCAGGAATGCTGGATCCGGAAGATGTATGTGAACAAAGTCGTTATCAGGCAATGCATCATCAGCTTGTAGCGAGTGCACATGCAGTTTCTATGGCACATGAAATTGATAAAGAGAATAAACTGGGATGTATGTTGGCTTATCATAACGGATATCCATATACCTGTCATCCGCAGGATGTTCTTTATGCACAGAAATTTGGACAGATTCATAATTCTATTGCAGGAGATGTTCATGTAAGAGGGTACTATCCGGGATTTGCCAGTCGATTTTTTGAAGAACATAATATTGAATTGAAGACAATGCCAGAGGATTCACAGATACTTAAAAATGGTACTGTTGATTTTGTATCTATCAGTTACTATTCCAGTAACTGTGTAAGTGTAACAAAAGAGGGCGAAACGACTGCCGGAAACGGAGGAGATAATCTCAAAAATCCATATCTAAAAGCATCTGATTGGGGCTGGCAGATTGATGCAGTGGGACTTCGATATGTGCTGAATCAGATTTATGATCGTTATCAGATTCCGATTATGATTGTAGAAAATGGTCTTGGTGCAGTGGATCAGTTAACAGAAGATGGAAGAATTCATGATGAGTACCGTATTGAATATATGCGTCTTCACATAGAACAGATGAAAGAAGCAATCCATGATGGGGTAGAATTGATGGGATATACCTGTTGGGGATGCACGGATCTTGTTAGTGCTTCGACAGGTGAGTTTAAGAAGAGATATGGTCTGATTTATGTGAATAAAAATGATGACGGAACAGGAGATTTTTCAAGAATACGAAAGGATTCTTTTTACTGGTATAAGAAAGTTATTGAATCCTGTGGGGAAGAATTAAATTAAAAGAATTAAATTAAAAGGAGGAGCTCTATAAAAGCTCCTCCATTATTTTTGCATATATTTCCTGATAGTGCGTAGACCATTTCTTACAAATCGACTGTGCGGCCTCGAGATTTGGGGCGGCGATGTTTAAGTCGATAAGGGAGTTTCCTTTCTCGATAAGCTGACATCTTACTGAGTAGGTTCCATGCTTAGTAATATAATAGTCGGCCGGGGTGACGATGCGTTCCTGGGCTTTGAATCCGGTGGATTTCAGATATTCTCTGACTTCCTGTTTGATTTCAGGAGAGACATCTTTCTGGAAAAAGGAGAGGGTTTTTCTGCCATCTTCGGTGATACGATAATGGGAAGTATTGGAACGGGTGTCCATGGTGATCAATTCTGCTTCCACCAGCTCAGAGATTGCCTGTTGGAGGTGGAAATAATTTGTATATTCCCGATCCAGAATAAATTCTGAGATTTGTGAGTTAGTCAGCGTATCATCAGTGTTCTGAAGCATATATAATACGATCAGTTTGTAAATAGTAAATGGTGTTGACATAGTTCCCTCCTTTTGTAAAGTTGCAGAGAATTTGATATCTTGTCTAAAATTTCCCGAAAGTTACTGTTTGTTGGAGTCTGGAGCGGTTTTATATAGCCTGCCCTGAAAACTCTGTTGTTCCTTCATCCGATGGTGCAGGAGATTCAATACTTCACGTTTCCGGCTTGCCCATAATGGTGCGATCAGCAAATCCTTAGGGCCATCTCCGGTAATACGGTGGATGACGATATCCGGGCGTAAATGCTCCAGGCATTC
Source organism: Blautia sp. MSJ-9 (assembly GCF_018919065.1). Classification (GTDB taxonomy): domain Bacteria; phylum Bacillota; class Clostridia; order Lachnospirales; family Lachnospiraceae; genus Blautia_A. The sequence goes on along the minus strand of NZ_JAHLQG010000012.1, from coordinate 23,134 downwards.
GATAAGCAGTGACAGATACTCATCTCTTTCATAAGTCTGAAACATTCCTTCCTCATAATCAGCTGCCAGATCGGTTCCGCGAAGCACGTGAAGTAATTGTAGCTTGATTCCCTGGATGTCCATCTGATTCAGATATTCCATGGTTGCAAGAATATCTTCATTACTTTCTCCGGGCAGTCCGAGAATTGTATGGACGATTACTTCAATGCCTTCTTTTCGCAGGCGCTGTACAGCATCATTGAAAACAGAAAGCGGATATCCCCGGCGGATATACTGAGCTGTTGTTTCATGTATTGTCTGGAGACCAAGTTCCACCCATACCGGTTTCTGTCTGTTAAGCCGTGATAAGAGTTCTACAATCTCAGGGCTGAGACAGTCAGGACGCGTGCCGATAGAAAGAGCCACGACTTTCGGATGCGTAATCGCTTCTGTGAAAATTTTCTCCAGATATTCTACAGGAGCATAGGTGTTTGTATACGCCTGAAAATACGCGATATATTTGTGAATCGGCCGTTTCTGTGACAGAATAGCAATCTGACTTTCAATCTGGTCGGTGATGGAAAGAGCAGCATCTGCGGCGAAATCACCGCTGCCTCCTGCACTGCAGAAGATACAGCCCCTGGTTCCAATCTTGCCATCGCGGTTAGGGCAGGACATTCCACCGTTTAATGTAACTTTATAAACTTTCTCACCAAACCGTTCCCTGAGCATATAGTCCAGGGAGTGATATGGCTTTTCTCCCCACTTTCTCATACTGTGTGAGTATCTCCCGTAGTAAGAGTTTTGTTTGTGTCAGTAGTTGAATTTTCTGTTGTTGCAGTTACAGATTCTGTGGAAATGTTTTCTCCAGGTGTAGCAGCAGATTCAACTGAACTAAAAGTATCCAGTGAATCAGTGTTTTCGGAATCTGTATCTTCTGTAATATAGTTATCAAAAATCTTTACCAGAAAATGTCCGTTGATAAATGCTTCCAGTGAAATTCCAAACAGGATCAGAACCATAAACAGCAGGGACTGGGCGCGGACATTCGGAACAAAAAATACTGCAAAAGGTATAAGTGTGATGACTGCCATCAGGAGTGTATATGGAAGATGGCGAATTGACATCAGGAATGCATTGCGGAATGTATTTTTTATAGAATTATAAAATTTCGCAAGTACCGGGTAGATGTACAAAAATACCATCAGATATATAATACCGAAAGCAATAAAAAGAATATACAGTACCTGAGACATAGTTCCGCCAAGGTTTGGTACGATATTTAAATCCATATAGAGGATAGCTGCAATAACAAGCATGATCAGATTGATGATCGTTGCCTGTTTGAAGTTCTGTTTAAAAGATTTAAAGAAGCTTCGGATGATATAAGATTCTTCATTACGTGTCATTTTCAGTGTGACATAGTGGAGTGCAGTCAGTGACGCTCCAATGGTTACGATTGGCAGACAACAGATCAGGCAGACCACATTGAGCATGATAAGGTCAGCCACACGTCCCATTACGGTGAAGAACTTGTTGTCCATGTTAAATAATTTGTCCATTCGTTTGATTACTCCTTTTGTACATATAATGTAATTACTGTTAGTATAACGAATCAGTTAGGAAAAAGCAAACCTTTTTACAGGAACAACAATACCTGATTATGTAAACATGATCAGGTAACCAGCAGCTGGTCGGCAGTGACAAAAACATATCCTTTTTCGGAGAACAGATCAACGATTTTTAATGCCGCATCAACAGAAGTCTGATAGCCATCATGCATGAGAATGATGGAACCATCACGAACTTCTTTTTCTACAATAGAAAGTATGGAGCCTATATTCCGACTCTTCCAGTCCAGTGTATCAACATCCCAAAAAACAGGAAGCATGGTAACAGACAGCTCCATATCTTTGAGCCATGCACCAAATGGAGGGCGCACATAGGAGGGATAAACACCTGTGGCTTCATAGATACGATTATTTGTTTTTTCAATTTCCATGCGAACTTTCTGAGTTGGTATTTTATTAAGTTGTACATGGTCCCAGGTGTGATTTCCAATCAGGTGACCATCGCGCCGCATCTGCTGAAGGATATCTTCATTCCCTTCAATATTTTCCCCAATCAGAAAAAAAGATGCATGAACTTTTCTTTCTCTCAGACCATCCAGGAGAAGGGGCGTATACTTGGAATTTGGCCCGTCATCGAAGGTAAGGGCGATTCTTGGAGCTTCTTTTGACGGAAGTGTGTTGGAGACTTCCGGAGAAAAATATTTGGAAACTGCGGCTGCATTCTGGTCGGCAGAGGTAAGTGACTGATTTACCAGAGAAAGCATACCGGGGCCTGCGATTGTGGTGAGGGTTTGGATGCGTCTGTCTGTATCAGCGAAAAAGAACGCAAAAAGTAAAAGAACACATAAGGGGATAAGACATCGGTATTTAATTTTAGAAGCGATTTTATTTGATATCATTTTCATAATCTCTCCATTGAATAATTAGGAAATGGTAGGCAATACACTGTATTATATGAAAAAAAGAAAGCAAAACATACCGATTTATTGTATAATAAATACAGTTTGGCTTTTACAGGACCGGTAATGATATGACCGGCTGTAGAAAAATATACTTAGATAGTTGATGGAGAATGAAATGAAAAAGAAACAGACAAATCTAATCATATTCCTTGTGTTGGCAGGCATTCTGGTGGTTTTTTACATAACGGGAGAATCCTACTATGAAGGGCTGACTGGTAAAAGCAATCAGGAGGAAGCAAACAGCGAAGTATACAGATACAAATATGACATGATCGTAGATAGTCCGGACTCTTCATTCTGGCAGGCTGTTTATGGCTGCGCGCAGGAATGGGCGAAGAAGAACGATGCAATTCTTGAACTTCAGGAAAGCAGCAATGACAATGACTACACAAAGCTGGATTATATGAACATGAGCATCGCCTCCAGCGTAGATGGAATTATTCTGCAATATAATGGAGAACAGGGGCTGGAAGCAAAGATCAACGAAGCGGTTCAGAAAGGAATTCCTGTTGTCACTGTCATGGGAGACGCAGTTCACAGTAAACGCCAGAGTTTCGTCGGTGTGAGTGATTATCAGCTGGGAAGTGCCTATGGGGAAAAAGTAGCAGAATATGTGACAAAAGATACAGAAAGTATCCTGATTCTGTTGAAAAAGAACATCGACGATATGAATCAGAGTCAGATCTATACTCAGATCAGCAATGCAGCTCAGGCTAAAGCCGGTGACTCACAAAGTATTCAGGTAACAGGAAAGAATCTGCTTTCAACGGGAATTTTTGAGACAGAAGAAGCAGTCACAGATATTTTTCAGCAGAAAGATAAAGTGCCGGATATTCTGGTATGCATGGATGAAGATACTACCGAATGTGCACGTCAGGCAGTCCTTGACTTTAATCTTGCGGGAAAGGTTACGATCATAGGTTATTATAGTTCCGATGATATTCTGACAGCAGTGGAAAAAGGTGTAATTTCAGTTACCTGTGACGTGGATACAGAACAGCTTGGCAGATATAGTATTGAAGCTCTTACAGAATATCAGAAGGATGGAAGAACGAATTCTTATTACAACGTAGATATTAACTTCCTGGACAGAGAGGCAGTACGTGCAATGAGAAGGGAGGCACAGCCGAAATGAAACAGATACGATGGAGAGATTTTTCTCTGGTCAGTAAGATCATTATAGAAGTGGGAATGATCGCGATTCTTCTTTTTTCTATGAATATGCTCTTCTATGCACGAATCAATAATTCTATGCAGAGGATGGATAATGTTTATGCCAGCAATACAGAGCTTACAGAGCTTTCACAGATTTTTGAGAAAGTACAGGATAATATGTATAGTTATCTTAAGGTAAAAAGTTCTCAGGCGCTTCTGGACTACTATCAGAATGAAGCGAAGTACAGAGATCAGCTTGAGAAGCTTAATGAGGAGAATATAGATGATTCTGTGAAACTGCTGGAACGAAATATCAGAAAAATGTCAGAGACTTATCTGGACTGCACAGCCGAGACTGTTGCGGCCAAACGAGGCAGGAATGTGGAGAAGTATAAGCGAAAATATGATGAGACAACAAAGCTTTACAGTTACATACAGTCCTCCATCGAGGAACTGAATAATCTGATGTTTCAGGAGAATTCCAATACATATTCTGTGTTGCGTGCGGTAATGCGCTATCTGGAAGTCAGCAATACGATCATTATGCTTGGAATCGTAGCAGGCGGAATGGTTCTGCTTTTCCAGGTGACCAGAAAGATGTTTGTTCCTCTTTCAAATATGGCCGAGACCGCACAGCTGGTAGGTCAGGGAAATTTCCATGTAAAAATGCATGATACAGATGCACAGGATGAACTTGGAATGGTAACAAGGGCTTTTAACACCATGGTTGAGAATCTGGATCTGTATATAACAAGAACGAAGGCAAGTATGGAGAAAGAGCAGCAGATGATGGAGAGAGAGCTTCTTATGGAAAACCACCTCAAAGAGGCTCAGCTAAAATATCTTCAGTCACAGATCAATCCACATTTCCTGTTTAATTCTCTGAATGCTGGTGCTCAGCTTGCTATGATGGAGGATGCGGAGCAGACAGGAATCTTCGTTGAAAAAATGGCAGACTTTTTCCGCTATAATGTCAAGAAAGGACAGGAGGATGCTACTCTGGGAGAGGAACTGGAAGCTGTTGATAATTATATTTACATTCTGAATGTCCGGTTTGCTGGGGATATTCATTTCAACAAAGATGTAGATGAATCACTGGAGAATGTACGTGTCCCAAGTATGATTTTACAGCCGGTCGTGGAGAATGCGGTAAATCATGGAATCCGGGATATTGAGTGGGAGGGGAAAATCCACCTGACAGTTACCGGAGATGCGGATTATATCCGAATCAGTGTGAAAGATAATGGAAAAGGAATGACACCGGAGCAGATAGAGAGTGTTCTGTCCGGAAATAAAGAGCACTGTAATGAGCAGAGCGATTCCACCGGAATCGGTATGAACAATGTAATCAGCCGGCTGGAACTTTATTATGAAGAATCGGGGCTTGTGGAAATCAACAGTGACGGGGAAAATAAAGGTACAGAAGTTGTGATTTATATACCGGTCTGATAGGAGAATGGTGGTATACTTGCATGAATGTATGGCGAAAATATAATTTTGGGGAGAGAAGCAATGTACAGAATTTTGTTAGCAGATGATGAAGGTATCATGCTGGAGTCGTTAAAGAAAATCATTGAATCTGAATATGGAAATGAATGTGAGATTCACTGTGCAAAGTCAGGCAGAGTCGTGGTGGAGATGGCACAGGCATATCCGCCGGATATCTGCTTCATGGATATACAGATGCCAGGAATCAGTGGCATTCAGGCAATCAAAGAAATTAAGAAGTTCAACAGTTCCGCAGCCTTTGTGATCATAACGGCCTATGATAAATTCAATTATGCAAAAGAGGCGCTGAGTCTGGGAGTACAGGAATTTCTTACCAAACCTGTAAATAAAAAGGTAATCCTGGAGACCTGTGCAAAAATGATGGCAAAGGTAGACCAGACGCGCCAAAAAAGAAGTGATGATCTTCGTATCAGAGAAAAACTTGAGACAGTCGTACCTATGATAGAAAGTGGTTATATCAATAATATTCTGTTGCAGGATGATTTTGTCACGTATCAGGATAATTATACACAGCTTCTGGATATTCAGCAGAAATATGGCTACATGATGGTTGTAGAATTTGGCGATTCTCTGGAGAATGGAGTGTTGAGCAACGCAGTAGGAGCAAGTGTCAGGGCAAATAAATTCTACTCTACTTTCCGCGAGATCGCTCAGGATTTCTTTGAATGTCTGGTAGGTCCGATCATGGGTAACAGAATCGTACTTCTGGTTCCATATGAAGAAGAGAAAGAGGATTACGAGGAGAGAGTTGCCATTGTTACAAGGGCCAGAAACATGGTACATAAATTTGAGAACAGAATCGACAGTATGTTTCGTTGTGGAATCGGAAGAGTCAAAGAACTGGGCAGCGTAAAGGAATCTTTCCAGGAGGCAGTAGTTGCGCTCAGAGAGAGTACCAGCCATGTGGTGCATATCGAGGATGTGCCGGTAGCACAGAAATATGAGGGAGAATATCCAAGGGATTTGGAGAGCAGATATCAGAAACGAATTCTGGAGAAGGATGTAGCAGGTGCTCTTAACTGTGCAAATGAATTTTTTGAATGGATGGAGGGACAATCTGCCGTTTCCAGAGAGGATGTGGAGATTAAGATTCTGGAGCTGGTAATGGATGCGGAACGCAGGGCTTTCTTTGCAGGAACCATGAAATATAATATTAATGACAGACGCGGATATATCAGGGAACTCCAGGCATGCCCGAACATGGAAAGTCTGAGAAACTGGTTTCTGGACAAAACAAGAGAAATCGGTGCAAAGATGGAGGATTCTAAGGAGAAAGAGGCAGTTAGTGTTATAGACAGGGCGAAAGAATATATCGATGAAAACTTCCGCAAGGATATTTCATTGGATGATGTTTCAAGAGAAGTGGATATCAGTCCGTATTATTTCAGTAAATTATTTAAGCAGGAGACGGGCAAGAACTTTATTGAACATCTGACAGAAATACGACTGAAAAATGCCAGAGAGCTTTTGCAGGATTCTCAGCTGTCTATCAAAGAGATATGTGCACAGTCCGGATATAGTGACCCGAATTATTTCAGCAGGATCTTTAAGAAATATGAGGGTGTGACACCGAGTGAGTTCAGAGAGAGGTTAGGCTGATGAAGGGACATATAACAGATAAGAAGAAAAAATCAGAAAAGAAGGGTGCTGTAAAGAGGATATTTTTGGGGGCACTACTGATTGGTATAGGAGCATTGATTCTAGGCGGATGTGGTTCTTCTACAGAGGAAACACAAAGTGAACAGGAAAAGACAGCGTCTGCTAAGAAAGAAGACGATAAGATACAGATCGGACTTACAGTGGATTCTTTTGTCATCGAAAGATGGATCCGCGACAGAGACGTTTTTGTGGCGACTGCCAGAGAAATGGGTGCGGACGTAAATGTGCAGGATGCAGGGGCAGATGCTAAAGAACAGATCAGCCAGATTGAATATTTTATCAGCAAACAGGTGGATGTGATCGTGGTGATTGCCAGGGACTGTGGCGCTCTTTCAGACGTGATACAGAAAGCCCAGAATGCAGGAATCCCTGTTATTTCTTATGACAGAATGATTAACAACTCGAATACGAATCTTTATATATCCTTTGATAACCGCAAGGTAGGCGAAATTATGGCACAGGCATTGATCGATGCGATTCCTCAGGGTGGAGATATTTTTATGATCCAGGGATCTTCCACGGACAATAATGTCCACATGCTCAAGAATGGTTTTGATGACGTGTTGAAGAATTCAGATCTTAATGTTGTTTATGAAGCAAACTGTGAAGGATGGATGGCAGAACTGGCGGAAGGATATATGGAAGAAGCACTGGAGAAATATCCGCATGTCAAAGGCATCATGTGTGGAAATGATGATATTGCCAGTCAGGTCGTGGAGGTGCTTGCAGAGAACCAGATGGCGGGAGATGTAATTGTCGTGGGACAGGATGGAGATCTGGCTGCCTGCCAGAGAATCGTAGAGGGAACGCAGTACATGACTGCATTTAAGCCAATCGAAGATCTTGCAAGAGAAGCTGCGAAATATGCGGTGGAGATCGGAAGCGGCAAAGACCCTTCCGAGCTGGAAGGCGTGACAGAGACTGTAAACGACGGAACTTATGATGTATCGTCCAGAATCCTTGAACCAATTGCGGTGACAAAAGAGAATATAGACAAAGTAATCATTGACGGTGGTTTTCACCGAAGAGACGAAGTTTATCTGAATGCGGATTATAGCTGAGGTTTTGGGGGAGTTACGATACTGACGAATTGCTCCGCTGCTAGGCAGCTCCCGCAATTCTGCAAACATTCGGAATCCGCGGATTTACTGCGTAAATCAGCTACTTCCTTCTAGCACTTTTTTGTAACAAAAATGTCCTGTTCTATGCAGGGCATTTTTATTTTTCTTAAAATGTCTTGTTTCTTGCCAACCAAGTCCAGACTTCCGTGTGCTATAGTAACATCATCAAGAAAACGTGAGAAACGTAAAAAAAGAAACGGAGGTTTTTACAATGAAAAAGAAACTGGTATCTGCAATCCTTTGCGCATCAATGGTAGCTGGAATGGTAGTCATCCCGGGTGTAGCTGTTAAAGCGGATGACAAGAAACTGATCGGTGTTACAATGCCTACCAAGGACCTTCAGAGATGGAATCAGGATGGCGAGAACATGAAGAAAGAGCTGGAAGCAGCTGGCTACGAAGTAGACCTTCAGTATGCATCCAACGATGTAAGCACACAGGTTTCACAGCTTGAGAACCAGGTAGCAAACGGATGTGACCTTCTGGTTGTAGCATCTATCGACGGAAGCAGCCTTGGCGAGCCACTGAAACAGGCAAAAGAAGCAGGAATTCCGGTTATCTCCTATGACCGTCTGCTTATGAACTCAGACGCAGTTTCCTACTATGCAACATTTGATAACTACAAAGTAGGTCAGAAACAGGGCGAATACTTAGTAGATGCACTTGATCTTGACAATCAGGACGGACCATTCAATATCGAATTATTCACAGGTGATCCTGGTGATAACAACTGTAACTTCTTCTTCGGCGGAGCAATGGATGTACTTCAGAAATACATCGATGAAGGCAAACTGGTAGTTAAATCCGGTCAGACAGAGTTCGAGCAGGTTGCAACTGCTAACTGGGACAGTGCAAAAGCTCAGGACAGAATGGATACAATCATTGCTGGTAACTACTCAGACGGAACAAACCTTGACGCAGTTCTCTGCTCCAACGACTCTACAGCACTTGGTGTAGAAAATGCACTTGCAGCTTCCTACACTGGAGAATATCCGATCATCACCGGTCAGGACTGTGATACACCAAACGTTAAAAACCTTGTAGCTGGAAAACAGGCTATGTCAGTATTCAAAGATACACGTGCTCTTGCATCTGCAGTAGTTGATATGGTTGACGCTATCATGAAAGGTGAAGAACCGGAAGTTAACGATACAGAATCCTATGACAACGGCACAGGCGTTATCCCAACATACCTTTGCGACCCGGTTGTTGTTACTGTTGACAACTACAAAGAAATGCTGATCGACTCCGGATACTACACAGAAGATCAGATCCAGTAATAAAAAGTATTTTATATTACAGGCGGGGATAATTCCCGCCTGTATTTACCAGAGTGTGTTTGAAAAATCATTTCTGCAATGCAGAAAGTATTTTTCAAACACGCTCTAAGTTAACCCGCCGCAGGCAGGATTCTTTTATAAAAAAGGGAGGGAAATAGAAGTTGGCTAAGATACTTTTGGAAATGAAAAATATCACCAAAACTTTCCCAGGTGTAAAAGCACTGGACAACGTAAATCTTCAGGTAGAAGAAGGCGAGATCCATGCGCTGGTAGGTGAAAATGGAGCCGGAAAATCTACACTGATGAATGTATTAAGTGGTATTTATCCGTATGGAACTTATGAAGGCAATATTATCTATAATGGTGAGATCTGTAAATTTAACACGATTAAAGACAGCGAAGAAAAAGGAATCGTAATCATTCACCAGGAACTGGCGCTGATCCCGTATATGACAATTGGTGAGAACATGTACCTGGGCAATGAAAGAGGAAAATCATTCTCCATCAACTGGAACGAGACTTATGGAGAAGCAGATAAATATTTAAAAATAGTAGGACTGGAGGAGTCCTCCAGAACTTTGATCAAGGATATTGGTGTAGGTAAGCAGCAGCTGGTAGAGATTGCAAAGGCGCTGGCAAAGAATGCCAAACTTCTGATTCTGGATGAACCGACAGCCTCCTTAAATGAGGATGACTCCAAGGCACTGCTGGATCTGTTGCTGAAATTTAAGAAACAGGGAATGACATCTATCATCATTTCTCACAAATTAAATGAAATTTCATACGTTGCAGATAAGATTACCGTTATCCGTGACGGTTCTACGATTGAGACTCTGGATAAGAAGAAAGATGACTTCTCAGAGCAGCGTATCATTCAGGGTATGGTTGGCCGTGAGATGACAGACCGTTTCCCGAGACGTCCTGACGTAAAGATAGGAGACGTTTCCATGGAAGTAAAGAACTGGACTGTTTACCATCCACTGTACTCAGAGCGAAAAGTGGTAGATAATGTATCATTTAAGATTCATAAAGGAGAAGTAGTAGGTATTTCCGGACTGATGGGTGCAGGACGTACAGAGCTTGCGATGAGTATCTTCGGAAAGAGCTACGGAACCAAAATTTCCGGTCAGGTGTTTATCAACGGAAAAGAAGTGAAACTGGATACTGTACAGGAAGCAATTGATAATAAACTTGCTTATGTTACAGAGGACAGAAAAGGAAACGGACTGATCCTTTCCAAATCCATCAAAATGAATACATCCCTTGCAAATATGAAGGGAATCAGCAATGGACAGGTTATCGACGCAGATAAAGAGTATGCGATAGCTGAGGAATACAGAAAGAAACTGAAAACAAAATGTCCGTCTGTAGAGCAGAATGTAGGTAACTTAAGTGGTGGAAACCAGCAGAAAGTCCTTCTTGCGAAGTGGATGTTTGCAGAACCGGATATTCTGATTCTGGATGAGCCTACCCGTGGTATCGACGTAGGTGCGAAATACGAAATTTACTGTATTATTAACGATCTGGTAGCAGCAGGAAAATCTGTTATCATGATTTCTTCTGAACTTCCGGAAGTTCTTGGAATGTCAGACAGAATCTATATCATGAATGAGGGCAAGTTCGTCGGTGAAGTCAGCAAAGAAGAGGCAACCTCCGAGCTGATCATGTCCAAGATCGTAAAATCAGGAAAAGGAGCGTAAAGAAGATGGAGAAAAAGCTTAGTTTTTCAGAGGTATTAAAGAAATATACCATGGTGATCGTACTGGTTTTGGTAGTCATCATGTTTACGGCAAACACCAAAGGTGTTATGCTTCTTCCACAGAACGTTAACAACCTTGTAGCACAGAATGCTTATGTATTTATCCTTGCAACTGGTATGTTGTTCTGTATTTTAACAGGTGGTAACATCGACCTTTCTGTTGGTTCTGTTGTATGTTTCGTTGCAGCAGTTGGTGGTAAGATGATGGTTCTCAATAATATGAATCCATATCTTACAATGTTGGTTATGCTGATTACAGGTATTGCAATCGGCGCTTGGCAGGGATTCTGGATTGCTTATGTTCGAATCCCTCCGTTTATCGTAACTCTGGCAGGTATGCTTGCTTTCCGTGGTCTTTCAAACGTAGTTCTTCAGGGACAGACACTGGCACCAATGCCTGATTCTTATCTGGCACTGTTCAACAATTATATTCCTGATCCGTTTGGAAAAGAAGGATTTAATGTTCTTTGTTTCGTAGTTGGTGTTATTGTATGTGTTGTATATGTTTTACTTGTTCTTAAGAATCGTGCAGATCGTGCAAAGAAAGGCTACAGTGTAGAGGCTTTTGGCGGTACAGCAATCAAGATGGTTCTGATCTGTGCAGTTATCCTTGCATTTATGTTCCGTCTGGCTCAGTACAAAGGTATTCCGAATTCTCTGATCTGGGTAGCAGTTATCATTGCAATCTATACATATATTGCTTCTAAGACAACTACAGGTCGTTATTTCTATGCAGTTGGTGGTAATGAGAAGGCTACTAAGCTTTCTGGTATCAATACTAATAAGGTTTATTTCCTGGCTTACCTGAATATGGGTCTTCTGGCTGCTATCGCAGGTATGGTTACTATGGCTCGTCTGAATTCTGCTAACCCTCAGGCTGGTACGAACTTCGAGATGGATGCGATTGGTTCCTGTTTCATTGGTGGTGCTTCTGCTTATGGTGGAACTGGTACTGTTCCGGGTGTTATTATTGGTGCTCTTTTGATGGGTGTTTTGAACTTAGGTATGAGTATTATGGGTATTGACCAGAATATTCAGAAGGTTGTTAAAGGATTGGTTCTGCTGGCAGCGGTTATCTTTGATGTTGTAAGTAAGAGAAAATCCTTTATCGTAAAATAATATGTGAATTATTCCTCTTTGGAGAAAAAAATTGCAGGGCTCGCGGGATTGCGGGCTCTGTTTTTTTTCGTCTGGTGGGAGGGACGCGCAGAAAAATAGTTTATTTCGTGTGCGGTTTCGGATACTAAGATATTCTAAGGTATCGAAAATCCGCTAAAAGCATGAGAAGAAAAGTCTGGATTACTCGCTGGCGCTCAGACAGAGGACTTTTCTTCTCATAACGCGGATTTTTGATACCTAAGAATATCTAAGTATCCTGCAAATGCACACGAAATAAACTATTTTTCTGCGCTGGTTGTTGGCAGTGGAAAGGGGCGGTATGTCTCAGGATTTTGCATTTTATGCAAAATCCTTGCGGGGTGTTGGATGTAAAATAAAATTTACTTGTGGAATGTAAGGGGATGGACGTATAATGAAGTGAAATATTTGTACGAATGAGGAGAGAGGTATTATGAGATATAATTCTGTGTTGGATTTGCATACACATACGGTGGCTAGCGGGCATGCGTATTGTTCGCTGAGGGAGATGGCTAAGGCGGCTTCTGAGAAGGGGCTTGAGGTGCTTGGGATTACGGAGCATGCACCGATGATGCCGGGGACTTGTCATAAGTATTATTTTGATAATCTTAAGGTTGTGCCGAGACAGATGTATGGGATTGAGCTGCTGCTTGGATCTGAGGTGAATATTCTGGATGCGCAGGGGTCTGTGGATTTGTCGGAGCGGACGCTTTCTAAGATGGATGTGGTGGTTGCGAGTCTGCATATTCCTTGTATGAAGCCGGCTTCTAAGTTGGAGAATACGGAAGGGTATCTGAATGTGATGAAGAATCCGTATGTGAATATTATCGGGCATCCGGATGATGGGAGATATGAGATTGATTATGAGGCGCTTGTGCAGGGTGCGAAGGAGTATGGGAAGGTTCTGGAGTTGAATAATCATTCGCTGGATCCGGATTGTAATCGTGAGAATGCGGTGGAGAATGATACAGTGATGTTGAATTTGTGTAAGAAGTATCGGGTTCCGGTGGTAATGGACAGTGATGCGCATTTTGATTTGCTGATCGGGGAGTTTGATCTGGCAAGGAAATTGCTTACGAAGCTGGATTTTCCGGAGGAGCTGGTGTTGAATCGGTCTGCGGATGCGATTAAGGAGTATGTGAACAGGAAGTTTTGAGTCTGATGGAAGTTTGACATTTATTACCGGGAACGGAGTAATTGTTTCGTGCAACATTGGGAATGGCAGAGGAGGAAATGGTGATAACGGCTTTGGGGTTATCATATAAGAAGAAATGAAAATACTTGCGTTGGATGATGAGAAAATTGCGCTTGAGGGTCTGGTTCATGCGATAGGGGAAGCGGAGCCTTCAGCGGAAGTTTATAGTTTTCGCAAGGCATCAGAGGCACTGGAATTTTACAGATCAAATATCTGTGATGTTGTGTTTCTGGATGTTCAGCTGCGAAATATGAGTGGAGTAGAGATTGCGAAGGAGATGAAGCTGATAAATCCTGCCGTTAATATTATTTTTGCGACAGGATATGGGGATTACAGGGAAGATGCTTTGGATATGCATGTAAGTGGATATCTGATGAAACCAATCACGACGAAGAAGGTCAGAAAAGAGTTGGATTATCTCAGGTACCCGGTTGTACAGGCTTCACGGAAACGGGTGATGGTCCGTACTTTTGGAAATTTTGAGATATATGTGGATGGAAATCCGGTTACATTTAAGTATGATAAGACAAAAGAGATGTTTGCGTATCTTGTAGACAGGAATGGGGCATATTGTACAAATGCGGAGATTATGGCTGCATTGTGGCAGAATGATCAGCACGCCAGTTATTTGAGTAATATGAAAAAAGATATGTCCGATACATTGAAGACGCTGAAATGTGATGATATTGTTGAGAATACAAGAGGAAAATCCAGAGTTTGTATTGAAAAAATAGAGTGCGATTATTTTGACTGGTGTCAGGGGAAACTTTATGCCATCAATAAATACCGGGGAGAGTATATGGCGCAATATAGCTGGGCTGAATTTACGAACGGGGAGCTGAGTAAGGACAGACAGGCAAAAAGAAAGTGGGGGGGGGTTAAGAGGATAATGTTTGACAGACAGTCTATTCATGTTGCGTTGCTTTTGTGGGGGGCTATTTTTTGCCTGATTGCGGCTTATTGTATGTTTATAAGCAGCACTTTTGACAAAGAAAAAAGGCGCTGGCTGATATGTTTTCTGTCAGGCAGTGCTCTGCTGCTGGTCAGTGATACTTTTGCGTGGGGCTATCGTGGTGCAGCAGGAAAGACAGCAGCAGTGATGGTGAGAGTAAGTAATTTTGGTGCTTTTATTTTAAATGACATTCTTTTGTTCTTTTTTCACGGATATGTCTGCTGTTATCTGTTTCCGGAAATCGGAGAATGGAGAAAATACCTGACAAAAAAATACTTAAAGGGAAGCAGCGTATCAAAGCCCGAAAAAATTGTTCAGTCCGTTCCTCGAAAAAGGATTTTGGCAGTTTATTTTATTACAGTTTTTGCGAGCGTCATGACGATTATATCGCAGTTTACTCATCTGTATTATTATATTGATGCTGAAAACTATTATCACAGAGCTCCGGGACACATCATTTCGTTATTGATTCCGATGTGTGGAATGGTATTGGATTTGTCGCTGATTATTCAATATAGAAAGAAACTTGAAAAAGGAATCTTTATAGCGATGTTGTCGTATCTTGTTCTTCCGTTTGCATCGGCTGTCGTATTGATTTTTTATTATGGTATTTCGCTGAATGATATTGCGCTGAGTATTTCGGCAATTCTTATGTTCGTGACATCAACGGCAGAACAGAATAAGAATCTGGCAAGAAAAGAACAGGAGGCTGCCAATATGCGAGTCTCTATTATGATCAGCCAGATACGGCCGCATTTTATGTATAACTGCCTGAATACGATTTATCATTTGTGTGATAAGGATGTAGAACTTGCGAAGGAAGCAATCAGTGATTTCTTGGACTATCTGAAACATATTCTGGAATCTGTAAAGCGGAATACACCGGTTTCTTTCAGTGAGGAACTGGAGCATGTAAGAGCTTACCTGAATCTTGAGAAGATGCGGTTTGATGAGGATCTCAATATCAGATATGATATTGAAGCTACAGAATTTCTGGTGCCTGCATTATCCATTCAGCCACTGGTAGAAAATGCAGTGAAGCATGGAATCTGCGGGAAGGAAGATGGTGGTACGCTGACCTTATCTACAAGGGAGAAGGAAGATTACTTTGAGATAGAAGTCGCTGATGATGGAATAGGTTTTGACCCTGAACAAATGCCGCAGGATGGAAAAATTCATGTAGGAATACAGAATGTAAAACAGCGATTGTATGCAATGTGCGGGGCATCTGTTGAAATAAAGAGCAAAATTGGAGAAGGTACAATAGTTACAGTACATATCCCGAAAGATCAAAGATTACAGTAAAAGTGATTTTTGGTCTTTTTTTGTTGTAAAAGAGTGAAGTGTGACAGTTCTGTGAAAAGCGGTTTGTTACAATGAAAATGCACTATGGGAAAGTAGACGAAAATCGAACTTTAACCGAATCGACTGCAGAGCAGTTATTCAATGTAGAGTTATATAGCGAAAGCAGATGATTTTATCTGTTTGACATATGCAGAGAATGTAGTAAAAACAGAGATACAAAGGGTACAGGCAGAGAGAAACGAATGAAAAAGACAGACAGGATATTGATAGTTGGTGCCGGAGAAGTTGGCAGAAGTTTTGTGGAAGAATTGCACAGGAAACCTTCAAAAGGAATGCAGGTATTTTGCCTTATTGATGATGATCCGGAGAAGGCAGGACAGGATATCGATGGTGTTCCAATCGTAGGAAACAGATATGATATTCCGGAAGCGGTAAAGTTTTATAAGATTGATGATATTATTTTCGCGATACCGTCAGCATTTGGCGCAGACAGGCAGGAAATATTGAATATCTGCAGAGAAACTGGATGTAAACTTCAGACAGTTCCTACGCTTTATGAACTGGTAAGCAATGAGGTAAACCTGAACCAGCTCCGTAAAGTAAAAATGCAGGATCTTCTGGGAAGGGAACAATTGCAGGTAAATAATAAAGAAGTATTAGCCGGTATCAAAGGAAAGACGATTCTGGTAACCGGTGGAGGAGGTTCGATTGGTAGCGAACTGTGCAGACAGATTGCAGCCAATGAACCGGGACAGCTGATTATTTTTGATATTTATGAAAATAATGCATATGAAATCCAGCAGGAGCTGAAGAGAAAATATCCGGATATGAAACTGGACGTTCTGATAGGATCCGTGCGTAATACAAACAGGATCAATGACATTATGCAGAAATACCATCCGGAGATCGTTTTTCATGCAGCTGCCCATAAACATGTACCGCTTATGGAAGACAGTCCAAATGAAGCGATAAAGAATAATGTAATGGGAACTTATAAGACCGCAGTGGCAGCGGCAAGGGCAGATGTCAGGAAATTCGTTCTGATCTCGACAGATAAAGCAGTTAATCCCACCAACATTATGGGTGCGTCGAAGCGAATCTGTGAAATGATCATCCAGATGCTTAACCGCCAGTACAAAAATACCAATTTCGTAGCAGTGCGTTTTGGAAATGTGCTGGGAAGTAACGGAAGTGTGATCCCGTTATTTAAGAAACAGATCGCGCAGGGCGGTCCTGTGACAGTAACGGACAAAAATATTATTCGATATTTTATGACTATACCGGAAGCTGTATCCCTGGTATTGCAGGCTTCCTATTATGCAGCAGGTGGTGAAATTTATATTCTGGATATGGGAGAACCTGTCCGGATAGATGACATGGCGAGAAATCTGATCCGTATGTCAGGTCTGAGACCGGACATTGATATCAAAATCGAATATACAGGTCTGCGTCCGGGCGAAAAAATATATGAAGAGCTTCTGATGGCAGAAGAAGGAATGCAGAGTACGGAAAATAAACTGATACATATCGGAAAACCCATTGAAATGAACGATGAATGGTTTAAACAGAAGCTGATACAGCTGGATGAGGCAAGTTATCGTGAAACAGATGAGATAAAAGAGATGGTCGCAGAGATCGTACCGACGTATCATTACGAAAACGTCTGTCATGAAAAAGAAAAGAGCAGCTTTAATGTCAGGAGTGCCAGTGCATAAAGAGGTGAAGCACAGAACATAGCGAAAAGCTAAGGGACGTTAAAGAAAATAGAATACCGAGAAAACAGGAGAATATATATGAGAAAAATTATTATTGGGACAGGCGCATTACTTTTGCTTGCAGGCGGTCTGCTATTCAGTCTGGCTCCGGATACACTGTCGATGTTAGTACTGGCTGTGATGTGCTTTATCACATTTCTGGGATTTGCAATGGGACTTTTTCCGGCAATGATGTACAGTTTCGGATTTAAAACAGGGCGTCACAACATTGAGCAGACCCTGGATGTCCAGTCAACAGAGAACTGGATCGGAGTATTTAAACTGGAATATCTGTTCAGACAGAAAACTCTGGATGAACTGTTTCGAAGCTATAAGGCAAAAGCAGAAGCACAGAAAGAACAGGAAGAGATCGTAAGCGGTATTGAAGAGTACATCAGTGAAGATGTTCTCTCGCTTCGAACCTGGCAGGGACTGATTCTGCAGATTCCGGGAGCCTTGACAGGACTTGGAATTCTGGGAACATTTATTGGTCTGATCACAGGTATCAGCGGAATCGGATTCAGTTCCGTAGATGCAGCTCTGGAAAGTGTAAGCGTATTGCTTGGTGGTATCAAGACCGCATTCTATACCTCTATTTCAGGCGTTATCCTTTCTATTCTGTTTAACATTCTGTACCGTATGATATGGAATACCATGCTCAGAGAATATGGGATGTTTATTGACAGTTTCCATAAATTTGTAATTCCGTCTGTGGAAGAACAGAGCAGAAAGAAACAGGATGCAGACATAAAGAAAATCCTGAGCCGACTGGACAGAATCCCTAAGAATCCGGGATATTCCCTGTCAGCACCGGGAGGACAGGCAGTCACGGGTGGCAGTGCTAATGAACAGCTTTTGATGCCGCAGATCAGAGAAGGTTTGAAAAAGGGTGAATTTACCTTCTATTTACAGCCGAGAGTGGATATTAATACCAGAAAATTTGCAGCCGCGGAAGCTCTGGTCCGCTGGAATCATCCAACATTGGGTGTATTACAGCCTGGATCTTTCCTTCCGGTTCTGGAGAAAAATGGATTTATCACCAAGCTGGATGCTTATGTATGGGAATCTGTGTGTAAGACTATCCGTAAATGGATCGATGCAGGAATCCGTCCTGTACCGGTTTCTGTAAACCTTTCCAAAACAGATATCATGGCAATTGATATTGTGGGATTCTTCAGACAGATGCTGGAGAAGTACAGAATCCCGCCGAGAGCCCTGGAACTGGAGATTGCCAAGAATGCCTATACACAGAGTGAAGAAACGACTGTGGAAGTAGCGGGAGAACTGAGACGCCTTGGATTTAAGGTTATCATGGACGGATTTGACGGAGATTACATCTCTGTCAATATGCTGGAAAATATGGAAACGGATGCGTTGAAGCTGGATCTTCGTTTCCTTGCAGAAGATAAAGATAACGAAATTGCTTCTTATTTCGAACAGGCGAGAAAATTAAATATTGAGCTGATGGCAGAAGGAATCGAAAATACAGAACAGATCACAAATCTGAAAAAAGCAGGATGTGTATACGGTCAGGGATATTATTTCTATAAACCAATGAGTATAGAGGCATTTGAGACAGCAACAGAACAGGAATAAAGGATGAAAAAATTAAATAAAAACAATGAAGAGATAAATTACTGGCAGCCGCTGGCAGACAGCATGGTAGGACTGTTGCTGTGTGTGCTTCTTGTCATGCTGCTTCTGATACTGTATCTGGTCCGTATTCCGGATGAGGATTATGTGGATAAGGACTTGGGGGACAGCTATGAACAGTTTAATGATGAGGATCCTGGTGGTGGAAATCATGCTTATGGCCAGGTAGACGATGAAGAAGGTGATTCCTGGAAACAGGGAAAAGGAAGCGAAAAGGATGGAAGTGGAGGAGGAAATGCTGGTGGAGAAGGTGATGGTGAGGAAGATAAAGAAAAATATATAGATCCAGATCCTGGTGCTGGAAATGGAGATGGAACGGATAAAGCAGCCATATTAGTTCAGACAGTGGATGGTGAAACTAACCGTACTATAAAGACAAAAGGAATAGAATTTGAACTATATGGTACGAATTCTGCTTTACAGGTTCTGAGCACATATTATCCTAAGAAAACAGATTATAAAAAATATCAGACAGATGAAAGTGGTACTTTCTACTTACCGGAAAGAATACCACTCAGTAGCTATTATCTACATTGCCTTTCTAAAATTGATGGGTATGATGTGGGGGAAAACACGGAATTTACGGTAGATCAGTCATATGACTGGGATGAGCCGTACATTGTCACTGTATCTTTAACTCCATCAAAAAATATTATCCGTATGCAGTTGAATGATAGGGACAGTGGGGAATCAGTATCCGGGGCAGAATTTAATGTGATTGCTGCTGAGAACATTATTACGAAAGACGGAACGACCAGATATAAGGAAGGAGATATTGTAGATACCATTAAGACAGATGAGAATGGATATGCGGAAAGCCAGGAATTATACCTTGGCAATTATACATTGAAACAGACGAAAGCACCGAAATATTATGCGCTGAATACAGCGGATACCTCGGTGGAATTAAGAAGTAAGAGTGATACAAGTGATTCTGAAATAACAGCGGTTTCCGAAGAAATGACATCAGTAAATGTGATTTTAAAAGATGCTTTATATGACACGACATATATTTCCGGCGCCCGCTTTACATTGAGTACAGATGACGGAAAGACAGTAGATAAGTTTGAAACAGACAAACAGGGACGCTTTACGATCTCTAATCTGAAGAAGAACACAAAGTATCATATTAAACAAACGAAAGCAGTAGAAGATTACCAGATGGACTATGGTGATCATACATTTACTGTTAACAGTGAAGGTCTGATTGACGGAAACAGCAGTACGGAAATAGAACTTACCAATCGTCTGATTCGAATTTCCATAGGCGTGCGGGATAAAATTTTCCGCGGTCAGGTATCGGATGTCAATATTGGACTGTATGATTCCGAGAAGAATGTAATTAAGTCCTGGAATACAACCGGTCTTGAAACGACAATTGAAGGGCTGGAGCCAGGAGATTACATGGTAGTGATCAGTGGAAAAGAGGAGCAGAAGATTTCAGTTGAAGATAAGACTGAAATCCAGACATTTACATTTGAGCGTTGGACAACCGCTGATATCGGAGCATTATTTGCAACAGCAGGATTTGCTCTTGGTTTGTTTATACTAATAATAGTTTTGATCAAAAAAAATAAACAAAGAAAAGCAGAAAGAGAGGAGCAGTAAGCGTTGGCAGAGGAGAAAGATAATAAAGAGAAATATAATAATACTGCTTCAGGAAAAGAGCATGGAAGATATGAGCGAAAACAGCTACAGTTAATAGATGTTATATATGCAGTACGAAAACATTTGCTTCTTATTGTTTTATGTACAGGCATTGGACTGATATTGGGAATTGCATTATCAGTAGTTTCTTATATGAGAGGAGAGATGAGTAAATCCTATGCGATAAAAGCAGCAATCGCGGTTACTTCCCAGAATGAAAATGGATTATTTACCACGCAGTCCAATGACCCTAACTCTACAGATATTTATCTGGCGGAGGATATGGTAGATTCTGTTATATTCGTCATGAAAAGTGATAAGGTACTTGATGCGGCAGTAGAGAGACTGAATCTGATGGGAGTTTCTACGAAGGATATCTATAACAATCTCATTATGGAGCAATACAATAAAACGCAGGTAATAGAAATCACCCTGTATTGGCGAAGTGCACAAGAAGGGATAGAGATTCTGAATGCGATTATGGAGGTGGCACCGAATATTCTGGTGGAAACGCTGAAGATAGGGAATGTTTCTGTTATCAATCAGCCGAAGTCACAGTACCTGATAGGTGGAAGCCTGAATGCTTCTATGTGGGTATATATGGCTGTCCTGGGAATGGCGTTTGGCGTAGGATTGTCAGTGATCATGCTTTTATTGAGTCCGACGTTACTGAAAACTTCAGATATGGAGCGATTGTTTGGACTGGAAATTCTTGGAGAGATACCAGAGGAAAAAGGATTTTTCAGAAAAAAAAGAAATCTCATATTAACAGGCGAAGATGACTGGGCAGGTTCTGATATTCTTGATAATTATGTTTCAACAGCTCATATTTTGAAGAATCGCATAAAAACAATGGATCACCCATGTATTTATGTCACATCTGCTGCCAAAAATGAGGGGAAAACAACAGTCACCGCGTATCTGGCAGTTCAGCTGGCGGAACTTGGAATGAAGGTTCTTTTGATTGATTTCGATACCAGAAATCCAAAATTGGGAGGTCTGTTTCTGAATAAAGTGGAGTATGAACATTCTCTGAATGCTTTATACAGAGGAGAGACTTCAACTGAAGAAGCGATTACGAAACTTACCGGAAATCTGGATATCCTGCCATCTGTTCTGGAAAGAAAGCCGGTACCACTGGACGATGCATTATTGGATTTGGTCAGTCATTTGCATGAAGGGTATGATGTACTTCTTATGGATACCGCACCAGTCGGACAGGTTGCAGATACCATGAGTCTGAATCAGCTTGCGGATATTGCACTTCTGGTTGTTGGATTTGACAAGGCCGGCATGGAAGAAATCAGAGATGCACTTTCCAGGTTGAAGAAATCAGGAATGGAGATCATGGGATGCGTGGTAAACAGTGTGAAAGAACTGAAGAAAAATAAGAGTTATGGATATTACCATGGAGATGGATACCATGGAAGCCATGGGACAGAACACAGACATAATGAGAAAACAGAACGTCAGAAAGAATGGGAACAATGGGAAAAGAAACATTCCGATGAGAAATAACTGGCAGGAAGGATAAAAAATGAGCACAGATAATCAGAGTAAACCAATATTTCGAAATTCTTTTATAGGATATAACAAAGCAGATGTAGATGATTATATAGCGAGACTGGAATCCGAAATGGAAATCGTAGAAAAGAGACAGGGAAAATGGGAAGGACAGATCACAGATTTAAATGGTGAGATTGAACGTCTTAATAATACGGTGGACAGAGAGAGAACAGACAGGGTTGAATTTCAGGATAAGAATGTAGAACTGGAACAGAAAGTCATAGAACTCGAAAGACAGCTTGAAATCTTAAGGAATGAAAACAATTCTGAGGCTGATCCGAAAACCATTCAGGATGCGATTCTGAATGCTCAGAGAATGAGTGAGATGATTGTCACAGAAGCGAATCAAAAGGCAGAAGAAATTAAAAATGAGACAGAACTGTTTCATCAGGAACAGGAAAGAATTGCCAGACAGATCGTGGAAGATGCGAAAAAAGAGGCTCATAACATAATCAGTACAGCGGAAACAAAATTTGAAAGCCTTCAAAGAGATTATAACAGTGCTCTTCTGGATGTCAGTAAGTTTAAAACTGAATTACTGAATATGTACCACAAACATATAAAATTACTGGATTCACTGCCAGAGATTGAAACACCGAAAATGGATTATATAGATGTGGAAGATCTTTCTGGAATGCAGGAGAAAGAGAAGAATGTATAAAGAAACGAAATGGATACCATTTGATAAGAAAATATGGCTGGCATCTCCTACAATGCATGGAGAAGAACTTCGGTATATGCAGGAAGCTTATGACACAAATTGGATGACTACTGCCGGTGGAAATATTGAGGTAATCGAGAAAGAAATTCCGGAGATTATCGGCTGCGGATATGCAGTTGCGTTAACTTCGGGTACTTCGGCATTACATATGGCGATTAAGCTGGCTGGCAACCGCATATACGGAAAAAAAGAAAAAGCACTGGAAGGAAA
>NZ_JAHLQG010000043.1 GCF_018919065.1 Blautia sp. MSJ-9 | reverse complement strand
CAACCAACTAGCTTAGTTATCTCTCGTTTTTACTGTTTTTGGTTTATTCAACCGTTCTTAAAAATGTAAAGAATTTTCGAGAATCGTATGTGTTTCACTGTTTAGTTATCAAGGTTGTCTGTCTTGCGACAGCTTGTTTACTTTATCACATCTCTTTTTCTTTGTCAAGCACTTTTTTCAAGTTTTTTCAAAGTTTTTCGAACTCTTTCGGCTTTCCGAACTGTTCTCCAGATCAGTGATTGTCGGCTCTGTTCAAGCGACTTGATTACTTTAACACGTTTGTTTTAAGTTGTCAAGCACTTTTTAAAATTTCTTTTTTCTTTCAGAAATCTATTTGAATTGTCTCTTTTCAAGAAACAATTATTTCCGACAGCTCAACTAATATAACACCAGAGATGACTAATGTCAACAGTTAATTTCATAATTTGACAAACTTTTTTATTTCAAGTATTTTATAACATCATAAAGTGACTCAAAAATATTTTCCGCAAGTCCTCGCATCTCATCCGTCGGTTCCATCAGGTCTGGCACCATGATCGGGTGCATTCCGGCAGCATGCGCAGCTCTGACTCCATTATAAGAATCTTCTATTACATAGCATTTCTCTGGTTCTGAATTCAGGCGTCTGCATGCTTCCAGAAAGATATCCGGCTCTGGTTTGCTGCGTTTGACCATGTCTCCACCAATGATCTGGTCAAAATAGTTCAGCAATCCCCCTTCCGAAATCTGTCTGCGCACTGTTGCCTCCTGTGTAGAACTGGCAAGTCCGACTTTGAATCCATTTTCTTTCAGATATTTCAGCAATTCCTCAACTCCTGGTTTCTTGGCCAGTCTTCCGTCTGAAGCATGACTAAAAAACACTTCTGCCATCTCTGCTTTATACTTATCATACGGAAACTCCTGACCATAGTGTCTCAGAAAAATCTTTTTACTTACAACACTGTTTGTCCCCAGACACTCATGACATGCCGCTTCAACATTTTTAATGCTGTGACGATCTGCCACTTCCTTCCATGAACTCAATACAAGTGTCTCAGAGTCAAAGATTACACCATCCATATCAAAAATCACTGTATCAATCCCACCTGCCATAACTCTTTCTCCTCATACTATATTTATGGTAACGCTCCACATATCTAAAGTAAAGCCCTTACAGTATATATGGATAATTTCTGCTTCATATAAATATCCGCCCAAAATTATCCATATAGTTCTTCAAATTTATTTTCTCATAATATAACTGATCGCATCACGGATCTGTGACACATAAACCAGATTAATCCCTTCTACATTACCAACAGAAGACCTGCATACCTCTGGAAGCATCACTGTCTCAAATCCCAGTTTCTTTGCTTCCTGTACACGCTGTCCTGCCATGCTAACTGCACGGATCTCGCCGCTCAGACCTATCTCGCCAAATACCATCACATTATCCGGGATTACAATGTCCTTCGCACTAGATACAATTGCCAGGCAGATTCCCAGGTCAATGGCAGGTTCTGTCATCTTCATTCCACCCGCAATATTCACATAAGCGTCTGATGCAGCCAAATGAATCCCTACTTTCTTCTCCAGCACAGCCATAAGAAGGTTCACTCTGTTAAAATCCGTTCCTACTGCAGTACGTCTCGGAATGCCAAAATTACTCTGACATACCAGTGCCTGGATTTCTACCAGAATCGGGCGGGTTCCTTCCATAGAACATGCCACAACTGATCCTGATGCATCCTCCGGTCTGCCATTCAGCAGGAACTCAGACGGATTTTTCACCTCTTCCAGTCCCGTGTTGCACATCTCAAACACACCAATCTCATTGGTAGATCCAAAACGATTCTTCACTGCACGCAGAATACGATAAGAAGCATGTCGATCACCCTCGAAGTAAAGCACGGTATCTACCATATGCTCCAAAACTCTCGGCCCTGCCACATTTCCCTCTTTCGTCACATGACCTACGATAAAAATGGATACACCCATTCCCTTGGCGATCTGCATCAAGATATTGGTGGATTCTCTTACCTGAGAAACGCTTCCCGGTGCAGAGCTTACATCTTCATGGAACATCGTCTGAATAGAGTCGATCACTACCACATCTGGTTTCTTGCGTTCGATCACCTCTCGGATCACTTCCAGATTTGTCTCGCATAAAAGCTGCATCTTATCATTGAACTGCCCGATACGGTTGGCTCTCAGTTTAATCTGACGCAGAGACTCCTCACCGGAAATATAGAGAACAGAAACCTGCTTCTCTGCCAGATTTCTGCACACCTGCAGAAGCAAAGTAGACTTTCCAATTCCCGGATCCCCTCCTACTAAAACAAGGGAGCCGGGGACGATACCGCCGCCCAGCACCCTGTCAAGTTCGCCAATTTTAGTTGTCTGTCGTTCATCTTCAGACAGGCTGATGTCCTTAAGGATCACCGGCTCCTGTCTTTTCTCTGATGATTTCGTTATGCCAGAGGATAAGGATTTCTTAGTGGAAACTGTTTCCTCCACAAAAGTATTCCAGGACTTGCATCCCGGGCACTGTCCCATCCATTTCGCAGATTCATATCCGCACTCCTGGCAAAAATATACAGTCTTTTTATTTTTTAGCATTTTACAATCTTTACTTCTACTCTTGCAGCATTGCCAAGTTCCACACTAAAGGAGAGCTTGCCGCCCAGGTTTGTTTTCATCTTGCCTGTGCTTGCCTGCTCGATAAATACTTCGTATTCTGTGTCTGGTTCCATCTCAACTGTAATCTGAGCGTCTTCTGGTCCTTCTACATGGAAGTCCATCTGTGCTTCACTCTGTGTAAGATTAAATACTGCAGTTCCCGGAACTGATTCGTAAACGAACATTCCGTTTCTCTCGAGCTTGGTAATCTCCTTGAAAGTTTTCACTTTATACATATCGCCCTGATGCTGATAGTCTGATAATTTAGACTTCTGTGCAAGCTCATAATCACCAAAGCTGATTGCTCCATTCTCTTCTGTGCGGATTAATTCTTTTACTACTGCCATTTCCCTATGTCCTCCTAAGACTCTTTTGTTTGCCGTCCACCGGAATTATACACCGGCGTTTATAAATTTTTCCGACATTTTATGCCGTTATTATATAATAAATAGCTCTTTTTGACCAGTATCTCTCTCTCTTTTTTATAATAATTTCACAATTATAAATACTCATAGTTTAAAGTTCAAGATCCGTACATGCCTGCATGGTAAGGATTTCAAATATTTGTAAATACAGTATACCGGCAGCACACATTTTGCATTAATCGTAGTTATGCAAAGATTGTGGGCGTTGCAAAACAGTGATGCGCAGGTACCGTACTACTGATCTTTCACCTCAAATATGATCTCATTCTTGTGCAGTTTTACCTGTACATGATCTCCTCGTTTGACTTTGCCTTCCAGAATTTCGTTTGCAAGTGCATCTTCAATCCTGCTCTGGATTGCACGACGCAGTGGGCGGGCACCGTATTTGTTGTCGGAGCCTTTTTCTGCAATGTTGTCTTTTACTGCGTTTGTTACTGTGAGATGGATATCCATCTGTTCTGCGCAGCGTTTCTCAAGAGTTTTAAGAAGCAGAGTGACGATCTTACGGATATCTTCTTTATTCAGTACATGGAATACCATGATATCATCTATTCGATTGAGGAACTCCGGTTTGAAGATACGGCGTACTTCTTCCATTACGCCGCCTTTCATCCGCTCGTAGTCTTTCTTCTCATCATTATTTGACATAAATCCAAGACGTTTCGGTTCCATGATTGCCTGGGCACCTGCGTTGGAGGTCATGATAATGATAGTCTGCTTAAAGTCTACTTTTCTGCCCTGAGCGTCTGTGATATGGCCATCGTCCAGTACCTGCAAAAGAATGTTAAATACATCCGGATGTGCTTTCTCAATCTCATCAAAAAGCAGGACACTGTATGGATTTCTGCGGACTTTCTCGCTGAGCTGACCGCCTTCTTCATAGCCTACATATCCAGGAGGAGATCCGATCAGTTTGGAGACACTGTGTTTCTCCATATATTCAGACATATCTACACGGATCATTGCCTGTTCACTGCCAAATACTGCTTCTGCAAGGGCTTTGGAAAGTTCTGTCTTTCCGACACCTGTCGGGCCAAGGAAAAGGAAGGAACCAATCGGACGGTTCGGATCTTTAAGTCCAACTCTTCCTCGTTTGACTGCCTGTGCAACAGCTTTCACTGCTTCATCCTGTCCGATCACACGTTTGTGGAGTTCTTTCTCCAGACGTGCAAGACGTTTTGTTTCTCCCTCTGTCAGTTTCTGCAGTGGGATCTTGGTCCAGTCGGAAATCGTTTCTGCGACAGCAGCTTCATTTACAACCAGTTTCTTTCTCTTGTTTCTGCGCTCTGTCTTGATGCGGATTTTCTCTATCTCGGCTTCTACTTCTGTCTGACGGGCCTGTGCTTTTCGGGCACGTTCAATATCCGCAGTCTTGACTGCCTGTTCTTTCTCCTCGCGGAGTTCATTCAGTTCCAGTTCATATGCTTCCATTTCCGGTGTGGACTGGTAGCCTGCAAGCTGGATCTTGGATGCGGATTCGTCAATAATGTCAATCGCTTTATCCGGAAGGAAACGGTCATTGATGTATCTCTGGGACATTTTTACTGCTGCCTCAAGAGCTTCATCTTCAATCTTTACGCCGTGGTGTTTCTCATAGTATGGACGGAGTCCTTTAAGGATCTCGATAGTCTCTTCTGCTGACGGTTCTTCCACTGTTACAGGCTGGAATCTGCGTTCCAGTGCTGCGTCTTTCTCAATATGTTTGCGGTACTCTTCCAGAGTGGTGGCTCCGATCAGCTGGATCTCGCCTCTGGACAGAGATGGCTTCAGGATATTGGATGCATCCAGTGCACCTTCCGCACCGCCGGCACCGATAATAGTATGAATCTCATCAATGAACAGCAGGATTCCCTGATGTTCTTTTACTTCCTGGATCACATTCTTGATACGTTCCTCAAATTCACCCCTGTACTTGCTTCCTGCAACCATGCCGGAAAGATCCAGAACAACAAGGCGCTTCTCTTTCACTGTATCCGGAACCATTCCCATAACGATACGCTGGGCAAGTCCCTCTACGATTGCAGTCTTACCAACACCTGGTTCACCTACCAGGCACGGGTTGTTCTTAGTTCGTCTGCTCAGAATCTGGATCAGTCGGGTAATCTCTTTCTCACGTCCCACTACAGGGTCAAGCTTTCCCTCGGCTGCAAGCTGTGTCAGATCACGGCTGTACTGGTCCAGAGTCGGGGTGCTTGTTGTTCTTTTATTCTTTGCATTCTTTGCGTACTGAAATTCTTCTGCAATCGTGTCATTGTCAAACCCCATTGCTGTCAGGATTGCTGCAAAAAGTTTCTGGATATTTACTCCCATTGTAAACAGCAGTCTGGTGGCTACACATTCTGGTTCTTTCAGAAGTGCAAGTAACAGATGCTCTGTTCCGCAGAGGCATTCCATGCTCTCTGCATCCTCCCGTGCCTGCTCAAGGATTCTTCTTGATCTCGGACTGTACTGCGGATCCTTTGGTTCCTCCACTGCAGTGCTGCCCTGAGATGGGGCGATCAGATCGTTGATCAGTTCCATGAGTTTCTCTTCTTCTACATTAAATTCCTGCAGGACTTTTCCCGCAGTGCCTTCCGGCTCTTTCAAAAGACCGGCCAGAAGATGCTCTGTTCCGATATAGCCGTGTCCACAAGACTTCGCTGTCGTCTTTGCCAGTTTGAGGGCATTCTCTGCCTGTCTGGTAAATTGTCTCTCCATGTCGTCTCCTATCTGTCTTTATTATAATCGTCAAAAATCTCGTCAATCAGCTGGTGTACTTCTTCTCTGGTCACACTCTTACAACATCCTTTCGCAAGAGCTACCATGAGATTCTGTTTCAGTTCTTCCAGCGCTTTTCGTTTGTTTACATCAATGGAAATCACTGCTCCACGTCTGCGGTCAATGGTGACAAATCCCTCCTGCCGCAGCAGGGAATATGCTTTGTTCACTGTGTGCATATTTATTCCTACTGTGTCTGCAAGCTGTCTCACTGAGGGTAAGGTGTCGCCCTCCTGCAGTCTTGATGTGGCAATTCCCATGATGATCTGGTTGGTCAGCTGGATGTAGATGGCCTCATCACTGCTAAAATCTATTTCAATCATCATACGGGGTTTCTCCTTTTTGTGTTACACATATCCTAGCACAAACCAACATTTTTTGCAACCAGAACCCACTTGACAATCATCATAACTTAAGATTGTGAAATATACCAATGAAACAACCGTTTTATCCTGACAAAAAAGGTGCATACCATGAATTCTCACATCGTTCACGGTATGCACCCTGTATATTCTACTTACCTGTTCAGATCAGCTGCATTTTTTCGTATCAACAATTCCCATCCACTGCTTATTGCTTTTCGTAATTGAAAACAGTGACTTACCTGATCCGTCCAAATTATTTCAATCCGATGATTTTGTTAATCTGCTCTCTGTTGAGCACAAGGTTAAATCCTAACGGGTTGACTGCGTAAGCCATTGCCTTTTCGATCATCAGTTCCGGAAGTTTCGCAAATGGTACTTTTGCAATACGGAGTTTCTGGCCTTTTGTGAATTTCTCAAGTTCCATTACATCTGTAAATACAGGCTGAAGGATTTCTTCTTTCTTATTCTTCAGGTATGGAATATTAATCTTCTTTGGATCCTCCGGATCTACGTTCATAGCGATCAGGAACTCAGATTTTCTTAAGTTTACGATCAGCTCTTCTTCCAGCTCGCGGAGATTTCCATGCTGGTCTTTCTCTACCGGACGGCGAAGCTCCTGCATAAAGTAAATACCGGACAGCTCCAGCGTCGGATTAAGAAGTGGTCTTTTAGCCGGCTCAATCTGGCTCATGTCTGCCTGTTTTGCGATTTCCGGAAGATCGACCTCGATCTGGTCTTCACCGTCTACCCATACAACTGTGTTTACGCCGATTGCATAGAATGTACCGTATAATCTCGGATAATCTTTCTTAGTAAATTTCATACCCATGAGAAGAACTTTATTCTCTACCATTTTCTTGCCAAATGCCTTGATTCCTTCTTCTGTAGAAAAGATCCATGCCTGGTCATTAAATGTTTCTTCATCACATTTCACATATGGAAGCTTGGTAGCCTGTGAATATGCTACAAACACTTCCTCTCTCGTCTGTAATTCTTTGATTGCTTCTTCTTTGCTGATTCCCATTATTTTATCCTCTCTGTCTCATTTCTTTTATGATCTTCTTCATTTCCTTATCAACACGATAAGATTCTGTGATCTTCTGTAATGATTTCTTATATGTAAATTCATCCAGTTTGTGACTGCCCTGTAAATATGCCAGCATCTCATTGGGAAATGCTGCAAAATATACGGATACGGCCCAGGCTACTGCCATCTTCGTGTAATAGTCCGGCTGGGTGATCCGTTCCAGGCGGTGGATGCTCTCTTCCAGATACTCGCGCTTCACAAAATGTCCCAGAAGCATGACTGCCGCAAATCTCGCCTCATACTCTCTGTCGGAAGTCAGATATGGTTCGATAAAGTCCCAGTATTCTTTCGGATATTTATCTGCATCTTTCAGTGTACTGCAAAAACAGTCACATACGCCCCAACTGTTAATATCCGGTACAAACTTCTTCACATATTCCAGACGCTGCCCGCATTCCATCTTTGCATAGGCAACTACCAGTCCGCGGAGCATTGTTTCTTCATACCACTGGTCATCTGCCTGAGTAAACCATTTCTCCCAGTTCATAGTAGAAAGCTGCTTTGCAAATTTTCGCAGCACAGGAAGCCGGACTCCCATAACATTATCTACGCCAGGTAAAAGACTACTGTGAAACTCCCGGTAGCCGGGATCTTCGTTCTCACGGAGAAACTGGCGCACCATGTCTGTCGTCACCTGAATTTCATTCTGTTTGTCTTTATTCATATAATTCTCCCTGCTGTGTTTCTTTACAGCACTGCTTTTATTTTATAACAGATTGCATGAAAAGTAAAGGAAATCGACGGTATTATTTATGCATTAATATTTACCACAAAAATTCAGACCAGAAAACCTATTCTCAATATAACAGGAAATCTCTTATAACCTTTTCTATATAAAAAGAATCAGAAAACAGACTTGCAGATATATTACCACATTTTCTGTCTTCTGACCCTATATTTTTTACTCTTTACAGATTTCGAATTCCTATGTTTCTCAATTCTCTATACATCGTAGTCATTAAGCTTCGTCAATTGCTTTACCAATATCGTGACGCATATATTTGTTTGCAAATGTAATCCACTCTGTGGCTTCATAAGCGTTCTTTCTTGCTTCTTTCAGGTCTTTGCCTGTAGCAGTGATTCCAAGGACACGGCCACCGTTGGTAACGATCTGACCGTCTTTTAATTTGGTTCCTGCGTGGAAGCAATAGTAACCGTCTTTATCTTTGAAGTTCTCGAAACCGTACATTGGAATGCCTTTTTCGTATTTTACAGGGTAGCCGTCGCTTGCGAGGACTACGCATACTGCTGCATTGTCTTCGAACTGGAGATCTACCTGATCCAAGGTTCCATTTACACAGGCTTCCATCACTTCGATGATGTCATTTTTCATTCGTGGAAGTACTACCTGTGCTTCAGGATCTCCGAAACGGGCGTTGTATTCCAGAACTTTCGGGCCATCTGGTGTGAGCATAAGGCCGAAGAAGATGATTCCCTTGAACGGGCGTCCCTCTGCTGCCATTGCGTCTACTGTCGGCTGGTATACGTATTTCTTACAGAACTCATCTACTTCTTCTGTATAGAACGGGCTTGGGGAGAATGTTCCCATTCCGCCTGTATTCAATCCCTGATCTCCGTCCTGAGCACGTTTGTGATCCTGTGCAGAAGTCATGGTACGGATAGTTTTTCCATCTACAAAAGATAACACAGAGACTTCACGTCCAGTCATGAATTCTTCGATGACCATAGTATTTCCAGCATTTCCGAATTTCTTGTCTTCCATGATCTCTTTTACGCCGTCTTCTGCTTCTTTCAGGTCTTTGCAGATCAGTACACCTTTGCCAAGTGCAAGACCATCTGCTTTCAGAACGATTGGAAATTTGGCTTCTGTACGGAGATATTCCAGTGCTTTTTCAGGATCATCAAAGTTCTCATATGCTGCTGTCGGGATGTTGTATTTCTTCATGAGGTCTTTTGAAAACGCCTTGGATCCCTCGAGAATAGCTGCATTCTTTCTTGGTCCGAATACTTTCAGGCCGCGGGCTTCGAATACATCTACTACTCCGCCCACCAGAGGGTCGTCCATACCGATGATGGTAAGATCGATAGCTTTCTCCTGAGCAAAATCAGCAAGTTTCTCGAATTCCATAGCACCGATGTCTACGCATTCTGCCAGTTCTGCGATTCCTGCGTTGCCTGGTGCACAATAAATTTTATCTACTTTCGAGCTCTTGGAAACACTCCATGCAATGGCATGTTCTCTGCCGCCGCTGCCTACGATTAAGACTTTCATATTCATTTGCTCCTTTTCTATGTACATAGTCTGTTTCTTTAACGAACACACATCTGTTGTTTATATTCAAGCGAATATTCACAAATCTCTTTCCTGCTCAATTGTAATCTTCTCATATCAGGATTACCTGCAGATTGCTTCCATTTTACAGACTCTCTACTCTTCTGCATCGAATTCTTCAATTTCTACTCTGCCATCTGACACTTTTACTTTACCGTTGGCAATGAGATTGATAGCTTTCGGCAGAATCTTCCACTCAGCTTTCTCCATGACACGTCTCTGAAGAACCTGCGGGGTGTCGTCGGATTTGATCTTAACTGCCTTCTGCAGGATGATCGGACCTGTGTCTGTACCTGTATCAACAAAGTGTACAGTAGCACCTGTAACGCGGACGCCTCTTGCCAGTGCTTTCTCGTGTACGTGAAGTCCATAATAGCCTACACCGCAGAATGACGGGATCAGAGATGGGTGAATGTTGATGATCTTGTTTGGAAATGCTTTTACGATCATCGGCGGGATCGCTACCAGGAATCCTGCCAGAACAATCAGATCCACACCACTCTCTTTCAGCTTCGCCAGAAGTGCCTTGTGAAATTCTTCTCTGTTCTCAAACTGTTTCGGGGAAATGCATACAGCTTCTATATTGTGCTTCTTCGCTCTCTCCAGTGCATAGGCACCTGGATTGTTGCTGATGACCAGAGATACTTCTGCATTTGTGATCTTTCCGCTGTCAATGGCATCCAGGATAGCCTGCAGGTTTGTGCCGCCTCCGGAAACCAGTACGCCGACTTTTAACATAAAGTCACTCCTTTTTCACCGTCTTCGATACGTCCTACTACATATGGAGTATCGCCTGCTGCTTTGATCGCTTCCATTGTTTTATCTACATCTGCTGCATCTACTGCAAGGATCATTCCAAGACCCATGTTGTAGGTATTGTACATCATCTGTTCTTCAATGTTTCCTTTCTCTGCGAGAAGTTTGAAGATCGGAAGTACCGGGTAGCTGTTCTTCTCTACCACTGCACGTGTACCATCTTTGAGCATACGCGGAATGTTTTCATAGAAACCGCCGCCTGTGATATGGCTGCATGCGTGTACACGTACACCTGCGTTCTTGATGCTCTTTAATGCTTTTACATAAATTCTGGTCGGTGCGAGAAGTGCTTCGCCCAGAGTTGTTCCAAGTTCATCATAATAGGTATCCAGGGATTCCTTTGTCATATCGAATACTTTACGGACAAGGGAAAAACCGTTGCTGTGAACACCTGTGGATGCCATACCGATGAGAACGTCGCCTGCTTTCAGGTCTTCGCCAGTGATCATGTCTTTCTTATCACAGACACCTACTGCAAAACCTGCAAGATCGTATTCGTCTTCTGGCATTAATCCAGGATGTTCTGCTGTCTCACCGCCGATCAGGGCTGCATCGGACTGTACACATCCCTCTGCTACGCCGCCTACGATCGCTGCGATCTTCTCCGGATAGTTCTTGCCGCATGCGATATAGTCAAGGAAGAATAATGGTTCTCCACCTGCACATGCGATATCATTTACACACATGGCTACTGCATCGATGCCGATGGTGTCATGTTTGTCCATTACCATTGCAAGTTTTACTTTGGTTCCACATCCATCTGTACCGGATAAGAGCACCGGCTCTTCCATGTCTTTGATCTTGACAAGGGAAAATGCTCCGGAAAATCCGCCCAGACCTCCCAGAACTTCTTCACGCATGGTTCTCTTTACATGTTCTTTCATCAGTTCTACTGATTTATATCCTGCTTCAATATCTACTCCAGCGGTCTTGTAATCCATAATAATCCTCCGTCTTGTGCTTTTGATTTTTATTTTTCAAACCTTAGTAATTCTTATATCCAACTTCCTGTAATCTTGCGTCTTTTGCTTCTACCTGTTCTTTTAATTCCTGGCTGTAAGCTTTTAATTTTGCAAGAAGTTCTGCATCTGAGGTTGCAAGGATTTTGGCTGCCAGAAGTCCTGCGTTTGCTCCGCCGTTGATGGCTACTGTTGCAACCGGGATTCCGGACGGCATCTGTACGATGGAATAAAGGGAATCTCTTCCTCCGAGGGAAGTTGTGTGCATAGGAATTCCGATAACCGGCATCGGGAAGATTGCCGCGCACATTCCTGGCAGATGAGCTGCCATTCCGGCACCTGCGATGATTACTTTAAAGCCTTTTTCTTCTGCTGTTTTTGCATATTCAAAAAAGACATCCGGTTCCCTGTGTGCGGAAATGATCTTCATCTCATAATCAATTCCCAGTTTCTCCAGAATGTCTGCTGCTTTGCTCATGATCGGCATATCTGAGTCGCTGCCCATCACAATTCCTACTTTTGCCATGATTATTCTCCTTTTCTTCTCAAGTATCCTCTGACAGATTTCTCAATTTCAGAATCCGCCGGAGACTTAGTTTTTCATTTTATTGATAAAAAAAGTACGGTTAGAAAAGATTTTCTCAAAAACCCTCTCTAACCGTAGATTCTACTAAGATTCCCTTTTTCTGTCAACAATATTGAGGCAAAGAAATATTTTGACAGACTAATAAATATTTTTGGTATTCCAGGGTTTCAAACATGAGGAGGTAGCGATTTACGAAGTAAATCAGCGGATTCCGAATGTTTGTAGGTGCAGTGTGCCAGTGGCACACGTTATGCACCGACCGTAGTGGAACGAAGATTGCGGGAGCTGCAAAGCAGCGGAGCAATTCGTGAATACATTAGTTGCCTTAATCCTCAAATGGTTCATTCAGCGCCTCAGTTCCCTGAAGTACGAATCGACCGTCTTCGATAATGGAAGTCATTTCTCCGTCATCGTCGATAGTGCGGATGCTGCCCAGTTCGTCGTATGGGATGGTGATATCTGTGTGGCATCCAAAGTACGCAAGGCTGACATCTTCTTTTCTCATCTCGGAGATTTCGTTATCTCTTGCAATGATTTCTTTTCCATTCGGATTGTAGACCGGAGTGTCTTCTTCCCAGCTGTAGCAGGTGTCACCTACTGCGAAGTGCGGTCCCATTTTTTCAGCAATGAGAATTGGAAACTTATCTGCGATATCGTATTTCTGTGCTGCCACATAAGCAGTTGTGTTTGTTCCGATAGCGAACTCGCCCATTGCAAGCTTCGGATGATGGAACAGGATATTGTCCTCGATATACTTGCGGTTCTCTTCTTCTGTGTCGAAGTTTGCACAACTGTAATCAATGACCTGTCCGCAGTCAAATACCAGTTTCAGGTCACGGAACTGCAGACCATTGAGATATACTTTGGAAACATGAAGCATTCCGCCGGTTCCTGCAAGTACAGGTGAAGTAAATACCTCCCCTAACGGAATATTTACATCTGCCACGCAGTTCTCAAAGTTTGTCTGTTTTTCCGGATCTGTCAATGTGTGGAGATGGATGAGCAGATCCGTCTCGTTCTCTCCTTTTCCCTTGATTTCTACCCATTCACAGGTATCAAGAGTGTCAATGATCGTCTGCTGAATTTTCTGATATTTTTTATAATCCAGAGTGTTGATCTTGACGATCTCACGGAAGATCTCAGGGAAATTCTCTCCGATCTCCGGCACCGGATATGCGATGATCGTGAAGCTTCTCTCATCACCTTTGATATAACGGTTTGTGATCTGGCTGGATTCATTGTCCAGTTCCAACTGAAGCTTCTGCTGTGCTTCTGAGAAAGTCCAGCTTTCCGGTTTGCTTACCGGTGAAAATGGGTTCTCACCAAATGTCTCGATCACTGCAGGACCGCCATGTACTGCTGCCAGTTCTGCATATTCATCATAGGATGTCTGCATTGCGCGAAGTTTACGCTTTACGAAATCAGAATCCATAAATAATGCGCTGTCCTGTCTATGGTCATAGTCAAACTGTGGGTTTGCGATTCCGCCTGTAAATCCACTTCTGAACTGATTGCGTCTGTTTACTGCATGGAGTGCATAACGGTAAATAACTGTCTGAAGTCCCATCTCCTCAAACTGGAGAATAGCAGCCTTTACCATCCGCTCAAATCCAAGATGATAGCGGACATTGACTGTCTTTTTCTTAGTGATGTCTTTTCTTCCTGTGATAAATCCCATGCGATAGCCCTCTGTGTAGGTACGTGCCATCTCATCGATTTCTTTCTGTGAAAGGGAATTCAGAAATTCTGCTGTTTTCAGTTCATTCTCTGACACATACTCACCGGACTGGTACAGATAGCTCAGATCATTCAAATCAGATTCCATGATGATCTTTACAACAAAGTTATTTTCCGGATCGATCGCTTCTCTGATCCGTTCTTCTACCATGTCCTGACAGTAATCGTTTACATAGGAAACCAGAATCTCTTTTACCTGTTTCTCGGTCGGAATCTCTTCCTGTGAAAATGCAGAATAGATTTCAAGGAAAAGTTCCAGTACAACTGTAAGATCCCATGCTTTCTTTTCAAATGCATAGGCAATCACGCCGTGAAGTTCTGTATATAAAAATGTAAATGCTTTGCCGTATTCTCCAAGCATTTTCTGTGCGTATGCAGGATTTCCATAGGAATTCTCATAGTTCTCCGGCAGAATATCCTGGTATAATTCATGGTTTTGCTTCTGAAGTTCTTCGAGGCTCTTTCCCTGTATTCCTTTATCCATTACAGCAATTACTTGCTGTAAGAAAACAGCTTCTTTTGCAAAGAAACTGCGGTACGGTTCTTCTGCTGTTTTTTCTTCCGGTATCTGAGCGATTCTTTCTTTTGCCAGCTCATACCGTTCCATTACCCATTCGTCCAAATTTCTTTTCTCCTTTCTAGCCGGAAATTCCCATCAGGAAAATCCCAAGCCATCCGATCATAATAATTCCATTTGCAATAGAACCGACCATACTTGTTCTGTGAGTTCTGTTCTCTTCTGAAAAACTCAACAGTCCCATTGCAAACCCATATATGGATAAAAGCATTGCAAAAAGGCTGATGCCCCCCACAATATACCCCAAGTTTCCTTTCAGAAAAAAGTCCAGTAAAACCGCTGCTGCAAACAAAATCAGCGACGCTATAGCCAGACCTGTGGAAAGCTTACCTTTCTGCGCTTCTTTTTTCTTTGCAAATGCATATCTATATCTTCTTGCCATAAATCTTTCTCCTCAGGTGATCGCAGATAAAGAAAAGCAGATATCCCAACGCTGCTCCAGCTGTGTTCAGGATCATATCATCTACATCAAAGCATCCCACTTTCGTGATAAGTTGGATCACTTCTACTGTGACGCTGAGCCCGAAACCGGACAAGACGATCATCCATCCGCTTCTCATTCTTTCTGAAATGACCGGCAGCATAAAGCCAAAAGGCAGAAATCCTGCCACATTTCCAAACAGGTTGGTAAATACTGCAAAAAATCCAAGCTGCTTTCTGTACACCCAAAAGCGCCGTATCTCAACAAACGGAACCAGATTATATCTGTACTGCCGTTCTTCTATTGCAACTCTTCCGTATTCTTCTGAGAAGAAGAGGAAATAGATCAGTGCAAGAACATAGAGAACAAACAGAACTTTTCCCAGTGTCTGTATGATACGCTTTGTTTCTTTTTTCAATGTTTTCCCCTGTTTCTGACCGAAAAACCACACGGAGAAATGGAAATTTCTCCATGTGGTTTCTGCGGTCTTTTTTATATCAATATTTCTGATTTCTTTTTCAGCAGTCTTGCACCGTTTACGATCATCATAATTCCTGTTACGATTCCCGTTGTCAGCACAATGATTCCGACTGCCAGACTGCATGCTCCTGTGGAAGACATGGTTTTATAAATCTTTTCGTTCATAGTCATCCTCACTCTTGTGATACTGTCTGTTTGTGCAGAACGCAGCACATTTATACATGTTTTTGGGTTAAGCAGACAAAATTATCCGCTGCGTTACTGTTTATAAGCAAATATCTGTTTCGTTTCACGACTAAACGTCTTTTCCTGCTTTATTTTGCACCATACTGTGCATAATATGCATCAATGGCAGCTTTCAATGTATCGTCGATGATCACTTTTCCTTTGTATTCTTTGTTATAAAGGTGTTCGATTACTTCCTGCATGGTTACGATAGCATTTGTTTCAAAACCATAGAGATCATGTACTTCATCAAGTGCACACTTCACGCCACCTTTTCCGACTTCCATACGGTCGAGAGATACCATGAGACCAACGATTTCTACATTGGCTGCTCCTTTTACCTTTGGTACTGTTTCTTCCATGGATTTACCGGATGTTGTTACGTCCTCGATCATGACTACTCGGTCACCGTCTTTTAATTTGCTGCCAAGGAAGTTTCCCTTGTCTGCGCCGTGGTCTTTCTCTTCTTTACGGTCTGAGCAGTAGCGGATTTCTTTTCCGTATAATTCGCTGAATGCGATTGCTGTTACAACGCTTAACGGGATTCCTTTGTATGCAGGTCCGAAAAGTACGTCAAAGTCGTCGCCGTATTTGTCATGGATCGCATGTGCGTAATATTCGCCAAGTTTCTTTAACTGGGAACCTGTTACATATCCACCTGCGTTCATGAAGAATGGAGATTTTCTTCCGCTCTTAAGAGTGAATTCTCCGAATTTCAGTACTTCGCTGTCTACCATGAATTCAATAAATTCCTGTTTATACTGTTCCATCTTATGTTCTGCCTCCTGTATCTATTGCAACTATTTTTAATTATTTTCTGTTACAACTACTATACTTAACAATGTTGTTTTCCTGTTACTGTTTTTTCATTACCAGTCACAAAGCAAACAATCACATTTTCTATAAAACAATTACAGCAATCATCTGCTATATTTTCCAATCTGAACTGGTCTCTACTGTAATTTCTATTTTACAATGCCAACCATATCTTTAACAGATTCAAAGCCATTCTTTTTCATGTATGCTTCGATTCCATCAACGACTTCCAGTGTCACTGCAGGATTGTGGAAGTTTGCTGTGCCGACAGATACTGCACTGGCACCTGCAAGGATGAATTCGATGGCATCCTCTGCGCAGGAGATTCCGCCCATTCCGATGATTGGGATATTGACTGCCTGAGCTACCTGGTATACCATGCGGACTGCGATCGGTTTTACGATCGGACCGGAAACACCGCCTGTTTTGTTTGCAAGTGCGAATGTTTTTCTGTTGATATCAATCTTCATTCCTGTCAGGGTATTGATCAGGGACACCGCATCTGCACCGCCGGCTTCTGCACCTTTGGCGATTTCAGTAATATCAGTAACATTCGGTGTTAATTTCATGATCACCGGCTGCTTTGCGATTTTTTTGATCTGGGCTGTGAGTTCTTCTACATGATGTGCATCCTGACCAAATGCAAGAAATCCCGCATTTACGTTAGGACAGGAGATATTGATTTCCATCATGTCGATTGGCTGGTCTGCCAGACGTTCTACGACTGCCAGATATTCTTCCGGTGCATGACCGCATACGTTTACAATGATCTTGGTGTCATACTGTTTCAGAAACGGAATGTCTCTCTCGCAGAAAAGGTCAATGCCAGGATTCTGCAGACCAATGGCATTCATCATACCGCCATAAACTTCTGCCACACGTGGGGTTGGATTTCCTGCCCACGGAACATTGGCTACACCTTTGGTTGTCACTGCACCCAGTTTGTTAATATCTACATAATCAGCAAATTCTGCTCCCGAACCAAAAGTTCCGGATGCTACTGTTACCGGATTTTTCCATTCTACGCCGGCAATATTTACTCTCATATCCATCAGATTTCCACCTCCGTAGAAAGAAATACCGGGCCGTCCTTACAGATTCTCTTGTTATGCACATTGCTGTGTGCATCTTTCTCTTTGGACTTGCACACACATGCAAGGCAGGCGCCGATTCCACATGCCATACGTTCCTCAAGGGAAATATAGCATTCGATTCCGTTTTCTTCGGCATAGTTCTTGATCGCACGGAGCATCGGAGTCGGACCGCATGCATAGATGATATCTGCATTTAAGCCATTCTCTCTGATCGCATCCATAACGTTGCCTTTTGTTCCCACACTGCCGTCTTCTGTGGCAATGTAGAGAATTCCTGCTGCTTCAAATTCCTCTCTCAGAAATGTATGACAGTCACGGTATCCGGCTACGATCTGTTTCTTCTCACATTTCATCTGTTTTGCAAGCTCCAGAATCGGAGGAACACCGATTCCTCCGCCCATGAGAAATACATTTTTTCCCTCGGCTTTCTCTACAGAAAAACCATTTCCAAGAGGTCCGAGTACAGGGATAGTGTCTCCTGCTTTCAGTCTGGAGAATTCGTCTGTTCCGGTTCC
This sequence comes from Blautia sp. MSJ-9, assembly GCF_018919065.1. GTDB lineage: Bacteria > Bacillota > Clostridia > Lachnospirales > Lachnospiraceae > Blautia_A. Next base: position 187,409 of record NZ_JAHLQG010000043.1, on the reverse strand, counting down.
CTCTCCGGTTACACGGTATACCAGATGAAGTCTGCCGTTCTCCCTGTCAATCTCACAGAGACTGATCGGTCTCGGCAGAATCTTTGATCTATCATTTGTATAGAGGGATACAAACTGTCCCGGTTTCGCATCTGCTGCGATCTTGTCTGTCTGGATCCACATGCTGTAAATACCTGCACCGATGCTCTCCTGGCTTACGATGGTGCAGATTTCTCTTTTCTTCTCGCTCATGCTGTCCTCCTAGCGATTGTTTAAAGCGCTGCTGATGTCTTCGATCATGTCTTTTGCTGCCTGACGGGATGCATCTGCATAGTTTAATCCACCAAAGGAAGCATATTTCTCCTGCTTGTAAGCTGCAATGATTCCACGGGAAGAGTTAACGATCGCACCAAGTCCATCTTCATTGAAGAAGTGTACAAGGTCTGCGCCTTTTCCGCCCTGTGCACCGTATCCAGGTACAAGGATAAATGTCTTCGGCATGATCTTACGGAGTGTTTTTCCCATTTCAGGATAGGTTGCACCTACTACTGCCCCTACATAGCTGTAGCCATTTCCCATGTGCTCTTCGCCCCACTGTGCAACTTTCTCACCAACCCACTCATAAAGCGGACGTCCGTCAATGATTCTGTCCTGGAATTCACCGCTGGACGGGTTGGATGTTTTGACAAGTACGAAGATACCTTTGTTCTCTTCTTTGCATACATCGATAAATGGTTTTACACCGTCTGAGCCGAGGTATGGATTTACAGTTGCGAAGTCTTCGTCAAATCCTGCGATTTTGTTGCTTCCTACCTGAACTTTTCCAAGGTGGCCTACTGCATATGCGGCAGATGTTGAACCGATGTCACCACGTTTGATATCACCGATGATCACAAGACCTTTTTCTTTACAGTAGTCAACAGTTCTCTTGTATGCCATTAAGCCCGGGATGCCGAACTGTTCGTACATTGCGATCTGTGGTTTTACTGCAGGGATCAGGTCACTGACTGCATCTACGATTCCTTTATTGTACTGCCAGATTGCTTCTGCTGCACCCTCTAAGGTCTCACCCAGTTCTGAGAATGCTTTCTGCTGGATGTGCTGTGGGATATAGTTAAGCATTGGATCCAGTCCTACTACGATAGGAGCGTTTGTTTTCTGGATTTTTTCGATAAGTTTGTTGATCATGAGTATTTCCTCCTGAATGTTGATATTCTATAGAATTAATTGTAACTGTTCAGCAGTCTGCTATTCTGCCAGATACTTAACAGTTACCCTCTTTAGGCGTTCTGATATACCACTTTGCCGTCGCAGATCGTATAAAGGATTTTTCCTTTTACTTTCCATCCGTCAAATGGTGTGTTGCGTCCCTTGGATGCAAATTCGTTTTTATCTATTTTATATTCATGGTCAATATCTGCGATGACAATGTCGGCAGGATGGCCTTTCTGGATAGTTCCTCTGTCACTGCCGAGGATCTGTGCCGGATTCCAGCTCATTTTCTCGATTAGCTGTGTGAGTGTGAGGATTCCTGTTTCTACCAGTGCTGTGTAGGATAAGGCAAAGCTTGTCTCAACTCCTACAATACCGAATGCTGCGTTTCGGATAGAGCCTGTCTTTTCAGGTACTGCGTGCGGTGCGTGGTCTGTGCTGATCACTTTGAATGAACCATCTTTCAGGCCTTTGATCAGCGCATCAACGTCTTTCTTTGTACGGAGAGGCGGGTTCATTTTGTAATTCGGATCGTCTGTTTTGATATCATCGGAAGTAAGGATGAAATGATGTGGGCAAACTTCTGCTGTGATGTTGTCCAGTCCCTCTTCTTTCACGATCTCCATCATCTTCGCAACGCCCTCTGTGGAGCAGTGGCAGAGATGAAGTCTTGCGCCTGTCTCTCTTGCCAGAAGAATATCTCTGGCTGCGATCACATCCTCTACTGCATTGCAGATGCCCGGAAGTCCGAGTCTCTTTGCATTTTCATCATCATTCATGCATCCGTCACCGCGCAGGTCGATATCCTCGCAGTGTGCAAAGATCGGTACGTTTAATTTCTTTGCCACTTCCATAGCTTCTTTGCAGAGCATAGTGTTCATAACAGATTTGCCGTCTTCGGAAAGTGCAGGTATTCCTGCTTTTACCATTCCTTCAATGTCGGAAAGTTCCTGACCTTTCTCGCCCTGTGTGATGGCGCCTGCCTGGAGTACGTGGATTCCTGCAAGCTGTGCGGCTTTGTTATGTACGTAATTTACACGGTCAGGATTGTCGATGACAGGTGTAGTGTTCGGCATGGCAATTACAGTTGTCACTCCGCCTCTGGCTGCTGCCTGGGAGCCCGTCTCTATGTCCTCTTTCTGTGTCTGACCCGGATCTCTGAAGTGTACGTGAAGATCGATCAGTCCCGGCATGACCAGGCATCCTTTCGCATCTATCACTCTGTCACTCTTGTCCTTTACTTCAAGTTTATCACCGATGTCAGTGATCACTCCATCTTCCAGATAAATATCGCCCTTTTTATCAGTATCAGTGGCCGCATCTACGATACGTCCGCCACGAATCAGAATACCCATGTAATTCTCTCCCTTCGTTGTGGTCTGATGCATCCTGTTAATATCTTAAAAGCAGTTCCTCTCTCCTTGATATTACATAATTTACATATTGCTGCTGTCTGTCCGGCTCTTTCTTATGTACTTCATAGAATAGCCGGTTACAGGCAGTAACTTTCTGATATACATAATACACGAAACCATGCGTTTTATAAAGTCCTTTTTTTGCTTTCGCCAAGTCTTTTTTGCTTGACAATTCAAAATACGGGAGATATAATCAATTCATATCTGGATTATTTAATGTATAGTCACTGGTTTTTAGAGATTATATAACAGTATATAATCTGTAAAATCTGGTGATTTTTTATTTGCCAGAAACTATATAATTTTTTTATTTTTTATGGAGGTAACAACATGAACAAGGGAACTGTAAAATGGTTCAACGCAGAAAAAGGTTACGGATTTATCACTGGTGAAGACGGTGCAGACGTATTTGTACATTTCTCCGCTATCAATGGTGAAGGATTCAAATCCCTTGAAGAAGGCCAGGCTGTAACATACGACTTAACAGAAGGCGCTCGTGGCATGCAGGCTGCAAACGTTACAAAATTATAATTCATAACTGTTTATAATTTTTGTTAACGACAGAGGATTGAATTCCGCACTTTTCTATACGGATTAAACCTCAAAAAATCCCTGGATCATCCGGGGATTTTTTTATTTCAGCAACAAATCCTGCCTGCGGGATTTCTTCTTATAATTATAGATAATAAATAAGTCCTCTGCTTATCACTCTTCGTAATCACGGCAGGGGACTTATCTGATTTCATTTAATTTTATTCAGCATCTGTGCTGTCTGTTGTTGAAGCGGAATCTGTTGTATCTGTTTCAGAATCATCTGCGGCTGCAGTATCATCTGATGCATCTTCTGCTTCTGTATCGTCAGCTGCTTCTTCTGTGTCTGCAGATTCTGTCTCTGTCACAGCATCTGTTTCAGAGGTATCTGCGGTTGTGTCTGCTGCGGCTGCATCTTCGCTGTCCGCGTCTGCAGAAGCGGTTGTATCTTCTTCATCTGTATCTGCAGTATCGGCGTCTGTGCTGTCGGTATTATCTGTTGTGTCTGTTGACAGATTTGAAATGTAGTTATCAAGTGCAGTAGTATCCATTACTGTATTCTGAACCACGCTCTCCTTGGCTCCTGTTACTTTTACATATGCAGAATAGCCAATCCATCCAACAATTACAACGCAAATAAATGCCCAGGCAAACATTTCCAGTCCAAAAAGCATTCTTTCTTTTTTGTCTACTTTGCTTCTCTGTCCTTTTCTGACCTTATAAGCATCGACTTTCTTCTGGCTCATGATAGATCTCCTTTGCATCAATATTTCGTATTTTCTGATTATAGCACACTTTTTTACAAAAGAAAATAGTTAATCCATTCTCGTATTTTTGCATATCACGTCATCATCAGAAAACTTTCACAGCTAAAAGATCTGCTTATACAGCAACGATCACGCCACCATCGTTTGCATACATAGAGCTGACACCCGCTGTATCGAGAACTATGATCTTCGCAAGTTTCATTCTCTCTTCAAAGGCTTCTTTAAGCACCTGAGCTCTTGCAGGACAGTTGCAGTGGCTGATAGCCAGTGTCTTGTCTGCGCTGTCAGGGGTTTTCTCAATGACCTGTTCTACCATTTTGATCATAGCACGGTTCATTCCTCTGGCCTGATCCAGCTGACAGATACTTCCCTCATCTGTGGATCCCATAACTGGTTTGATCTTCAGTGCGCTTGCAACTAAAGCTTTTACCTTGCTGAGACGGCCATTCTTTCTTAATGTATCGAGATTTTCAAGTACGAAAAATGTATGCTGCCCTTCAATGTAATGTTCTACTGTTTCTACAACGTCCTCAAAACTCATTCCTGCTTCTTCGCATTCCTGGATCTTCATCCCGATCAGTGACTGACCGATGGATGCGGAACGTGAATTAAATACGTGGATCTTCTTCTCCGGATGATCTTCCAGCACAAGATTTCTTCCAAGTAATGCACTGTTATAAGATCCACTCAATTCAGATGATAATGTTACTGCATAAATGTGTTCTGCTTCGCAGTCATATGCTCTCATATATCTCTCCGGTGACGGGCAGGCTGATTTCGGACACTCCGGGCAGGCAACTACTTTCTTAAGGAAATCTGCCTGATTAAATGTTTCATCATCTATGATCTGCTCTGCTCCCACCATCAGTGTCAGCGGAACAGATTCAAAACGTTCATCGTTCTTCCATTCATCTAAAAGTTCTCCACAACTATCTATGACAATCTTATATCTCAATTATATCGTCCTCTTTTCCATTATATGTAGTATTCAATACCAGATATATATTATCATACTGATCTACGTTTGAAAAGACTTTTTCTCAAAAACTCTGTTCTTTTTTTTAAAAGTGATTTATAATAAAAAACGCTCCTCGCATTCTTGCAGGGAGCGCTGTTGAATCCATGAAAAAAATAATCAGAAATGTGTCGTCAGAGAGGTGTTATATGCTTGCTTTAAAAATTATTGATATCAAAGATTTTATGAATAAGCTCCTGCTTGGTGAAGTATTTGATTGCTTTTCTTTTGTTGAAGCAACCATTACAACCTTCAATACATTTACAATCGACGGTAAACTTCAATACGATTTTTTTGATACAGAAGCAAAAACCTCGCTACTTGAAAAGTCTGCGGAATATTCTCTATGGGAAAATGTAAAGGCCTACTGTTTCTCTATCATACGCGGCAGGCGTACTCCTTTAAACTTTAAAATCGTATTTGAGCTCTCTCATAATCAGACACTGGCTCTGCTAAAGAACGAAAGCTCTGTCACAGATATTCCTGTCCGCAATTTTTATCTGAATATTCAATATAAAAATCAGGCATTATTGTGTACAACAGGTGTTTCTTATGCTTCTTTCTGTCTGGACAAACGCCTAGAACATCTCTGGGACGATTCCCTGATTACTTTTTTCTCCAGTCATCACATTTCCTGCGAAAAACTGTAATCTATCTAGTCATTGACTGCTGTCTTCTGCCCGTAATGCAGGTAGTAAACCAGAATATCTATAAATTCACTGTTAGTAGGCTTATCCACCATTGTACATCCGGCGATTTCTTCCAGTGTATCTTTATGATTCACCCAGCATAAGTTTACTAATGTCCTTATATTATGCTCTACATTTGATGGTGTTGATTTATATTTTCTTGCAATAGCAGGATAAATATCTTTTGTAACTTTCACAGGACGTTCATGAATTCCCTGTGCCATTTTTACAGCATCTGCAACATAATAATAACCCTTGTACTTTGATGTTGCTCCTAATTTTCTAATAATTCCATATACTTCTACCATATATCTTTCCTCCCAACTTTCCATACCAGTATTATCACAGGTCTGGAGTTCTCACTTATTTACACACATTTCCTGATAATGTAAAGAAGAGTTACGACATTTATTGTTGGGATGTCATTGTATTTTCCATGAATTCGACATATATATCAGCAAATTAATCATAAAAATTTATAAGACATTTGTCAATACTTACAATTCAAAAAGAGCAGTCCAGATTGTTCTTCCAGACCACTCTTTTTCAAAATTTACATTATATCTTCGTTCACTATGATCGATGCTAAACATGCACCACTGGCACACAGCACTCTCAATTATTTTGCTATCATTAGAAGAATTTCATTGCTTCTCTGAACAAACTTGGTCATTTCTTCAGGTGAAAGCTGTTTGTGACTCATCATTGCAAGGTCATATAACTGCTCGCAGATTACCGGAGCTTTGTCAGACTCTTTGTTCTCTGCCAGATATTTAACCAGAGGATGATTTGCATTCAGGATAAGTGTTTCCTGTCCGCCAAACATGTTCGGATCCATTCCATACATATTGTACATTCTCATCATATCCTGCATACGGCGGCTCTCTTCAGAAAGTGTCACCATTGCAGATACACTCTCATTCTTGAGATTCTCTACACGTACTTCCAGTTTATCTTTGTGAAGGTTCTTACGGAAAAGTTCTGTCAGTGCTTTTACTGTTTCTTCGTCAGTAGTACCTTCGCCTTTCATTTCCTCAGTCAAGTCAGCATCGATACGTTTAAACTGTACATCCTGATGTTTCTGCTCAAGGCTTGAAATAAACGCACTGTCAATGTTGTGTTTCAGAATAACAGCGTCTTTTCCTGCTTCTTTAAACATATTGATGTACTGGCTCTGCTGAACTTCATCAGTTACATAGAAGATAATTGTCTTCTCAGGCTCTTTTTCCTGTGCATCCTTGTTCTCGTCTGCTGCTGTATCTTCTTTCTTCTCTTCTGTCTGAGCTTCTGCGTCTTCTTTCTTATTCTCTTCGATACAGTCTTTCAATGTGAGGTATTTGCCATCAAGGTTCTTGAAAAGTACATAGTCTCCCATCTTCTCTGCAAACTTGCTGTCTTTGATGCAGCCATATTTGATAAATGGGCTGATGTCATCCCAGTATTTCTCATAAGATTCACGATCTGTCTTGCACATTCCAGTCAGCTTGTCTGCTACCTTCTTGGAAATGTACTCAGAAATCTTCTGTACAAATCCGTCGTTCTGAAGTGCACTTCTGGATACGTTCAGTGGAAGATCCGGACAATCGATCACACCTTTGAGCAGAAGCAGGAATTCAGGAATTACTTCCTTAATATTGTCTGCGATGAATACCTGATTATTGTACAGTTTGATAGTTCCTTCAATGGAATCGTATTCTGTATTGATTTTCGGGAAGTACAGGATACCTTTTAAGTTAAACGGATAATCCATGTTCAGATGGATCCAGAATAACGGCTCCTTGTAATCCATAAATACTTTGCGGTAGAACTCTTTGTATTCATCATCTGTGCATTCATTCGGATGTTTCATCCAAAGAGGATTAATATCACTGATAGAAACCGGACGTTTGTTAATCTTTACTTTATCCTTTGCAGGAGAAACTTCAACTACTTCTTTCTCGCCGTTTTCATTCTCTTTCTCTTCTGTCTTTGCATCTTCATGAATATGTTCAACAACTACATCATCGTCTCTTAATTCAGATTCATCAATTGTCTCATATTCCTGTGGTGCATTTGCTTTGGAAAGATAAATATGAACCGGCATAAAGGAACAGTATTTTTCAAGGATTTCACGCATACGGTATTCATTTGCGAATTCCAGGCAGTCTTCGTTCAGGAACAGTGTGATCTCTGTACCAACTGTGTTCTTGTTTCCTTCCTGGATGTCATATTCTGTTCCGCCATCGCAGGTCCAGTGTACAGGCTGTGCACCTTCTGTATAAGAAAGAGTGTCAATGTGTACTTCATCTGCTACCATGAACGCAGAATAAAAACCAAGTCCAAAATGACCGATGATCTGGTCATCTGTTGTTTTGTCTTTATATTTCTCAAGGAACTGAGTTGCGCCGGAAAAAGCAATCTGGGTAATGTATTTCTCTACTTCTTCAGCAGTCATACCAATACCATTATCGATAAATTTCAGAGTCTTCTCATCAGGATTTACGATTACCTGAATCTCTGGTTTATAACCTTCCGGGAAAGAATACTCTCCCATTACTTCCAGCTTTTTCAGTTTTGTAATAGCATCGCATCCATTGGAAACCAGCTCTCTTACAAAAATATCATGGTCGGAATATAACCATTTCTTGATAATCGGGAAAATATTTTCACTGTTGATTGATAAACTTCCATGTTTTACAGCCATGCTGTCCACACTCCTTTTTATTTTATAGGTATTTACTGGTAACTATTCAGCGATCTGCTATTTCGCAAGATACTGAACAGATACATTTGCTGCAACTTTTTTCTGTCAATTCACTGCTTTCCTACTTGTCTTAGAGCGTGTTTGAAAAAACATTCCCGCAATCTGCACGCTCTAGAGTGTATTTGAATTTCTCAAACACACTCTAACAGTTGGATGTCAAAACTACTCTCTTTTATTTCTCCCTCAAAATAGCTTCTGACTTCCATAAGTTGCATCTCTGAGAGATATAGTAATACCATTTATCTCAAAAGTCAAGAAAAAATTAGCACTCATTTAAAATGAGTGCTAACAATTTGTTTCTATTTATTTTTCTTTTTATAGATTACAACGCCTGCAATACATCCGACTGCAACTGCCAGGATAAGCACGAATGGTGCAATCGGAGTATTATCACCTGTTTTTACTGCGGATTTTGTCGTTGCTCCGTTTGGCTGTGGAGTTGGAGTTGCTGTAACAGTCTGGGCCTGAGTAATATTGAAGTTTACCTGTTTGGTATCCTGTTCTCCGGTATTCTCCCACTCACTTCCATTATACTTCTGCTGGTCAAATACAACTGTCAGAGTATAAGTTCCTGCTTTTGTAATTCCAAATGCTGCTGTATAAGGTGCACTGCTCCAACTGTTTGTATTGATAACTTTCCAGTTATATGGCACGTAACGGACATCACCTTTTCCAGGACTCTCATTGTCCATACCTGCTCCAACTGCTGTGAAAGTGATCTTGGACTGTGTGGTATATCCATCTGAGCTGATTCCTGTGATCTTATTATCTGCAGGGTCCGCGATCTTTGCCTTACGTACTGCCTTTACAGTAAAGCTGACATTGACTTTTGCACTGATATTCTGCTCATTGTCAATTGTGATCGTCTCCGTATAGGAACCTGCCTCCAGTCCATCTTTCGGACGGATCTTAAATGTACAACTCTCTCCCGGCGCAAGTTCTGCTGCGGAAAGTTTACCGATTTTGAAGTTAGAAGCAGATGGCGCATATAATGTCACATTTGTGTTTCCTTCATTTGTTACTGTAACCTTCTGTGCCTTCGGCGCTTCATTGTATCCAGCCTTTGTATTTCCGAAATCCAGAGCTGTCGGGTTTACAGATAATTTGTAGACTTTTTCCACTTCCGAAACAGCGATCGCTGCATTTACTGTTGTCAAAACTTCCTGTTCTCCGTTATCATTGTTCCGCATGATCTGGATACTGTCCACGTAACTTCCTACTGTAAGACCAGTTACAGGTGTTACTGTAAAGGATGCAGTATCTCCCGGATCCAAAACAGATGCAGTAAGATCTCCGATATTAAAGTTCTCTGCTGTCGGCTGAATCAGCGATACGGTTGTGTTTCCTGTATTCGTAAGTGTCACTGTTGTACTTTCAGGAGTGTCATAACCTTCTTTCAGGCTGTCATAATTAATAGTTGCAGGATCTGTCTGCACTTCTGTGATCTGTTCCTGCTGTGCTTCTTTTACAGAAACTTCTGCTGTTACCTGCGCAGCAACCTCTGAATCCTCTTCACTGGAAAAGATCAATGTATCGCTGTAATTACCTTTCACAAGTCCGGCCTTCGGGTGTACCATAAACATCACAGATTCCCCTTTGGCAATCTGTGCACCGGATACTGCTTCACTTCCATCCTCTGCCATAATATCGAAATATTCTGACTGTGGAACTTTTAAAGTAACCGTACTGTCTCCTGTATTTGTTATTGTTACAGACAGTGTCTCATTAGCTGTTGTATAGTTCTCCTCAATATCGCTGAAACTGAGGCTTCCTGTATTCGCATCCAGAGACTGTGCTTCCAGAGTTGCATCTGCATTATTATCTGCGTCCGGTTCTTCATCTGGATTTACAACTGCATCATCCTTTGTGGATGGAGTTTCAACGTTATCTGTCTGGTCACTGTCGCCTTCTTCAGAAGCTCCATTGGACTTCAAATCTGATGCAGTATCGATTGCATCATCCATTGTAACTTTATCAAGAGGATCCTGTTCATCATCTGTCGCATCTCCTGTACCTTCTACAGATACTTTTGCTTCAAAAGATACCTCTGTACCTTCCTCTGTCTGATATGTGACCATATCATCATAGTCTCCTGCATCCAATCCCTTACGAGGCTGTACCCATACATTTATGGAATCGCCTGGTTCCAACGGTTCTTCTATATCTTCTGCCATAAAATGCTCCGGACTGATTGCCAGAAAATTCAGTGTCTCGCTTCCAGTATTGGTAATCTTGACAAACTGAGCTTCTAAATCTTCTGTATCACTGCCGATTGTTCCAAAATCGCAGATCTGGTCCTCGCTGCCATCTACTGTAGCTGTTGCTTCATATGGCTCTTCGCTTCCTTTGTCAGATTCATCTGTCTGTACATTTCCATTCTCATCTATCTGAAGCTGATCTTCTGTATAGATCTTCATCTGGGAATCGTCAGTTTCCTCTGTATTGTCTGTCTCATCTGCATTCTCATAATTCGTTTCATCTGTAGTTTCTTCCAACAAAGCACCTTCCTCTGGAGTCTGCTCTGCCACTGCCTTAGCTTCTTCCTCTGTAGAAACAACTTCTAAGGTCTTCGCTGTAAGTGTGCCTGTAAGTACACTGCCATCTACTGGTGTAAGATCAAGCACCAGTTTATATCCCAGGTCATCCTGAGTAATCGTGTAAGTCTTCTCAGTACCTACCTGTGTCAGTTGCTTGTCATCCGTCTGTCTTGACCATGAAAAAGTAAAATCTTCATCAGTCACTCCCTCCGGTGTGATTTTTGAGTAATCTGCGCTCAGACTTACTCCTACAGCTGCAAGCCCCTTAATCTTAAGCTTACCACCCAGCTCTCCTGACGGAGCTGCCGCAAAAACCATGGATGGAATCATAGAAATAACCATCAGCACAGTCATTACGATTGCGAGAAATCTCCTTCTCTCCATCTGTCGTCCTCCTTTTTCTGTATAATAAATTTCTGATGTTCCGCTTCTGTTCGCATGCATTCTGTCTGCAACAGATAGCGGTAGTCCTTTCATTCTCTGCATAAAGCTATTATAGCATCGCATTCCATGAAAATGTAATCTGTATTTTCTTCACCCGAAAGAATCTTGCCCGTTGGATTCTCTACCTGTGTCAAGTTGCTTCAGCGACACCGTCCTCCACTGACATAAAAATACCGGCTCCCCAGGTCAGAATTTTTTTATTCTGACTTAGGGACCGCCGGTACAAATTACGTATTTTTTAATATTATCCCTCTACGATCAGGTATTTACCATCTGGCAGTGCAAAGACTTCACTGGCATCTTCCAGTTCTTCATCTGACATTCCGTCTACATCAGCACCTGCTTCTTCCAGATATTCTCTGACTTCTTCAATAGAGTCCACTACCTGTGCCATACAATCCTCAAGAAAGGCTTCTGCTGCTTCATAGGATTCTGCTACCGGCTGTGGAAAGAGCTGTTCCTGGTTCTCCAGAAAAGTATTGATACATTCTTCTGTGTACATCTTAAATTACCTCCTCAATGTTTCCCTTTGCCCGGATCAGTTTCTCAAGGAACGGTTCAACGCGTTCTGTCACATAGGACGCTGCTGCCCGTACCCCCTCCTTGGAATGAGCCATGGCAAAGCCATATTTTACTGCTTTTAACATTTCTATATCATTATATTCGTCTCCGAATGTCACGCATTCCTCCGGCGAAATATGATATCGCTTCTGATATTCCCTGATTCCTTTTGCCTTGTTTGTACCAAACGGTACGAAATCGATCCATTCATTTCCGGATGTCACGACAACGCAGTCTTTTCCAAAATTTCCTGTCCAGTATTTTACAGACTCATCGGTAATGCCGCCCGGTTCAAATACCGCCAGTTTCATGATCGGATCTGTCATCTCATCCATACTGTTCACAAATCTGCATTCGTTTTTCACTTCGTATAACATATGATCGTGGAACTTCTGAGTCTTAGGCATCAGATAGTGATAATCCTTTGCAGAACATGTAAACTCAGCATCTTTCTTTGCCATGATCGCAGAGATGATCTTCTCTGCCAGTTTTCTGTCAAAGGAATCCTGATACAGTACTTCCCCACGGTCTACTGCCAACGCTCCATTTTCGGAAATGTAGGAAATCTCCGACGCAACAGGCGCAAACAGTTTGGTCATGTTCGGATACTGCCGTCCACTGGCCGCTACAAACATAATTCCCAATTCTTTTAACTGTCTGATCAGTGGAAAAATTTCTTCGGGTAAAGACTGTGCCTTATTCAAAAGCAATGTTCCATCCAGGTCACTTGCGATCAGCTTAATCATTTCCATGTTCCTCGCATATTTTTACCAGATCGACCGGCTTCTCTGCTACCAGGTCTGCACCGTTTTCATTCAGCTCCTTACGGTCACGGAAGCCCCAGAGTGCACCGACTGTAAACATTCCTGCTGCTTTTCCGGTCTGCATGTCTGTGCTGGTGTCGCCTACATACATGCACTCTTCCGGTTTTACGCCAAATTTCTCAGCTACCATTAACGGACCGTCCGGTGCAGGTTTTCTGCGGATGGCATCGCTCTGACCAACAACCATATCGAATTCTTCTCCGAAAAGCTGTGCGATTACTTTCACTGCTGCAGGATGCGGTTTATTGGAGCAGACTGCCAGTTTCATTCCATGCTTTTTCAGTTCTTTTAATGTTTCCGGCATTCCTTCATAAGGTACTACTTTATACATCGGATCTGCTGCAAACATTTCTCTGTAAAGTCTCTGTCCTTCTTCGTAATGAGTCAGTTCCGGATCACCAGCATCTTTCAACGCACGGCGGATCAACATGTTTGCGCCCTCACCGCTGTAGTATCTGAAGTTATCGACCGGAAGTGTTTTTAATCCGAATTTTTCCATAATAATATTGGTCACATATGCCATGGAATCCAGCGTATCTGCCAGAGTTCCATCCAAGTCAAATATACATGCCTTAATCATCTTTTGTCATCCTCTCAAGTCAATTCCTGATTTCTTCATTTCGTAAAATAATCTGGCAACAGGAAGTCCTACCACATTATTGTAATCTCCGCAGATTCCTTTTACATAGATTCCGAAGAGTCCCTGGATGCCATAACTTCCGGCTTTGTCCATCGGCTCTCCAGTCGCAACATATGCCCGGATTTCTTCATCTGATACTGGGTAAAAAGTCACGTCTGTGCTCTCATAAAAGGTGTGTTCCGTCCAGACTCCGGCTTTCTTCTCCCATACGGAAACGCCGGTATATACTTGGTGGGTATTTCCCTGAAGTTTTTTTAATGTATTTACTGCATCCTCTGTATCGTGAGGTTTGCCAAGGATCATGTTCTCAAACACAACTACTGTGTCAGATCCGATCACAATGGTTCCGTCCTCACTGTCTTCTACTGTGTGCATAACAGAAACCGCCTTGTCTCTGGCAAGCTGCTGAACAGCTTCTTTCGGATCATCTGAGGTACGGTTCTCCTCGCCTGATGCAGGTATCACTTCGAAATTCACGCCTGCCCGCTCCAGCAATTCTCTCCGTCTGGGTGAGGCAGATGCCAAAATAATTCTCTTCATAAATAACCTCTTCTTTCCTGTCATAGTATACCGTGTATCTTTTTGGTATGCAACTGCTTTCAGCAAAAGTTTTGCTTTTTAAAGTTTTGCTTTTCTTTTATGATAAAAAGTATTAAAATAAGGATAACCTATAGCTGACCGGAAGTATTACGAACGGACTGGTCAGTGACCTGTATTATATTCGCAGAAATAGGAGAATATCTGAAAGGAGTTTACGATTATCATGGCTAAAATTAATAAATATTGGGGTTTTGTAGCAGTAGGTGCTCTTACAGCAGCTGCTGCAGGTGCTATAGCTGCACTTGTTGCTAAGAAAAATTCCTGCAAGGAAGACTTCGATTTTGAAGACGATTTTGATGATTTTGATCTGAATGATGAAAAAGAAGAAAAAGCTGAGGAAAGTACTGAAGCTGAAGAAGTTGCTGAAGATTTCCAGGCATGGGAAGAACACGCTGGTGAGCAGGCTGAGGACGAAACTTCAGAAACTAAGGATACAGCTACAGAAGTTGAAATCAAAGATGCAGAGGAAGAAGCTGAAGATGCAGAAGACGCTGATGAGCCATCTCATTTTGAAGAAACTATTGACGCTGCATCTGAATCAGAAGAATAATCCCACTCTTTGTTTATTATTTTCTTGGATTCAACAAAAAAGAAAGACCATCTTATCTGGTATAGCGCCGGATGAGATGGTCTATTTTTTATTTATGCTTTTGGCAGTTTGAATGAACTCTTAAGAGATACGATACGGTTAAATACCGGTGCGCCTTCTTTGGAGTCATGGATGTCTGCGCAGAAGAATCCTGTTCTTACGAACTGGAAGCTGTCGTAACCTTTCGCTTCCATCAATGCAGGCTCTACATATGCAGTCACTTTTGTCAGGGAATTCGGGTTTACATTCAGAGAACCGTCTTCTTTGTTGTATACACCTTTCTCCTCGTCTACGATATTCTCGTAGAGACGTACTTCTGCTTTTCCTGCCTGGCTTGCTTCTACCCAGTGGATGGTTCCTTTTACTTTTCTGCCGTCCGGTGCGTTGCCGCCTTTTGTTGCAGGGTCATAAGTACAGTGTACAACACGTACAGTTCCATCTTCATCAGCTTCATATCCTGTGCAGGTTACGAAGTATGCGTTCATGAGACGAACCTCTGTGCCAGGGAACATTCTCTTATATTTCTTAGGTGGGTCTACCATGAAGTCTTCTCTCTCGATGTAGAGTTCTCTGCCGAATGGCATCTTACGGGTACCAAGTTCTTCATTCTCCATGTTGTTCGGAGCTTCCAGATATTCTACTTCGCCTTCCGGATAGTTGTCGATCACAAGCTTGATCGGATCAAGGATCGCCATCAGACGCGGACGTTTCAGTTTCAGATCCTCACGGATACAGTACTCAAGCATTGCATAGTCAACAGAACTGTTTGCTTTGGATACACCACAAAGTTCTACGAACATCTTAATAGATTCCGGTGTGAAGCCACGACGGCGCAGTGCTGCGATGGAAACCAGACGTGGGTCATCCCATCCGTCTACGATTCCTTCTTCTACCAGTTTCTTGATATAACGTTTACCTGTAACAACGTTTGTCAGGTACAGTTTTGCAAACTCGATCTGCTTCGGTGGCTGCGGGTATTCCAATTCTCTTACAACCCAGTCATACAGAGGTCTGTGGTCCTCAAATTCCAGAGTACAGATGGAATGTGTGATTCCTTCAATTGCGTCCTCAATCGGATGAGCGAAGTCGTACATTGGATAGATGCACCATTTGTCGCCTGTTCTGTGGTGTGTCATATGGGCAACACGATAGATAACCGGGTCACGCATGTTCATGTTCGGAGATGCCATATCAATCTTGGCACGGAGTACTTTCTCTCCGTCTGCGTATTTGCCTTCTTTCATCTCCTCGAAAAGCTGAAGGTTCTCTTCTACACTTCTGTTTCTGTATGGACTCTCTTTTCCTGGCTCTGTAAGAGTTCCACGGTATTCGCGGATCTGATCTGCTGTCAGGTCACATACATAAGCTTTTCCTTTCTGGATCAGCTTTACAGCAGCTTCATACATCTGGTCGAAATAATCAGATGCAAAGAACAGTCTGTCTTCCCAGTCTGCACCAAGCCATTTGATATCCGCTTTGATGGATTCTACAAACTCGCTCTTCTCTTTGGTCGGGTTTGTATCGTCAAAACGCATGTTGAATTTGCCGTTATACTCCTGTGCAAGACCATAGTTTAAAAGAATAGATTTCGCATGACCGATATGAAGATATCCATTCGGTTCCGGCGGGAAACGTGTATGCACGGTGTCATAAACACCCTCTGCTAAATCTTTATCAATAATATTCTCAATAAAATTCTTGGAAACTGTTTCGTTCTCCATCTTCTTCCCTCCTGTTGTCGTATTTTACAGTGTTTTTCACATATCTATATATAAAAAATACAACTGAATATTTTTTATGTCGAATGAATTTATATTATCATTGGAAATTCCATCTGTCAACCGTTTCCACTATAGTGATAAGCCTTATTTTATGCTCAAAAGCTCAATATTTGGCGTTTAAACTTCCAGTTCAGGGTATTGGCGTCTGTTGAATTTTCCGGATAGCTAAGTTATAATATTATTTACAGTACATATATAACTGTAAATCCAAAGAAGGGATATTGTCATTATGATAGAAATTAAAACTCTACAATCTTACTACACTGAAGATAAAGTTTTAATGACACAACATTCTTCCGAGCGTTGTCGCCAAAGAGGAATCAAGATAAAAGATATTCGTCATGCCATTATGGATGGTGAAATTATCGAACAATATCCAGATGATTATCCATTCCCCAGTTGTTTAATTTTCGGCTATTCTGTGGATAATAAAATCATCCATGTAGTTATGAGCGATGAAGGAACCGGCAGCCGGATCATCACCGCATATTTCCCTGATCCGGAAAAATGGGAATCTGATTATAAAACAAGAAAGGAGACTTTAAAATGAGATGCCTAACTTGTAAAAATGGTACTATGGAACAATCTACAACCACATACTTTGCACACCTGAAAAATTGCTATGTTATTATTGAAAATGTTCCATGTATGAAATGTGATCAATGTGGAGAAGAATTTTTTACTGCATCTGTGCTTGAAAAAATTGAAGATATCTTAGATCGTCTTGAGCAGATTGCAAGCAAGATTTTCATTATGGATTATGCTTCTTCTGCATAACAAAACTTTACAAGCTTGTTGCTCTCCATTTTTTATATGTTATAATACCAATTGAAAGAAATAATAATCTGGCAAAAGTCAAAACTGAAAGCCCTCGGAGCGGCAAGCTCCTTGGGCTTTTCTCATTTTACAAGTTTATTATATTTCAGAAAGAAAGACCAGAATATTCACCCTGGCCTTGCTCCTATTACATATTTGTATTAGAATTTTACAAATTTTGTATTAGCATAAATGCTACTTGCTTTTATCAGCTTCTGATATGTGCTGTAAGATTTCTTCGGCAATTTCAGAGTTACTGACTTATTAACTGCAAGTCCTTTCTTTCCAACATATTCCAGAGTAGAACCATTAATCTTCAGAGTCTTGATGGATGTACACTGGTAAAATGCTTTAGCTCCAAGCTTTCTTATGCTTGATGATAATGTCACATTCTCAAGATTCGGGCACTGAGTAAATGCACAAGTCTGTTTCTTGTCCTACGCTATCTGAAAAATCTGCTGCATTCACCACAATGAACGGATTTACAACCATTGTACTTGCAACTAAAAAAGCCAATACTGTCCTCTTCATACTATTATCCTCTCTTTTTATAAGATATCATTAAATCTTGTCATCATGCTCCTTGTAGTTAACTTTTTTCCATTTATACTTTATTTCTAATATCATTAAATATAATATTTTTACTTACACTATTGTATTACATATTTGTAAGAATTTCCACCATCATTAGAATATTTTCTATATATACCAACATATGCAGGCCTTTAAACATTATATCTTTCATTTTGTATATATCTTTATATTTTATAATTTTCCTTAAAAGTATACTTCTAGTATTCCTTCACTTCTGACAGTAAGCTATCTCAAATAGTCCATTCAACAACGGCAAATCTTTAAATAGAAAAAGGATCACAAACAGTCTTTGTTTTTGACTACTTGTAATCCTTTATTTTTAGCAATAAAAAAAGCTGATGACGGGAATTGAACCCGTGACCCCTTCCTTACCAAGGAAGTGCTCTACCTCTGAGCCACATCAGCATCGTGTCGGACTTGCCGCTCACATTTGGATATGTTACCAGAACTTGTTCGTGTTGTCAATCCCTATTTTTTAACTTTTTCATTTTGTAGAAAATTTTTTACAGAAAATATATTCTGATGATTTTATTTTTGTAGTTGTTCCAGTTGTTCTTTGATCTTGGTGCGGATGCGTTGGAGGGCGTTGTCTATGGATTTGGGTGTTTTTCCCATGATCCGGGCAATCTCTCCGTAGCCGTTTCCTGCAAGATAGTATTCGAGAACCTGATTTTCCATTGGACTTAGGGTGGTGGTGATCTCCTGTTCCAGGCTCTGGACATTTTCCTGGTCGATGATGATCGACTCGGGATTCTCTACCCAGGTGTCGCCAAGATGTTCTTCATTCTCTCCGTCCTGTTCGCTGAGGGAAATATACGAGTTCAGCGGCTGGTGTTTCTGTCTGTTGGAGCTCTGGATGGCGTTATATATCTGTCTGTCTACGCATATGCCTGCAAATGTCTGGAATGCTGCATCCTTGTCTGGCTGGTAGTCGCGGACTGCTTTGAACAGTCCGATCATACCTTCCTGTATCAGGTCATCATTCTCTCCGCCTATCAGGAACATGGTCCTTGCCTTCTTACGGACCATGTTCTTGTATTTCTCCATCAGATAGTCAAGGATTTCTGATTCCCCGTTTTTGAAACGTGATATTAATTCTTCATCTTTAATTCCGTCATACTGTTTCATCAATTCGAACCTTCCGTTTTTCTGAAAATCTCTCTATCATTTAAGTTTATCCTGAAACACACTACATATGTGTTATAACAAACTGCAATCTACAAGAAATTTTTCGCCCAGAGGGCTTCTTATAGCATAACAATATTGTGGAATAATTTTTATTATTGCTCACTGGTAATATCCCGCGAAGTGTTTTACCGGGCACGAAGTGAACAGTAATTATTTTTTCTGCAGTCTCTGACGTACAATTTCATAACCAAGTACGCCGGCTGCTACTGATGCGTTGAGGGAGTCAATGTCACCCTTCATAGGAATGGACGCCACGAAATCGCATTTCTCACGGATCAGTCTGCTTACGCCTTCACCCTCGTTACCGATCACTACACCGATCGGCCCTGTGAGATTGAGGTTATACATGGTTTCGCCGCCCATATCTGCGCATACAAACCACATGCCCTGTTCTTTCAGTTCATCGATAGTATGTCCCAGATTGGTAACTTTGGCAACGGGTGTATAGTTTAATGCGCCTGCAGAAGTCTTGGCAACTGTAGATGTCAGACCCACTGCTCTTCTCTTCGGAATGATCACGCCGTGTGCTCCTGCAAGGTTTGCTGTACGGATAATGGCACCGAGATTATGAGGATCTTCGATATTATCCAGGATAAAGATAAATGGATCTTCTCCTTTCTCCTTTGCTTTTGCAAGGATATCCTCTACGCTTGCATATTCATAGGCTGCCACCTGAGCGATCACACCCTGGTGTGCACCTGTCTCGCTTAACTGATCCAGACGTTCTTTTGCCACATAGTTAATGATTGTATCTTTTTTTCTTGCCTCTCTGGCAATGGTGCGGACCGGGCCGTCCTGGCATCCGTCCAGGATAAACAGCTTATCTACACATTTGCCGGAACGAAAGGCTTCCAGGACTGCGTTGCGTCCTTCTATCTGTTCACTCATATCTGATCCTCTCCAATTCCTGCACGGACCAGTTCTATGATCCTGCTGAAATCATCTTTTAAATATAAATAGCCCATCAGAGCTTCAAATCCCGTTGCCCTGCGGTAATCTGCCATGGTTGCATGCTTTGCCATTGTCGGAGAATGGGCGTTTCTTCCTCTTCTGTAAACGCTGTGTTCTTCCTCTGTGAGCATCGGCTCGATCACTTCCATCATGGAAGACTGGGTTCCTGCCTTGACCAGACTGCTGGCTTTTCTGTGAAGCTGATTGACCGGGCAGTTGCCTTTTTTTACAAGGATTGTGCGGATCACCAGTTCGTAGACTCCGTCGCCAATATACGCCAATGTCAGTGGAGAATAGGTTCGCAAATCTTTATCTTCCAAATGAAACACCTGATTAAGTAAACCTTTCAGACCACTTAAATTTACTTCTTCAGAAAATCTTTTATCTGAACTTTTGTCTGAATGCTCCGCAAGTCCTGTCAGTTCTGCCTCAACAGTATTATTCACTTCATTAAGTTCATTGGTTTCACTCATATCATTTAAGCTCGTTTCCATTTTACTCCTTCACGGGTATCCTTAAGGATAATTCCCTTTGCCAGAAGTTCGTCTCTGATCTCATCGGCTCTTGCGAAGTTCTTTGCTTTTCTTGCTTCCTGGCGTTCTGCGATGAGGTCTTCGATTTCTTTGTCGAGGATTTCTTCTTTCTTCTCAGCTTTCAGGCCAAGTACGTCGCATAATTTCACCATTGTATCAAGAAGTGCGCCGGTGAATTCCGCGGAGCTTTCCTCAGATACATTTGTGTTCGCAAATTTAACCAGTTCAAAAATTGCTGCCAGTGCATCAGCTGTGTTGAAATCATCCTCCATGGCTTCTTCGAATTTCTTTACAAATTCCTGTGACTGTACAAGCAGTTCTTTCTCTGCATCTGTTGCAGTTTCTGTCTGTGCGGCTGCTTTTCTGTCTTTTAAGTTTGCGGCAGCATCTGTGATACGTTCTAATGCGTTCTTTGCAGCTTCCATCAGGTCTGCGCTGAAGTTCAACGGACTTCTGTAATGTGCATTCAGCATGAAGAAACGAAGTACCTGCAGATCATACTGTTCGCTGATCTCACGGACAGTACGGAAGTTTCCAAGAGACTTGGACATTTTTCTGTTATCAATATTTAAGAATGCATTGTGCATCCAGTATTTTGCAAAAATCTTGTCGTTGCAGCATTCACTCTGTGCAATTTCATTCTCATGATGAGGGAAAATCAGATCCTCACCACCTGCGTGGATATCAATCTCATCGCCAAGATATTTCTTAGCCATAACCGAGCACTCAATATGCCATCCCGGACGTCCGTCGCACCATGGTGACGGCCATGACGGTTCGCCTTCTTTCTTCGGTTTCCAGAGTACGAAATCAAGCGGATCTTCTTTCTGGTCTTCACCGGATACCTGCAGAGAACGGAAGCCGGACTGCAGATCATCCAGATTCTTGTGAGAAAGTTTGCCATATTCTTTGAACTTCTTAACTCTGAAATATACAGTACCATCTGCTGCCGGATAAGCATAACCTTTATCAACCAGAGTCTGGATCATATTGATCATTCCATCGATTTCCTGTGTGGCCTGCGGATTAGTCGTAGCAGGTTTTACGTTCATGCCATCCATGTCTTTTTTGCACTCTGCAATATAACGTTCGGAAATCTCCTGTGCACTTACGCCTTCTTCGATGGCTTTCTTGATGATCTTATCATCTACGTCTGTGAAGTTGGATACATAGTTTACTTCATAGCCTTTATATTCCATATAACGGCGTACCGTATCAAAGATGATCATCGGACGTGCATTTCCGATATGGATCAGGTTGTATACAGTCGGACCGCAGACATACATACGAACCTTTCCCTCTTCAAGAGGTACGAATTCTTCTTTTCTACGTGTCAGTGTGTTAAAAAGCTTCATGTTTTATTCCTCCAGTTTTCTCTATTGTTTCATTATTTCATAGAGTTTTTATATAAAAGTCAGGTCAAATCTTCTGCAATCTGGCAAACATCTGGCTGCCAGATACAAAGTGAACAGTAATTCTATTTTACTTCATTAAGAAGACAGATTGCCTGAGACGCGATTCCTTCTTCTCTTCCTGTAAATCCCAGCTTCTCCTCTGTAGTTGCTTTGATATTCAGCTGAGATTCATCGATTCCCATTGCTTTCGCCATATTGGTTCTCATCTGTGGAATGTGAGGTGCCATCTTTGGTTTCTGCGCAATGATCGTTGCATCTATATTTCCAATCTCATAATGATGCTCTCTCAAAAGTTTCGTTACATGCTCCAGCAGCAGAATGCTGGAAATCCCTTTATATGCAGGGTCTGTATCCGGGAAATGTTTCCCGATATCTCCCAGCGCGGCAGCTCCCAGAAGTGCATCCATTATTGCATGGATCAGCACATCCGCATCTGAATGTCCAAGGAGACCTTTTTCCCAGTCAATCTTTACGCCGCCCAGGATCAGATCTCTGTCTTCGGTTAGTCTGTGTACATCATATCCCATTCCAACACGCATAATCATTCTCCTCTGATTTCCAGCATCTTGCTGATTCTTAATAAGCTTAATCGTCTCCTTGTATAAGGAGCAAGTCTGAGGCTTGGTAAAACGGCCGCTTCATCAAGTCCGATATCGTAAACAGTTTTTGCACATCCGGCTTTCTCCAGCATATGGAACATATCCTGCTCATTCGGAAGTTCGTCGATGATCTCCGCAATTCCATCCAGACATTCCTCCAGGTGCTGCGGGGAAATCGTTTTCAGAAGTTCCGGCTCGTTTTCTTTTGTGATTTCTTCCAGAAGCCCTTTCTTTCCAAAGGTTTCTTTCAGAAGTTCCTCGTCTTCATTCTCATACGGTTTCGCGTGACATCTTCCCTGTGTGATGGCTGTGGCAATACGCTTGTATTCTTCCAGTACAAGGAGTGCTGCTACAGAAACTTTCTCACCATGAAGTGCATCCAGCGGACCATTGATCACTTCCATATCCCATAAATGTGTGACATGGTGCTCTGCGCAGGACGCAGGTCTGGAATTGCCGATCATCTGCATGGCAAGTCCGGAAAGGATCAGGGCGTACATAAGCTGTTCACACTCATCTTCCTCTCCCTCTGTAATATCCTGAATCGAAGATTTTACAGTTTTTAACGCTTTCTCTTCCAATTTTACAGTTTCGCGGCAGAAATATTCTCCGGTGACCAGGTTGGCGATCTTCCAGTCTGCAAGGCAGATATATTTTCCCATCAGGTCTGAAATTCCGGCTGCCGTAAGGCGCTGCGGTGCTTTTGAGAAAATGTCCGTGTCTGCATATACGCAGATCGGAGCTACTGACGGTACCGTTTTCTTCACTCCGTCCCAGGTCATTGCTGCTACTGTTGTTACAAATCCATCTCCACTTGCTGCGGTAGGCACTGAAATGAAAGGTACTTTATAGTTGTGTGCAATATAGCGGCTGATATCATGGATCGTACCTGCTCCTACTGCAAGGATCAGGTCAATATCCTCTTCCATGTTATTCTCCACAATTTTTACTGCATGCCGGTCTGCCTGAAGTCCCTCTGCATCCAGGACCAGTACCTGGCATCTGTCATAGATATCCTCCATGAGTTCTTCTGTTGCCGCATAGGTATTGGTGTCGCAGATGACCAGCGGGGATATGTACTCTCTGAGCATTCCCTCTGACATCTCTTCTTCAAGCTTCTCTACTGCTCCGGCTTCTATCAAAATCTCTTTCACTGCAATCTGGTGTTCCCTGCCGCAGCTGCAAGGTCGGGCAAAATCGTCCGCATCAACTCGCATTTAAATTCTTCCTCCTGACTTTCTTGATTAAACTTAATTTTCTATAGGCATAGTTCGTTGGTATTATACATGATTTTCCAGTAAAAATCAATCATTGTGCATGTGGCTGACAGTAGTAAATTACATTATTTCCGGCCCCTGCATGACACTCTATAAATTAAGGTAATTATATACAATCTTCGAAATGTTCTGTATATTTGTCACTGCAGTACCTTCCGGACAGTTCTCAGACATTACACATAAGATATAAGTTGTCTTTTCTCCATAGATAATCGCAATATCATGCTGGTCCTGATCTGTTTCACCGGTCTTATTGGCCGACTTGATCCCGTCCGGCAGTCCCTGCGGGATTTTCCAGGTGTTCTCCTGGTTTGACAAAAGATTCAGCATTGCTTCTGAAGCTTCTTTGCTGACACATTCTCCATTGTAAATCTTCTCAAGCAGTGTGCCGCAGTCTTTTACGGAAGTCATATTTCTGCCGCCCAGACTCTCCTGCGCAGAAGCTGCCGGGTGCAGAGTATGCTGTACCGTAGTTTCCGTGTAGCCCTCTTTTTTCAGGTATTTATTGATATCTTCAGCGCCTTTTTTGAAATCAAGAGCATCTGTCTGAAGCTTCACCAATTCGTTGCAGGATTCGTTATCGCTGACCGTGATCATATTCCATAAGAAATCATCCAGCTTCACTTCTGCTGTTTTCACGTCTGTAGTATTCAGCTTCTTCTCTTCATTTGCTTTTACCTGTTCCATATCCTGGTATGTTTTTGCCATTACGAAGGCCTTGATCAGGCTGGCAGAATACAGTTGGGTATCGTTGATCACGATTTCTTTGTCTTCGTTAAGGTCTTTGACATATACACTCCAGGTTCCCTGATATCCGGACAGGATGTTCTCAAGCTGAGGTTTGAGATTATCAATTCCCAGGTTATCCAGATTCAGGACTTTTCCTGTATCGTCTACGATAAATCCATCTGAAGTCACGGTACTCTCCTGCAGCAGCGCTCCATTTATACCGCCAAAATAGTAACTTCCATCAAAATTTATCTCATAACAGTTCATTTCAAGGGAATGGATCCCCGGCTCTGTTACCATTCTGCCATTTTCATCAAAATAGTAGTAGCCGTTCAGAGTAATCCCGTCTATTGCCAGGTTGTCAATATATCTTACCTGTGGCGCTGCAGACAGGCGGCCCAGATTATTTACAAAATAGAATCCGTCAAATTTCTCTGCAGTCTGGGTTGTCTGCGCTGCCTGAGCATCTGCTTCTGTTGTTTCATCTGCCTTATTCTCAAATGCCGCAACACTTTTTAAACGTTCCATATGTGGATTGCAGGCTTTAAACTTACCATCCGTATCATGGTAGTAATATCCGTCAAATACTGTTCCGTCTATTTCATAATCGTGAAAATAATGAACCTCTGCCTGAGTACTTCTGGCACCGTTCACATCCAGACAGTAGAATCCGTCACTCTTCATAATATATTTGCCGCTTCCGTCACCTATAGGCTGAATCTGCGCCTGTTCTGTGACAGAGGACAGGCTCTGCTGTGCTGCCGGAACATAATATGGAAAAGCCATCATTATCGAGACAGCTCCTGCCAAAATGCCTGCCGCTATAAAAGATTTCGCTGTTCTTTTGTTTTTTCTCATGTGCAACTCCTTTTACAGTTACTTTCCATGTTGTCACTGCTGTTTTCTAAGCATCCTGCGAAAATCCTGCAGAATATTCTCAGAAACCATTTTTTCATTTATCATTTCAACTCATGTTATTTTACAGTAAGCAAAGTATATATTGTTTTTTTCAGGATAGCAACATTTTTATCCTTTTTCCAGTAAAGCCCTGCTTTTTAATCTTGAGCACTGCCATTTTCCTGATTTGATAACTGTCCACTTTCCTTTACGCTATTCCAGAAATGATCAAGCTGTTCTTCTACTGTATTTAAAGTGCAGTTTCCGCGGTCAGACCATTCTGCCGGAAAGAGATTCCGGTAATCGCTTCCCGCGAAACGTTCATCCAGTAGAAGTATGATTCC
The DNA here is from genome assembly GCF_018919065.1 of Blautia sp. MSJ-9. Lineage (GTDB taxonomy): Bacteria > Bacillota > Clostridia > Lachnospirales > Lachnospiraceae > Blautia_A. The sequence continues at coordinate 161,739 of NZ_JAHLQG010000043.1, read as the reverse complement.
TGTATCTTCCTGCGTTCTGATCACTCGCCCTGCAGACTGCAGTACTTTATTCATTCCCGGATAACGATAGGCATAGTCAAACCCGCTGGCTCCTTTTTTATCATAATATTGTCTCAGTATTTCTCTCTGTATTCCAATCTGCGGCAGGCCGGTTCCCACAATGATCGCCCCGATCAATTTCTCTCCCATCAGGTCAATTCCTTCCGAGAAAATACCGCCCATCACGCAAAATCCTACCAGTGTCCCCTCTGATGTAGAAAACTCTTCCAGAAACTCTTCTTTCTCCTGTTCGTGCATTCCCGATGTCTGCGCAATACAGCGCACCCAATCAACTGAAAATTCATTTTCATACACATCCAGCACATCTTCCATAAATTTATAGGAAGGAAAGAATACCATATAATTTCCTTTTCTCGTCCATACTGTTCTGGCAATATACGACGCGATCCTGTGATACTCCTCATATCCTCTTCTGGTGTAACGGCTGCTCACATCACGGCCTGTAAGAATACATCGCTTCTCCTGTTGAAAAGGTGACGGAACATAAATCCCATAGTCGTCCTTTCTGGTGCTCAGAAGCGTCCGGTAATAGTCCATAGGAAGAAGCGTTGCTGAAAAGAACACGGTACTCTTTCCTTTCTCCAGGCATCTGTCGATGTTTGCCGCAGGATTTACGCAGAAAAGCCGCAGGACTACTTTTCCCTGATCTCCGATTTCTGTATAGACCACATAATTCTCATCCAACAGTTCATCAATATTCAGAAAATCTCTGACGCAGAAATAAAATTCCAGGAGCTGTTCCGGCAATTCTTTTCCATGAAGCTCTTCCAGCAGTTTATCCATTTCACCCATGACCTGCAGCATACTCAGAGAAACAGCACCCGGATTCTGCAGGATTTCGTAATCTCCACATTCCTTTTCCAGCGTAAGCAGGTGCCGGTTTACCTTTTCCAATGCCTTTACAAGGCCTTTGCTGTAATCTGCTGCCAGCTTCTTTGCTTCCAGTACATCTGCTCTGTCCACATAGGCGCTGTACATTTCCCTGCCTCTGTCCACCAGATTGTGTGCTTCGTCGATCAGGAAGATATAATCTCCCGAAGTTCCTTCTCCGAAAAATCTCTTCAGATATACATTCGGGTCAAATACATAATTATAATCGCAGATCACTGCATCTACCCAGACTGCAAGATCCAGACATAGTTCAAACGGGCATACCTGCCACTTTTTTGCATACTCAAGCAGAGTTTCCCTGTCATATCTGTCCTGCGTAGTCCACAACTCATAGACCGCATCATTGACCCTGTCCAGATGTCCTCTTGCCCAGAGACAGTTCTCCGGATTGCATTCTACTTTATCGCAGAAGCATAATTTTTCTTTTGCAGTGATGGTGATCACTTTGAATTTCAGACCATGCTCCCTCAATATGGAAAAGGCTTCTTCTGCTACGGTTCTGGTGATCGTCTTTGCTGTAAGATAGAAGATATTTTCGCCCATTCCTGCACCGACTGCTCTTACCGCTGGAAAGATCGTAGACATGGTTTTGCCTACGCCTGTAGGTGCCTGAATAAAAATCTGGCGTTCTGTGGATATCGTATGGTATACACTGGATACGATTTTCCGCTGTCCCTCCCGATATTCAAAAGGAAACTCCAGATTAATCATGGATGCATTCCTCTCTTTTTCCCATGCAAGCTGATAGGCGATCCATTTGTGATATCTATCCAACAGATCCTGATACCATTGTCTGAGTTCTTCCAGCATATGGTCTTCCCGGAAATATCGAAGTTCCTCTGTATCCAGATTTCCGTAGGTCATCTGCACTCCGATCTTCTCAAGCTGCTGCTCCTGGGCATAGATCCACGCATAGCACATTGCCTGGGCACGGTGGACTTCTACCGGCTTCTCAAGCTGACTGACATCTGCATAAATGCCCTTAATCTCATCAATGTAATACTGATCATCTTCCGCGAATATCCCATCAGCTCTGCCCTCTACCTGAATGTCCACATCTTCGTATTCTGTTATATATTTCAGGGAAATCTCTGCTCTGTAGTGGCTTCCCATACGGCCTTGTATCTTTCTGTGAAGTCTGCTGCCTTTCAGCATTGCTTCTTTGTCCGCAGAACCTCTGCGGTTGTCAAGGTCACCGCTTTTCAGTATAAACTCCACCAGATTTCTGACGGAAATGCGAACCAACGGTTTCTCCATGTCTGCCTCCTGCATCCTAAAAGTTATTTTTCCTCACCATATGAGTTATCCACTGACCAATTCGCCTGATCACCTAATGCCTAATTATTCCTTCAGGTATAATATACGATTATAGCACATCTTCCTCATTCATAAAACGCAAAAGCCACCGGAAATCTATATACAGATTCCCGGCGGCCTGTTACATTCTTCAACTTCTGTATGGCTGAATCTTCAAAATTCAGCTCATTGTCTAATGTGTTAATTAGATCTGAGTAAGTACAAAAATATCATAAATTGCTTTTACAGCAGCTTCGAAATCTCTGTTCTCAACACCGATGATGATGTTCAGCTCACTGGATCCCTGGTCGATCATCTTAACGTTTACATTTGCATGGGCAAGTGCAGAGAAGATTCTGCCTGCTGTACCTCTCTGGGATTTCATACCACGACCTACAACTGCGATCAGTGCAAGGTCAGATTCCATTTCTACGAAATCCGGCTGTACTGCACGGTGGATTCCTGCGATTACCTGCTGTTCTTTTTCCTCAAATTCATCCTGATGTACATATACAGTCAGTGTATCGATTCCGGATGGGATATGTTCAAAGCTGATTCCCTGATCTTCGAACACCTGAAGAACTTTACGTCCGAAACCAACTTCGCTGTTCATCATGGATTTCTCGATATTGATGGAGCAGAAGCCTTTCTTTCCGGCAATACCGGTAATTGTATATTTCGGTTTCTTGCATGTGCTCTCTACGATGAAAGTACCTTTATCTTCCGGTTTATTTGTATTCTTGATGTTGATCGGGATTCCCTCTTTACGAACAGGGAAGATTGCATCTTCATGAAGAACGGTTGCACCCATGTAAGAAAGCTCACGAAGTTCTCTGTATGTGATCGTCTCGATCACTGCCGGATTCTCTACGATTCTCGGGTCTGTTACAAGGAAACCGGAAACATCTGTCCAGTTCTCATAGAGGTCTGCTTTGATTGCTTTTGCAACAAGAGAACCTGTTACATCAGAGCCGCCTCTGGAGAATGTCTTAACTGTTCCATCTTCATATGCTCCGTAGAATCCCGGGATTACAGCACGTTCACATTTGGCCAGTCTCTTGGAAAGAAGCTTGTCTGTCTTGTCTGCATCGAAGTTTCCGTTCTTATCGAAACGGATCACGGTTGCTGCGTCTACAAATTCATAGCCAAGGTAAGCTGCCATTACTTTACCATTGAGGAACTCACCCCTGGATGCTGCATAATCAGAACCTGCCTGAGCCTTAAAATCTTTTTCGATCTGTGCAAATTCGTCTTCTAAAGAAAGGTCCAGTTTCAGACCACGGATGATCTCGTAGTATCTCTCTTTGATTTCCTGTAAAACAGCTCCGAAATCTTCGCCCTGTACTGCGATGTTGTAGCATTTATAAAGTAAATCGGTAACTTTGGTATCTCCGTCAAATCTCTTTCCAGGTGCGGACGGAACCACATAACGTCTGCTCTCATCACTTCTGATGATCTCTCCTACTTTCTCAAACTGCTGTGCATTTGCCAGAGAACTTCCTCCGAATTTTACAATTTTCTTCATCTTTCCTGCTCCTCATATGTCACTTAGTATTTCCAGACAACTCTCATTCTTGCCTTATTGTTCCTCATCAGTCTCCTGCCTCACTATCATCAAACTCTCCGGTCAGGTTCCTGTCTGAGAACTGTTATTGTTACTGTTCACAAAGTAAACAGCAGCCTGTTAGTCTTTGTCACTCTACTAACATAAAGTCTGTTTAATATTTTATTGAATAAACTAGAATTTTGCAAGCTTTTCTTGCAGAAATATCTGAAAATAGTTATTTTTCACAATCCGCGGCAGATTCCTGCTGTTTTTTTACAAAATCTGTTACATCATGGACTCGCAGAGTATCCCCATTTACGCGGAAATGAATGTCTTTGTCTCCAAACGGCATTCCATAGGAACGTTCCGGATCATTCTGGTATGCAGGACGCGGGTCGTCTGCAAGTACTGCCATTAATGCTTCGCGGCTTTTGGGCGGGATTTTTTTCAGAAGTTCCGGTGGAAATTCTACATTCAGATGATAGTCTCTGGCAAATTCAGCAAAGCTCCCTGTTGCTTCAGGATGACAGTCCGCATACGGAATGTATGGTTTTATGTCAAAAATCGGTGTGCCGTTCATTAAGTCCGCACCCTCTACATAGATTACGGGACTGTCTGGCTCATCCAGAGCTACTTTTGTAAGTTTCACGCAAGATAAACCTATGGAGTTTGGGCGGAACGGAGATCTGGTGGCAAAAACTCCCTTTCTTACGTTTCCGCCAAGCCTCGGCGGGCGGACAGTCGGTGACCACTTTGTTCTTTTCGCCTCTGAAAACTCCCAGATCAACCAGATGTGGCTAAATTCTTCCAATCCACGGCAGGCATCCACATTGCGATACTCCGGTTCGAATACAATCCTTGCTTTCAGAGCTTCTACACGGCCGCTTTGTCTGGGGATGCCGAATTTAGTCGGGAAATCATTTTCTATGTGTGCAATTGGTTTCATATTTTTCTCCTCATGCTCTATTAGCTCTAATGAAAAAAGAGAGGAAAACTAATTTTCCTCCCTCTACATTCTTCACTCGGTCAATTTTTATTTTACCGATGAGTCAGAACCGTCACTCATCTCATATTATGGTGAAGAGAATATTTTTCTCTGTTTATTATATAACATATTTTTCCGCATCATGCAAGTTATGGGCAAAACAATAGCCCGGAAAATTACTCTCCGGGCTATTAATGTTAATTCTTCTGTGCGAAATACTCTTTCGTAAGTGTAATGGCAGTTCCTGAAAGCAGAAATACACCAATTAAGTTGGGGATTGCCATGAGACCGTTGAATGTCTCAGCAATGCTCCAGAGAAGTCCCAGATTTACAGTTGCACCAAGGATTGCCACTAATGAATAGGCAATCATAAATGGGCGGATAACTTTTGCAGAGAATAAAAATTCAATACAGCGTGCTCCGTAAAGTCCCCATCCGATAATCGTTGAAAATGCAAAGCAACACATGGCAACTGCCGTAAAGATAGAAACCCAGCCTCCGTATGTAGCAGTAAATCCGGAAATTGTAAGTTCTGCACCTGCCGCTGCACCGTAATTTACCGGCACGCCGCTTACAAGGATCACAAGTGCTGTCAGAGTACAGATCACGATCGTATCTGCAAATACCTCAAAGATACCAAACATACCCTGTTTTACAGGTTTGCTTGTATCTGCACAGGCATGAGCGATAGACCCTGTACCAAGTCCGGCTTCATTGGAGAAAATACCTCTGGAAACACCCTTTTTCATACTGAGGAAAAAACTTCCGATCACACCGCCTGTCACTGCTGACGGATTAAAGGCTCCATAAACAATATCATGGAAAACTGCCGGAACTCTTCCGATATTTAAGATCACAACACCCAATGCAAGTACAATATAAAACAATGCCATAAAGGGCACCAGCTTCTCGGAAACACTTCCGATTCGCTTGATACCACCCAGCAGTACCATACCAACCAGCAGCGTGATCACAATTCCAAGGATCAGATTCAGTCTGCCTGTGGAAGACTCTGAAATCACATTAAAGTTAATAAGAGCTGTGTCAATTGCTGTTGTAATGGTATTTACCTGAGTAGCATTACCTGTTCCAAATACAGTCAGTACACCGAATGCAGAATAAAGAACCGCAAGAAATCTCCAATTCTTTCCCAGACCGTTCTTAATATAATACATAGGTCCGCCTACATAATCTCCATGTCTGTTTCTCTCACGGAAGTGTACTGCAAGGGTAACCTCTGTAAATTTCGTGCACATTCCAAGGAGCGCGGAAACCCACATCCAGAATACAGCGCCCGGACCACCGATGGCGATAGCTCCGGCAACACCGGCGATATTTCCAGTACCTACTGTACCTGCCAACGCAGTACAGACTGCCTGGAAAGGTGTCATGGAACCGTCAGAGGCCTCTTTTTTCTTAAAAATTCTTCCCAGTGTGGTTTTAAGCGCATACGGGAATTTGCGGATCTGGACAAAACCAGTCCGCAGGCTCAGGTAAAGCCCTACGCCGATAATACAGATCATAGCCGGGACACCCCAGATAAAATTATTTACGACGTTATTGATGGATTCAATTGTCTGAAGCATGTTAAATAAACCTTTCTTTCGTGTAATAATAACAGTTTAGCACTTTTTTCACCGTATGTACAGAAAAATTCTATTAAGATAAAGCATTAAAGCATAACAGATTATCGGAACAAACAACTAAAACCATCCGCTCTACTGCCTGCCATACCTGTATCTCTGCTTCACAGTTTGATCAAAAGTCAAAATAACGTATAAATTTGTCATAATTTCAGTAGCATTTCTCCACTCAGCCCTCTATTATTATAGATAGAAAATCAAGGAAAACACCTGTGTATTTTCCAATAGTACTTAAACGCTTCAGTTATTAATTTAACATTTTTCAACCTAAGGAGGACATGACAAAATGATTCAGAAATATACTTACGGAACCCCATTTGAAACCGATGCCATCGTAACTTCCATCCCGGCTTCTGAGGGGACTCCTGCATACGGAACTATCTCCACAGAGAACGGCTTCTCTTTTACTTATGACATGGATGACAACGATGTTGTCTATGGTCTGGGCGAATCAAACCGCGGAATCAACAAACGTGGATACGTTTATGAAAGCAACTGTTCCGACCAGCCAAACCATACAGAAGATAAAATCTCCCTCTACGGAGCACACAACTTCATCGTAATCTCCGGAAAACAGACTTTCGGTCTCTTCGTTGATTATCCCGGAAAACTGAAGTTTGATATCGGTTACACACTCTCTTCCCAGTTAAAGATCACCTGTGAGGATGCAGACCTTTATCTGTATGTGATCGAGGGCGAAACTCCTTACGATATCGTAAAACAGTTCCGTAAAATCATCGGAAGAAGCTATATCCCGCCTAAATTCGCATTTGGTTTCGGTCAGAGCCGTTGGGGATATACAACTGCTGACGATTTCAAAAAAGCCGCTGACGGATATCGTGAAAACAATATTCCGATCGATATGGTATACATGGATATCGATTACATGGAAGACTACAAAGATTTCACAGTCAATCAGGAAAACTTTCCTGACTTTGAGGCCTATGTCAATGAAATGAAAGAAAAAGGCATCCACCTTGTCCCGATCATCGATGCAGGTGTCAAGGTAGAGGCTGGCTATGATGTTTATGAAGAAGGCGTTGAGAAGAACTACTTCTGCAAACGTGAAGACGGAAGTGATTTCGTTTCCGCTGTATGGCCGGGCTGGACTCATTTCCCTGATGTCCTGAACGCAGATGCCAGAGCATGGTTCGGACAGAAATACGAACGTCTCATTTCCAAAGGAATCGACGGTTTCTGGAATGACATGAACGAACCTGCAATGTTCTGTACACCGGAAGGCGTTGCTGAATTAAAAGAATACATCAAAGACAACTTCATGGACAAGGAAGAAGCACCTGGATTTACACTCGGTGATAAAGTAAACGCCCTTGCAAATAATCCGGAAGATTACAAACGCTTCTATCACAATGTAAACGGTCAGAAAATCCGCCACGACAAGGTACATAACCTGTTTGGCTATAACATGACCCGTGCAGCAGGTGAAGCATTTGAAAAAATCGCACCTGGCAAACGTTTTCTGATGTTCTCCCGTTCCTCCTATGTGGGAATGCACAGATACGGCGGAATCTGGATGGGAGACAACAAATCCTGGTGGTCACACATCCTTCTGAACTTAAAGATGCTTCCATCCCTGAATATGTGCGGTTTCCTTTACACAGGAGCAGATCTGGGCGGATTCGGTGCAGATACCACACGTGACCTGGTACTGCGCTGGCTGGCACTGGGTGTATTCACACCTCTTATGAGAAACCACTCCGCTCTGGGAACCAGAGAACAGGAAGCTTACCAGTTTGAAAATATCGAAGACTTCCGCCATGTGATCGGTGTCAGATATCGCCTTGTTCCATATCTGTACAGTGAATACATGAAAGCAGCATTAAACGACGACATGATGTTCCGTCCGCTGGCATTTGACTACACAGACGATGCATTCGCAACTCAGGTAGAGGACCAGCTTCTCCTTGGAAACGAAATCATGATCGCACCAGTTTACACACAGAATGCAAAAGGCCGCTATGTATATCTGCCGGAAGAAATGATGTTCGTAAAATTCCTGCCTGACGGAACAATTTCTCAGGAGATTCTTGAAAAAGGACATCACTATGTAGAAGTTGCCCTGAATGAAGTTCCACTGTTCATCCGCAAGGGAAAAGCAATCCCGGTTGCTGATGTTGCACAGACAGTAAAGGATATCGATCCTTCTACTATCCGCATGATCGGATATGAGGGAGCTGAATATGACCGTTATGATGATGACGGGGTAAGCACTCTGTAATCCCAGCATATATCTGTAAAAACAGTTACCTCAGAAATAATAGAAAAACAAAAAGAAACAGCCACATACATTTGATGAATACTGAAATATTCACTCAGATATATGGCTGTTTTTTGCATTGTTATTTTTTCAAATAATACATATCAAACTTCCCAATATTTCTCATGTGGCTTTTCACATATTTTTCCATTCTGAATCACATATACTTTATCACATAATAAATCTATATCTTCCTGATAATGACTGGCTATCACAATAATTTTTCTTCTTTTCTTCAAATCAAGTAATAATTCTCTTATTAATTTTACTCCGGATTCGTCTAAACCATTTGTTGGTTCATCTAAAATCAGAATTTCAGGATTTTCCATAAAAGCCTGTGCTATCCCCAGCCGTTGTTTCATACCCAAAGAGTATTTTCCAACCTTTTTCTTGTCACATGGATCAAGGTTTACTTTTCGTAGACTTTCCTCAATTTCTTTTTTTCCCGCAATTCTTTTAATGGATGCAATGTATCTAAGATTCTCATATGCGGAAAGCTTTTCCAAAAATCCTGGACGCTCAATCAGAAACCCTAACTGATCTATGTATTCCATATCTTTCTTCAATCTTTTTCCATTAAAAATCACCTCTCCCTGTGTCGCTTCCATTAAGCCACATATACATTTTAGCAGCACAGTTTTTCCTGATCCATTGCGTCCAACAATTCCATAAATATGTTCCTCTTCAAAACATAAATTAATATCTGAGAGAATCAACTGATTTTCTATCTTTTTCGTTAAGTGTTTTATTTCAATAATGTTCCCCAATTTATTTTCTCCATTTTATAAAATCATGAAATAATATTCCTGATACAAATATCACAATACCAAACAAATAAAACTTTATTGAAGAATCAAAACTAATCCCGTATTTTGCTGTTTCTATCGAATAATTTCCAAGCTGAACTAACGTTAAAGGTGAAAAAACATAAAATTTCTCCAACATAGTATTGGTAAGCATAACGTCCAGAAAAATAAAAACATATGTGATATAAATTCCTATCACTTTTTCTGATAAATCATAAATAAAATACATAAGAAACGCTAACCAGCATATACATAGAAGCTGAAGTATTTCCGCTTTCAAAAATGCTTCCACTGCACAGTTATTTCTGCTGATAGAAGGCAGAATATTTATCTGCACATCATACTTTGATTTATCTATTACCGCTAAAGTTTTCCATATTTTTCCCCATGTTAATGAAAATTTTACATGCGGAAAAAGAACAGCGATTGATACTACTGCTAAACTCAATGTATATAAAAAAGCAGCAACTATTATAGCAATACAGCTTCCTGTTTTCCATATGATTTTCCCGGCACGTGCAATCACATAATTATCAGATTCCTTTTTATCACAAAATCCTGTAATCAACCAAAGAAAATATCCTGAAATCAGCATCTGACAAATCCAGTCACTTGTCAGAAACGGAAAAATCCAGGGTGTGATTTTCTCCCCGGTCTGAATAGAAAATTTGCGTACTCCCTCCTCAGCAATATATAAAAAAACAGAAAAAACACTTCCTGTTATCCATAACCTTCTATTAAAAAATCTATCCTTTAATCTATATCTGCACACCATAATACTTCTATATAAACTCTCATTCATTTAAAACTCTCCACTTTACTTTTTTATAAAACAACCAGCAACATATACTCGTTAAAATAGTAACACTGACTGTTAACAGTAAAATATAAACATATGGTTGCTCCAATCCTGCCCTTCCGCAAAGCCAAAAGTCTAAACGCCACTTATCAGGTAAATGGAGCATAGAATTAAATCTTGTTAATAAAAAAATGCCTATAAAAGGAATTAAATGTACAAAATAATTCACAGGGCAATATGCAGAAATACAAACACTAATAGTTGTCCACATTCCCCCTGCCAAAAGCATAATATATAACATAATCAAAAAATATTTTTCCGGATTCTTTATCAAAATTTCACTACATGGCAAAAAAGTAACCTCTATTGCTCTGCCACTCTGAAATAAAGGTAATACACTTTTTAAAGCAGTTATAAAAAGCAAACCACCACCCGAAGCTGTTAGTCCTCCCAGGCAAAAAGCTATTATAAACTTCCTGACAGCATATTTCTTTGTTCCCATACGCATTATAAGATATCGCCAAATGCCCTGACAATATTCACAGCAAAACGAGTCTGCATAAGGCATTCCGGCTAATATATAGATAAAATAATATCCATAAATACCACCATAAATAATTGAATTCATCCAGAAATAGTGAATATCCAGATTACTTCTGTTTTTTATAGCTGCCATAAAAATATCCAAACTGTCTGCCGGTATACAAAAACTCACAAATAATGCGGAAATCAGACATTTTGATAAAATAATTATTTTCCTATTCGCCATATGACAAATCTCCACCTGTTATAGCATTAATTCTATCGGCTGTAGTGTACTGTTCACCATCTTCCTCAACATTTTTAATAATGCACCAGTATGGTCTTAATTCTATTGGTTTTGAAATTTCTGTTGTCCAATCCGGAATCATTACATACTCAAGTTTTATTTCTTCAATTTCTCCGGTTTTATCTGAAATTATTTCCTCATCTTCTTTCTGTAATATCCCAAGAGCTTCTTCTGACGACAGAATCGGAGTACTATATACACTTTTCTCTTCAAACATCTCCTGAATACTAACGCCTATTAACTTTCCATCTCCCATTAAAACTCTGACATATGCCGGAATTGCCTGTTGTATGTCCAGATAATATCCTTGTGTCGGTTCTTCTGATCCCATAACCGGAATTCCATCTTTTAAAATTTCATATTCCAACCCTGTATATTCTTCAGCGTTCCAGGCAGATGTATCTATATTTTCTTCACCATACTGTTTCAATTTTTCTGATACTTCCACCAGAGTCTCTTTGCTCAGTTTACAGGAACGGATTAACTGAAGTGTTTCATTTTCTTTAAATTCACAGATATGTTCTATTTGATTTTTTATTCTCTCATCTTCGCTGTCATCTACCATCTCTACTGAATCAGCGTTCACAAACTCATTTATGTCTATTAATCCAGGTAAAATATAATAAAAACACAGTGTTTCTATATCTGATGTCATATCATCTTTTTTATATTCTATCGTCCCTTCATTAACATAAACACTGCTTTCTTCTGACTCTATAATAAGGCTTCCATTTTTCTGAGATATTATATTACATTCCTGTGGTTCTTTTTCCAATAACCACTCACAAACCTTATTGTAATCAAATTTTTTAAGTGATATTTCATACACTTCAATCTCGTTTTTTTCCACATTTTCAGTTGCAAATATAGAATTAGTTCCACTAGCACAAACTGTCAGCAACATCATCGTTAATAGTATTTTTTTTCTCATATCTATTCCTCCTAAAAATGAGTTGTACAGGGCTTTTCTGTACAACTCATTTTTTGCTTCCTTACGGTGTTACAGTTCCAGATATATTCATTTCTTCTTACCTTGTATTTGAATAATAACATATTTATCGCAAAATTTTCTGAAACGGCGAAATTCATATATAAATTGGCGAAATTCGTTTTTTCAGAACATATTGTGGTTTTTTATAAGGTTTTCTTTCACAATATTTTCCCTCTTGACTAATTTTCTGCAAAATAAAAGACAGCGCAGTCCTACCACTACACTATCTTTCATAGATTCTACATAATTTATAAGTACAGCATTACCTTTACAGTAAAAATCTGATTTGTATTCGAAACATCCATAAATCCCTGATATTTCTCTACCATCTTCCTGACATTTGCAAGACCAATGCCATGTCCTTTTTCTTCCTTCGTTGACAATAATTTATTTTTCTCTACAGCCAATTCATGTTGAAAGCTGTTTTTTATTTCCATGGAAAGCATGCCCTTTTCATAGTATATATCCACTGACATCCATTTATCTTTCGTCTGTTCTGCTGCTTCTATTGCGTTCTCTGTCAGGTTTCCCAAAATCACATTCAGATCAAATGCTGATATACACAAATCAGATGGTACCCGTACCTCATACTCTACATGATTCAGTTTCTTTTTTGCCTGTCCCAGAAGATAATTCAGCAAACTGTCAAGATTCTTATTCCCACAGCTGACCAGTTCAGACTGGTTCTGCATATACTCCCCCATGTCCTGTATATATTTCCGAATTTCTTCATTATTCTGATTTCCAGCCATAAGTGCAAGTTCTCCCAGATGATTTTTCATATCATGGCGTAGAGCTTTTACTTTCTCTTCCGATTGCATCAACACATCCAACTGGTGAGAATAAATGAGCATTTGTTTTTCCATAAGAGATTGTTCTTCCAGTTTCTTATACGCACTTATCAGAACATCATATAAATAGAAAATCAATAATACAACTGCCAAAACACAACATCCAAATAACACCAGCAGGATACGATTTTTTAGTTCCTGTTCAACAATAAGCAATTCTGCCAGACAAAGTGCTGAAATAACCGCCAGTATCATCCCATGCGGAGTTTTATCTTCTCCTTTATTCTTAATCAAGATTTTTTCTGAAATAACATCGCAAATCAGCAATAATAGTACAGTTATATACGCAGCACATTCACCGACTTTCCCTGTTATTGAATAATCTGTCAGTAAATGAACAGCTACTAAATCACATCCCATATTAGTTCCATATACAAGTAGTGTCACAAATATTTTCTTTTTCAATGCTCCTTCATAACACACTGTAATCAAAAAAATCAGCACTATATTTGTTATCACACTCATACCCGGCGAACAAAATATCAGATATACCACTGCTGTCAAAACAAAAAACAATACATAACAGGCTCTTTCTTTTTTCTTTTCCTCAATATCTGTCCAAAAGAACAACCTCATAAAGCGATAGATTATATATGTACGCAAAAGATTCGTGCTTAATGTAGTTATCAACGCAAACATTTACTCTCTGTCCCTCCACACACGTTCCGCCAGTTGCTTTCTCACTGATTTCCGATATGGCTGGCTGATTGGAATTGTATCTCCGTTTTTCATTTTCACAGATTCATAAGAACATTCTTCGATATAATCAAAATTGATCAGATACGACTGATGAATCTGAATGAAATTTCCCGGAATTTTCTTTGCTATTTCTTTCAGTTTGCCATTAAATTCTTTCTGTCCGTCTTTTAAAACCAGATACACTTTTTTATTCTGACTGCTGAAATACAGAATATCTTTATACAGCACCTTGAAATAATATCCACTGCCAAAGTACTCGAAAATACCTTTTCTGACTTCCGAAATTTTCTGAATCCTGTTCATGACATTCCCAACTTTTATTTTGTCTAAAGGTTTGATCAGAAAATCTGTAGGCTGTACACGAAATAGATCCATCGCATAACTGCTGTTCGCTGAAATGTAAACAATTGCAGTTTCCATGTTTTCCTGTTCTTCTCTTATAAAACGTCCCACTTCAATTCCATTTGTTGTCAGTAATTCTATATCCAGAAATAACACATCAAGAATCTTCTTGTTTTCTCTCAGGAACCGGCACAGGCTTTCTCCCTGATACCAGATATCAATATTCATCTGAATTTTATGCTCTTTTCCATAATCATAAAGCATTTTTTCCAGTTCCCCGCAGAGACCCTCATCATCATCGCAAATGCCAATGCAAAACATTCCTTTTCTCCCTTCATACTACATGCAGTATACAGCTCTTACAACTCTATTTCAAGACAAAAGTACCCTTTGGTTTCGCGTGGAGTACTCTCAGGGAAACCAAAGGGTTCACATATGAAAGTTATTATTTTTCTTTATTTGCCAAAACAATATAACGATAAATTTCTGTAAACGGGATCTCTTTTTCTCTGCTCAACTGTGCAACGCTCTCATATTCCGGATAAAGCTGCTCTTTTCCATTCAAAGTGCATACCTTTGCCAGAACTTCTCCCCATGGAGTCGGAAGGGTTCTCGTTTCTCTGGGAAGAATCGTACGTTCCATTCTGCTATAACGAATTCCAATCGTAGTAGTTTCTTCAAAAATAATATTCTGAAGCGTTTCCATATCTTCTTCCTTACAGATCACATTCAGAACCCATGCAGGTCTGTTCTTTTTCATAAAAACAGGCACATAATGCACATCTCTGGCACCGGCTTTCATTAGACGCTCCATGACAAATCCCAGAACTTCTCCACTGCAGTCATCAATGTTTGTCTCCATCTTGATAATCGTATCTTTGGTTTCCTGATTTTCAGCTTTCGGATTATTTCCGATTTCCGGGTGTTTGAATTCTTCTGTCTGAGCCTTTGCTTCATCTGTTTCTGCGCTCTGTGAGATAATCATTGCCCTTAGGATTCCCGGACACTCATACTGGCGTTTACCTGCGCCGATTCCAATCTTCCGGATCTCAAAATCTTTCGGAAGTTTATCTTTCGTTTTCACTGCTGCTACGATTGCCGCACCTGTAGGAGTTACAAGTTCCCCTTCTACTTCTGTCATTTTCAGGTGTAAATGGTTTGCGCTTACCACATTCGCAACTGCCGGAACCGGAATTGGCAGGATTCCATGCTGGCAACGGACAGTTCCGCGTCCCTCACAGAGGATAGGAACGATTACATCTGTAATGTCCAGATTATCCAGGCAGACTGCCACAGATACGATATCTACGATGGAGTCTACTGCTCCGACCTCGTGGAAATGTACCTGATCTGCCGGCACATTGTGAGCTTTGCTCTCCGCTTCCGCAAGAATTGCAAAGATTCTTAATGCGATTTTCTTTGCATTCTCTGTCATTGCGCCATGTTCAATGATATGAGTGATCTCTTTCATGCCACGGTGCTCATGATGGTGATGACCGTGCGCGGATTCTGTATTATGACTGTGAGTATGTTCATGTGTATTCAGTTCAGTTTCCTCATGCGTATGATCATGTGAGTGTTCTGCGGCATGACTATGCACATGACCATGTGCTGTATCATATGCCTGTTCTACATCACATCTATGTTCATGAACTGTGTGCGTATCATCGTGAATACGTTCAGCTGTTTCTTCATGGACATGTCCATGAACATTTCCAGAATGATCATGATGATGTTCACCAGATTCATGGTGATGGCCGTGCAGATACTCCATATCATGGTCATGATTCTCATGCTCTTTGTCCAGCACAACATCGAAATCGCAGGCATCTATTCCTGATTTCACGACTCTGCTGACCTTAGTCTGGAATCCTGACACCGGAAGACTTTTCAGCACATTGTCAAGAACTCTCTGGTCAGCGCCCAGATCAAGAAGTGCGGCTACTGTCATATCGCCGCTGATTCCGGAGTAACATTCCAGATATAATGTTTTTCCCATAATTATAAGTTCCTCCAGTTTCTCTGTTACTGTTTACTTTCATCTCAGTAACATTTGCTTATTTTTGATTCTGCTACAATGCTCTTAAAACAACTAATCCTCTCGTTTATCCACAATTGTAATTACATATGTTAAAAGTCCATGTAGCTATTTTTCTGTTGGAAGATTTCCCTTCTCATCTGCCCCGGCTGCCAGACGGTTAATTTGTGTTGCCAGATAACCGGCACCATAGCCATTATCAATATTCACCACTGCAATTCCATTTGCGCAGGAATTGATCATGGTAAGAAGTGCGGAAAGTCCGTGCATACTTGCTCCATATCCTACAGATGTCGGCACTGCAATCACCGGTCTGCTCACCAGACCGCCCATAACACTGGCAAGAGCTCCCTCCATGCCTGCAACTGCAACTACGCAGTTCGCACTCTGGATCGTCTCCAGCCGGGAAAATAAGCGATGCATTCCGCTGACTCCCACATCATAAATACGTTCTACATTTGTCCCAAAATATTCCGCTGTCTGTGCAGCTTCCTCTGCAACCGGAATATCTGCTGTTCCCGCAGAGCAGACTGCAATCTTTCCGATGCGCTTCTTATCTTTTTTCTCTATCTTTAAAATGCGTGAGATCGGATCATATTCCACTTCCGGGAACTTCTCTCTCACCAGTTCATACTGATGTTGGGAAGCTCTGGTTCCGAAGACCTCTCCATCTTCTCTGTATAATCTTTCAAAAATGTTCAGAAGATGCTCATCTGCCTTATTGCTGCAGTAGATCACCTCCGCGAATCCGGTTCTTGCCTTGCGGCTTGTATCCAGTTTCGCATATCCCATTTCTTCATAGCTTTCTTTCTTAAGGATTCTCTCTGCTTCTTCCACAGATACCGAACCGCTTTTTACACTTTCAAGAATCTCCTGTAATGTCATAAGTTCCTCCTGGTCTGTATCTCCAAATCGAAACATTAAAACTGTCATTCTGACGACTTATTCATAACCGAATATCTACTTTGCAGCCGTCAATTTATCCTTCTCTGCTCAAAAACAATCTCAAAATACCACCTGTATCAAAAACATATAAGCAACAGTTCCCGCTATAATACTAAGCAGAGTATTTCTTTTCCATAAATGCAGCAAAACAACCAGCACACACGCGATCAGCTCCGGCAGTCCATGAGGCGCTGTGATCAGGCTCACATTTTTCAGACAGTAAACCACCAGCATTCCCATGATCGCATAAGGCAGTACATCTGCCAGATAGTCAATTACCGCCGGCCTCTTCTTATTTCCGCCAAAGACAGCGCAGTCATAGAAAAGTCAATTCCGGCTGTATTAAAGTTCAGCACACTTCCCAGTACAGAACCCAACACGCTTCCCAGTACCCAGTAAAACTGATCAAATAAGGATACCAGAAAATAATATTTATTCTTATCAACTCCCTCAGGAATTTCCCCGCTGCACACCAGCGAATACGTCTCATCTGTCAGTGAAAAAATCAGATATGGTTTATACTTTCCCGTGTTCTTATATTTATCCAGCATGGAGATTCCATAAAACAGGTGTCTGGCGTTCACCATCAGTGTTATCAGTGCAGTCGCGATCATAGACGCCCCGCCTGTGATCAGATCTATGGCAACATACTGCATAGATCCCGCATAAATAAACACACTCATGGCAATCGCCCAGAGCACACCATACCCTTTTGATTCCAGAAGAACACCAAATCCCATGCCAAGCACGATATATCCCGCCATGATCGGGATAGACTGCTTAAATGCATATTTTGCTGTCATCTCTCTTTTGTCCTTTCCTGTATGTCTCATTATTCATTCCAGTATTTCAGGTAATAAGACTATCTGCTTTGCAAACTACTTATTTTCATCCCGAAAAATCCTATGAGCATTTCATCTCTTATCAGAATTTTTCCCAAAAAGCTGCTTCAAAACGCAGATATTATCACTCTTTATCAACGCCCTTATTTCCGCGCTGATCATAGTCATCCAGGAAGTTATAATATTCTCCATCTTTGTGATATCCCATAACCGTACGAAGATTAATATCCCTCACACTGTTAAAGATATTTGTCTCGATCACACTGCTGGTATTTCTGAACTGCGCAACCAGTTCTTTCATCTCGTCACGCTTGGAACCACGGCCGCCACCACAGCTTACACAATTCTCAGTGAAACGGCATGCACACTGAATGAAATGCAATCCGTTGGTATCTCTCCATGCCTTGATTGCAGACTCCTTGATCAGATACATCGGACGGATCAGTTCCATTCCCTCGAAGTTCTGGCTGTGCAGCTTCGGCATCATAGTCTCCACCTTACCGCTGTACAGCATACCCATCAGAATCGTCTCAATCACATCATCGAAATGATGGCCCAGCGCAATCTTATTACATCCCAGCTCTTTCGCATGAGAATAAAGATAACCACGTCTCATTCTCGCACACAGATAACACGGATTCTTCTCAATCTCTGCCACTGTATCAAAAATATCACTCTCAAACACAGTCAACGGAATTCCCAGAAGCTTCGCATTCTCCTGAATGATCTTCCAGTTATCTGCATTGTATCCCGGATTCATAACCAGAAAAACTGCCTCAAAATGAATCTTTCCATGTCTCTGCAGTTCCTGGATCAGCTTTGCCATAAGCATAGAATCTTTACCACCTGAAATACAGACAGCAACCTTATCCCCCTCCTGGATCAGCTGATACTCATTCAATGCCTTTGTAAAAGGTCTCCAGATTGTCTTTCTGAAAGTCTTGATAATGCTATGCTCGATTTCCTTTGTCTTCTGCTTCTTCTGCTCCTCTGCATCATCCGCCATAAAACGGCTCAGAGAGAGTCTCAGATATGCACGATATCCGCCCTCAATATTCACAGCATCATATCCTGCTTCCGCAAACTTCTCCACACATTCCTGACTTCTGTCCCCGGTATGACACAGAACATACACTGTCTTATCTTTATCAACGGACTCCATCTTCTCATCAAATTCATCTAACGGAATACTTACCGCTCCCGGAAAAGATCCTCTGCTGTACTGATCCGCCGGACGTACATCCACGATCGTAATCTCAGAAGAATCAATCTTCTCCAGTTCTTCTACACTAATTGTATTCATATATAACCTGCCTTTTATTTCTTAAGATCAATTACTTGTATCTGGCGAACCGCCTGTATTTCCGCCCAATTCACCAGGAAACATTATACTTGGAAACCCCAGTGTAGTCAACAGCTTCCGTCGCTTATAAAAAACATGAATTTGCATATATTCTATACTATTTGGCTAAAATTCTATTTTCTGCAAATGCAGTCAATTATAATAGCTTTCTATATTGGCTCTACTACTATTTTTTTATTTTAAGTCCGATGGTTCCTTCCGTAATCCCGGCTTCATCCAGGATTTTCAACATCTCTTCCCCTGCCTGCTCACCAGCTGCATAGTTATCTGTTGCAAATGTCGCCTCACCCTCAAAAGTTGCCGGTGAATCTATGTATATAATCTTCGCTCCTTATCCGGTACTGCCCACACACCTGCACCTGCGATTACGCCAACAGCACATTCCAGTCTCAAGTCCGTTTCTTGCGGCTGCAATAGCTACATTTACAGCATCACCGCCTGCATTCCTTATATATTCACCCTCTCTTTCGCCAAGTATAAAGTCGATCACCATTTCTCCAATACTGTATATGTCCATGTCGTTCCTCCCTTCGTTATCTTTAACTGCATTATAGTACACTATTTAATAATGCCAAGACACTATATTTAATTCTGTCACTTTCCATATAGCAAATCCATTGATTTTGTGCTGTTTTCACAATATTTTTTAGGTCTGCGCCTTTTATATTGATTCTGCTTTTTATACTTTTTGCGCATTTTACAGGTATTTTAATCAATTTAGTTATTTCACATTACTTTATATTTTATTTATTATTCCCATAATTTCAGTCTTCCAACAAAAACACCCTCTTTGCGACTTGTCCCCCAAAACAGAATACTTATCAAAAAAATTGATCCATATCTGCATAATTTAATTCAGGTTGATAAAATCGTCCAACTTCACTCTTGTCCCCAACAAAACAACCCTGATACAATTTTCGTACAAAAAAGAATCCTGATAATGTCTCAGACAGAATCACCTGTCTTCCACTTATCAGGATTCTTTTTATATTGAATATGTGTATAGCTTACCTATATAAATAGTTACCGTTTGCTCTTAGCAACACTTTGCAAGATAGCAACGCATAAACACAACTCTGATAATCCGCTTAAAGCACTTCCCCCTGGAAATACTTCGTCAGCATATTACAAACCACTCCCATCACCGCAGTTGTCTCAGAATAAAACGCCGGGACTACGCGGATCTTCGTCTGCTTATTACTGAATTCAGTTTACTAATCTTATTTTCCACATTTGAGTAACAGCATAGAAATTACACAAAAAAGATGTGCACCATACCACTCTGATACAATGCACATCCTAAATAAACATTTCTTATCTTCTGCACTCCGCAGTCAAGTCTTTAATAACCTCTCCAGCAATGATCAGTCCAACCACAGACGGCACAAACGCCACACTGCCGGGAATATCCCTGCGCTCCGTACACTTATGCTTCGCCCCTGGAGTACAAATACAGTGCGACCTGCAACTGATTGCCATATCCTCAATCGGTCTGATCGGCTGCTCCTCAGAATAAACAACCTTCAGCTTCTTCACACCACGCTTCTTCAACTCTCTGCGCATAACTTTCGCCAGTGGACACACCTTCGTCTTATAAATATCCGCCACACGAAACGCACTCGCATCCAGCTTATTTCCAGCCCCCATACTACTGATGATCGGCGTCCCGGACTCTTTTGCACGCATAATCAGCTCAATCTTTGCAGTCACCGTATCCACAGCATCTACCACATAATCATACTCGCTAAAATCAAAATCAGAAGCATTCTCCGGCAAATAAAAGCACTGATGGATACGAACATCCGCTTTCGGATTGATTTCCAGAATCCTGTCTCGCATTACCTCAGTCTTATACTGGCCTACCGTTTTTCTGGTAGCAATGATCTGTCTGTTAAGATTAGTCAGGCATACTTTGTCATCATCGATCAGGTCAAAAGAACCTACGCCGCTTCTCACCAGCGCTTCACATACATATCCTCCAACCCCTCCGATTCCAAATACTGCCACACGGGAGTTCTCCAGTTTATTCATTGCTTCTTTTCCCAGAAGAAGCTCTGTTCTTGAAAATTGATTGAGCATATTTCCTCCATTCATTTTTTTCTTCTGTCTGGATGCTGTCATTAATCAGAACAACATCCTTATTTTACCTTCTGCAGTTACTTACACTGCCACTTTATATATCTGATCATCATCTCCGGATTGAACCGCAGATTCTGTATCATTCTTTTCCATTCGTCCAACCCTGTTACCTGTAATATAGGCCGCTCTGCACGCCAGGATCAAAAAAACGATCAGCAGAAACCAAATCCAGATTCTTCTTTTGTTTTTTATAATCAACCGTTTCATAATTATACGCCATTTTCCTCTTAAAAATTAGTGCAGGAGGATTTCTCCTCCTGTCAAATAACTCTGTATATTACAGTTCTCTCTGTAACCTTATCGCTTCGAAAAAGCAAGATATGCTGCTCCGATCAGACCGGAGTCCTCATTTAATGTGGATTTTCTCACTTTAATAAATGGTCTCTGTGCCTCATAAACTTTACTCTTCACAAGTTCTTCCACTTCTTCTACGAAACCATTTATCTTAATCGCCACTGAACCACCCAGAATTACAATATCCGGGTCAACAAGATTATAAATCGCCGCGATGAAATTGGCAAGATGAACTTT
Organism: Blautia sp. MSJ-9; assembly: GCF_018919065.1. Lineage (GTDB taxonomy): Bacteria > Bacillota > Clostridia > Lachnospirales > Lachnospiraceae > Blautia_A. The sequence continues at coordinate 139,865 of NZ_JAHLQG010000043.1, read as the reverse complement.
TGCATCTTCCATAATTTTCTTAGCTGTTTCATTTCCGGCAAGTGCCAGATCATTGACTTCACCTGCATGTTTTACATCCAGTCCTGCTTTTCTGGCTCTTACTGTAATGGCAGTTCCACTGCTGATTGCCTCGATTCCACCTGGAAGAATGGTTCCGTGAGACGGGCCATCCTGCATCATGATCGTATTCTCTACTTCATTCGCCCATCCATGAGCTCCCTGAAAAATTTTCTTATCAATCACAAAGCCAGATCCGATTCCTGTAGAAATCGTCAGGAACTGGACAAATCTGTAACCCTTCCCTTCTCCCGCCACAGCTTCAGCAAGAGCTGCCAGATTTCCGTCATTATTCAGATATACCGGAATATGGATCATATCTCTCAGTTTCTGTGATACCGGTAAATGATACCAGTCACCTCTGATATTCGGAGGTGTGATAATTTTCTCATTTACCAGATCAAGCGGTCCAGGGCAGGACATTCCTGCTCCCACGATCTCGCAGTCATATCCTTTGATCACATCTGCAATCTTTCCCAGTGTTTCTTCCGGATCTTCCGGGTTTGTAGGAAACTGCTGCCTGTCAGTAATCTCCAGATTCTCATTAACAAGTGCAACTCGTGTATTCGTTCCGCCGATATCAATTGCTACTGCATATCTCATAATAAATCCCACAACTGTATTCTTTCCCTGCAAATACAGTCTTCCCTTTCTTTATATAGTGTTTTGCTGTTACTGTTGTTCCTCTCGCTTCGCATAAAGTCAAACAGATAAAATCATCCGCTTCGCTACTTGCTCATGACCAGATATCTGCTCCGCAGTTTGATTAAATTACGAAGCATATTACCGAGAATGGAATAAACTGCAGCTAATTATTTCAGTCTTATTTTTAACGTCTTAATTTCATATGGCTTAATGCAGAAAGAAACTGTATGATCCGCATAAGATACCTGCTGTTCATCTTCTTCCAGAAGATTACACTCAACCACATCTGCAATTTTTTCCCCACAGGTAAGAACCACATTCGCTCTTTTATTATAGCATTCATACAGACGAACGATCAGTTCCTCTCCAATTTCTGCCTTTTTAACCGTTTCAATTATTACATTATCCTGATCAACCTTGATCAGAGAATATTCTGTGGCAAGTTTTCCGCCCTTATTTTCCTTAACAACCGCTGTCATCGGATTATTCAGCTCATATGCCTGAGCAACCGTATTGGCATCTGTCCAGTTTTCTGCATGCGGATAAATTGAATAGGTAAATTCATGATGTTCTTTATCTGCTTCAGGATTCGGATGGATCGCAGATTTCAGCATGGAAAGTCCAACCTCACTTCCACGCACACTTACTCCAAACTTACAGTCATTCAGGAAGCTTACTCCATATCCGCCTTCACTTACATCCATCCACTTATGATGGCAGACTTCAAATTTAGCAAAATCCCATGACGTATTTGCATGTGTCGGGCGTTTTACGTTGCCGTACTGAATGTCAAATGTTGCTTCATTGGCATGCACATCTACAGGGAAATAATCTTTAACAAAAATCTGGTGTTCTTTCCAGTCAATACTGTTCTTGATATCAATTCTCGGAATATCATGATATAGATAAATTTCCTGAACGATCACAGAATCCAGATATTTTCTCTCAATCCTCACGCATGCTCTTACCGGTCCGTTCTCTGTTACTTTTATGGAGGAAACATCATCAATTTCCCAGGATTTCTCCGTATAATAATTATTTACATCCCAGGCATCATAATTATGCGGGCGGTCCTCATAACTGATGATCACATTACCTGCTTTACCTTCTTTAAGGATCTGTCTCTTCGCTGATTTATCATAAATCTTCGCAAACTGACCTTTTTCGTTATAATAAATTGCAAACCAGTCATTCTCCATATGTTTTACAGAAACATCCATGGACGCTTCTTCTGCAGACTCTTCTCCATCTTCCAGAACATAAGTTTTATATCCCTTTGATGGCACTCCCACTGCTGTAAAAATATAAACGTCTCCTGTCTTCTGGACCGCAACCTGAGTTCCATGATCTCTTAGTACCGGGTTCTTAATCTCTTTAGGGCAGGCAAAGGAAACAATTCCCGGAACCTCGCCGCTGTTTGGATTAAACACGACCACCGCATGTAAAGGTGCATCTACATTCTTTACAAGGCTTCCAAGGGAAGCAGCTTTCAATTCTTTATTTTCCTCAAAAATCTTCTCATATTCTGCTTTGGAGTCATCATATACCTCTTTAATGGAAGATCCTGGCAGAATATCATGGAACTGATTTCTTAGGATCACTTCCCATGCATCATAAAGAGCATCTTTCGGGTATGTATTTCCTGTCAGCAGTTCATCCATTGCCGCATAAGTTTCTTCATCCTGATAAGCAAGCTCTGCTTTACGGTTATACTTCTTATTTCTCGCCATAGAAGTATAGGTTCCTCTGTGATATTCCAGATATAATTCTCCGACCCATGACGGAAGATATTTACTGCCCTTTGTTTCTTTGTCCAGTCTCTCAAAGAACTCAAGCGCTGTGGACATTTTGGTTCTCGGGCATCCCGGTATTCCCTGGCTCATACGCCTCTGATTTTCCAGCTCTTCTTTCGACGGGCCACCGCCACCGTCACCAAATCCGAAGCTGCAGAGAACCTCATCATTCAAGTCTTTCTGACTGTAACGGGCCCATCCGCCCTTCATCTGACTTGGATTCAGGTAACCATTATAAGTTGTAAAATGCTCTGTTTCTGTGCCGCCTTCTACAGCAGCTTTATTATAATCTCTGGTAGGAATAAAATGGGTCAGCACTCTGCTGCCGTCAATTCCTTCCCATTCAAACGTATCATAAGGCATTTTGTTTAATTCATTCCAGCTGATCTTTGTTGTCATAAAATACGAGATTCCGCATTTCTGCATGATCTGAGGCAGGGCAGCTGCATATCCGAATACATCCGGAAGCCAGAGGATCTTGTTGTCCGTTCCGAATTCCTCTTTGAAGAATTTCTTTCCATGCATAAACTGACGCACCAGAGCCTCTCCTGATGCCAGATTGCAGTCCGCTTCCACAAACATACCGCCCTCTGTTTCCCAGCGGCCTTCTTTTACGCGCTCCTTGATCTGCTCATAAACCTGAGGTGCATTCTTCTTTACAAATTTGTAAAGCTGTGGCTGGCTGGACATGAAAATATATTCCGGATATTGTTTCATCAGATTCAGCACAGTGGAAAAACTTCTTACAGCTTTATCTTCTGTTACCCTTAATGTCCATAGCCATGCGCAGTCAATATGTGTATGACCTACACAACAGATCACTGGCCCCTGTTCTTTATCACAATGTTTCTCATAAAACTCTTTTGTAATAAATTCCTGTGCTTTCTCAAGGCTCTTGTAATATTCCGGCGAACCTTCTTTTCTCATATCCAGAAGATTCAGGGAATCATTTAACGCCTGAATAATCGTAATATACGCTCTGTCCTCTGTATTTAACAGACGTGCAGTTTCATATGGCACAGAGAGGTCATAGAAATACTTCTCTGTTTTTCTGTCCAGAACCTTTAATCTGGAATCCAGCTTCAATCTGAAATTCTGATCTCCGGTAAAAGCAGAGAGAATAATTCTGTACTGCATTCCCGCTTTTGCCTGCTCTGCAAGAATGATTTCTCTGTGGTTAATGTCAAGTCCTTGTACAAGAGTGCCGTTTACATAGATTGTAAACTGCGGATTAGTCGCATCCCATTCCCCTTCTTTTCCTGTCCGAAGTTCGTACACAACACATTTTCCATCAAACTCTTCCGGAACCGTTACGAAAGTTTCAAACCAGTAATATTCTCTGTGTCCACCCCACACTTCCGTATTTGTAAATTCTTCCCAGCCAGAAGTATCAAGATCTGCTATATTCTCAAATCTCTTATCCGTTTTGATCATACGGTACTTCTGAATTGGCATACTCTCAGGATAAATCTGCTCTTTTATGTATTCCAGCATTTTACTAATACGCTCTTTAATGAGAACCATTTTTTACCTCCCAGTCATTCTCCATCAGAAAACAATATTTTTCTGATAAAAGAGAATATTTATCGTCAATATCCTCCAATATACTTATGTTGTGTCAAGTGTATCACAGAAAAAAGAATCCCGCAATGCGGGATTCTTTCAGAAATACTGTGGTATTATTCAGATTTGTTTGACAATTATATTACGCCGCCTGTGAACGTTGCTGGGTGAAATTCACAAATCGGAAATGTTTATCCATCTGGTCACCGATCAGGCCGATCACTTTCCCCATGGTAAATGCTGCCAGCACGGTTCCTATTCCAAGCCCGCTGATATGTCCCAGGATCATTCCTGTCATACAGGCAGTAATTGTCAGGCAGATTACATCGAAAGAAACCTTAATCTTGGAATATTTCACCTTTATGATCTCTGACAACTCACGTGGAAACAGGTCCGTCGGAATGATCGGCAGTCCGCATCTGTTGGAAAGTGCGATTCCTATGCAGATCAGCAGATAACTGATGACAAAGTATAAGATTCTGAGCGGAATTGTCTTTGGCAGGACATTAATCCATGCCTCATTGACATCAAGTAGTTCGCTGAATGCAAATCCTACAAGGAAACTGCACAGATAAACCGGTACGAATTTCTTTCTCAGTATCATCAAGCTTAAGATCAGAAGTGCCTGGAAAATATAAGTCCATGTTCCCAGTGTGATCACCGGAAATACTTTCTCAAATGCATAAGGTACACTGGATATGGCAGATATTCCTGAACCTGAATACAGCATCAGGATAACTGCAAGGCTGTTGATCATAACTGCGATCACCAATGCCAGCTCCCCTCTGAAAATATGTCTGGAATCTTCTTCTCCGTTTGTTTTCATAATAATTTTCTCTCCTCATTACGTACAAAAAACAAGGGGCCGCTGTCGAAAAGTTGACGGCAGACCCTTGTATGTGTCTTTAAAAATTTATGCTGTTTGTTCTGTTAATATGATGTCAGGGGCAAAAGGTACCTTGCCCCTGACCTTGTATCTTAATATTATTCTACGATGCAGACACGGATCATGTTTGTTCTTCCCGGAATACCAAGCGGTACACCACCTGCGAATACAACCGTATCACCAACTTTTACAAGTTTATGCTTCTGTGCTGCTTCGATTGCTCTCAGGCAAAGGATTTCAGAGCTGTATTCTTCTTTGATGAGCATCGGATAAACGCCCCAGGACAGGTTCAGCTGACGCAGAACTCTCTCAGAGCTTGTGCATGCACCGATCAGACATCCTGGTCTGTGTTTGGACATCATGTGTGCGGTACTTCCGGATTTTGTCACTGCAAGGATTGCACGAGCCTTCAGGTCGATTGCTGTCAGGCAGGTTGCATGTGCGATCGCATTTGTGATGTCCGGGTTTTCATTTCTGTCTGTTTTCTTAAAGATTGTATTGTAGTCAATATTCTGTTCCATATGCTCTGCGATACGGCTCATCATCTGCAGTGCCTGTATCGGATATTTACCAGCTGCTGTTTCTCCGGAAAGCATAGTCGCACTTGTTCCCTGGAAGATCGCATTGGCAACGTCTGTCGCCTCTGCACGGGTTGGTCTCGGATGAGAGATCATGGAGTCAAGCATCTGTGTTGCAGTGATGACAGGTTTGCCTGCTGTATAAACTTTCTGGATGATCTTCTGCTGGATAACAGGTACATATTCCGGTGGAATCTCAACACCCATGTCACCTCTGGCGATCATAATACCGTCTGCTGCTTCGATGATCTCATCGATATTGTCAACACCCTGCTGGTTCTCAATCTTGGCAATGATCTGGATTTCTTCACCGCCGTTTTCTTTCAGGATTTTTCTTACTTCACGGATATCATCAGCAGTACGTGTAAAAGATGCTGCAACAAAGTCAAATCCTTCCTGAATACCGAAAAGAAGGTCATCATGGTCTTTCTTGCTGATAAATGGCATCTTCAGGTTTGCGCCCGGAACATTGACACCTTTCTTATCACCAACTACACCTGCGTTGATAACTTTACATACGATATCTTTTCCTGCGATATCCTGAACTTCCAGATCTACAAGTCCATCATCAACCAGAATGTGTCCGCCTGGTTTTACATCCTTATAAAGTTCTTTATAAGTAATGCTTACGTGCTCGTTAGTTCCTTCTATATCTTTATTTGTAAATGTAAAAATCTGTCCTTCTTCCAGAGAAACCTTACCATCCTTGAAGCATCCAAGTCTAATCTCCGGTCCCTTTGTATCAAGAAGTGCTGCAACAGGTCTGTCATATTTCTTGCGAAGTTCTCTCAGCTTCTGGATACGTCCTCTCTGTTCATCGTGAGGTCCATGTGAAAAGTTGAAACGTGCTACGTCCATTCCCTCTCTCACAAGCTGTTCCATAACATCGCCTTTATCAGTAGACGGTCCCATTGTACAGATAATTTTGGTTTTTCTCATTTAATTCTTTCCCTCCAACTGTTGATTGTATCTATTATCCCTGTCAATATTGTGTAAAAATTACTTTTCTCTTATCTTCCGGAAAAAAACCGTTAAAAAGAGTTTGCAAACCTGCCAGTTTTTTGTTTCTGTCAGCAGATTTCTTAACAGTTTCTATAGTAATGAAAAACATTAAGTCAAATAAAAATTACCATTATTGAGAGTATCTGTCAATATCGAATTTCGGTTTATTTTTGTAAGTATTTGACAAAAAAATAACATACTTTTATTGCAAATGTTACATATAATTTCGTCGATCCGGCAGTTGGAAGATTTCCTGTTCAATCAATAAAAATATTTCTTTTTTGCTATTAAATGCCTGAATCAGAATTCAAAATCCGCATAGTCTTCCGGCAGGAATCTATGGTAAATGATATGGCATCCTTCATCTTTAAAACAATAATAGTAAGGATCTGATCCATCGTCAAAGCGAATCATCACATCAAATTCGCCATTATCCATCGGTTCCGTAACGATCTTATCTGAATAAGAATGAAACAGTTCTTTAATCTCATCCATCGTACATCCATGTCTGCCAACCAGCTCGATCAATGCCTTGATAAATTCATTATCTTTCATATTATTATGCACATATTCTGAAGCTTTATCCGAAACAGTAAAACAGAAACGGTCTCCTCTGTGAGAAACTACAACTTCTCCGAATTTCTCTTCTATATAGGAAGGAAAATCTTTTAAAATCTCCATCATGCCTGCAGCATCTGCCTCACTTCCAAAGAAATGATTCAGGGAACTGAGCGGATAATAAAGACTGATCTTCTCTTTCATATATCCAAGCTTCGCCTGTTCCTCTTTGATCACATCGATCAGACTGGTTTCTAATCTATTATAATTCATGTTTTAATCCTCCTGAAAATCCCTTTTTTGCTCTTTTCTGGTTAATATTTTATCAGACATTGCCCGAAAATCAATGGATTTCTTTCTCAATTGTATACCCATCAAAACAATTCCAATGTTTTCTTTTTCGTACAAAAATAAAGCCTGCTCAATACTGTCCATTTTTTCTCCCCGGAAAATGGCTCTGGCCAAAACATCACGTGGATATTTTCAATTAAAAAACAGAGCCTTATTTGATCTGATTAGAATATAGTAAAAGATTCCTGCAAAATTTCCACTATATCAAAACAGCGTTCCAGATATTATTTATATCCAAAACGCTGCTATCATTTACATTATTTCAATATGTACTTAATCCCAGTTCTTACGCCCATAACGCAATGTCACATCATGAATCTCTTTCTGGAGTTTCCTTGTAAGATCTCTCTTCTTGATTCTCCACTTCCAGTTCGTGCCTACTGTAGACGGTTTGTTCATTCGGAATCTGTTATCCAGTCCCATGTAATCCTGCATTGGGATTACGCAGACACGTGCTGCGCTTCGCATGATCAGACTGATAAAGCATTTATACAGTTCTTCTTCCGGTGTTGCATGATCACACAGATAATCTCTTGCAAGTTTTCTCTCTGCTGCTGTGATGCTCTTCCACCATCCCACGATCGTTTCATTGTCATGAGTTCCTGTATATGCCACGCAGTTCTCTGAATAATTGTGCGGCAGATAATCACTGGCACATCCGGAATCTCTAGAGTCAAACGCAAATTCCAGAACTTTCATTCCCGGGAATCCACTCTCATAAACCAGATGACGTACAGAATCTGTCATGTATCCTAAGTCCTCTGCGATAACCTGTTTCCATCCAAGCGCCTGCTCGATCTTACGGAACAGATCAATTCCAGGACCTTTCTCCCAGTGTCCGCCTCTTGCATCAGTATCTCCGTATGGAATCGAGAAATATTCATCAAATCCGCGGAAATGATCGATTCGCACAACATCGTAAAGTCTGAAGCAATAGCTCATTCTGGATATCCACCACTGATATCCGGTATCTCTGTGATAATCCCAGCGATACAGCGGATTTCCCCATAACTGACCAGTTGCTGAGAATCCATCCGGCGGGCATCCTGCCACTGCCAGTGGTACATTGTCCTGATCCAGCTGGAACAGCTCCGGATGCGCCCATGCATCCGCACTGTCCATGGCAACATAAATCGGAATGTCTCCGATGATCTGAATTCCCTTTGAGTTTGCATAAGATTTCAGCTTCATCCACTGCTCGTAGAACTTAAACTGCATGTACTGCTGAAACTCAATATCAAAATATAATTCCTCACGGTAATAATCCATGGCATTATTCCAGCGGAGTCTGATATCCTCTGCCCATTTTGTCCACTCTACACCTTCAAAGCGATCTTTTACTGCCATAAACAGAGCATAATCAGAAAGCCACCAGCTGTTCTCTGCTACGAATTTCTGATAATCAGGATTCTTGCTGATGTCACTGTTCTCATATGCTTTTCTCAGAAGCGGATAACGGCCTTTGTAAATCTTCTCATAATCTACATCGTCGATCTTCTTTCCCCAATTTACTTTCTCGCAGTCTTTCTTATCCAGAACGCCCTCTTCTACCAGTGCATCCAGATCAATAAAATACGGATTTCCTGCAAATGTAGAGAATGACTGATACGGAGAATCTCCATAACTTGTCGGTCCCAGTGGTAAAATCTGCCAATAGGTCTGTCCTGCTTCCTTTAACCAGTCTACAAATTCATATGCACTCTTGGAAAAACATCCGATTCCATAGTCTGATGGCAGACTGCTGATCGGCAGTAAAATTCCGGCTGCTCTTTTTCCCATAATTCTTATCTCCTTCGTGATCTTTCACTTTTGCCACTTATACTTTATTCTGAAACGCTTGTCGGGTTCCATATAAGCAGCTTTTATATACCTTATGCGCAATTGTTTTTTTTATTATATCTATTTTTTGTGCAAATTGCAATATAACTTTTGCATTATTCATTTTTTCGTGAAAATCACTAATCAGCAATCAGTTCTTTCCGACATGTTTCATATTAAATGTCAATAATTTTCCAATCAAATCTTTTTTAACATTTGGGAATCTCTTACTCATCTTCCATCCATATCAAAAAGTTATATTTATAATGCAATATTGCTATTTTACGTTTCGTTTCTGATATGATAGGATGTGATCGGTTAAAAAAATAACAAAGTAACACTTCAACTTATCTGTTGAGAAACACTTGTCATTAACCAACTTATGAAAGCTTCTTCGACAGATATCTTCGACATCTTAAGTTATACACATCAAAGACAAAGAAAGAGGTAAGAAAATGGAAGACAACAAATTATGTCTCGAAAAGCAGCCTTTAAATCAGGAAATGCTTGACAAAATCGATGCTTACTGGCGTGCAGCTAACTACCTGTCTGCCGGACAGCTCTATCTTCTTGACAATCCGCTTCTGAGAGAGCCATTAACAATGGACCAGATCAAGAAGAAAATCGTTGGTCACTGGGGAACTGTACCAGGACAGAACTTCGTTTATGCACACTGCAACCGTGTTATCAAACGTTATGATCTTGATATGATCCTGCTTTCCGGTCCGGGACATGGCGGAAACTTCATGATCGCCAACACTTATCTGGAAGGTTCTTACAGCGAAGTTTATCCTAACATCAGCCAGGATGAGGAAGGTATGAAGAAAATGTTCAAACAGTTCTCCTTCCCATGTGGAGTTCCAAGCCACTGTGCACCGGAAACACCTGGTTCCATCAATGAAGGTGGTGAGCTTGGTTATTCCATCGCTCATGCATTCGGAGCTGTATTCGACAACCCAGACCTGATCGCTACTACTGTTGTAGGTGACGGTGAAGCTGAGACTGGCCCTCTTGCAACATCCTGGCAGTCCAACAAATTCCTGAACCCAATCACCGACGGTGCTGTACTTCCTATTCTTCACTTAAATGGATATAAGATCAGCAACCCAACTATCTTCTCCCGTCTTTCTCATGAAGAACTTGAATGCTTCTTCAAAGGCTGCGGCTGGAAACCATACTTCGTTGAAGGCGACGACCCAATGACCATGCACAAGAAGATGGCTGAGACAATGGATACTGTAATCGAAGAGATCAAAGCAATCCAGAAGAACGCTCGTGAAAACAATAATCCAGAGCGTCCGGTATGGCCAATGATCATCCTTCGTACTCCTAAGGGATGGACAGGTCCTAAGGTTGTTGACGGACTTCAGATTGAAGGTTCTTTCCGTGCTCATCAGGTTCCGATCTCCATGGAGAAACCAGAGCATCTTGAACTTCTCAAAGAGTGGTTGGAAAGCTATCGTCCGCAGGAACTGTTCGATGAAAACGGACGTCTGATCCCTGAACTGGCTGAACTGGCACCTAAGGGAAATGCACGTCTTGGTGCCAACCCACATGCAAATGGCGGACTTCTTCTGAAAGACCTTCGTCTCCCGGATTTCCGTGATTACGGTATCGAAGTAGAGCCAGGCAAAACAAAAGCTCAGGATATGATCGAACTTGGCGGATACATCCGTGACATCTTCAAACTGAATGAAGAGAACAAGAACTTCCGTATCTTTGGACCAGACGAAAGTATGTCCAACCGTCTGTACAAAGTATTTGAATATCAGAAACGTGACTGGAATGCAGAAATGCTTGATACTGACGACTGCCTCGCAAGAGACGGACGTATCATGGACAGTATGCTCAGCGAGCATATGTGTGAAGGATGGCTGGAAGGTTACCTGTTAACAGGTCGTCACGGCTTCTTCGCAAGCTATGAAGCATTCATCCGTATCGTTGACTCCATGGCAGCTCAGCATGCAAAATGGCTAAAAGTCTGCAACCAGCTTTCCTGGAGACAGCCGATCGCATCCCTGAACTTCATCCTGACATCCAACGTATGGCAGCAGGACCACAACGGATTTACACATCAGGATCCTGGATTCCTGGATCACATCGCTAATAAGAAAGCAGACGTGGTACGTATGTACTTACCACCAGACGCTAACTGCTTACTCTCCTGCTTCGATCACTGCATCAAGAGTAAGAACTATGTAAATGCGATCGTAGCTTCCAAACATCCAAGTTGCCAGTGGCTGACTATGGAGCAGGCTGTTAAGCACTGCACACAGGGTATCGGTATCTGGGAGTGGGCAAGCAATGACCGTGGTGAAGAACCAGACGTTGTTATGGCTTGCTGCGGTGATACACCTACACTTGAGATCATGGCTGCAGTTACTATCCTTCGTGATGAAATGCCAGAACTTAAGATCCGTGTTGTTAACGTTGTCGACCTGTTCAAACTGGAATCCGATCACAAACATCCACACGGCTTAAGTGATGCAGAGTACGATGCAATCTTCACAAAAGACAAACCGGTTATCTTTGCATTCCACGGATATCCAACACTGATCCACGAACTTACATATGGTCGTCATAACCACAATGTATCTGTTCATGGATATCAGGAAGAAGGTACTATCACTACTCCATTCGATATGCGTGTACAGAACCAGATCGACCGTTTCAACCTTGTAAAAGATGCCATCATGCATCTGCCACAGCTTGGAAACAAAGGTTCTTACTTAATCCAGAAGATGAACGACAAGCTTGTTGAGCACAAACAGTACATTGCTGAATACGGCCAGGATCTTGAAGAGATCAGAAACTGGGAGTGGCATAAATAATCTCTGATCGCGGTTTTATTTACAGATCAGGAGAATGATTTTTGATCACCCAGACAATGATAAATTCCTTATAAATATAATCAGCCATCAGGGATTCCTATAATATGGATTTCCTGATGGCAATTGTTCAAACGTTCAGACAGGGCAGCTAATCTATATGTTCCCCCTGAACATTCTACCTTTCTCTGTCCGAAAGAAATTTCTGAAATGCTTTCGACGCAATACTCTGTGGATATTCCGTATCGTGGATCAGAATAATGCTTCTCTCCGGAAAGGTCTCGTTTACATCAATTGCAAAAACTTTCCCTGATGCCAGATCATCTTTTGCAAACTCCTCAGGCAGAAATCCGATTCCCATATTGTAACGTACTGCCGGAAGGATCATGTCCGTAGTCGCCAGCTCTACATCCGGCGAAAACTGTAAGCCATTTTTCGCAAAATACGCATTCAGGAATCTTCTGGTGATTGCCTCAGAAGTCAGGCTGATCCATGGATAGGCAGACAGTTCTTCCAGCGAAGTCTTCCGTCCCTTCAGTTCTGAAAAGCGGCTTCCACTGATCAGAATTTCTTTATACTTTCGCACAACTTTCATCTTCAGTGGCTCTGCCACCTGTAAGGCCGCCGACACAACCGCAAGGTCTACTTTCCCCTCTTTCAATGCATTGACAGAATCCGTCGTACTGTTATTCAGTATCTTAAAGTGGACATTCGGATATTGAATATTAAAATCTCTGACAGCTTCAAACAGATAACAGTGAAGCGCCGTCTCTGTTGCACTGATATAGATGGTTCCATTTTCCAGACTGATCAGATTATTTAGATTATCTTCCGCTTTAAAAAACTGTGCGCATCCCGCAGCCACATATTCATAAAAAATCCTCCCCTCCGGTGTCAGCTTCATTCCGCTTTTACTTCGGGTAAACAATCTGCATCCCAGGATATTTTCAAGATTATGTATTGTCCTTGTCACCGCAGGCTGACTGGTCTTTAAAACTGATGCCGCTTTCGTCAGATTTTCATACTTGGATACATAATAAAAAACTTTATAATACTCAAAATTCGCATTCATTTTCTTCTCCGTCTGTCATCATCAAGTCCTTTTTTACGCGCATATTCTAACATAAATTTTTCTTCCATACAATCTTTACAATCGTTTTCGCAGGCTTTATAATTACTCTTGGTCATTTGATCATTTTTCTGTTCAGCCATTTTCTGACAGAAGCCAAACAATATTTATATGTAACCCACAATACAAAAAGTGCTGGCTTTACAGCATTTTTTTATTGCACAATTCTTTTTCGGGAGGATATTTTCTTTCTATGTTTTCTATATTGCGTTTTTCTGCACAATACAATATAATAAATTCAGAATTTATTTATGCAAAAAGACGAAAGGGTGGAAATATGAAACACACAAAAGACTGGTACAAAGATCTGGTCATTTACCAGATTTACCCTCGAAGTTTTAAAGATGGAAACAATGACGGAATCGGAGATCTGAAGGGAATGATTGAGAAATTAGATTATCTGAAAGAGCTTGGCATCAATGCCGTATGGATGTCCCCTGTCTACGCTTCTCCGAATGTGGATAACGGCTACGATATCTCCGATTATTTCGCGATCATGGAAGAATTCGGAACCATGGAAGACTGGGAAGCTTTCCGCGACGGCGCACATGAACGCGGCATCGCCATTATCATGGATCTGGTTCTGAACCATTCTTCTGACAAACATATCTGGTTCCAGGAATCAAGGAAATCCCGCAATAATCCTTACAGCGATTATTATATCTGGCGTGACCCTGCCCCGGACGGAGGTACCCCGAACTGCTGGATGTCTGTATTCGGCGGAAGTGCCTGGGAATATGTCCCGGAAAGAGGACAGTATTATCTTCACTTCTTTGCCAGAGAACAGCCGGATCTGAACTGGGATAATCCGAAAACCAAAGAGAAAATCTTTGATATCATCCGTTTCTGGAATGAGAAAGGTGTCGACGGCTACCGCATTGACGCCATCAGCTATCTGGACAAAGGTCTGGACGGACGTGCAGATATGAATGAACCGATCGGTACTGTAGCATGTGTAAACCTTGAAGGAACTCACCGCTACATCCGTGAAATGGTTGCTGCAACCATGACCCCTGACAATCTGATGAGTGTCGGAGAAGTCAACATCAATAATGAACAGGATGCCATCAACTATTCCAGTGCTGCAAGCAAAGAATTTAATATGTCAATCCCGTTTGTTCCTCCAATCGTAGAAATCCAGACCTGGTCACCGGAGAAGATGAAACGCGACCTGAAAAAAGATTATGAAACTCTGAAAAAAGACGGATGGTGGGCAAGATTTTTAAGCAACCACGACAAACCACGTCAGGTTTCCCTCTATGGAAATGATAAAGAATTCTGGTCAGAATCAGCCAAAATGCTGGCATGTTATCTGCATACACTTCCGGGAACCCCATTTGTTTTCCAGGGTGAAGAATTCGGAATGACCAATGTCGCATTCCCGTCTATCGATGATTATGATGACATTGATACCCGCAATTACTATAAAACCATGATTGAAAATGGCTCCTCCCCAGAAGAAGCATTAGCAGAATCCCAGAGTATCAGTCGTGATAATGCAAGAACTCCGATGCAGTGGAATGACAGTCCAAACGGCGGATTTTCCGAGCATACTCCATGGCTTGGTGTCAATCCAAACTATAAGCTTATTAACGCAGAAAGCCAGATGAAAGATGACTCTTCTGTTTTCAGATTCTACCAGAATCTCATAACACTGCGTAAAGAACATCCGATAATGGCTCATGGCGATTTCAAACTCTGCTGCCCGGAAGAAGGTCCGATAATTGCCTATACCAGAAATTATCAGAACGAAACATGGCTGGCAGTGCATAACTTTTCTGCATCCATGCAGAAGTTCGATTATGCCGCTGAAAATATTGAATTACCGTATGATACTCCTGTTATCATCTCCAATTACGGTGAAAACGAAGTGGAATACGGTAATGGAACACTGGTGCTCAAGCCTTACGAAACTGTTGTTTTTCAGCTTCATTAAATGAATCGTTATCATTTCCATAACGTAGAAAAAAGAGTCATTTCTGACTCTTTTTTCCGTTTGCAACAGACTTACTTGATTCGGTTAAAATCAGCAAAAAATAATGATACGATAGCACCATCATCACAGTATGCTGCAAAAGTATCTTCCCCGGAATCCCCGGTATATACGACATCCGAAATATTCTTACTTTCTGGATTCTATTTCTCTACCAACTTCAAAGAACATACACTGAAGCAGTTCATGTCCGTCCGACAATTGAATGAATTCAATTTCTCCCTCAATGGCGCTATGGTATGTCTTTAACAGAAATGCAGACTTATCCCCTGGCTTCTTTAATCTTCTGATAATTTCTCTGGCATATTTCAAATTGTCTTCGTCCAAATATTCTATCGGTTTTATAGTATCTCCAGCAGACAAATGGACTTTCATAATTTCCGTAGCTTTAGGATTCACCCTGTAAATCTGGCACATATGTCCAAATGGCAATTCCATCTGCAAGATACCACACGGAACACTTGCAAATAACCCCTCGTAATCTTTTTGCATTTATTTTTCTTCCTTCATTATCTTAAACGCTGTTGTATAATTTCTTAATAAAATCAATGCCGGAGTATATCTGAAAATCACCATAATGAATTCTCAGATATATGCTCCGGCAACTCATTTTGCCACCCTTAGTATACCACGCACACATAGAATACGTCCAGAAATCTGACACCTATCAGCTCAATCCTCTTTCTCTGGCACTCCAATGTTCCGTACAAATCTACATTTTGGGAAATTAGAACATCCATAGAACATATTCCCAACATTTTTTCCTTTTTTTGCAGTTCTTATAACCAATTCCGAGCCACATCGCGGACACACAAGTCCTGTACTGACCATAATCTTTTCTTTCTCATCTGCCGCATCGCTAATGCTGTTATTATTTATAGACAGATTTTCTTCCGTTTTTTCAATTTCTTCCGTTATTGAATGTTCTGTTGATTCACCTGCTAAATCTTTTGTCTGGTTATCATCTGAGCTTTCTTTCTGCTCTTTTAATTCATTAAGGAGATTTTCATATTTTGCAAAATAATCCTTTCTTTCCTCTCGATTTCTTTCAAGAAAATTTTGGCCTATATTCAACATTTCTTTTTTTGATGACGGAAGTTCTTTAGATGCTGCGTTCATTTTCTTCATTGTCGCAATTAACTGATCTGCTCGGATCACCTGATTTTTTACTTCTTTCTTCGCATATCGATCATTCACTACTGTCTTGGGATTTGCCAGTACAATCAATGATTTATAAAAATCATCAAAATTTTTCCGAATAAAGAATTGCCAGAATCCATTCTTATTCTCTGTACGGCACTCTTTTAGTACAGATAAATGTCTCTCGTTCTGGGTAACTGGTGAATAAATTCCTTCCTTAAACCAACGATTTCCATACTTAATTGTGCGAATAAAATCTCCCCGTGAATTTATCTGAATATTTCCAAAAAGATTTTTACATTCAATAAGAATAACAAGTTTTGATGTAATGACGATAAAATCTATTTGTGCCCCTCGTCCATCCTGTGTTTCTATGTAAATATCTTGCAATACAACAAGATCCATATCACTGTTCTTTAACTCAAACAGAATGTTTTCTTCTCCGGTGATCCCGGCTTTTACAATTGCAATCTCCTTTTGAACTTTAGATTTTGTTTCTCCTTCAACTGTTACAAGTAAGTCTTCCAACTTTTTCAAATAAGTTTTTGCATCACTGCTTTCTTTCAAAATTATAACTTCTGGTTTTGAAAAAAATCCCATTGTATTTTCCTCTTTTTTCTTTTGCTTATATAACTAATTCCACTTTACATTTCTTTTTATAAAATGAAATACCATATTTCAGAATATGTTCTATCCCTTCTTCTAAAAACAATTCTTCATATCTTTTCTCTTCTATCTGCTTCAGTGCTTCTGCACATCCTGCCTCCAGTCTTCTTGGACGTGTAAAAAGATTCACCTCCGCCCAATTATCCAGAAATTCTTTGATAAGCATTGTTTTATCTACATAGTAGAAATCTTCTGATTGTAATTTTGTGAAATTTTCGATTCCTATGGGAAGTTTCTTGCTCTGTTTCAATGGTTCACGCTCCCTTTACTTTAATACAATGCCATTTTTTAACATATTCCTGCATTTGCTCACTTTAATGCAAATATTATTAATAATCTTATCACGCTTTACCGATTCTGTCACTCCATATTATAAATCATATTGCTTTACAAATACTATCACTAATAGCAAAAATCCCTCTGACAAAACTTGTAATTCTGCCAAAAGGACTTTTTCTAAAAATCTAAAATATCACAATTTTCCATCTGCTCCAGCTCAAACTCTTTTTCATTACTAACCGAAAAAATATAACCATCAAATTCCGTAGTCTTAAAAAAGCACCGCTTTTCCGGGCTTTTTCCAAGTATAAAGCCATCTGCGGTCGGGACAACTTCAAATGCACCCAGGGCAAGACTCATGCCTTTGCCTGTCATTTTCATGTAGCTTTCTTTTAGAGTCCAGAGGGTGAAAAATGCTTTGTTTTTATCATCTGCATTTTTTATGTAGTCTAATTCGGATGAATAAAAATAGTGTTCGGCGATTTCAAGTGGGGCGTTGTCGTTTTTTTCGATATCGCATCCAACTTCGCAGTCTGATAATACTCCGACCACGTAATCTCCTGCATGGGATATGTTGAAAAACAGGTTGTCTACGACTGGTTTTTCATTTTCGGAATACTTCAGATTGCTTTCTGAAAGACCGTTTTCAGTCAGGATTTTTCTGATTATAATGCCTGCACCCAGGCTTCTTTTTCGGTCATCTGGTCTGTAATATCGCATTACTTTTTTTCTTCGTTCTGTACCAACCAGATTCAGAAGCCGCTGGTCTTGCAGCGGATCAGCAATATTTTGGATGTTTATTCTGTATAGTTTCAGATTGGACATTTTTATTTTTCAATCTGAATCTTCTGGTCAAACCCAGTGAGTCTGAATACATCAAATACTTCATCAGAAACGTTTATAATTTTGAAGCCATCTTTGCCTGCCATTTTTTTGTATGCAGAGATTACCTGACGTAAGCCGGCGGATGAGATGTATTCGAGTTTTGCGAAGTCGAATACGAGACTTGTTACGCTGTCATCGAGTTTTGAGAGTTCTTCTCCTAACTGCGGTGATGTCTGTGTGTCGAGCCATCCGGTGATTTCCATGGTTACTTTGTTTCCTTCTGTTTTGCTTACAATTTCCATTAATTTTTTCCTCCCTTTCAGGCGAACAGGATTACCTGGATAACTGCTTCGCAGTTCATCAGGAGAGCTTAAGACCCTCCTGATATAATCCAGTTCTCACCTGTTGCTCATTACTTATTATTTTTCTCTCATTGTTTTTCTCTTTTCGAAAGTCAAGCGGATATTCACAATTGAAGCAAGGGACTCACTTGATTTGGTTAAAGTCCTCAACTTACTTAGTTACTGTGCACGGAACAAACAATAACCAACTTAACTTAATCAAAGAATGCCAGTCTGTCAAGTGCTTCTATTGCGCTTTCCAGGTATCTGTCGTCTGTGACAGGCCATTTGTAGTCGAGTCTGTAAAGTACCTGTGCGGTAAATTTGTTGCTGTATTCCATTGTATAGATCTCATTTTCATTATGTGAAGTATATGCAATCAGACCGGAAACAGCATCTGTATCTTTGTTGTCCTTTGCAAACTCCCTTACAGCGTCCTCGAAGTCTTCGTCTCTGACAATGTCAATGTTAAATCCATACCTGCGCATTGCATAGATCAGGTCTGCCATGTAGATCTGGTGGCTGTTGCATGCGTGGAATACAGTAAATCTTCTGTCGGTCTGTGTGAGTTTCAGGACTGCAAGTGCAGTAGAATCGATCGGTGAGAATTCTGCTGCTTCGTGCATGCCGCCCATTGGGAATTTGCCGACTGCTTTATAGCCTCTCAGGCTACGTAAAAATCCATTGGTGATAAAGTTGATCTGGAATTCACCATCGGAATCTCTGCTCATCAGATTTCCTACACGGATGATCTTTCCGTCAAGTCCGGCTGAAACTGCTTCCAGTACCGCTCTTTCTGCAAGGAATTTTGTACGGATATATTCGTTTGTAATACTCTGTCCAATGTACAGATCATTTTCATTAAATACTCTGGACATCGGCGGATTACCATCTGAGCCTTCCCCTGCAACGGAAACTGTGGAAATCTGAATCAGTCTGCGGCCATTGTTTTTACAGAACTCAATGAGGTTTTCAACGCCATGTACATTGATTTTCTCCAGAACATCACCTGCCGCAAAATGTTTTACACATGCAGCGCAGTTAATAATGGTCTGGAATTTGTAGGCAGCAAATCCCTCTACCTGTTCTTTTGATGTAATGTCGCCGTCTACACAAATTATACGCTCTTTAAACAGTTCTTCGCAAGGATTATCGAAATAATACATTAACATATGCATCATTCGTTTTTCCATGGATTCATAAGAGCCCTTACGTACCAGACAATAAACTTTGCCATCATAATTATCCAGATATGCTTTCAGGATATGTATTCCAAGGAATCCGGTCGCACCTGTGATCATGATATCTCCCAGATTTTCCTTTGTGATTCTGTCCACATTTTCTTCAACGTTTCCGCTGATCACACTCTGGATCTTGTTGTAATTGTAGTTTGAGAACTCATTATTGCTCTGCGGGTTGTCAAATGCTGCATTATCATCCACGATCGCTGCAAGTTCACGTATTGTCGGATATTTGAAAATATCTGCATATACGATAGAAATATTCTTCGAGAGACACATAACTGCAACTTTTGATGCAGTAAGTGAGGAACCTCCGATTTCAAAGAAGTTATCTTCTATTCCAACTCTGTCAAGGCCCAGCGCCTTTTCAAATATCTCGCAAAGTGCTCTCTGAACTGCAGTAACCGGCTCTACATAATCAGTTCCCTTTACACTTATCTCCGGCATCGGGAGTGCTTTTTTGTCAATCTTGCCGCCTGGTGTTACAGGCATTTCCTCAATGTGAACGAAGAATGACGGCATCATATAATCAGGGATCAGTGGCTCCAGAAATGTCTTGAGTTCTTCATCTGGAATACTTTCTCCTGTATAATATGCAGTGATATACTTGTTTCCACCTTTTTCAACTACTGTTACAGCGGCATTCTTTACCAGTTCATGTTTCAGAACGGCACCCTCGATCTCGCCAAGTTCAACACGATATCCTCTGATCTTTACCTGGGAGTCAATTCTGCCGATATATTCTATATTTCCATCACCTTTCATGCGGACCATATCGCCGGTTCTGTAGAGACGTTTATCGTCTTCGCATACAGAGTATGGATTTTCAACAAATACAGAGGCTGTCTTTTCCGGAAGATTATGATATCCTCTCGCAATCTGACGGCCGGCATGGCAAAGTTCACCGGATGCGCCAACTGGAAGTCTGTTCAGATCTTTGTCAACCACATAACTGCGGACATTTCTCTGGGATTTTCCGATCGGTATGTTATCATACTGTCTATCAACCCGGAATTCTGTTGAAGATACAGTATTTTCTGTCGGACCGTAGCCATTGATCATCTGATAGGTTCGGTTTCTGTAATGCTTAAATTTCTCACCGCCCAGGGTCACAAATTTAAGATCCGGGGCATCTTCAAGAAGTTCTGCCACCAGCTCACCCATCTGTGTCGGGAATGTTGCGGTAGTAATCTTTTCATCTTTGATAAATTTTCCAACAGCAATGGCATCTTTTCGGATAGCCTCTGGCAGGATATATAATACAGAACCAGCTGTCAATGGTGCAAACAGGTCGATCACGGATGCATCAAAGCAGAAACTTGCAAATTCTGCAACGATATCGTCTGTTGAAAGTTTTCTTGTAAGACGGATGTATTCGATCAGGTTCATCAGATTTCTCTGTTCGATCATAACTCCTTTGGGTTTTCCTGTTGAACCGGAGGTGTAGATCATGTATGCAAGATTTTCCGGTTCCGGAGGTGTAAGCTCTGCGGAAAGTTCAAAGTCTTTTGATTCTTCTGCAACATCGTCAAGGCTTATGATATTCTTATCATAGAACGCAACCAGGTCACGGTACTGATTGATCACAAGGAGGTTTTCTGCTCCTGAATCTTTCAGCATATATTCAATTCTGCTCTGCGGATACTCCGGATCTAACGGAACGTATGCTCCTCCGGCTTTCATAACACCAACATATGCAGCGGCATATTCCTTTGTTCTTCCGCACAAAATACCTGCTGCCTTTTCTCTGCCGAATCCATTTTCGGTAAGTTTCTGTGCGATGTAATTGGACATTCTGTCCAGTTCTCTGTAGGTGAGCTCACCCATTCCGTCTCTTACTGCAGGTCTGTCCGGATATTTTGCTGCGGTTTCTCTGAACAGGTCTACGAAAGTTTTTCCTGCATGTTCCGGATCGTTCTCCATCTCTGTCTCTTCCTCAAACATCAGTCTGATATCTGTCGGTTCATATTCTCTGAGGATTCCCTCTGCTGCTGTTTCGAGGTTATCTGCCAGATATTTGATTGTTTCCTCATAGTACATGTCGCCCCTGTATTCAATTTCAAAGATAAATTTATTTCTTTCAATTGAAATACTGATGGAAACAGGGGCCTTTGCCATATTTAACTGAACCGGTTCTTCCTGCGCGTATTCGCCGCCGATCGTATCAAATGCGAAGTTATCTCCCTGATAGATCACCATGGCATCTGCTTTGATGTTAAATTCATGGCTGATCTGTGAGAACGGATAAATATCGTTGTTCATAGAATTGATCAGCTGCTCCTGAACACCATTCAGATAGTCTTTTGCATTTCCTGAGAAATCGCAGTAAACAGGAAGTGTCTTTACAAGCATACCAACTGTTTCGGAAAGTCTGGAATCGTTTCTGCCATGATAAATGGTAGTAAAGACCGCATCCTTTCTGAAATTGTATTTACCCAATGTAAGACCAAATGCAGCAATGAAGAATACGTTTTCTGTAATTCCCTGCTTCTGGCAGAAATCTTTTACCCGCTGTACTGAAATTTCTGTGGTTTCTCTGTGGTAAGTTTCAGCAGTCGGAACCGGGCCATTTTTATCCGGATAGAAATTTATGCTTCCACCAGCTTTCTCAAATACGGACTTATAGTAATCCTCTGCATTTTTGTATGCATCGCTGTTCAGTGCATCTCTGTTATCAAGCGCCAGGTCATAGGAAGTATATTCTTCCGTTTCAAGTTTCTCTCCGCTGTAGGCTCTATTGATATCATTAATTATAATGCCAAGAGAAGTACCGTCGGCAATAATGTGATGAACGTCAAGGAACAGGTAATTTCCATCGCAGGTTCTGTAAATTTCAAATCTGCAGAGCTGTTCATTGAACAGCATGTATGGACGAACCAGAGTTTCTTTGTTCATTCCATTTATAATTTGTGTTTTGTAACTTAACTGATCATCACGTTTCTGAAGAACATCTCCGTTATCGTCCATAAAGAGACGGGTCTTCAGATAAGGATGTGCTTCAACTGTGCTGTCAATTGCTGCTGCAAGCCTGTCCAGGTCTACCTTCTTGTCAAGTTTCAGCAGATACGGAATGTTGTAAATGGTTGATCCCATATTTGCAGTGCATTCAATAAAGATTCCCTCTTGTGTATTGGTAAGAGGATAATTTTCCTGTACTTCTCTCTTTGTTCCTTTTCCTGCTGTTCTGACAAAGCCTTCCAGCATCTCGATCGTAGGATTATTCTTGATATCTGATGTCTTTATCACAATGTCAAATGCTTTTGAAATCAGAATATTGAGCTTGATCGCACTGATAGAAGTCAGTCCTGCATCATAAATATCAGTTGTTATTCCAAATTCTGTATAGCCGAGTACCTCTGCAATACAGTCAAATAATTTCTGCTGGTTTTCATTCTGCGGCGGAATGATCTCTGCTATTTTTCTCTCCGGTACCGGAAGTGCTTTTTTATTTACTTTCTGGTTCTGATTAAGCGGGATTTTATCAATCTGCATGGTAACAGCAGGCACCATATAAGGCGGTTTTGTTTCTTTGATAAAATCATTCAGCTGACTGATATCAATTTTGCTGTCAGCTACAATATATGCCGCAATGTATTTTCC
Source organism: Blautia sp. MSJ-9 (assembly GCF_018919065.1). Lineage (GTDB taxonomy): Bacteria > Bacillota > Clostridia > Lachnospirales > Lachnospiraceae > Blautia_A. The sequence goes on along the minus strand of NZ_JAHLQG010000043.1, from coordinate 116,572 downwards.
GCCGTTTTGTTCATCAAAGGCAACTACTGTTGCATCCTTGATTCCCTCATATCTTCTTATTACCTCTTCCACTTCTGAAAGTTCAATTCTAAAGCCTCTAACCTTAACCTGAGAATCTTTTCTTCCGATAATCTGAATATTTCCATCCGGAAGATATCTTGCAACATCACCGGAATGATACAGCACTTCGTATCCTTTTGTATCATCATAAATGTTCTTTGTATATACCTCAGCGGTTTTCTCAGGTTTATTAAGATATCCTCTTGAAACCTGCCATCCGGCTATCATCAGTTCCCCGCAGGCACCATATGGAAGCATATGTCCAAACTTATCTGTTATATAAAGTTTAACATTGTCAAGCGCCTTTCCGATCGGAATATTGGAATAATACTTGTCAACTTCAAATACTGTTGTAAAAATGGTGCATTCCGTAGGACCATACGCGTTTATGAATTTATAACCCTTCGGTGGTTCGCACGGAACAAGTTTCTCACCTCCGATGGAAAGGTATTTCAGACTCCTGCAGTCCATTTCCAGCGCAAACTGTCTTCCAACCTGTGTTGTCATAAAAGAATGAGTGATGCCATTTTCTTCAAAATAGCGCTGGAGTCCAATGAAATCAAGGCGGATTTCTTCCGGGATGATATGGAGCTCTGCACCGTTTGCAATTGCACCATAAATGTCCATCATAGAAGCATCAAACCCAAATGATGCATACGCCGCTATTTTTGAGTTGTAATCTATACTGTAATATTTTCTGTACCAGCGACAGAATGCAGTGATATTTCCGTATTCAAGCATACATCCCTTTGGCACACCTGTAGAACCTGATGTATACAGCAGGATAAACAGATCATGCATCTGCGGCTTTTTCAGTTCTGCTGCTGTATCTTCAAGCTGCATGATCTCATCTGTGAATAAAACCGGTCCCTGATATCCGTCAACCAGCGGCAAAAGTTCTCTGTCTGCGATCAGAAGTCTGGCAGCCGAATCTTCCAGCATATACATAAGTCTGTCTTTCGGATAAGACGGATCAAGAGGCTGATATGCTGCACCTGCTTTAATTACACCCATCGGCGCAATCGCCATATATTCACAACGAGGGATCAGGATGGATACTACATCTTCCCTGCCAATTCCCTGAGAGGCAATATATTTTCCAAGTCTGTTACTGATCTCATCCAATGCTTTATAAGTATACTTTTTGTCTTTAAATACAACAGCAGTATGATCCGGTATGGTCTGAACCAGTTCATCAAACATATCAGAAATCGTCTTACTTCTGTCATATTCACATTCTGTATGATTGAACTCAGCAATTTTATTTACTGCATTTTCAGAAATAACAGAGATTTCTGAAACATATTTGCTCTTCAGCATAGATTTCATTGCTGCTTCATATGCGTCAAGAATTCCGTCTATAAAAGCTTCACTGTACATATCACTGCGGTATTCTGCAGTAAGTACATACTGATTATCGTACTCTCTCACCTGGATCAGCATAGGCATTTTGGCCATATCAAGGGAAAGGTCGCTGCCTTTTGCGATCGTATCTCCGATCGGATAATCGTCACTGAGCTCTGCCTGATATGCAAATACGAGATCAGAATTAAATCCATATTTCGCGCAGATATCAGAGAATGGGAAAATATCATTTGCCATGGATGACAGTACCTGTTCGGAAAGTTCTGTCATATATGCCTGTATAGTTGTTTTTGGTTCAAATCTGCTGTAAACAGGAAGTGTTTTTACAAGCATGCAGACAGTATTTTCAAGTCTGGAATCATTTCTTCCATTATAAATTGTTGCAAAAAGGCTGTTCTCTGAATTAGAGTATTTTGCCATAAGGATACCAAACAGACCTGTAAATAAGACGTTTGGTGTAACTCCAAATTTCTCGCAGCTTGAGAGGATGGTATCTTCTTTGATGTTCAGTTTTCTTTCCAGATAGCCTTTTTCAGGAACTTTTCCTGCGCAGTCCGGAAGTGGAAGTGATTCTGTCTCAACTTCTCCAAAAACGCTGTCATAATATTTCTCAGCTTTTTTGTATTTGCCCTCTTTCATCTGCTGTTCTTCATCAAGGGCAGCATCAAATCCTGTATAGGATTCTTTTTCCAGTTTTTCACCCTTATATGCCCGGTTGATATCTTCGAAAATAATATCGTAGGAATTGCCGTCTGCAATGATATGGTGAAAATCTGTAAAGAGATATTTCTTATCTTCTGTACAATAGATTCTGGCACGGAACAGACGTCCTTTTTCCAGTTTAAACGGACGTACAAGTTCATTCTTCAAGGTTTCAAACTGAGCATTTGTAGTTTCGATCACTTCAGGTATGAATGTGTCTTCACAAGGACGCTGTACCATTTCTCCTTTATCGCTGAGATAAACTTCTGTGAGCAGATAAGAATGTGCATTTACCATTGCTGTAACTGCTTCTGATAATTTCTGTACATCAACTGTATTTTCCAGTTCAAAAAGGAACGGGATGTTGTACACGGTGCTCTCCGTATTCTTGCTGCACTCTGCGAAAATTCCTTTCTGGGAACCTGTAAGCGGATAAACATCTCTCTTTTCATAAGTTCTGATTTTCGGGGCAAGCATAACATATTTTTCCAGTTTCTCAACTGTATTGTTCTCATGAATGTCACTTGTCTTTACAGTAACTCCAAATTCATCAGAGATCAGAATGCAGAGTTTCATGGCACTGATGGAAGAAAGACCGGCTCTGTAGAAGCTTGTGTCAATTCCGAAGAAGTCATTTTCCACAACTTTTGCAACGATTTCAAAGATTTTCTTCTGCATCGGTGTTTTCGGTTCTTTCAGATTTTCCGGCTGTGAAACTGGTTTCGGCAGTGCTTTTTTATCAATTTTTCCGTTCTGCGTTAATGGCATTTTTTCCATCTGGACAAAAACATCCGGAACCATGTAATGCGCCAGTGATCCTGATGCATAAGCGGTCAGTTCTTCGGTGTCGATCTCGCGGTCTGCCATAAAATAGCAGCAGAGATATTTGTTATCAACAGGCACTGTAATACTGGTGACAATTCCCTCGAAACTGTTGATCACTTCTTCAATTTCTCCAAGTTCAATTCTCAGGCCACGCAGTTTGATCTGATTATCAATTCTTCCGAAGAATTCAATTTCACCGTCCGGAGTGATCTTTGCAAGGTCACCTGTTTTGTACGCTCTTTCACCATTCAGTTCAATAAATACATCTGCTGTTTTTTCAGGCAGATTGATATAGCCTCTGCCTACGCCCAGACCTGCAACTACCAGCTCTCCGGTTTCTCCGTCCGGAAGAACTCTATTTTCTTTATCAACAACGTATACCTTAACATTGCCGTTCGGAGCACCGATGGTAATGTTTTTGCTGTCAGTGATCACTTTCATTGTACAGCTGATGGTTGTTTCTGTAGGTCCATAGCCGTTCATGATATGCGCATCTGGATTTACAGAACGGATCTTGTCATAAAGTGCAGGGGGAAAGGCTTCTGCTCCTACGTCAAAAACTTTGATCTGCGAAGCTGCTTCCTGAAGCTGTGGCAGATCGATCATGTTTGAGAGGTAGGTAGGTGTTGTTGTCATGATATCAACTTTGTTTTCTGTGATCACTTTGCCAAGCATGATCGGATTCTCAATCTCCTCATCACTTGCGATCACCGCTGTCATTCCATTTGTGAGAGGGATAAACTCTTCCAGGACAGATACGTCGAATGTCATAGCTGCCATGGAAAGGGACACACTTCCTCTGCTTACATAACCGTAGGTTTCCGCGTTTTTCAGATCTGGATTTACAAAATTGGCAAGGTTGATGTGTTCGATCATCACGCCTTTTGGTTTTCCGGTTGAACCGGAAGTATAGATACAATAGCAGAGATCATGTTCCCCGATCTCTACATCCGGATTCTCTGCATTTTTGTGTTCAAGAAGTTCTTCCAGTAACAGGATGGTGCATGGAAGCTTTGTAAACAGTTCATGGTGTTCCTTTTCTATTTTCTTTGTTGTTATGATAAATGGTGCTCCTGCATCTTCAAAAATAAACTGGATTCTATCGTCCGGATAATCCGGTGCTGCAACAGCAAATGCACCTCCGGCTTTCAGGATACCCTGGCGCACTGTGTAAAAATCGCAGCAGCGTTCCAGCACAACTCCTACAATGCTCTCTCGCTTTACTCCTTTTTCGATAAGCGCATTTGCAACTCTGTTTGCCCGCTCATTTAACTGGGCGTATGTAAAGCTTTCTTTTCCTGCGATCACTGCACATTTGTCAGGATGAAGTTTCACCTGTTCTTCAAACAGTTTTGTTACAGGCTGGAACTTAAAATCAAAACTGCTTCTTTCGTTAATGTCAGACATTTTTCTGCACCTCCTGCTATTATATTGTCATAAACATATTTCTCTCATACGACTAAAAGCTTTTGTTGAAAATTTTTTGTATCTCTTGTTAAAAAGAGATAATTGTATTATTCATATCAATTGCACGGATATAATCCATTGATGTTGAGATTTTCTTTACAAGCTCGATTCCGTGGATATCGAAATCCTCACTGTCATAGCTGTATTCCAATGGATTAAAGTTCACTCCATTGTCTCTTATTCTTAATCTGCAGGTATCATCTTCCAGACAGAGATTGATATCGATCCAGTTGGAAGTTTTTCCACCGAATTTAATGATGTTTACGGTCATTTCTTCTGCACATACAGCAGCAAGATTTGATTTCTTTGCAGATGCTCCGTTTGCTTTGCAGAATTCCATGATTTTCTTATTCACATTCTGTGCTTCTTCCATTGTACTTTTAATGGAGAAATCCAGATTTGTTCCCGGGTTTTTATCCGGAACAATATAGAATGTTGAGTTTTTGTGCTTGATCTTTCTGAAGATCCAAGCCGCGATCACGGTTATGATCTCTGTCGCAACAAATCCGACTGCAATTCCATTAATACCAATTCCGTCAATCTGTTTCCAGATATAAATTCCCACATATGTTGCAGGTAAAACTGCCACTGCATTCTCAAGGAATGTAACGAAACTTGCAATTGCTGTTTCTTCTATGGATTCATAATAGCTTACGATAAATTTGTTCCAGAGATACGGGATCACGCATACGGCAAAGAGACGCAGTGCAGAAACCATATGTACTCCCAGTTCTCCTCCATCACTTCCGAACAGGATTGTGATCTGTTCAGTAAACAGCATGATAGCCACAAATATGACCGCCAGCACTATATAACTGTATTTCAGCATCTTTTTGCAGAGAACACGGATTCCTACATAATCTTTCTCTCCAAAGAGAATTCCTGCAACATTCGGGATCACACCGATGATTCCTCCTGTCAGCATTTCAACGATCAGCAGAACATTATCGCAGACAGTAAATACTGCCATTCCCTCTTCGCCGATCTGATTCATAATGATCGTATTCAGCCCAAGTGCTTTTATAAAGTTGGCTGCCATGAAGATAAGCATCGGCACGCCTGTCACAATGGCTTCTTTGATGATTCCAAAATCACTGACTTTCATCCTGACAAACTGGATATTTCGTTTATCAGAACGAATGTAACGTACAAAAACTACCATTGCGATCAGGAAACCAAGTACCGTTGATAAAGATGCACCTGTAACTCCCAGCGGCGTAAATCTAAGGAAGATGTAGTCAAGCACAAGGTTTATTACGTTGGCTGCGATCAGATATACAGATGCCAGTTCCGGGTGGTTCTCAACACCAAGATAACTTACCATCATCAGACCAATTCCGATCACCGGAGCACCAAGCATGCTGACACGGATATAGTCTCCTGTATAAGTTGTCAGAATGCCGTCACCGGATACCAGAAGTCTGGCGATCGGACCTGCTGCCGGGAATGCGCAGATTGTAAATAAAAGTCCTACTAAAAGAGTCACTGCGAAAGTAGCTGTGAACAATTTCGATGCACTTTCCTTGTCACGTTTGCCGAGCATGTTTCCGACGGCTATAGAGCCGCCGACTCCCAGACAGTAACCGGTAAGCTGAACGATCGTCTCTACTGGAAGACTCATTGTGATCGCAGACATTGCTTCTACACCGATCAGATTACTTACAAAAATCGTATCGACAATGTTTCCTAACTGAAGTGCCAGTGACATCATAATTCCCGGAATAATGTACTTGTTCAGCTTTGCATTCAGCAGTCTGTTATTTGTCTTTTCCATTCTTTTCCCCTTTTTTCTGCAGTAATATTTTTATTATTGTTCACAAGTCAACCATTCATTGCATCTTTAGGTACATTAGCTGAAGACGTTGTGAATAATAATGTATTTTGGGGCTTCATACTCCCAATTATTGTATTTATTTTACCATAATAGACAATTTTTTTCGGATACTCGGAGTGAATTGCATGTATACGGTGCGAATTGCAGATATATGGCGCGAATTGCAGATCACTAATCAGATAATTCAGGATAAAGCTGTTTTTTCCTGAAATTTGTGCAGGCAAGTATGAAAAAGGCCGCTTTCTTTGCTGAAAATCATATTCAGTAGTGAAAGCGGCCACATATAAAACAAATGTCAGTCGATCAGATCATTCTGGAATCTTGACAGATGTTCATAAGGCAAAATAAGGCGTCCTCTGTACAGTCCACATCCGTCATTGATCAGACTGTTATTCACTGCTGCAAACATGTTTACATCCAGCTTTGACAGATCCAGCGTCTGCAGACGGATTCCTCTTTCATATGCATCATCGAAATATCTGCATTCTCCCTGAGGAATGGCATCCCGTCTTGCGCGTTCGCTCTCCTGCTTTTTTTCGTATCCAAGATGGTTGGCAGCACCGATCTCTGCTACATCATCCATGTCCTTTGTCCGGATCTGTACTTCCAGATAAGATCTGGAGCTGTTGTCGTAGAATGTAATATGTAAGGACTGATAGTCAGAATCTTTTTTCTCAGAAATATAATCTCTGTAATAAGGCTTCGCAAGTTCATCCATCAATTCAGAATGGCTTACTTTCACCCCGTTTGCAGGCTCCGCGGTAAATCCCCGTTCCTCCAGGAAACCCGGAAGTCTGTTTGCAATATCGTACAAATATTTCAGCTCTTCTGTCTCTCTGTCCTCACCTGGTTTCAGATGACATTTCGGCAGTGAGATCACGATGCGGTATGCGATCAGATCACGAAAACAGCTCAGTTTATTCTTCAGTTCTGAGATAGGCGGATAGGTTCCGTTTTTCGTGTAGTAATCGTAAATGTATTCTACAATGTATCCGTTAAATTTCTCTTCCGCGCGGATCAGGGATTTAATACGTCCTTTTACTGTAAAAGCCAGAAATGGATATTCATGAGTCATATATTTATAAAACTCTCTGATTTTCTGGGACTGCGCTGTCAGGAAATCGTTATGTTCAAGCAATTCCTTGATCTGAATAAGAAAATTACAGTGGATCAGATCAATTTCATTGCGGTTTTTCTTTGCATCTTTTCGCAAGTCTTCAATATATCTCTGTAAAATTTTCAGTACCGTATCACCGGAGTATAAATAATCATTTAATGTTATCATAAGTATGTCTTGTGCCTTCCCTTTACTGGTTGTTAAAATTTACAAAAAATTTTGTAAATTTTTTGGTTACTTCCTATTTTATCAGACTCTGGGAGATTATCAAGGAAAATCCCGCTATTTATTTTCTTTAATTAATTATTTTAGTACACAAAAACAGACGGCTTATCTCACCGTCTGTTTCCTATTGTTATTTCTATTTCACTTCACTTTTACTCATATCCAGCTGGTATTTGAATCTGCCCGAAAAATTATCCGATCGGCTCAAAATCTACTGCTCCATGTTTGCAAAGCGGGCAGATGTAATCTTCCGGAAGTTCATCACCTTCGTAAATATATCCGCAGACTTTACATACAAAGCCTTTCTTTCCTTCTGTCTCTGGTTTTGGTTTTACATTCTTCTGATAGTAGGTGTAGCTCATAGTCTCCTGGTCGCTTACCACACGGGCTTCTGTCACGCTGCAGATAAACATTCCATGAGTTCCAAGGTCTACATACTGCTCTACTTTCAGGGACATGAATGCGTTGATGTATTTATCCAGGAATACCAGACCGTTATCGGAACGGTTCACTTTCTGCCCTGCAAATTTGTCTGCACTTCTTCCACTCTGGAAACCGAACTGCTCAAATACAGAGAATGGTGCTTCTACAGAGAGACAGTTTACATTCATCACACCAGTCTGTTTGATAACATGGTGGGAATAGTTTGTCTTATTGATATTAACTGCCACACGGAACGGAGAGTCTGTCAACTGTGTAACTGTATTGACGATCAGTCCGTTATCCTTCTTGCCATCATTGGATGTTACTACATACAGACCGTATCCGATACGGAATAATGCTGTCATATCATTCTTATTTGCCAGCTCATCATTCTTTGCAATGTATTCCTGGCAGAGTTCAGAAGCCATTGCTTCCATCTGATCTTTGTTATCCTGGTTTACTGCAGACATGATCTTTACAGTCGTATCCAGCCAGTCAATCTTCTTGCATTCAGAAAGCATCGTTTTCATCACTTTTGCTGCCAGAGGTGCCCAGGAACCGTTCTCGATCAGACCTACTGTGCGGTTCTGGAAATTATGCTCTACAAGGCGAGTGATAAAGTCATTCATAAATGGATAGATTCCTGCATTATAGGTAGTGGTTGCAAGCACCAGTTTGCTGTAACGGAAAGCATCGCTGAGCGCCTGAGACATATCATCTCTTGCCAGGTCATAGACAACTACTTTCGGACATCCTTTGCTCTTTAATTTCTCAACAAACTGATTGACTGCTGCTTTTGTATGTCCATATACAGAAGTGTAGGCAACTACAATTCCCTCTTCTTCAGGTGTGTAAGAGGACCAGGTATCATAAAGTCCGATATAATGTCCCAGATTCTCTGTGAGTACAGGACCATGCAATGGACAGACGATCTGGATATCCAGTGTTGCTGCAGCTTTCAGAAGTCTCTGTACCTGTGCGCCGTATTTGCCTACAATGCCGATAAAATATCTTCTTGCTTCATCGTCCCAGTCTTCTTCTACATCAAGGGCACCGAATTTGCCAAATCCGTCTGCGGAGAAGAGAACTTTATCTGTGCTGTCATAGGTGACCATAACTTCCGGCCAGTGTACCATTGGTGCAAATACGAAAGTAAGGTTATGATTTCCAAGACTTAATGTGGAACCACTCTCTACTTCCAGTTTCTGTCCTTCCAGATCCAGTCCGAAGAAGTTCTTGATCATAACAAATGTCTTCGCATTGGCTACTACAGTTGTACCCGGATATACTTCCAGGAAATTAGCTACGTTTGCTGCGTGGTCCGGTTCCATATGCTGCACGATCAGATAATCTGGTTTACGTCCGTCCAGTACCTGCTCCAGATTATCCAGCCATTCGTGTTTGAAATTAGCATCTACAGTATCCATAACTGCTACTTTCTCATCCAGAATCACATAGGAATTATATGCCATTCCGTTTGGAACTGCGTACTGTCCTTCGAATAAGTCTACCTGATGATCGTTTACCCCAACATATTTGATCGTATCTGTAATCTTCATAATTTCCGCGCCCTCGATTCTTTCTTAATATAGTGTGTTCTATAAACTCTTTTGTATTCATATTTTTGTTTCTGATCTCATTCTATACCATTTCAGTCCAGTTTTCAAGTCTTTTTGGAAAAATTTTCTCAAATTAAAAAAAACGTCTGTGATAAGACGCTTTAGCAACATACATAAGCCCTCTCCACTGTAATTCAATGCGGTCCTGCCCGGATGACTTTGTATGTCATAGCAATATTATGGAATAATTTTTTATGATATAAAAAACAGCGAAGCAGATAAAATTCATCCACCTCGCTGTCTATCTTCTATAACCTTGTAATAATCTTATATAGTGCCTCTACACTATACGGCAGTATCCTCTCATCCAGCTGAAATTTCGGATGATGCAGAGGATGTTCTTGTCCCGGAATCCCTGCAAGAAATACGGAAAAAAGTCCTCTGGTCTCTTTGAAGTATCTGTAGGCATTATCCCCGGATAAAAACAGTTCATCTTCCCCTTCCAGAACAAATTTGTCTCCGAACACTTCCTCTCCCACTGCTTTTGCAGTCTCTACCAGTTCATCATCATTGGCAAATGCATACACTGGATCTTTTGGAAATTCCATACAGATCTGTGTTCCTGTCTGCTGTTCGATCTTCTTCAGACATTTCTCCAGTTCCTGTTCCAACGCCATATATGTTTTCTCATGAACAGCCCGGATGTTTCCATTCAATACTACATGGTCTGCAATGATATTTGTATATTCACCGCCATGGATCGTACCGGTTCCTATAATATATTTACCTGCATTAGGATGCTGTTTTCCGAAATTCTCACTCAGATCATGAATGGCATTTACCACCTGGGATGCAGCATAGATTGCATCAATTCCCTTGTCTGCCTCACACCAGTGGCTTGATTTTCCATGAACATGTATCTGCATGCTGTTGATCATCGAGGATGCCTGTCCCTGATGCACTGCCATTCCCAGTGTCATATCTGCAGCATAGTGAAACATCAGAAATGCATCTGCTTTTGGATTCTCCAGTGCTCCTGCCTGCAACATCCTCTTTGCGCCTTCACCAATCTCCTCCGCAGGTTCAAAGAGGAAACGCAGCCTTACCGGAAAGTTCTCCTGTTCCTCTGCCACAATCTTCGCCAGGATCAATGCTGATGCAAGAATACAATCATGTCCGCAGGCATGCATACATCCCTGATTCACGGACGCATAAGAAAGCCCCGTCTGCTCTTTTATAGGAAGTGCATCCATTTCCGCCCGGAGTACAATGAGTTTCTCCCGATCTATCAGGGAGGGAAGTTCTGCGATCAATCCCGTAGGTTCCACAGGTTTGATCACATATCCCAGTTTTTCCAAATATCTTCGGATATATGCCGATGTTTCCACTTCGTGGAGTGCAAGCTCTGGGTGCTGATGAAAATGGTGTCTCAGATTGATCAGTTCCTCTGTATAATTTTGGATATTCATACTCCCTCCTGTTTTTACCCCGCCAGACATATGATTCATGTACGGTTCTTATTGATTTTGGTAAATCAGTTATTCAATACCCTGTAAATTTTTGAAGACAGTGCGCGGATACCACTTACTCCGCTTCCCTCATAAGTCTGCGCAAAAATGCAGACAACATAATTTGTCTTTTTGCCGTAAACTATTGCCACGTCATTCTGGCAGCTGTCGTTTTCTCCGGTTTTGTTTGCGCATTTTGTTCCTGCTGGAAGTCCTGCCGGGATTTTCCATCTTCTTGTCTGTCGCAGCAAAAGATTTAACATCTCTTTTGAATATTTCGCAGACACACACTGGCCTTTATAAATTTTCTCCAGAATCAGTCCCGCATCTTTTGCAGATGCCATGTTTGTCTGACCATCCCAGGTAAAGGAAGAACTGGAAGGATGAAGACTGCTGTGGCATCCTGTTTTGGTACATCCCACTTTCTTCAGATATTGGTTGATCACGCTGCATCCATTTGTAAAGCTTCTGTAGGAACTGTTTCTTCGGACCAGTTCATTAAAGGATTCATTGTCGCTGACTGTGATCATGTCTTCCAGCAGACTGTTCACGCTGCTTGTCTTCTGAATTCTTCCACTTTTAATACCATCATAAGTTGCAGCCATTGTAAACAACTTGATTACACTGGCCGGCTTCATTGCTTTATCATTAATGGAAATCACATCACCTGTTTTGAGGTCTTTAACATATACAGACCATTCTCCGCTGTATCCATTGATCATTGACTGCAGCTGCTTTTTCAGACTGCTCAGAGACATTTCTTCTTTTTTACATTTGCGGCCATCACAGTCCACATAACTGCCATCCGGTGTCTTCATATTCTTTGCAATCTGACCGTCATCTTCCAGATAATACCCCTGCACCCATGTATTTACATACATTCTTCCAGTTCTGGAAAGATAATATTTCTTTTTTCCAATCTGGGTCCAGCCACGCTTATTTACCCAGAGTTTTCCGTTCTCTCCTCCGAAGTAATATTTTCCTTTAAAGCGTGTATCCATGATTTTGGTATCCAGCACATGAAATGTTCTTCGTAGATCCAGGATTCCTTTTTTATTAAATGCATAATAGCCGGTTGTGATATCGCTTCCTTTGGTCGTTTTCAGATACACAATCCTGGAGGATAAAATCTGTGCATCCTCCTCTTCATCTCCTGTTGTAAGATGCCAGGAATCGCCCTGCTTCTCCAGTACTGCTTTCACACTTCCGTTTACTTTTGCTGAAATTTCTTTCTTCGCTGCTGCCTGAGCCTGTACAGAAATTGCAAAAAAGCAGAATACCGCAAGCATGCAGACCAGAACTTTTGTGATTCTTCCTGTTTTCTTCTCCATCTTTATTTCCATTTCTCGTTTCCTTCTTTTGTTTTCTTTTCTTGTTTTTTTCTTTCGTTTTCCTGTGATTCTTTTATTTCATGATATCAGAGTCAAAAAGCCGTTCGTGCTTGCACGATAAGGCATTTGAACTTGGGGCCCTAACCTCATTTCATCTGTATGTCTCAGGATTCAGGCATACTCAAAACTGCATCAGGGCGGTCTCTGCAGAAATTCTGAATTTCTTCCAGAAATCTCTGACCATATTTCTTTAACTTATTTTCTCCCACACCGGAAACTTCCAACATTTCGGATTCATTGGACGGCTTCTTCACACACATATCGATCAGCGTCTTGTCACTGAATACAATATATGGCGGCATGGACTCTTCCCGTGCGATTTCCAGACGCAGTTTCCGCAATGCTTCAAATAAATCATAGCCTGCAGATGTAAGTGCATCTGTACTGCGTTTTCGGACAGATTTTGCGGTCTTTTTCTTTTTATCCGGCTCTTTTTCTTCATAAGTACGCATGACTACGTGCGTATTTTCATCTTTTAAAGGAGTAATATTTCCCAGTCTCAGAACACTGTAACGTTCCTGTGTCTGGTATAAATATCCCATTTCTACCATCTGGCTGATCAGGGTTCTGAGTTCTGCTTCGCTGTGATCACTCAATGCACCATAAGATTTATACTTATCTGTTCCGAGTTCCCGCAGGCGTGCCCGCTTTGCCCCTATAAGTGTGCCCAGTACGATTGTCAGTCCGTATCTTCCTCTGGTTTCTGCCACGCAGTTGACTACCTGTTTTGCTTCTGCTGTCATATCTACTTCATGGTATTCCCGATGACAGTTTCCACAATTGTCACATGGACCTGATGTCTTCTCCCCGAAATATTCCAGAATATAATTTCTCAGACATCCTGTTGTCTTACAGTAGCCTTCCATGATCTGAAGTCTGCGGATATCCCTCTGACGGATCAGATATTCATCGTCCTCCTCCACATCAGAGAAATCTTTGTTATCCAGAAGCATCCTGTTGATCATTACATCCTGCGGAGAAAACAGCAAAATGCACTGGGAATTTTCCCCGTCACGACCTGCACGTCCTGCTTCCTGATAGTAATTCTCCATGCTCTGCGGCATATTATAATGGATCACATAACGCACATTCGATTTATCAATTCCCATTCCAAAAGCATTCGTCGCCACGATCACCGGCGTTCTGTCATAAATGAAATCGTCCTGGTTCTGCTTTCTGCTCTCATTGTTAAGTCCTGCATGATATCTGGTAACAGGAACACCTTTTTTGAAGAGCATTTCAAACAGGTTATCTACATTCTTTCTTGTTGCACAGTAAATGATTCCACTTTCTGTCGGATGTTTCTCTATATATTCCATCACAAAGTCATCTTTACGGCGGATATTTTCTACACTGTAATATAAATTCTTTCTGTCAAATCCGGTAACAACAACTGCCGGATCAAACAGATTTAAGGTACAGAGAATATCATTCTTTACTTCTTCTGTGGCTGTCGCTGTAAATGCGCTGACGATTGGTCTTTTGGGAAGATTACGGACAAATTCTACAATTTTGAGATAGCTCGGGCGGAAGTCCTGTCCCCACTGGGAAATACAGTGTGCTTCGTCCACCGTTATCATAGAAATTTCTACATGTCTGGCAAATTCCAGAAATTCGTAGTTTTCCAGACGTTCAGGAGCCACATAGATGATTTTGTATCTTCCCCCAGCTGCCAGATACAGAGCTTTGCTGATCTGATTTTCCGTGAGGGAAGAATTAATAAATGCAGCATGGATCCCCGCCTCATTCAGGGCTTTTACCTGATCCTGCATCAGAGAGATCAGCGGGGAAATTACAAGTGTAATGCCCGGCAGCATAAGCGCCGGAATCTGATAGCAGATAGATTTACCTGCTCCTGTCGGCATGATTGCAAGCACATCCTGATGTTTCAGGATGGACTCCACAATACTCTCCTGCCCTTCTCTGAATGTATCGTAGCCAAAATACGTCTTTAAGGTTTGTAATGCGTTCAACTTTTTCTCACCTTCCATTCAGTTAAGTTATCATTTTACGTAATATAATCCATAATACGGTCATTCATCCGCTGTATTTTGTTACTGTTCACTCCGTTTTCAGTAATACATTTTGCAGAACAGCAACTGTATTTTTTTTTCATTTTATCACACTTCTTCTAATGCGTCAGGTCTTTTACCCATTTACATTTTCGAAAATGATACAGCACCCACGGCAGTTTACCAACCTCATCAATGCAAGTACATGCATATACGAGCACTACAGGCCAGTGGAAAAAGTAAGTTCCTGCTACAGCCAGTGGAATTGCCAGACACCACATACACACTGCAAGGCTGTACATATCAAACATAGTGTCCCCACCGGCTCCAAAGATTCCGTTGATCGTAACATCATTCACTGCACGTCCAATCATATAAACCGCAATAACTGCAAACATTCCCTTCAGATATCCTGCTGCCTGCGGTGTCAGTTTCACAAAATGTAGAATAATCGGTGCCGATATCACCATCAAAAGTGCCATAGCAGCTCCACATACCAGTGAAATCTTCAGCAGGCGAATGCCGTAAGCCTTTCCTCTCTCCAGATTTCCGGCTCCCAGTTCATTTCCTACCATAATTCCTGCAGCACTGGAGATTCCGGCACTGAAGCAGCAGATCATATCTCTTACAACTGCTGCCACAGAATTTGCGGCTGCCGCATCTACTCCAAGATGCCCCATAAAGGAAGAATAGGAAGTAAATCCGACTCCCCAAAACAAACATGCTCCCAGAAGTGGAAGTGCACATTTCCGGAAGTCCTGCGATAACTGCTTATCTCTCTGGAATAACTGATCCATATTCGGATGAATATATCCTTTTCTATAAGAAACAGCTATGGAACATGCAAGTTCAATGATCCTTGCGATCAGAGTTGCCACTGCCGCACCTCTTACTCCCATCGGAGTAATTCCGAATGCTCCGTAAATAAATACTGCGTTCAGGATAATATTGATACATACAGTCGCAGAACTGATCACTGCGGTTGTCTTTGCATGCTCGCTGGTCTTCATGATAACGAGGTAGCACTGTGAAATTCCTGTAAGCAGATAGGAAAATCCTGCAATTCTCAGATAACTGATACCATAATCAATCAGTACACTCTCATTTGTAAAGATCAACATGAGATATTTTCCGAAGAAAACACATCCTGCAAAGAATATCACGGACACCAGTCCGCATAAGCGAAGTGCCATACAGAAGATGGCATCCAGAGTCTTAATGTCGCCTTTTCCCCAGTACTGTGCCCCCAGAATTCCGAGACTTGCAGTTGCCGCTGACAGAAACATGTTCTGGATAAACTGGATCTGTGTTGCCAGGGAAACGGCAGACATATAATTCTGATCCATTCCTCCAAGCATAAATGCATCCGCTACTGCTACCAGAGCCAGCATCAGATTCTGCAGCACGATAGGGATCATCAGACTCCATAATTTGTTGTAAAATGCATGGTCTTTTTCTCTTTTCATCATTTGCTCTTTCTATATTATTATTCGGGCAGGTAAAAATATCCGCTTCACTACTTACTTAATCATTCAAAGTTACAATTCATATAACATATCATGCCATTCTTCGCCACCCCATGAAGAGCCTGAGATTCCCAGATCCTTGTATCCCATTTTAGTGTACATCTCCACTTTGTTATCCAGACAGGTAAGAAAAACTTTCTCTCTGCCGTTTTCTTTCTCTCTTCTCAGATACTGATGCATCAGTTCTCTTGCGAGTCCCTGCCCTCTGTATTCCGGCAGTACGTCAAGCCCCAGAAGCATAATGTTCTTTCCATTCCGGTTGTTTAACGTAACATCTGTGAAAAATTCATCACGGAAAACTTCCTCATCTGTTGCGCTTCCATTTAAAAAACCGGCTATTTTGCCAGTCTTTTTATCCACTGCGACCAGAAAGAGTTCTGAAACTTTCTGTATTCTTTCTGTCATATGCTTCTCTGAGCACGCCTCATTTGGCGGAAAACAGATCTGTTCTATCTGTACTGCCTGATCTGTTTCTTCCGGTCTGATATTACGGAATTCATATTTCTCCATAATTGTTTCACTGATAAATTCCTTCATTTCTTTTTCCTCATCCAAAAATTATTCTAATACTCCCTTTTATCAACTTACTGACCGCACAAAGAAAAGTAAAGCTTTTCGCAGGGTGTATTCATTTCATTATACTGTAAAATATTCGATTTCTCAATGAATATTATCGCCGGAACGAATAAAAACAGAGATACCTGCTTTTTACAAGTATCTCTGCTCGCTATTGGTAAAACAGATAAAATTCTCCTCTTTGCCCCTTACCTGATCTGGTTAAACAATAACTACTCCTCCGGCCATACAAAATGCGCATTTCCCGCTTCCAGACCATCTATCAGGATATTCTGTCCGGTGCAGAAACGGTTTGTGACTGTCATAAAATAGGCCCAGTCTGCAGCTTCTTCTACTGTCATCCAGCGTTTCAGAGGGGTCTGCTCCATGATCTCGCTCCACAAAGCTTCATCCTCCATAACCGGTTTATTCAGTTCCGTCAGAACGCCTCCGAAATCAAGGCTGTTGCAGGTTGCTCCATATTTTGCAATGCGGAGAGCAACATTCTTTGTATAGGAAAGGACTCCTCCTTTACTTGCAACATATTCCGGAAATTCAGAACCGTTATGCCCACTGGCAGAACCAATCATAAGGACTGCTTTAATCCCCGGATGTATTCCATATTTCTCGGTAATGGCAATCGTTCCTTTTAAATTTACATCGATATCCTCTTCGTTCTGCACCCCTGCATTGTTGACCACAATGTCAAATGGCTCTAATTCCGGATACTGCGCCTTATCGCGGATATCCATACAGATATGTGTATAACTCTCATGCTGTATGGATGCTTTCCTGCGGTCAATCCCGATAACTGTATGTCCTTCTTTCAAAAATTTATCTGCAATACCCTTTCCAATCCCGGAATTTGTACCCGTGATCAGTACTCTCATATTCAGATCCTCCATTTTTCTGCCTGTGTATTCTTGTATTTATTTAATCTTATCATATTCACCTGAGAAATTATCCTCGTATTATTCCTGCGTTTTTGATACCTTCTTTGTCCTATGTTTCTTTGCCTCATACAGACTCTCATCAGCACGGGATAATGCATCATGTAGTGATATTTTTTCATCTATTTCCCGGGCAGAACAACCAAATTTACATCTGCTTCCTTTGCTGCATCTTATATTCTTTTCCTCATCATAAACAGATTAAGCGGATAAAACCGCTCTGTTCTCAGTAACGTATATGTAAGTCAAGTATACTCTCCACTGTAAGTTCATGTCAAACGGATATATAACAATTCTTTCTTCTCCCCTGCAACAATGTTACAGTTCACTATAAATATATTCTTCCCGAAAATGCTACATGCGGAAGTTCATAAAAGGTGCTGCTCTTTGGACAGATTGGTCGGTACAGTGGGTCTGCTACGATGATTTTGGAATCTTTCAGTGCTTCTTCCATTGCTTCTTCTCCCAGTACTACTTTGTCTTTTTTGCCAAGTAAAGCTTCGCATCCTTTCAACGGACAGAATACACGGGTCGAATGTCCATATTTCTTTTCGATACCTGCTGCCAGCGATCCCATCGTGACAGGTTCTCCAATCAGAGTGATCTCTGCATTCTGCCGCATGCGGTTCTGCAGATATATAGCCGCAGGGTCTGCCTGCTGTGCAGCTGAAGCCCCGTCTGTGACTGTAGAGTACTGCTCGATTGTAGACTGCTGTGTAGTTACAGACTGCTGTGTTTCTGCAGTGCATCGCGCGATTGCTGTCTCCAATGCATTTGAAATATCTTCTGCCAGCCACTGGTTTGGCGTTCCGATCACATATGGTATTTTGTATCTTTCCCAGAGGACCTTTGCCGCCCGCAGTCCCACTGCAGACACCACCAGATTGACGGCTGCTTCCCCTGCTTTTTGCAGAGTTTCCAGGTCATCTCCCATCGCCCATGTAGATAAAACGTTCCATCCGTATTTTTTCAGATTTTCTTTTAATACTTCTACGTTTTCCTGTGGTCCAAAATCCAGTGGTGTCACACCTAATAGATTTACACTTTTTAAAGAAGATCGGTCTTTTTCCTGCCTGTCAGGCTCTTTAACAAACCGCCGGGCGATTTGTTCCAGTGCAATTCCTGCTCCATAGATGTAATCATTCATGCCATTTGTCGGCACAGAAAATGTCGGAATTCCGGTTTCTGTCTCGATCACACGCGCAATTGCCGGGAAATCCGTTCCATTCATAAATGGGATCGGTGAGCCTGCCAGTGCGATAAATTTCGGGTGCAGTTCACGGGCTGCATGCTCGATATCGTCAATAAATTTCCGGTCATTTCCCATAATCGCATCGATTTCTGTAAGTCCTGAAATAAAGATCAGGCTGTCCTGATCATACCAGCGGATCTCATCATGGGTATTGTATGTAGAATTGCATCCGGAAGGGTCATGCATCACTGTCATTCCGCCAAGTTCATACAGTGCGGAACAGACACCAGATACATCTGCCGTATAAATTGGTATGATTCGATAAGATTGTCTCATAGGCAGCACTCGCACCCCCATCCTTTTTGCACTACAAGTTTCTCTGTATCCTTTTCTTCTCGATACGCCTCCATCATCAGCTCCGCCGTTCTTCTGATCCCGTCAAATCCATACAGACCTTCTCCCTGTACCAGATTGACAAAGTGGCGGCTTCGGCTGAAATAGGCTGCTTTCTGTCCAATGGCAAGCATTTCTTCACTGCCACCTCTTGGCAGTACACGCATCTTCACCTGAATGGTTGCGATCAGTTCAAGTTCCGGCGCATGCTTCTGCAGCCAGAGAAACTCCTCTCTTTCCTCCGGACTGATTCCATCCAGATAAACTGCTTTCACACAAAATCCATGTGTCAGAAGTAGCTTTGCCAGTCCAAGGGGTCTTGGATGATATAGATAGTCTAAAGTGACAGGCATATCTTTAATCAGCTCTTTTGCTCTTGCCAGCACTTCCTCACAGTTTTCTCGTTCATGCGCTAATTCGTCTTCTGTTAATTCCGGCAGTCCAAGTGCATCTGTCAGCTGTTTTAACTGTTTTTCAATTTCATCATAGTCAAAACTGCCAGGCAGATACAGATGCTCACGTCCCAAGCGCTCCGCCTGTGCTTCCATTCCGTATTTTCCTGCCGGATAGCAGTCGATAAACAGACTGCCTTTGCTCATATCCAGCAGATCCTGCCATGTTTTACAGGCTGGCAGTTCTCTCACTGTATACTCATATCGTTTTAATAAACGCTTGATATCACTGCTCTCATCCAGCACAAAATCACTGCCAAAGACAGATACTGTTTTCATGTTCGGTTTGCAGGCCGGAAGCGGATCATACATTGCTTTGCGCAGCTTCTGATCCGGAGTTAGTCCATGCTTCTGCATGATTGGGTCCATGTAACAACGGATAAAACAGATATCCGGGAAACGATACTCCAGTTCACTGTAAATATAGTCCAGATTGCTTCCCACAAAATGATGCAGACAAACCGTAAACAGTAAAACAGCCTTTGGGTGATCTCCGCGTTTGTTCAGCACGTCTGTCACGCCCTCAATAGTAATATCCTCCAGATTGCTGTTTAAGAGATCCTGTTCTTCCAGGATTACAAAGGAAAAACGTTCTGCCGCGTTCATCTCTGCTGCTGTCAGCACAACGCCCCGCATACAGTTATCTGCACAGACATAAATCTGAATGGATTCCGGAACCTGCATCCCTGTATGTACAATATTCCAGTTGCCATGCACCGGAGAATTATATTCCAGCTCCGAAGCAAATGGCGCCGGGAAGGAAGCATCTTTTATTTTTACCACTGCGCCTTTCGGATCAACCGTTTCACCCATACGACGTAACATTACACATCCTCCTGTGTCTGTCCATTCATGCATTCATTTATATGTTCATTCATACGTTCGTCCGTATATTTATCCATATGCTCGTCTATATATTTATCCATATGCTCATCCATACATTTACGCATATATTCATCCCTTACAACATCGTTTTCATCTTTCAAAACACCACCACATATCCGGTACATCTGCACCGCAAGTGCACGGTATTCCTCTGCCATTTCACTTTCAGGATAGCACTCCATCAATGTTTTCTGCTGTTCTTCCGCCAACGCTACCTGACTGCTGTGTGATAACGTACCAATAACTGCTGTCTGGAAATCATCTGCCAGTTCTACCACTTTTTTTTCTTCCCTCGGAACATCCCTGCGGTTCAAAATCAGTCCGCCAAGCCCTGCATATCCACGATTTTTAAAGTTCTGCACTGCCATGGCAATATTTGCCGCCGCATGAATCGCCATATTTTCCCCGGATGTAAGAATAAATACTTTGTCAGCGTAACCATTTCGCATCGGCATGGAAAATCCTCCACAGACTACATCTCCAAGTACATCATATAAAACCACATCCGGTTTGTATACCTCATAGGCTCCCAGTTCTTTCAGCTTTTCCAGCGCCGTGATGATTCCACGACCTGCACAGCCAAGCCCTGGCGTCGGTCCTCCGGCTTCCACACAGATGACATTATTATAGCCAATGCGTATCATATCTTCTAACTGCAGTGATTGCTTTTTTTTGTTATATAAATCGAGCACTGCCGGAACTGCTTCTCCGTGACGAAGTAAAATGGTAGAATCCGCTTTCGGATCGCATCCGATCTGCATCACTCTAAGCCCCATCTCAGCCAATGCTGCCGCTACATTGGAAACAGTCGTAGATTTTCCAATTCCGCCTTTTCCATATACTGCGATCCTGATCAATCCTTTATTCCTCCTTCCGCCGGAGTAATGACCTTTGAATATGCTGTTTTTGCAGATACTCCTTTTAAATGTCCGATTTTTCCGGAAAGTGCACTGATCTTATCCTGCGGTGCATCGATTGCAATGCTGATAATACTAATCCCTTTCGAGCGGTATGGGATACCCATTCTGCCAATAATATACTGACGTGCCTCATGAAGCAGGGTATTTAATTCTTCGATCGCATCTTCCTGTTCTACAATAATTGAAATAACTGCCACTCTGGTGTCCATGCCCTGATTCCTCCTGTTTAACAGATTCTTGGTAACAGCTCTCCTCCCGGCTGTGGAAGCAGTGCCTGTGTGCCGATCTCAGTCTCCATGATAACTCTTCCAGGTTCTTCTGCGATCACTTCACCGATGATCGCTGCATTTTCGGAATATGGACATTTTCGCAAGGTTTCTACAATTCCTTCAGCCTCTTCCTTTGGCGCCATAATGACAAGTCTTCCCTCACATGCCAGGTATAAAGGTTCCAGTCCAAGCATTCCACAGACTCCTTTTACTTCCGGCTGTACCGGAACTGCTGCTGCATTTAAGCGAATACCCACGTTACTCTGTCCTGCAATCTCATACAGGACAGTTCCGACACCGCCTCTGGTTGCATCACGGATCACGTGCAGATTGTGTGTGGTATCCATGACTGCTTTTACCGTATTCCATAAAGGTGCACAGTCACTGGTCACGTCCGCATCAATTCCAAAATCTTCTCTCTCTAACAGAATCGTGCATCCATGGCGTCCGATATCACCGGTTACAATGATCGCATCCCCCGGTTTTGCCAGTTCTCCGCCAACGATTACTCCTTCTTCGATCTCACCCATTCCGGTCGTAGTGATAAAGACTCCGTCCACCTGGCCTTTTCCTGCAACCTTTGTATCTCCTGATACGATATGTACTCCTGCTTCTTTTGCCGTTTTCTCCATGGCTGCAGCAATTTCTTCCAGTTTTTCCATCGGAAATCCCTCTTCAATTACAAATGCGCAGGTAAGATACAATGGTTTTGCTCCCATGCAGGCAAGGTCATTGACAGTTCCGCAGATAGACAATTTTCCGATATTTCCTCCCGGAAAGAACGCCGGAGATACGATGAAACCATCGGTAGATACTGCCATTTTGCCTGTAGGAGGAACTAATACTGCTGCATCATCAGCTGTCAGATCCTTGTTCGCAAAATGTGCTTTAAACACCTGGTCGATCAGTTCAGAGGTCTGTTTTCCACCGGCTCCGTGTGCCATTGTTACTGTTTTATTTTCCATGATGATTTCCTTCTTTCTTATCAAGATAATTCCCATCGCCAAATGCGATTTTCAATAGATTTTGGCTCATAACTGTGAATATACTGAACAGTTATGAATACTGATAGTATGCAGAACAGGCGCCTTCGCCGGATACCATGCAGGCTCCGACCGGATGCTGCGGTGTACAGCCTTTTCCAAATACTTTACAGTCAGATGGTTTGCATTTTCCCTGCAACACATCCCCGCAGCGACAGGCCGGGTTTGGTTTTCCTTCAATCTTCGGCATCTGATATTTGATACGTGCATCGAAATTCTGCCATTCCTGTCTTAATTTCATGCCGGATGCAGGAATCACACCCAGACCTCTCCATTCACAGTCACATGCTTCCATCATCTCATCTACAAGCACCTGTGCTTCCCTGCTTCCATCCTGTGTCACCACACGCGGATAACAGTTTACAAAAAACGGCTTTCCTTCCTGAAATTTTACCAGTGCAACTGCCAGTGCTGTCATCAGCTCTTTTGCAGTAAATCCTGCCACAACACCACTGACTCCTTCTTCTGTCAGTGCTTCGCACAGACGTGTTCCTGTAATGGCGTTGACATGTCCCGGATATAAAAATACATCCGCACTGCCTTTTAACACCTCATAAGCCTGAGGCATGGTTTTGTTGGCAGTTAATATTGAGTAATTATCCAACCCGTTTTCTTTTGCAGCTTTTACTGAAAGACAACTTGCCGGTGTCGTTGTTTCAAATCCGACTGAAAGAAATGTCACCTGTTTGTCCGGATGTTCTCTGGCATATTTTTCCGCATCTGCCGGAGAATATACGACGTGAATGTCAGCCCCTTGTTCACGGGCTCCTGCAAGGCTCATCTTTGTTCCCGGCACACGTACCAGGTCACCAAATGTACAGATGGTAACTCCTTTTTCCAGTGCCAGATAAATCGCTTCGTCAATAAAGCTGACCGGAGTTACACATACCGGACATCCCGGTCCGGAGATCAGTTCCACCTGTTCAGGAAGCAATCTGCGGATTCCCAGTCGGAAGATCTCATGAGTGTGCGTACCGCATACTTCCATGATCCGTACCTTTGGGCCATCATAATTTTCAATGATCTCTCTGGCGGTTTTCCTTTCGGTTTTCTCTTCGCTCTTCTTTTCACATTTCTCCTCTGCCATTATAAAAATTCCTCCATGAGCTGCTCGGTTTCACTGTCGTCTTCATCGGTGATCTTTGCAATTGCCACACCTGCGTGAACCATAACATAATCTCCAGGCTCCAGATCTTCCAGAAGCTGAGAAGAAACCTCTCTTTTGGCACCGCCTGCGTCGATGAGCGCTGTGCCATTACTGATTTTTACTACTTTTGCTGATAATCCTACACACATCTTTATATCCTCCTACCGTTCGATCAAACGGATAAAAGCATCCGCTTTGTTATTTATTCATACCCTAAGAACTGCTTCGCAGTTTATCTGGTCAAATTAATATGTTACTGTTCGCTACTATTTTTAAAAGCGCATGATTCAGAACAAGGTGAACAATTATATCGATACATCCCATATGCTGCCTGTCCGATCGCGATTCCTCCATCATTTGGCGGGATCATGTGATGCCGCAACACTTCAAAACCTTCCTGTTTAAGTCGTTCTTCTGTCAGGCGCAGCAGTAATCGGTTCTGAAATACACCGCCGCTCAGTGCGACTTTATTTCTGCCACTGCTGTTACGTGCTTCGCTACAGACTGCTACAATCTGCTCTGCCAGTACCTGATGAAAAAGATATGCCAGCCTGCCGCTGTCTGCACCTTGCATTTTTTCTTCTACAATCTGTTGTATCAACATTCTGGTATTTAAAATGAAACGTTCCTCGTTTTTATACACCAGCTTGTCCAGTTCCTCATTTCCGCTCAGATTTTCAACTACTTCAATATCCTGCAGTTCATATTCTTTTTTTTGCTGTTCGCATTCTCGCTGTTCACAATTTCCCTGTTTATATTTTTGCTGTTCATATTTTTTCTGTTCATATGCTTCTGCTGCAAACTCCAATGCCATCGATGCTTCACCCTCAAAACTTGACTGGCGCCTGATACCCAGAATCGCACTGACTGCATCAAAAAGCCTTCCCACACTGGTTGAAATCACTGCATTGATCTTACGGTCTGCCATGGTAAACTGCACTTTGCTTTCCTGTTCGCTGCAAAGTCCAAGCTTTTCAATAATCTTCCATGCCTGTTCGCGGTCTTTTGTATATCCATAGATCATAGATACCGCAATACGCCAGCCCTCTTTTGCAGAAGCGTCACCGCCAATCTGCAAAAACGGGGTAATATTTCCAAATCTTGTAAAATTCTCATAATCTGCCAGCAGAACCTCGCCACCCCAGATCGTACCGTCCGTTCCATATCCGGTTCCGTCAAAAGCAACTCCAATGACCGGATCGTGGCAGTCATTTTCTGTCATACAGGACAAAATATGCGCATAATGATGCTGCACCTGGATCATCGGATAACCGAGTTCCTTCGCTACAACCGTGGAGTTATACTTCGGATGCATATCACAGACCACCACCTGTGGCTTTACTTCCAGCAATGTCTGAAACCGGTGAATCGTTTCCTGCAATGCTTTTACAGTTCTCAGATCTTCCAGATCTCCCACATATGGAGACGGATAAAATCGACTGTCCACACCAATGCAAAACGTATTTTTCAGTTCTCCACCAACAGCAAGCACCTGCCCTTTCCAGTCTGTTGATGTCATAAACGGCAGCGGTGCATAGCCTCTGGACCTCCGGATCATGTATGGTTCGTTTTTATAAAAATCCATCACCGTATCATCTGCCCGGATCCTGATTTTTCGATCATGCGATAACATCGCATCACACAAATGTGACAATTCAGCAACTGCTTCCTCATCTTCCCGGCAGATTGGAGCCCCGGATGTGTTCCCACTGGTCATCACCAGAAGATCCGGCATTTCGATTCCATCATCATACTGGAAAATCAGCAACTGCACCGGTGCATAGGGAAGCATCACTCCAACTTTCGGATTTTCCGGTGCTACAGAAGCTGCCAGTCTGCCGCTGTTTTTTCTGTCCAGCAGCAGGATTGGTTTCTGATGTCCGGTAAGAATTTCCTCCTGTTCCGGTGTCACAACACATTCCCGTTTTACCACTGATTCATCCTTTGCCATCACCGCAAAAGGCTTGGCAGGACGTTTCTTTAATGTACGCAGACGTTTAACCGCTTCTTCATTTGTCGCATCGCAACACAAATGAAAACCTCCGATTCCTTTGATCGCTACAATTTTACCTTCACTGATCATCCGGCGTGTATATGTAATTGCATCACGCCCTCTCTCAGTTCTGCCGATCAGATATACCTCCGGTCCGCATTCATTGCAGCACACCGGCTGCGCATCATAGCGCCTCGTTTTCTCATCGAAATATTCTTTCGCACAGTCCGGGCACATCGGAAACTCTTTCATACTTGTACGTTCCCTGTCATATGGCAGTGAATCCAGAATCGTAAGTCTCGGTCCGCAGCAGGTACAGTTGATAAACGGATGCAGATAGCGCCGGTTTTTCGGATCAAACATTTCTTCTTTGCATTCTTCACAGATTGCAATATCCGGGGAAACGAATATCTCTCCCTTTGTTTTCTCACTTTCGATGATATCGAATATTTCGAAATGTACTGCTGTCTCTGCTGTAACATCTTTTGTATTTATTTTTAAGATAGCCGCACGTTTCGGCGGATGTTCTTTCAGTTCATTCAGGAATCCATCGATCTGTTCTTTTGTACCCTGCGCAAAAATTTCCACATATGGTCCTTTATTACAGACAGTTCCGCAAATCCCATGAGTCGTCGCATGGCGGCTTACTGTTGGCCGAAAACCAACTCCCTGAACAATACCGTATACCCGGATACGCCAGGTCATCTCCTCTTTATTCATACACTTCTCCCACCGAACTCATACGATCATAGTCACAATGATCGTGGCTGTCCGGTTTTCCCGGTTCTTTTACTTCTCTTGTTTTTTTGATTCTTTCAGTTTTCCTGGTTCTTTCAGTTCTTTGGAGTCTTTCGCTGCTTCCACTGTTACAAGTTTCCCTGACACTGCAAAATGTATAGTATCTACAAATGTTCCTTCAAATTTCGGTGTCATTCTTGCCATACATGGATCCGCATAAATCACATCATATGCGCCATTTTCCACCAGCTTAATATAATCTTCCTCATCCCGCAGATGCAGATCTTCGTCCCTGCGAATCTCCGGCTTCATCATAAACCAGCTTGCCACTGTTACCTGTACATCCGGCGCTTTCTTTAATATTTCCTCACGGATAGCATTTCCTGTCACCTGCTGCTGTACAATAAGTACTTTTTTTCCATGATAATTCATGTCACAAAGCAGCTCATCCACTAGCGGATAGCCAATCTCATAAGGTGTTCCATAGGTTTGTTCCAAGTATTTCGCCGCTTCCAAAGCTGCCGGTGCTGCTACAATATTTTTCTCCACACTGGAAGCCTTTTTCACATCATCAAGTCCGTTTCCCATTCCGTAACAGACCGCCGTTTTCCCTTCTGCTGCAAAACGTTCCCGGATACGGTCTGCTGCACGCAGATCACTGATATCCTGCGGTGTCATGCCGAGAATCCCTATTTTGTTTGGAATCACTTCTTCCTTTTCGCCCGCAAATACACGAAACAGCTCCATCCATGCTTTTTCTTCGCCCTTGTCATATAATTCCATGCCATCTGTATCTACAGTCAGGATTGGTAGATCCACTTTTTTTTCAGTCATACGTTTCAGTGCATGGTAATCCGTTCCGATCACTGCCGGAACCGGTGTCCCGATGATTGCCGCAAATTTCGCATCCAGCTTTGTCACTGCATCTGCCAGTTTTGCCACCAGACGGTCATCGCGGCCAAGAATTGCGTCCATGTCACGAAGCCCGGCACTGAACAGTGCGCTTTTGCTTTCAAACCACCGTGGTTCATCGAATCCGCAGATATTTCCGGTACAGCCGCCGGCATCACAAATAACGATAATGCCTCCAAATTCATATAATACAGACACAGCCCCGGACTGATCCGGTGCAAAAGGTGTCAGATATTTTCTCAGTCCTCTCATTGTGTTATACCTCCGCCAGTGACTCAAACAGTCTGCGTACGCCGGCATAACCATATGGCTGCCGTTCTTCATTCCAGCGCACGTTTGGACATTCTTTATGATAATATCCGGCATCTTTTCCAATAGTCAGATTGACGCCGGACTGACTTCCATCATAATACAGCATAGTTGGTTCCAGATTGGAAAATACTTTCGTTTCCGGACTGATCTGCGCTAATTGCTTCACATAGATGAAATTTTCGCCGGATAAAGTTCCATAAATCTCCGGCACATGAAATCCGTAGCGTACCAGTGCAAGTGCCAGCTCAAATGGATCTCCATTCATCCATTCTCCAACTGCAAATGCTGCATCCGGATGTACTTCCTTAAATTTTACCACCACATCCTCTGCTGCTTTCCGCGGCATTTCATCATCAAATTCCACGCCTAATGCAGCTCCAAATGCACGATACTGGCTGGCAATTTTATCAATCTGATACAGTCTGCGCAGCTCGATATACGGGATTTTCAGACGGTCATGAAAATCCTCTGCTGCAAAACGTGCTTCCGGGTGCAGTACCAGATTAAAGTTTGCTTCCGACATGGTCTGATATTCTGCATAATCCCTGCATCTGGAAATCTCATGAATTGTTTTTATCCCTGCTCCGTGAAGCAGATCATACAGTTCACAATCATCCACCAACGGCGAAAAATATCCAAGTAAATTCACCACATTTCCTTTTTTCTTCTTCGGCTCTAACAGGGAATAAATGGACTGTCGCACATGCACCATCGGCGGCTTTCTCCCCTCTCTGGTCAGTGCATACATATAACACGGTCTTACGGGAATACCTGTATATTCCTCTACCTTATGACAGACACGCTCCATATCTGTGCCAAGCAGGGCATCCACACAGGTAATACATATCATCACAACGGATGGCTTTTTCTCAAGTTCTTCGCAGATTTCCGCCACTGCTTTCGGGATTTTTTTCAAATGTCTTCCTGTTACAATATCTGTCTCATCCATCAGCAGGTAATAGAAACGGTCGTGGTAAGCACGCATGGAACTAAGCACCGATGTATTACGACCACAGCATCCCGGAGACACGATCAGCATGATAGAGTCCGGAACTGCCAGACCTGCTCGCTTAACGCCAAATCCTTCTGCTCCTGGAGAGTTGAACGCCAACGTTGCCGGAGAACTGTAGATCAGATGTGTATGGGAAATAAGCTGCTGCGGAATCTTATCTTTTCCCAGCTCATTCAGCTCTTTTACTGTACAAAAATAGGCTTCCTGTCTCATACGTTTTCCTCTTCTTTCCATAACAATGCAGCCAGGTCAAGGAAACATTTACTGATCTCGGAGTCTGGATTTCCTTCGATCACTGTCTTTCCCTGTTCTTCCCAGTGGATAATTTCATCACTCCGTGGTACTTCTCCCACAATCGGCACTCCAATTTTTTCAGAAAATGCCCGTACTTTCTTTGTCTCATTTTCTACATTTCTGTGATTTAACACGATGCCAAATACACGGGCATAACTGCGGTCCTCGAAATTTCTGACAGCGCTGGAAATATTGTTTGCAGCATACAATGCCATTTTCTCCCCGGATGTAACGATCAGAACTTTATCCGCGTATCCCTCACGGATCGGTGCTGCAAAACCACCGCATACAACATCACCCAGTACATCATACAAAACCACATCCGGTTTATAATGTTCGAATAACTCCATATCCTCGAGAAGCTGAAAAGTTGCAATAATCCCACGCCCCGCGCAGCCAAGTCCCGGAGTAGGACCGCCAGTCTCAATACAGAGGATTCCTCCGTAACCTTCCTTTGAAATCTGCGCCAGTTCATCCGGCTCCTCGTCCTCTTCCCGCATAAAATTCATTACCGGACGAAGTGGCTCTCCGCCTAATAAATTAATAGTGGAATCCGCTTTCGGATCACAGCCGATCTGAATGACACGCTTCCCCATATTTGCAAAAGCGGCCGCCAGATTGGAAGTCACTGTGGACTTTCCGATACCGCCCTTTCCGTATATTGCTACCTTTAACATATTGCCCCTCCTGTTGTTTTCCGCTACTTATTAAATATGCAAAAAACCACTTTCCTGGCATTTTGTCAGAAAAATGGTTTTGTAAATTCTTATCTAGCAACTATTTCCGCTCGGATTCTCCTTGCCGTCAGAGTTTTCTTATTTATTTGTATTAAGATCATTTCCATTAATTACTGTTATGTCTTTTTCAGCAAATATTTCGCAGATGCGTGAATCAGATACAGTAATTTTATAGATTAATTTTATCATCTACTATACAAATTAGTCAACACGAACTCTGGTGATTTCTGAATTAATGGAATTACAATGTTACTGTGTACATCGTTTTCAGTAACATTACAAGTAAATAGCAGAATTGCTATAAATAATCCACGCCATTAGCTATTCATTGCAAATATATCAATGGCTTTACTTGCAAATTCCGAAGTTCCTGTTCCACCTGCAGCATCAATATTTTCAGTAAGTTCTCCTTCACCAGCATACATTCTTCCAAGTCCCTGCAGAATTTTAGCTGAACATGTATAAAAATGTTCTGTGATATAATCTTGAAGTTTTTTAACCTGTGCCTGAACCTGCTTATCAGATGGATTCATTTCCTTCATCTGCCCGAACTCAACAAAAATCTCCATAAACTCATTTACAACTGTAACTTCGTCATCTTCTGTCCAGTTCTTTGTTTTCTCTTCGTACTCTTTGTACTCAGGCGTCTGTCTCCACAGTTCTTTTGCACGTTTAGAATACTCATCTATCTTTCTTGTATCAAAAGCTTTAAAATCCATATATTTCGTCCCTATTCCTTTTATTCCCCGAGCAAGATTAATAAGATTTTCCAGATGTTCTTTTTTCATAGTAAGCAATTCGATTTGCTGTTCTAATGCTCTGTTTCTGTCAAAATTAGGTGCATCTATGATACCTTTAATCTCCTTAAGTGGAAATTCCAGTTCCCTGAACAGTAAAATTTGCTGTAACCTTTCCAGGGATGTATCATCATATAATCGATATCCTGAAGCTGTATATTCTACTGGTTTTAAGAGACCAATGGTGTCATAATATTGCAAAGTGCGTATACTCACTCCTGTTATTTTACTTACCTCATTCACTGTCATCATCGACAATTCCTCCTCTTGATAAGCATACTCTAAACCATTACGTAGCGTAGGAGTCAATAGTTTTTTGCAATTATTCTTTTAAAATAATAAAAGCCCGGATTTCTCCGAGCATAAAGAAAGCACCAATCGATTTGATACGACTGATGCCTTCGTGTAATTACGACCTGCTGAAAGGAATGCTATTCCAATGCATCGCTTCTAACATAGTGTGTTTTTCGTCCAGAACCAAGGCGAGTAAGCGTACCGTCCTGAACTAATTTTTTCAATGCTGCTTCGACAGAAGAACTGCCCAAACTCGGACAGCCCGCCAAAGCATTCTGCTTCGTAAAAGTACCAATATAATTCATTGCATACTCCTGTACAACATCATAGGCGGTCCTTCTTTCTACCGCCGTGCTTTTCTTTCTCCCAATTATATATTGTAATTGGGAGAAAATCAATTCGTATTGGGAGATAACCTTAGGGTTGAAACATAATATTCTCTGGAAATCTGCTAATATTTTGTTTCACTTACTCATTTAATCGTTTGACTTCATCCCCATAAAATTCTGCTAAACTTCCAGCTTAACGCTATAAATAGGAATTACTTTTCACTTCCATCTCAGGCAGTATGTTTTATCTCTATTACATACTTTTCCTTTAATTTTGAGCATCTATTCTGAGCAATAATCCCTTCATGCTGCATCCTGCCAGCTACAATTCCTGGATGAATTCCTATTGATTTCGCAAATTCTACAATCTCATTATCAGAAGTGTATTTTGATGGTGCTAATTTCTTATATTCTGCAGGAGGAATCAAATAATTAGTTGCAAATTTATCCGCTTCCCTTTCCAGATTATTATTAATGTCTATCATTTCTTCAACTGTACTGCTTACAAATACTGTTTTAATCTTTTGCTGAAGAACATGTTTAATTTCATGGAATAGCGAAAACCAGAATTTATCTGCATCCAATCCTCTATTATTCATAGCAAGCACTACTCTATCCTCGTTTACCCATTTAACCGCGCCATTCACTCCTGAATTTTTCAAATGAGGCAATAAGACAAATGCAACACCACACTCTGCAAAAATTTCACGCATTCTTGGCAAAAATTCTTCCGGTTTCTTAATCGTCATCCCTCTAAGTTCTGGCAAATATCCTTTTAATTTTTCAGCATCATAAGGTTTGGTCTCGACATTTTTTGAAATATTTATAGCTGTTTGAATCCAGGCTCTGGAATTTATAATATTCTTTTCTCTTCCGCATGTCCCGCTTGCCCTGAAATTCACTAAAAAATCTGGCTGTAACATAATTCTCAAATCGGCTACCTTGAAGAACTTACACAAATTAGACACTTTTTCATTAATATTTCTTGTTACTGAAAGACCAATAACATCTACAAAATATTTATAATCAATTTCCCTTGCGAGTTCTGCCTGCGCATCAAAATCCTTAGCCTGCTGTATTTCAATCAATTTCTGATCATAAGTATTCTGCAAATTAAGCCAGACTTCTGCACTTGTTCCCATCATAACAGAAAGCTTCTTTGCCAAATCATTTGATATATTAGCCTGTCCGTTAATCAACTGGCTTAAAGTCTTTGCTGTTGTTCCCATTCTTGTTGCAAACTCAGCCTGACTTATTTCCATATCCGCAATAATATCCGCAATATAATATCCTGGGTGAAATGCCACTATATCCTTGTATTCATCTACATTACTCATAATGGTTCGACACCTCCGTCACCTTCACAATTTTAATCATTCTACATTGAGCTAAAATGTCCCCTTCTGTAATTTCATTTCCATCATTGTCACAAGGAATCATTGTAACTCTATATCCTGTATTCCCTAATCGTATACTCCATTCCTCTTTTCTATCACCTTTTAAATGTTCAAAATGAAATGGAGGATAATTAGCAATATCCATCAAAGACCCTGCATTAATTATAAAGTTTTCTGCAGCTTCAAGTTTCTTTTTTACTTGCTCAGGATATCGCCACTTTTTCTTGTACTCCGAACAAAACTGTTTCTTTGCAGTTTCATTCTTATACAATATCTGCATTCCCAAACTTAATCATACAACTCCTTTCATTTTTTCATTACCAATTTAGTAATAGTAATTATAGCATCATCTAAAATCATAGTAAATACTTTTCAGACATTTTATTACCTTTTAGGTAATTATTTAAGTGCAAAAAATCCTCTAAGAGATAAGTATTTCACTATCTCTTAGAGGATTTTCCTTTGTGTAATAGAAAAAGAGGGAGAGTCCCGCAGGCTCTCCCCCGCCTGTAGGCTTCACAAGTTTCTACAGAACGATCACTAACCTCAATATATGTCATTTTAAATGTCTTGTCAATATTCTCACACATTCTTATGTCAGATCTAATCACGATTATTTTATTCTATTTTTGAAAAAAGCAATCATTTTTTACGTTTCATACCTTATCCCATTGCCTCTTATCATCTAAATCTATCCTCCAATTTGTCACATACATCTCCTTGGGTGCCATCTTGAGTGCCATCTTGGGTGCCAAAATTTAGCTTTGGCACCATTACAAAAATTTAACCTATAGGAATGGAATACAATTTTTCTCATTTTCCATATAATTAACTTAGAATTCATAGGCATACCAATCTGTGGAGTTCTATTACTAATGTTCCCGACATTTGTGTCGGGAACATCCTACTCAAATATACAATTCATGAATTCCTTAATCTTTTTTCCTTTTTATATTTCATAACCATTAACATAATTTCATTAGAATTGCTCTTACCTAACTGTAGATTCGTATTTATCTCACTAAATCAAAGTGCAACTCTACAATTGAATTTAACTGTCCTGCTATTTCCGTAAACGGCAAATTTCCCCAGAAAATTTAATTCATATCCCTCATTTGTTATATCTATATTGTCTGATAACAATTCTTTAAATTTTAATAGATCGAACTTTCCTTCATTTGTAAAACAAGACGGAAAGTCTGCTCTTAATTTTTTTATCGTATCATCACTTATATTAACCGCTTCATTTGCATGAATTTCATCTAACATATTATCAAATTCCTTTTAAGACAATCTGTATTAATTATATCAAAAATCCGCCGTTTTTGCTATTAGAATCTTGCTTGAATTTCTGTAATTTTTACTCACCAGAATCTTAATACGCAACCCAAAAATTTTCCAAAATATAAGGAATCTCATTCCTTTTTGATGTAAAATTAAATCGCCACAATAAAATCTCACTAACCAAAAAGAAAAGCGATTCCTTATACCTTATTTTGCATCGAACACTTGCACTTTGAAACGGAAATTTTTAAATAAAATTTCCAAATATCTTCCCAAACCCGATATCAATTTTACCGTCAACATGACTTATTTAAGTGCCTCTACTTCTTAATATTACAGTTTTTACTTCATCAAAATCTAGCAGACTGACGCCTTAGGAGAAGTTATTCATTTTTCAATAACATTTTGCTGAAACTCAAGCAGTTGTTTGGCAACCACATAAAATCTTCCTTTTCAACTACTATAAAAAATACTCCTTTTGGGTAAGAATTATCGTATCTGATTTTTTACCCAAAAGAAGCTATTTTTTACCAAAAACATCAATTATTTTTCACTAACCATATTATATCATTTTTTAATTATCAACTCACATTTTATAACATTTGCGCAACTGCAATTTCCGTAAGAGTATCTGCTTTTTCTCGACCTTCAGTATCACTTACCTCTGCCATCAACTCATTTGCTACCCGCTCCCTATCATACTTTAATCGTTCTAGCATTGATTTATGCTTTATTTCAAAACTTTTAAATATATCATCCCAAGTAAGCGCATATACTTCACAATTATCTACTTGAAATACTAGTCCAACTTTCCCTTTATCTTCAAATGCTTTATATTGGCTCTTAACATAATCATCTACCTCTTTACATACAGCAATAAACTTCCATTTTCGGAATTCACTATTAAATTGCGGTTGCCTTCTAACATAATCCATATAGTCTTCGACTTGTCGTAATACTTTCTTTGTTAATGGAATTCTCGGCGCTTTTAATTCAACAACAATATTTTCTTCCAGTGTCGTTTCAAATGTTGTTTCAACATTTCTTGTATTACATAAAAAAATATCCATACGTCGTTCATTTTCCGCATCCGGATTCAATTCTGCCGTAACATCCTCTTCTCCATATAAAATGTTCCTATACTGTTCCAATGCTTTTTGCATCCTCTGATCAGCACTTGCCAAATTGTACTGTTCACCAAATAGCCAGAAATGTCTTTCTACAATTTTCTGTATATGATCACGTTCATTTGAAAATTTTGTTAAATCATACACTATACTTTTCAATAATTCTATTACTTTGTATCTATCTTCAATAAACTTGATTGTATCAATAATATTCTCCAAAGATGTTTTCTTTAATATCTTTGAAAAATCATTTCTTTGCTCAGGTGATAATTCCACAACTTGCTCTATTATAGTTAAAACATTTTCCCTTTCTTCAGAACTTAAGAGCAGATTCAAAAAACCTAGTAACGATTTTTCCTGAATTTGCTTTAATTTATGAAAAATCAAAGGCTCCAATTTAAAAATTTCCTTTGTTACTCTTTTCAAATCATTCTTACGCATTTGTCCATATGCATCATCTGGAAATTCAGGAAAAGTTTTTCTTTCGCTTATCATGGCTTCAACCTCTTCTTCAGCTTTATCCGATAAATATATACTAATTTTATTTTCAATTAGCTTTTGAATTTCTTTATGCAATTTTCTCAGAACCTTTTTCTCACTCGGAGATTCAAACAAACTAATCTGTGCATCTTCATAATCATCTATAACATTTTCTTTATCATCAAAAAAATCCGATTTGACAAACACACTATGGTTAAAATTAATGGTATTACGATTAAAAGTTGTAGTTCGTTTTCCCTTCAATATGGTTTTTTTATCAAAATAGTAACAACAAAATTTTTCAGAGATTGATTCCTGCCATACAATCAAATTAATTTCAAACTCATATCCATCAATTGTTACTATAGCTTTTTCACTCAAATCAATATTTATATATTTTTTATAATCAAGCTTTTCTCCATTAATTACTATCTCAGCATTTTTATTTTTATATAAATACAAAAACCATGCGAAATCTTTGAGTAACGCTGGCTCTATTACTTCAAAACTCATATTTTCCACAGTTAATGTATTTATATTAACAAATTTCACTTCGGTTCCCGTTACCCTTTTCCCAGACAACTGCGGTTCTGAGCAATCAATCACTTCTTTTTTATCGCTTGACATAGCGATCTCGTATTCTTTATATACATCATTATCTTTATAAACAGTATGCCACACTGCATTATTAGAAAAAGCAATAAAAGAGAATCTCCCTTTTCCTTTATTTGCCTTAGCTTTCATTTGTAACGACAACAAATTCTTCTTTGATGCCAGAAATGCACCAAATGTTTCCCCTAATTCATTATAATTTATTCCATCACCATTATCTTTTATAATTAATTCCTTAATTCCAAATGCTTCATTAAGTGTATATTCTACACTAACAGTTGTAGCATTAGCTTCAAAACCATTCCAAATATATTCACTTATGGCCGCTTTATAATCACTTGTAATTCCAGAAGAATCAATACTTTGATTTTTTATACTTACAGGTATAATCATAACATCCGCCTCCCATATCATAAGTGTCTTATATCATTTTCACGTTTCTTTTCTCACGACTTATTCATTGCTGTTAATTCAAAGAGATTTTGTATCTAACTTTACATCTACAAATTTCTTCTCTGCAAAGTAGCTTTCACAATTCTCACACATTGAATATATTACAAATCGGAGTCAAAAAGCAACACTACACTTTCAACTGTGTTTTCGTTGATCAAGCAAATTGCTTCACCTTCATGTTTTCTATAACACACTGTAGATGTCAAATTAATTTTTCCAATTATGCTCTCATTTTTTATCAGTTATCTTTTCCAA
Source organism: Blautia sp. MSJ-9 (assembly GCF_018919065.1). Classification (GTDB taxonomy): domain Bacteria; phylum Bacillota; class Clostridia; order Lachnospirales; family Lachnospiraceae; genus Blautia_A. The sequence continues at coordinate 79,726 of NZ_JAHLQG010000043.1, read as the reverse complement.
CACCTTAACTGAATTCAAATAATCTTCTTCCACAGCACTGAGTGTCCGTGCTTTATATTTTCTATATTCATCTGCCGCTTTATCAATAGCCTGTTTGTGTGATATACTTCCATTCCCCTGCAAAAGCTGTTCCCCACTCATTGTCAGAATCCGGTCCAGATGTTCAGCCCAATCTTTCATTGTCATCGCCTGTTCTCTCTCCGCCTGACGTTCTGCGAAATCAAGATATCCCGATACCAGTTGTCCCATTGCACGCAATTCTTTTTCAGATAAATAATTCTTTGCAACTACTGCTTCCTTTAATGTTGGTTGATTGCCTTTAAAAGTAGTAAGTCCCATAAACTCCTTTTCTGCATCAGCTCTGGTATAAATTACTTCTGCTGCAGTTTGTCCATGAATTGCATAGTGAATTTTATTTTGCACTTTTTTGAAAAATACAATGGATATTTCCGCTTTCGGATCATAATCTATGCTCGTTGCATAAATTTCCAGGACCTGACGATAAAATACTTTCGCGGATGCACGAATATCACGGATTCTCTCCAGCAATTCCTTGAAATATCCACCGCCACCCAAATTTTTCAAACGATCATCATCTAAAGCAAATCCTTTTCTCATGTATTCTTTTAAAATTCCGGTTGCCCAGATTCTGAACTGTGTTCCTCGTTTTGATTTTACACGATAGCCAACAGAAATAATAACATCAAGATTGTAATAATCTACATTGTAAACTTTTCCATCAGAAGCAGTTGTTGCAAATTTTGCAACAACTGAGTCCCGCTGTAATTCACCTTCTGTAAATATATTTTTTATATGTCTGGAAATGGTTGATTTATCTCTCTGAAACAATTCGGCCATCTGATCAATAGACAACCAGACTGTATCACCATCAAAAGTAGTTTCAACTTTCGTCAGACCATCCTCTGTCGTATAAATAATCATATCTGCTTTTTCTTTATCCATAAATTAATTTCCCTCCAAAATCAGATATATTATCAACGTGAACGAGGCACTATAGCGAAATCATCATTCCCCATCTTTACCATTTATGATACGGTAGTAATCATCCATATCCACGCTGAGTTTTACCGTGGCGTCTGGTTTTCGTTTGCCCAAAAGGCACACAGTCTCAACATGAACAGTCATCCCAAACTGGTCAACTGCACAGACCTTGCGAAGTTCATACCCTCTCTCACACAAATACTTCAAATCTCTTGCCAATGTCGCACTATCGCAACTGACATACACAATCCTCTCCGGATTCATCTCCACCATAGTCTCCAGCAGCGTCTCATCGCATCCCTTTCTAGGTGGATCCACAACGATAACATCTGCATAAACACCATTTTTCTTATATTCTCTCGGCAATACTTCTTCCGCTTTGCCTACAAAGAATTCTGTATTCTCCAGCCCGTTAAGCTTCGCATTTTCTTTCGCGTTCTCAATCGCCGCCGGAACAATCTCTACACCGCGAACAAATTTCGCTTTCTGTGCCAGGAACAGCGAAATAGTTCCGATTCCGCAGTAGAGATCCCAGACTGTTTCCTCGCCATGGAGGTCTGCATATTCCAGTGCTTTTGCGTAGAGTTTCTGTGTCTGTCTTGGGTTGACCTGGTAGAATGAGAGTGGGGATATCTGGTAGGAAATATCGCCAATCTTATCGGTGATATATTCCTGTCCCCAGAGCAGGCGGATTTCTTCGCCGAGGATCACGTTGCTGCGTTTCTTATTTACATTGATGGTAATGCTTGTCATTCCCGGAATTTCGCGCAGGGATTCTACCAGCGCATCTTCTTTCGGGATTTTATTTCCGTTCAGGATCAAACAGACCATCACTTCTTTTGTGAAATATCCGTAACGGATCAGAATATGACGCACCAGTCCCTTGCCTGTTGCTTCATTGTATGGTTCAATCCCGTATTTCTCCATATGTGCGATCACACGGTCCAGAACTTCTTTATTCTCTGCTACGCCAAGTGCGCAGTCGCGGTTTTCGATAATGTTATGGGTTCTTCCCGCATAGAACCCTGTGACGATTTTTCCCTCTTTATTTCTGCCTACAGGGAACTGTGCTTTGTTTCTGTAGTGGAAAAGCTCGTCCATGCCAATGATCGGCTCCATAGGGATATCTGTAAATCCTCCGATGCGCTCCAGATGACCTTTGACTTTATTTGTCTTAAATACAAGCTGCTGGTCATAGGAGAGTGCCTGAAGCTGGCATCCGCCGCACTGGCGGGCGAAGGCACATTTCGGTTCTACTCTGTATGGAGATGATTTGAGTACCTCCATCAGACGACCGTAGCCGTAATTTTTCTTTGCTTTGATTATTTTAGCTGTTACTGTATCTCCGATTACTGCGTCCTTGACAAAAACGGTGAAGCCATCGGCTTTTCCGATACCTTCACCGTCAATTCCGCAATCTTCTATCTCTAACGTAACAAGATCGTTCTTACGAAATTCCATAAAGATTACACCTCATCTGTTCTTCTTAAGTTGGACTCAAACAGTCTGTTGTATCCGAGCCATTCTTTCTTGCCCTTATCTGCGGCAAAAATCTCTGTGATGGTTTCCATTCTTGCATCTGTATTGTCTGCAAGATTCAGAGCTACCGCTTCCACAAGTGCAGGTTTCTTTGGTGAACCGTATTCCAGTTCGCCATGATGAGCAAGAATACAGTGGATCAGCTCATTCTTAAGTACCTCCGGAAATTCTGGAATCTGTCCTGCCAGGTCGTGAATCATCTGCGCACCGATATAGATGTGTCCCAGAAGCTGGCCTTCGTCTGTATAGTCATTTAACGGGAATGAGGATAATTCTTTTGTCTTTCCGATGTCGTGAAGCAGGGATGCTGTGATCAGCAGGTCTCTGTTAATGACCGAATATGCTTTTGACATATAATCGCAGAGTCTGGTAACTCCGAGTGTATGCTCCATCAGACCGCCGATAAATCCGTGATGTACGGTCTTTGCTGCGGAATGTCCCTCAAATGCTTTGATAAATTCCTCATCTTCTATAAACAGCTTCTTCAGCAGTGCAGACAGATATGTATTCTCTACACTGCCAATAAAAGCTTTTAACTGACTGTACATGTCATCTGTGCTGTTCTCACTTACAGGAAGGTAATCTGCCGGATCATACTCGTCCTCTGCTGCCTTGCGCACACGCTTAATATTTAACTGCATAGCACCTGCAAAGCTAGTCACATCTCCAACTACGTCAATGTAGTCCAATGCATCAAAATCATCAATACCCAGGGAATTCGGATCCCAGATCTTACCGTCCATGATGCCGGTCTTATCCTGAAGAATAATGTTCTCATACGGTTTTCCGTTCTTTGTTACAGCGGACTGTTTCTGCTTACACAGATAAATCCCGCTGATTCTGTCTCCCTCATGTAATTCGTTTAAAAAACGCATAACTCTGCCTCTCTATCTATTCTATATTTTCAAAACTTTGCGGTATAAAATTATTCGCTTCCCATTGCCTATCTCTCTTCAACTAATACCTTATAATCCTTCTCTACGTAATCCCCTCTGGAATTCTTACGCAGAACAGTTAAAGTAATTTTCTCTCCCGCTTTCTTTGTCTGCAGGTATGTATAATAAGACTGCATACTTTCTGTCAGGTTTCCGTCAATCTTACTGATAATGTCTCCGCACTGGAGTCCAGCTTTCATTGCAGGGGAATCTTTCTCTGTCCGTTCTATATAAAGTCCCTGTCCGATTCCTGTTCCGTAAATTCCTGTATATCTGGCTTTCTCTCCGTTAGCCAGACGCTCTACCAGCGGGAGGATCTGTGAAACAGCGATCGCATGGATATTATCACCGTCGCTTTCGCTCTCTTTCAGGATCATGCCTGTTACATTTCCTGATATATCCAGAAGCACACCACTTCCGTCTTTATTTCCCTGCATGTCTGTAGATAACACTTCATATTCTGTATCCGCAGCTTCCAGCTTCTCAGACACGGAAGTAACCATTCCGTAAACCACTGCATCACTGTCACCGGCAGGGCTTCCAATCGCGATAACCATATCGCTCTGCTCTGGTTCCTGTGCATTTGTCAGATCAGACACTACAATGTCCTCTCTGGTACTGTCACTGAGAAGACTCTTCTTCACCGTTGCAACCGCAAGTCCGGTATCTTCGTCCCCCTTACATATCTCTCCTGTTACTGTAGAACCATCCGCAAATATGATCTGCAGTTCCTGCAGGTTCTCCAGTTCTTCCTCATAAGTCAGGATATAAAACTGTGTATCTGTTTCCAGGAAAATAAGTCCTTCCGAATCGCCCTGCTGCAGATAAGAATTATCCAACAGGTCTTCATCCTTTGAAATCCCTCTTACGCTAACAAGTGACTTCTGCGATTCCTGAGATACCTTAAGTACTTCTTTATAAGTTTCCTCATAGAATGCAAGAGGACTCTTCGCTGTCTCCTCTGACATCTGTTCCGTCTCTTCGCTCTCCACAGTCTGCGCCTCAGATACAGCCTCTGCTTTCTCCATAGTACTGGTTTCTGTCAATTCTATCTTCTGCTGTGTATCCTCTTCTTTATCCGCAAGAACAGGAAATACCCCTGCAAAAGTTACAGCCGCACAGCCGCCAAATAAAACACCACATCCTGCAATTGCCAGTAATCTGCATGCCATGCTTCTGCGTTCTCTGGGTTGTTTCTTTATGGTTTCCTGTATAAACTGATACTCTCTTGTATCCTTTCTTTTATTTATGTCCTGTTTCATAAAACTCTTTCTCCTGTTATCGTTACTGTCCGCTCTACTCCCAGTAACCGCTATTCCTCAACTCAGGTCTGATCTATCATCTGTCAGGACGAACAAATCTAAAAATATTTTAGCAAAGAGATATGAATTTTTTATGAATATAGTATAAGTAATTTTCCAGTGACATAAAAAAACCTTGCATCAGTTAAGATACAAGGTTTCTCATGCGGAAGATGGGACTTGAACCCACACGAGCGCAATGCTCACAAGATCCTTAGTCTTGCTCGTCTGCCAGTTCCGACACTTCCGCATATCGCGTTTCATCTTTAAGTTTTACTTATTGTTGCGACAATTGGTACTATACCAAAAACTATATAAAGTGTCAATAGTTTTTTTGAAATTTTTTAAATATTTTTTTAAAAACATGTTTTTGACCTCTCAGACCAAACTATTTTAGCACTTTTCACAGCACCCAAAATCATATATAATAAGAAAGGTATTTCAGCCATACCCAATAATCCAGCTGAGATACCCCCACTATTACAGATACACCCGGAATGAGATCAGCTCTTTTTTCCGGTATCATAAATATTAAAAGTAATAATCAGGAGACTTAAATCAACAATGAATCAGAAAGCATATAAAGCACTTGAATACTATAAGATCATCAATATACTGACAGACAAGGCTTCTTCTTCCATGGGAAAAGAAATCTGCCGAAAGACAGAGCCGTCTACAGATATTGATGAGATCCGCCATATGCAGACTCAGACTAAGGACGCCCTCACCCGTCTCTTCCAGAAAGGCAATATCTCTTTCGGAAGTGTCAAGGATGTGCGTGGTTCTCTGAAGCGTCTGGAAATCGGAAGTTCTCTCGGGATCGGTGAACTTCTTGCCATCTGCAGCCTGCTGGAGAATACCAATCGTGTCAAAGCTTATTCCAGAAGTGAGCGCGGTGATTCGCTCCCGGACTCTCTGGACGGAATGTTTGAAGCATTGGAGCCGCTGACTCCTCTTACAACAGAGATCCGCAGATGTATCCTCTCAGAGGATGAGATCAGCGATGATGCAAGCAGTAATCTTCGCCAGATCCGAAGAAACATGAAAATTGCCGGAGACAGGATCCATACGCAGCTCTCTTCTCTCGTAAACGGAAGTGCCCGCAATTATCTGCAGGATTCCGTTATCACTATGAGAAACGGCCGCTACTGCATCCCGGTCAAAGCAGAATACAAAGGTCAGGTTCCAGGTATGGTACATGACCAGTCTTCTACAGGTTCTACTTTATTCATCGAGCCTATGGCGATCGTAAAATTAAACAACGACATTCGTGAACTTGAACTGGAAGAACAGAAAGAGATCGAAGTGATCCTCTCCAACTTAAGCCAGATGACCGCAGAACAGACCGACTCTATCCGCGCAGACCTTAATATCATGGTACAGCTTGACGTCATTTTCGCCAGAGCATCCCTTGCCATGGATATGAATGCTACAGAGCCGATCTTCAATGATGAGGGACGTATCCGCCTGAAACAGGCACGCCACCCGCTCATTGATAAGAGGAAAGCAGTTCCGATTGATATCCGCCTTGGTGATGATTTCGACCTGCTTGTTGTTACCGGACCAAACACCGGTGGTAAAACTGTATCCTTAAAGACTGTCGGACTTCTCACTCTCATGGGGCAGTCCGGACTTCATATTCCGACACTGGACCGCTCCGAACTTGCACTGTTTGAAGAAGTTTACGCAGATATCGGTGATGAACAGAGTATCGAGCAGTCCTTAAGTACGTTCTCCTCACATATGACAAACGTGGTCTCTTTCCTTAAGAAAGCTAACCGTCACTCACTCGTTCTTTTTGATGAGCTTGGTGCAGGTACAGACCCGACAGAGGGTGCTGCCCTTGCCATTGCGATCCTCTCCCATCTCCACGAGCAGGGAATCCGCACTATGGCAACCACCCATTACAGTGAGCTGAAAGTATACGCCCTCTCCACTCCAGGCGTGGAAAATGCCTGCTGTGAATTTGACGTGGAAACTCTCCGTCCGACTTACCGCCTGCTGATCGGTGTTCCGGGAAAAAGTAATGCATTCGCTATTTCTTCCAAACTCGGACTTCCGGATTATATCATTGATAAAGCCAAAGAACAGATCAGCGAACAGGATGAGTCTTTCGAAGATGTCCTCAGTTCTCTGGAGAGCAGCCGTGTGACTATTGAGAACGAACGCCGCGAGATCGAGCAGTACAAACAGGAAGTTGCTTCCCTGAAATCCGAAATGGAATCCAAACAGGAGAAACTGAACGAACAGCGTGACCGCATCATCCGTCAGGCAAACGAAGAAGCTCATGCCGTTCTCCGCGAGGCCAAGGAATATGCAGACCAGACCATGAAAATGTTCCACAAGTTCCAGAAAGACCACGTCGATCTCTCTGCTGTGGAAAAAGAACGACAGAATCTGCGCAAGCGTATGAATAAAGCTGAAAAAGGCATGACTCAGAAAACTGCTGCCAAAAAACCGAAGAAAGAACTTACAGCCAAGGATATTTCCCTCGGTGATGCAGTCAAGGTTCTCAGCATGAACCTGAAAGGTACTGTCAGCAGCCGTCCGGACAACAAAGGTTTCCTCTTTGTTCAGATGGGTATTATCCGTTCCAAAGTTCATATTTCTGATCTGGAACTGATCGATGAGGCAGAGATCACCACTCCTACCATGCAGCGTACAGGTGCAGGTAAGATCCGTATGTCAAAATCAGCTCATGTATCCACTGAGATCAACCTGCTCGGCAAGACTGTAGACGAGGCAGTTGCAGAACTTGACAAATATCTGGATGACGCTTATATCGCTCATCTCAAATCCGTCCGTATCGTTCACGGTAAAGGAACCGGTGCTCTGCGAAAAGGTGTACACAATTATCTGAAACGCCAGAAACACGTAGAATCTTTCCGTCTGGGAGAATTCGGCGAGGGTGATGCAGGTGTCACAATTGTAGAATTTAAGAAATAGGAGGAAATGCCATGGTTTCCAAACAGAAAATCCTCATCGTTGATGATGATAATAATATCGCAGAGCTTATTGCCCTGTATCTTACCAAAGAATGTTTTGAGACAAAGATCGTAAATGACGGCGAAGAAGCACTAAAAGAATTCGCTTCTTTTCACCCGGATCTGATCATTCTGGATCTGATGCTTCCAGGCATCGACGGTTATCAGGTCTGCCGTGAGATCCGCCATACCTCTGATGTTCCGATCATTATGCTCTCTGCCAAGGGCGAAACCTTTGACAAGGTCCTTGGCCTGGAGCTTGGTGCTGATGACTACATGATCAAACCTTTTGACTCCAAGGAACTGGTAGCCCGCGTCCGTGCTGTCCTGCGTCGCTTCCAGGTAAAACAGCCTGCAGTTTCTTCCAATGAGAAATGCGTCACTTATCCGGATCTGGTCATCAATCTGACCAACTATGCAGTTACTTACATGGGACATCAGGTGGACATGCCACCAAAGGAGCTGGAACTTCTCTACTTCCTTGCATCCTCACCAAATCAGGTATTTACCCGCGAGCAGCTTCTGGATCATATCTGGGGCTATGAGTATATCGGTGATACCCGTACTGTAGACGTTCATATCAAACGTCTGAGAGAAAAGATCAAGGACAACCCACACTGGGCAATCGCCACTGTATGGGGAATCGGATATAAATTTGAGGTAAAAAATCCATGAAACAGCATCATCTTTCCACAAAATTTCTGATGTTCTATATTTTCATCGGGGTTTTTGGATTCTTTACTGTAACACTGGGCGGCTCCTATATGGTGGAAAAGCATTTTGAGCATTCCTTAAGCACCGCTCTTTATACGGAGGCACATAATATTGCTTCCAATGATGCAGTTAAAAGCAATATTTCTTCCACTACAGTAGACACCCTGCAGGAACACTTATCTGCAATCGCAGATTTTCAGGATGCTGTGTTGTGGATCATTAACAGCAATGGCGAGATTATTGTCAGCACGCGAAAAGATATCGACATCGATGATCCGATTCCACTGGAGGAATTTGACGCTGCCAAATGGGGCAGCAATTATTATCAGGTTGGAAACTTCTATGGCTATTTTGACACGGATCAGCTCAGTGTCATTGCTCCGATCACCTCTGATATGACGACCAAAGGCTATGTAGCGATCCATTATGCTATGACAAACCTCTACCAGAGCCGCAGCAGTATCCTGTTTATCATGCAGGTGATCTTTCTCATCTGCTATGCTGCCACCAGCCTGCTTCTGTGGGTCTACAGCCACTATATACGTAAACCGCTGACTAAGATCATGAAAGGTGCCAGTGAATACGCTGGTGGAAATCTGGAATACAGGATCGAAGTTACTTCTGATGATGAAATGGGTTATCTGGCAAACACCCTGAATTATATGTCAGACGAGCTGAATAAAAACGGAGAATACCAGCGAAAATTTATCGCCAATGTCTCTCACGACTTCCGCTCTCCGCTTACTTCCATCAAGGGATATGTCAATGCCATTCTGGACGGCACGATTCCCTATGAAATGCAGGACCGTTACCTGAAGATCATCGCATTCGAATCGGAACGTCTGGAAAAACTGACCCGCAGTCTTCTGACTCTGAACGAACTGGATATGAAGAAACGAATGATGCACATCCACCGCTTCGACATCAACGATACGATCAAAAATACAGCAGCTGTATTTGAGGGAATCTGTACCAACCGCCAGATTCGTCTGGAGCTGCTGCTTTCTGGTCATGAGCTCTATGTCAAAGCGGATATGGAACAGATCCAGCAGGTTCTTTATAATCTTCTGGACAATGCCATTAAATTCAGCAATGATAATTCCTCTATCCAGATAGAGACTACCGTAAAGAGTGGAAAAGTTTTCGTCTCTGTCAAAGACCACGGAACCGGCATCCCGAAAGAAAGCCTTAACAAAATCTGGGACCGCTTCTACAAGATTGACGCCTCCCGCGGAAAAGACCGCAAGGGCACCGGACTTGGGCTCTCTATTGTTAAGGAGATCATTAATGCACATAACCAGAATATTGATGTGATCAGTACAGAGGGCGTAGGAACTGAATTTATCTTTACTCTTGAAAAGACAAAATAAAATTCATTTTTCAACTTGAATGGAACCCATCACCCTGAATCGTACATAATATTTACAACAAAAATACCGTAACAAAAGTAATTTATTATCTACTTTTATTACGGTATTTTTATATGAATTATCCACTGCTCTACTTACTTGAATTATTGTAATCCTCGTAAATAATACATTTAAGACAGTTCAACAAAGTGTGAAAACAAGGAAAATATCGCAGGCGTGTTTGGCGCACGGCAAAGATATCTGACGCAGGATTTCACTCTCTGTTGAACTGGATTAAGATGCATTATTTCAGAAGATTACTATAGTTAAAAAACATCTATCAAATTTAGCTAAATGGCGTCCTCAGCATTCTGTCCTCATTTACCAGATAAATTCCACGCGGTGTAATTCTGATCTCCGGAATTACCGGCAGTGCCATAAAGGATAACGTAATAAACGGATCAAAACCATCTTTAACGCCCATCTCATGGGCTTTCGGGATCATCCTTGCAAGTGCCTCGTTTACATGCTCATAACCGGCATCACTCATCAATCCCATTACCGGAAGCGGCAATGTTCCATAAATCTCTCCGTTGCATACCAGTGTATATCCGCCCTGTGTACGCATCATTTCTTTTACAGCAAGTGCCATATCATGGTCATTATCTCCCACTACGATAATATTGTGGGAATCATGAGAAACACTGGAAGCAATCGCACCGCCGCGGATTCCATATCCTTTCACAATACCGACTCCCATTTTTCCTGTGTTCTTATGGCGCTCAATTACAGCAATCTTCTGGAATTCGCCGTCAGGAGCGAAATATTTCTCACCATCTGCTTCCATCCACGGAACCTCTTCCAGCACATCCTTCGTTACAATCTGCTTCTCAAGCATCTGGATCACTCTCGCCTTTGTTCCCGGATGTTTCAGTTTCAGGCGTTCCTCACTGAAACCTGATACATGAACTGTATTTTTCAGATGCGGAGGACACGGCTTCACTTCTACTTTCTCATCCCTGATGATTTTCTTTCCGCAGTGATATACATCTATAACATTCAGATCTGTCACATTATCCAGAATTACAAAATCTGCCTGTCTGCCAGGTGCGATCATTCCAAGTTGATGCAGACCATAGCATCTTGCAGGTTGAATTGTAGCCATCTGCAGCGCTTTCTCAACTGGAAGTCCAAGCTGTACTGTACGCTTCACATTATAATTAATATGCCCCTCTTTACGGATTTCCTCAATATGCTTGTCATCTGTGCAGAAACAGAAACTGGAAGTATCTGTATGATGCTCCACAATTCCTTTCACGATTGCATCCAGATTTCTCGCCGCACTTCCCTCGCGGATCAGCACATACATTCCATTCCTTGCCTCAGACATTGCATACTCATAATCCACACATTCATGATCTGTGTCAATTCCACCCAGTACATATGCTGCCAGATCACCAGGCGAAAGAAACGGTGCATGACCATCTTTCACTCTGTCCTGAAACAGATGAAGCTTCTCATGCATGGCAATACTTCCGTTGATAACAGACGGTGCATCCATCACTTCTCCAAGTCCCAGAATCCTCGGGTGATCCAAATAAGCTTTCATTCTGCCTGCTGTAAGAAGACATCCATTATCATCCACATGCGTAGCCGGAACACAGGATGGCATCATCACATATACATTCGCCGGAGCGTCCTCTGTCTGATCCAGAATGTAATCAATACCATCTGTACCAGATACATTCGCAGACTCATGCGGATCTACAATAAACGTTGTTGTTCCGCACTGCGCCGCCTGCCGGACCAGCTCTCCCGGTGTCACCAGAGTAGATTCCAGATGCAGATGACTGTCAATAAATCCCGGACAGATCACTTTTCCATCCAGATCAATCTCCGTCACCCCTTCATATGTACCAACGCCAATCACAATTCCATCCGCAACAGCCACATCGCCATCAATAAACTCCCCTGTACCAGAGCTGAACACACGACCATTCTTAAACACCAGCTCCGCTTTCTCAAGACCTCTCGCCATCTGCGAATATCTGCGATATACCTCAAGTTCCATAAAAACGCCCTCCCTTCTAATCTTGAAAAGCTTTTTAATTTTTCAGACTTTTTAGGTTTAAAATTATATTTTTCTTTATATTTCATTATATATTATCATCTGTATTCCCAATATGCAACCCGATTTTTCTTATTTTCAATAAATTATTTTTAATAAATCCTCACAGAAAAAAGCTGCAGAGCAATCCCCTGCAGCTTTTCTGTATAAATCATATCTTTTATATTTACATCATATAATCCTTGATCACATCATGATCTCTGAGCACTTTCTCAACCACTGTACCCTTAACAACCTTCAGAAGTGGTTTCTTCAGTACATCCAGCGGTCCAGGAAGTTCGATTTCCAGTGGAGATTTTCCATCCATCAGCTTCACGCTGCTGTCCAGTAATTCTCTGATATCATAGACACTGCCCCAAACTTCCGGCACACCTCTGTCCACACCGAGGAGTCCATAAACAGCCTCCATAGCAGTTCTGACAGAATATTCAGTAGTAAATACAGTATCTCTAGGAGTCTCAGCAAACTGTCCTAAGAATGCGAAGTTTACACATCCATCCGGAATAACGTCAGGTCTGTCACCTTTTGTTCTCGGCATGAAGAATGCTGTGATATAAGGCATCATAGTCGGTACACAAACTGCACTGTTCTCTGCCAGATCCTCGATATCCTCAACCGGAACGCCCAGATGATACAGCCACTCTTCTGTGATCTCCTTACCTGTACAATCTTTCATAGGTTTCTTGATATAATCTCCAGGTACATCTGTAAACAGACCATATACCCATACGCAAACCTTATCTTTATCCTGATCCTTGAACTGTCCCTGTCTGTTGATCGTCCAGCTCATCAGCCAGCTGGAATCCTGGCAGCTTACGATACCGCCGGTAACAACCTTACCTGTTCTTGGGTCACGTTTGCAGATATCTGTAATATAAGGAATGATCTTGTCATCCAGAGTTGTAACTGTTGCTGACTCCCAGTTTGTCTTTGCAATATCGGAGCAGAATTTCTCAGGATGTCCAAAAGACGGATCCTGTTTTGCGATATTTTTCCAGAGGCTCCAGCATCCGCTTGTACGAACTTCAGCATCTCCGTTCGGTGCATGATTCTGGTCACCGTAGATCGTTCCCTCTGTACAGCTTCCGTTTGTTACAAATACAAGGTCATTTTCAGTAAGAACAATACCTTTTTCTACGCCATTTACCTTGCACTCGATTGCTTTGGCGATCTTCTTATTTCCTTCAAACTCAAAGAGCACATTTGTAACTTCTGTGTTGAACTGGAATTCAACGCCTGCTGCCTCCAGATATTTCTGCATTGGCAGGATCAGAGATTCATACTGATTGTATTTTGTAAATTTCAGAGCACTGAAATCCGGAAGTCCGGAAATATGATGGATAAATCTCTGGAAGTACAGTTTCATCTCCAGTGCACTGTGCCAGTTCTCGAATGCAAACATGGTTCTCCAGTATAACCAGAATGTGGAATTAAATACTTCGTCATCGAATACATCTTCGATTGTCTTGTCATAAAGGTCTTCATCTTTTGTCATGAACAGTTTCATGATCTCCATGCAGCCTTTCTGGCTCAGATTGAATTTGCCGTCTGTATGTGCATCCTTGCCTCTCTCTTTGGTTGCACGGCAGAGAGAATAGTTCGGGTCTTCTTTGTTCAGCCAGTAGTATTCGTCAAGCACGGATACGCCCGGTGTTTCAATGGATGGAATACTTCTGAAAAGATCCCATAAGCATTCGAAATGGTTTTCCATCTCACGTCCGCCGCGCATTACATATCCTCTGCTCGGATCGAAGATACCATCGCATGCGCCGCCTGCAATGTCCATTGCTTCCAGAATGTGAATGTTCTTTCCAGGCATCTGTCCGTCACGTACCAGGAAACAAGCTGCTGCAAGAGATGCAAGTCCGCTTCCTACGATATACGCATGTTTGTCATCTACGCCTTCCGGTTTTCTCGGGCGGGCAAATGCTTCATAGTTACCATTGGAATAATAAATTCCTTTGCTGTTTTTCTCATATTTTCCACGCTCTGTATTGCGGTATTCACTTGTGTTGTGAAGTGCATCATATTCTTCTTTTTTCTTTGTTTCTGCTGTTTTGTATTTCTTTCCTGCTGCCACTGCTGCTACGCCGGCTCCAACTGCTAATGCGGATACAAGTCCTAAACCTTTATTTTTACTCATAATACACATCCACCTTTCTCGAATTCTTGTCCTTCGGAAGTTCTTCAGATTTGTGATCATACATGCCTTTTTCGTTCTGTCATCTTTACCCATTTTAAGGAACCTCTTTTGCATCTGTCAAAAATTTTCTTTTTGTTTCAGCAATCATTCTCATGACTTTCTTATTTACATATTTCCCATCTGTCTGGCATCTCATCCATCTGAATTTTTATTTGTTTGTTGCTATGGGTGTATATTAACAGTTAAATTAACTTCCCACAATTTACAAAAACCGCAGAATGATAAGTTTTTTATCACCCTGCGGTTTTTGTAAAGAATTTTTATGATTTTTCAATATCCTGCTGGAAATTCTGAATAGAGGTAGTCACAGTATTATGAAGAGTCAGGCTCATCTTGTTTACCAGCTCCTCAATGTCCTCTTTCATTCCTGCCTGGATCCACTCAAACATAATCCCCACAAATCCATATTTATAGAAGTTTGCAATGAATTTCTTATCTTCTTCTGTGAGATCCAGCCCCTTACTCTTCTCTTCCACCACACCTGCGATCAGATCATAGGTAAGTTTGAAAAGATAATTCTCCATTCGTTCCCTGTCTACATTTCTGTAAACATTCATGATAAATGGTTTGTTTTCCAGAACTGCCTCAAATACATGAGTCAGCCCTTCTGTCCAGGACTCGGAAGTCTTTTTGCCCTGGAGAGCTCTTGTCCCGTCTTCTACGCACGACCATTCTACCAGATCATAGATATCCTTGAAATGGTAATAAAAAGCCATACGGCTGATTCCGCAGTCTGTAGTAATATCTGTGATGGTGATCTTATCCAGCGGTTTCTTCAGAAGAAGCCGCTTCAGGGATTCTTCCAGTGCTGCTTTTGTCGCATTTGGCATATTGATTTCTCCTGTCTGTTTCTATTATATTGCTCCACCAATAACTATCTCCCCCGTTATCTGTGGATTGGATAATAGAATGCTCCACATACTTTAATCGCAGTTATTTCCACTCGTAGTTTCTCAGGTGTCCTTCCAGGTTCATATGGTCAAAATTATTCTGGCGCAGTGCTTCGTAGAGAACGATAGCCACGGAATTGCTAAGGTTCAGAGAACGGATATCTCCGATCATCGGAATTCTTACGCAGTTTTCCTGATTGTTTACCAGAATATCCTCCGGGATTCCGGCACTTTCTTTTCCGAACATAATGTAGCAGTCTTCTTCGTAATGAACATCTGTGTAGGTCTGCGGTGCTTTTGTTGTTGCATAGTAAATCTTTGCTCCCGGATTCTTCTCCAGGAAGTCTTCGAAGTCCAGATACGTAGTCACATCCAGATCTTTCCAGTAGTCCATTCCGGCTCTCTTTAAGGCTTTCTCACTCAGGGAAAAACCCAGAGGTTCGATCAGATGGAGTCTGGTTCCTGTTGCTACGCAGGTGCGGCCGATATTTCCTGTGTTTGCAGGAATCTCAGGCTCATGAAGTACAATATTTAACTTTGCCATTTTTGTTATTCCTCGTATTAAATTTATCTTTCTTTCAATCCAATTTCCCGTCTAAACAAGGTAGTTTGCTTATTAAACTTCCACTATTATTCAACGAGTTTCCATATCTATTATATTATACGATATAATTCATCCTCTGCCGGACGCTCCAGATATCGGGCACTGCCGCCGCTGTACAATAAACGGTCATTGCCGCTGTTTGTCTGTCCAATGATCTCTGCCATGAATCCCTCATTGCGAAGTCTCTGCACAAGGGCCTCGCCTCCGCGGATTCCGATCAGTACTGCACCATCTGCCTGAAGTTTATATGGATTCAGATCAAAAATCTCGCACACTTCTATCGTTTCCTGGCGGATCGGAACTTTACGGAAGTCTGCTTCCAGCCCTACCTCCGAAGCTTCTGCCATCTTCCAGAGTGCACTCAGGAAACCACCTTCACCCATCGCATATAATGCGCTGGCACCTGCTTCCTGCGCAGTTTTCCAGATAATGCTGCCAGCCCCATAATCGCTCCAGAGTGAAATACAATTCTGAATAAAACCGGCAGAGAATCTCTCTGCCAGTTTGTCCTTTTTATTTTTTGCTATTACAGAGGTTCCTTTCAGAGCCACCGGACATGCCACTACCAGTTCATCTCCCGGTTTCAGACATCCGGTTATTTCTGCCCTCAGAGCCTCCATTGCTGCCTGTCCAAGTCTCATTTGTTTTCTCCTGAATATTAATTATACAAGCAGAGACAGAACGGTCGGCACTACCATTGCCAGTACCAGGATGATCGCAATGATCGCAGTGATCACTTTACGGTTCTTCGGATTAAACATTCCCATTTTTCTTCACCTCTTTAAGCCCTGTTCGGGTTCTCAAACACATCTTTCGTCACATCTGTCACGCGGGCATTATTTGTCAGCGGATCGCGGTCTGCATAATCAAACAACAGCACTTTTCCATCTGCAAATACTTCCACATGTGCATTCTTTGCCACTTTTTCCCGTTTTCTGAAGTCCCATATCTGTCTCTCAAAAGGCTTCTGGTCTCTGGCAAAGCCCGGACGGCTTTTCAGATTCTCTCTCAGATAGAGATCATACACCATCTGGTCTTTTACCTGATCCATGGAAATCTCCGACACATCCTCCAGAAATTCCAACAGAATCTCATATCTTCGCATTCTTGTATGAGAAACATCACCATAACCTTTTTCCATATAAAAATTGCCAAGTCTCTCATAAATTGAGAAGGCATCTGGGAAAAAGCCTTCCAGATATTCAAGTGTATTCTGGAATTGTCCACTATTATAATACACTTCCACCATATTTTCCACCGTTTTCAGCTTCAGAACGTGGTCATAATCCAGCCATTTCGTGGAAAGCACCTCATAAGGCTCCCGTGTTTTGTATACAATGCCGTATTCCTGACACATTTCCATCATGTGGGAACCTTTTAATACTTTGAGAAATCCTAACTGGAGCTGCTGCGGTTTCAGTGCATAGACATCATTAAAGGAGTGTCGGAAGCTGTCGTAGTCTTCATATGGAAGTCCTGCGATCAGGTCCAGATGCTGATGGATGTTGCCAAAGCTGTGAATTCTATCTACTATTCCTTTCAGTTTCTCGAAATCCATGGTTCTGTGGATTGCCTTGATCGTGTCCGGATTTGTGGACTGTACTCCGATTTCAAGCTGGATCAGACCCGGACGCATGGTAGACATTTCCTGCAGTTCCTCTTCTCTTAAGAGGTCTGCGGAAATTTCGAAATGGAAGTTTGTCACGCCGTTATCGTGTTCATTGATATACTTCCAGATTGCCATTGCATGGTCATGTTTACAGTTAAAAGTACGGTCCACAAACTTCACCTGCGGCACCTTATTGTCTATGAAAAACTGCAGCTCTTTTTTTACCATCTCTGTATCTCTGAAACGCAGTTTCTTATCAATCGAAGAAAGACAATAACTGCAGGAGAACGGACATCCTCTGCTGCTTTCATAATAAATGATCCTGTTCTTAAAATCGGACAGATCTTTGTAAATGAATGGGATACTGCTTAAGTCCATGATCTGGCGCCATCCATTATGTATGATCTTCTCTCCGTCTTTGTAACAGATTCCTGTCATATCTTTCAGATCCTGTGAATTCTTTTCTACATAATATCCGGCAAGTTCTCTGAATGTTTCCTCACCCTCTCCGACCATGACACCCTTAAATTCCGGGTTCTCTGTCAGGAATTTCTCCGCATCATAAGAAACTTCCGGACCGCCGGCCCAGAAGTCGGCGTCCGGAAGAATCTTTGTCAGATCTGCCATCAGTTCTTTTACAAAAGAAACATTCCAGATATAACAGGACACGCATACCACATCCGGATGCTCCAGATAAATATCCCGCATGATATCATCTTTCTGCTGATTAATGGTATATTCCTTCAGCACAATATGATCTGCATACTCTGCTGCATACGCCTGCAGATCATAAACAGCAAGATTGGAATGAATATATTTGGCATTGCATGCCGCTAATAAAATCTTCATAAGTTCCTGTTCAACCTTCCAGTGCTGCTTTTAATTCTTCTTTGGAAGTAAGACCTACGAAACGTTTCACTTCTGCTCCGTCTTTAAACAGGATCAGTGTCGGGATGCTGACTACACGGAACTGCTGTGCAAGTGCCATGTTCTGATCTACGTCAACTTTACCTACCGCATAGCCTTCTTCTGCCAGTTCTTCTACGACCGGTCCCTGACGCATACATGGTCCGCACCATGTTGCCCAGAAATCGATCAGAATTGGTTTCTCGGATTCTAATACTTCTGTTTCAAAATTTGCTACTGTAATCTCTTTTGCCATGATTTATTTCTCCTTTACTTGTTCTTAATTATCAGATATTTCTAACAGCAGCTCCTGCAGAATCATTTTTTATTTAATGACCTTACATATTTTCCTGCATTGATACCTGCCTGTGCTCCCTCATAAACCGCTTTCGCTACCTGAAGAAGTCCGCCTGTACAGTCACCTGCCGCATAGAGTCCCGGAATGGTTGTCTCCATATTCTCATTTACTTTAATGTTGCCTTTTTCTGTCAGCTCTGCCCCCATCTGACGGGCGATCTCCGTACTGCCGGCAGTTCCCATTGCAATAAACACCCCGTCTGCAGGACAGAAATTATTTGCCTGCTGCTCTGCACTCATTTCCTGTGCCTGTACATCAGGTGCAAGACGGATTCCGGACACCAGATCATCGCCCTCTACAGACTGAATCTTCATTGTATTTACGCTGATATTTTCCTCTGGTGTAAATTCCGGTTCCTCGCCGTTTGTATAAATAGTTACGGTAGAGGCTGTATTGGACAATTCCTTCGCTTCATGCATGGCAAAGTCACCGTTTCCCAGAACTGCTACATCCTTGCCTCTGTAAAAGAAAGCATCGCAGATCGCGCAGTAGCTGACACCTTTTCCCTCAAATTCCTTAACACCCGGAATCTTCGGTGCAGCACGTTTGCTTCCTGTTGCAAGGATCAGACTCTGCGTCTCAAATTCACCCTCTGTAGTCTTTACCACAAAAGTATCAAATCCGCCAACTCCCAGAACCTGCGCATCCAGCATTCTCACGCCAAGTGCTTTCGTCTGAGCAATTCCTGTGTCATATAGTTCCTGACCGGACAGAGGATGCTCCAGTCCGTAATAATTCTCTATTTTCTCTGCTTTCTCCAAAGCACCGATACCATTATTGATCACCAGCGGATCCAGATTCCCTCTTACAGCATAAAGTGCTGCGGAAATTCCGGCAGGTCCGGCACCTATGATTATGACTTTCTCCAATTTATGTCACCTGCTCTCTGCTATTATTCTCAATATGTTTCAATATATGCTGTTTTTTCTGCTTCAGTATGATCAACAGCCGTTACTGATCACAGCGCGAACAATAACTAACAGCTACTGTTACTATACTACGATTCATGCAAAAAATCCATTCTTTTATTTGGATAATTTTAGTTTACAATTTTCCCAAAAATATGCTGTTATAAAAACCTCCCGGACAGATGTTCATTTTTACATCAGTCCGGGAGATTTTTACATTTCCATTTTCTATTTTACTTTGATAACAGCCTTTACAAGATCTGTTTTATTATTGACCGCTTCATCATATGCATCCTGAATATGCTCAAGATCAAATTCATGTGTTACAATTCCTTTTACATTGATCGCACCACTTGATACTGCTGCGATTGCCTTTGGATAAATATTTCTGTAACGGAATACAGATTTGATGGTTGCCTCTTTATCCATGATCTGTGCAAAATTATAGGTGATCTCTTCTTTTGCGGAAATTCCTACTAAAGTGATCGTACCACCTCTTCGTACAATAAACGGAGTCTGAGCAATTGTAACCGGTGAACCTGCAGTCTCAAAAACAACATCGGCTCCGCGTCCGTTTGTAAGTTCTTCAATCTTTTTCAGCGCATCTTCTTTTCCGCTGTTAATCACCTCTGTTGCACCAAGCTCTATTGCTTTCTGCAAACGTGCTTCTACAAGATCAGCTACAATAATCTTACCAGCTCCATGTGCTTTACATGCAAGAAGCGTCACAAGTCCTATACATCCGGAACCAAGAATTACAACAGTATCTCCGGTCTTAACCCCACCCTGTTCAGAAGCATAAAAACCTACTGAAAGTGGTTCAATAAGAGCCCCTTCCTTTGTAGAAACATTATCTGGAAGTTTAAAACACATATTCTCCGGAAAAGCTATGTACTCCTCATTACATCCCTGCACTGGAGGTGTTGCCAGAAAGACAACATCCGGACACAGATTATAATGACCTGACTTACACTGTTCGCACTCTCCGCATGTAATTCCAGGTTCCAATGCTACTCTGTCTCCAACCTTCAACCTCTCTACTTCTTCTCCAACTTTCACAATAGTTCCTGCGCATTCATGTCCAAGCATATAGTCTTCAGATAAATCTACTTTGTAAGAACCACAACATCCATTATGGAAATAGTGAACATCCGATCCACAGATTCCCACATATTCAAGTGATACCAGGACTTCCTTTTTCCCAATCTCCGGAACCGGGATTTCTTTGATAACCATTTTATCTATGCCCCTCATAAAGGCACCTTTCTGCATTGTCATTTCTTTGCTCTCCTTTTTGTTTTATATTTCGACTCACTT
This sequence comes from Blautia sp. MSJ-9, assembly GCF_018919065.1. Classification (GTDB taxonomy): domain Bacteria; phylum Bacillota; class Clostridia; order Lachnospirales; family Lachnospiraceae; genus Blautia_A. The sequence goes on along the minus strand of NZ_JAHLQG010000043.1, from coordinate 58,979 downwards.
TTAATTTATTCTTTGATATCTTTAGTATATTATTTTATGTAAGTTATGTCAATATTTTTATGTAAGTCTGTACATTTACACAAATATCATTCTGCATTTTTGTATATTTTGATATTTTTTCTATTATGTTTTGTATTTTTTTTATTTAAGTATCTTTACACTTTTTCACATTTTTTATTTAAGTTTTAGAAATCCATGGTTTTTGCCAAACAATAATGTTAAAATATAGTCACTTTATCACTGTCAATCCAATCAGATATAAAATCAGGAGAATTTGAATATGGACGAAACAATTGTACGTAATAAAAATATTGAAGAGATCTATCGGCTTATCTATCAAAACAGACAAATTTCCAGACAGGAAATTTCCAGACTTCTGAACATCAGCCTGCCTACCACCACTCAAAATCTGAATACCCTTCAGGAACTGGGACTGATTCATAAAGCCGGAGAATTTCAATCGACAGGCGGACGAAAACCATCTATTTATTGCTGTGTACCGAACGCCCGCTATGCTGTTGGTATTGATATCACAAGGAACCATCTTTCCATAGTTCTTGTTGATCTTGCTCTGAACCTTATTGACAGCCTCAGAATACGGATTGCATTCGAAGAAAGTGATTCTTATTTTTCTGCTCTCAACAAACATCTGGAACAGATCATCTCTCAGAATATTTCTGACCGCTCCCGTTTACTTGGAGTTGGTATTTCACTGCCCGCACTCCTTGGAACCGACCATAAGACTGTCAGTTATGCTACCGTCATCCCTCTGTCCTCCGATATATATTCCAAACTGGAAAAATATATCCATGCCCCTTTTCTGTTCTTTAATGATTCTAACTCTGCGGGCCTGGCTGAAAGCTGGAAAGGGAATTATACGAATTCTGTGATTTATCTTTCTTTGAGCAGCAGTATCGGCGGCGCAAATATGAATGGAAAAACACTTTATACGGGAGATCATAACCGAAGCAGTGAGTTTGGACATATGACTATTATTCCACATGGCAAACGTTGTTACTGCGGACGTTACGGATGTCTTGATGCATATTGTTCCTCTAATGTATTATCTGATTTTACGCACGGCAACTTGAAAGAATTTTTCAAGCAGATAAAATCCAACCAGGGACTGCGCAATGTATTTGATGACTATATGGATCATCTGGCAATTGCAGTCAATAACCTTCGCATGTGTTTTGACTGCGACATTATACTTGGAGGAAATGTAGGCGCATACATCTCTGACTATATAGAAGACTTCCGCCAAAAAGCGCTTGAACTCAATCCATTTGAAAATGATGGAAGCTTTATCCATCCCTGCCATTACCCTACCGAAGCGGCAGCTGTCGGTGCGGCAATATACTATATTGACGGTTTTGTCCAGAATTTTGCTATATAAAACTGTGCTCTTTTTTCTATATAAATGAAACTTATTTCTATTTTCATTACAGGCATTCTGCGTTATGGTAAAAACACTCATTATAATAAAGGAGGCTCTTTTTATGCTCAAGAAAACTTATCACAATCCTCTTCTTCCCGGTTTTTATCCAGATCCTTCTATCTGCCGTGTAGGGGAGGATTACTATATGGTCACTTCATCTTTTGTCTACTATCCGGGACTGCCAATTTTCCACAGTAAGGATCTGGTTCACTGGGAGCAGATCGGGCATGGGATTCACAGACCTGAACAGCTTGACTATAAGAACTGCGAGACTTCTGAGGGATTATGGGCTCCGAGTATCCGTTATCATGATGGAACTTATTACATTATCAACACTTTCGTATCTGCAGGACGTGAAGCAGACCGTGACAATTATATTATTACAGCGAAAGATCCTGCAGGTTCCTGGAGTGATCCGGTTGTTGTAAAAGGTGCAGACGGAATCGATTCCAGTCTTTTCTTTGATGATGACGGCTCTCTGTGGTATGTGGGCAACTATATCAGCCCGGACTGCCTTTACGAAGGACATCATGGTATCTATCTGAATGAACTTGACCCGGAAACCTTCCAGTTCAAAGGACCTCGTTATATCATCTGGGACGGTGTAAAAACACGCAGCAAATGGATTGAAGCTCCACATATTTATAAAAAAGATGGCTGGTATTATCTTCTCGTTGCAGAAGGCGGCACTTTCGTAAATCACAGTGTACAGATGGCTCGCTGCCGCACTATCCAGGGCGATTATGAGATCTGCCCGAGAAATCCGATCGTTACTCACAGACATATGCCTCTGTTAAACCCGATTTCTGTAACAGGACATGCAGATATCGTAGAAACTCAAAATGGTGAATGGTGGATGGTTCTTCTTGCTGTACGCCCGTATGAGGGAGGTCATTATAATCTTGGACGCGAAACCTTTATGGTTCCAATCGTATGGGCAGAGGACGGATGGCCTATGGTCGATAATGAAACAGGACTTGTCCAGACCGAAGACCGCCTTCCGGATCTTCCTAAGACTATTTATCCTTTAATGCCTGAATCTGATAACTTTGAATGCAACACTCTGCTGATGCAGTGGAACACCATTCATCCGCCAGTTGAACCAATCTATTCTCTGGCAGACCGTTTCGGATATCTGCGTCTGTATACAAGAAAAGAAGTTATGAATGAGATCTGCCTTCCTTCTTTCGTAGGCCGCAGACAGCGTCATAAAGTATTCCTGGCAAAAACAGCTATGGAATTTACCCCTGCAAATAAAAATGAAGAGGCAGGAATTGCCCTTGTGCAGGATGACCGTTTCCATTATCTCATGGTGTTAACCCAGAAAAACGACAGACCTTTCCTTCAGGCTTACAAAACAGAAAATGGCAGCAAATCTCTGCTCGCAGAAACCGAGATTAAAGATGTAAAACGCCTCTACCTCAGTGTTCAGGGAAATACTACTGATTATGATTTCTATTATGGATACACAGAGCAGGAGATGATCCCGCTTGTCAGAGGACTGGATGCTTCTCTGTTAAGCTCTGTAGTAAATAACGGATTTACCGGAACATACATTGGTATGTATACAAGTTCCAATCATCAGCCAAGTACTAACTATGCTGACTTTGACTGGTTCAACTATCAAGGAGAGTAATCGCTATTTCCAATTAACAAAGCCATAAAAAATCAAACAATATAACGCAAAAACGGATTGCCGCTCAATATGAGCTTCGCAATCCGTTTTTACTGTTTACAATATCTATATCTTTTTAGTCAGGCAGATAAAATCATCCTCTGCTCCTCTTGAACATAACCCAATAACTGCTCAGCAGTTTATTGATTAAAATGCTTTTTTTATCTGTTTCACCAGTGCATCTACATCTTCAGCCTTTACAAGAAATCTCTCAGTTCCATTGATTTCCACACTATCATAAGTATCATCGTATGTGTAATATTTCAGAGTTACTTCCGGAGCTTCCTCTGTGTTTCTGTGAAATGTTACAGTCAGGACTTCTTCTTTATCTGCTGCATCTTTTGTCTCTTCAATCTCAGAATCAAGCATTACACTCTGAATCGCCTGATACAGTTCCGTAAATTTCTCTTTCTTTACAGTCTTCTTACCGAACTTGTAATCTCCACCGTCCAGCTTCATTGTATAGGTTTTCTTCCCAATATTCATGTCTACGCTGTCAAGTGTATCGATATTTACCAGTGCCGGGATCTTCAGAAGCAGATTAAATGGTTTCAGTTCCAGAAGGCTGTTCACAGACTCTTTGGGAATCAGATAAACTGCATCCTCATATCCTTTTACACATGCATAATAATCACCGTTATCATCTGTATTTCCGATGAGGATTGTTGCTGTTGCATCTGCGTCCTGTGTTTCTCTGGCGGTATCGTCATTGACTGTGTTTACGAAATCTACGGTAAAATAAGTCTGTGTCTTATCCAGTCCGGTATCTGCATCTGCCGCATCAACACCGTTACTGAGATCAAAGTCAACCAGTACTCCAAACATTTCATACATATTCTCAGTGTTTACTGTTGCAATCTCATCATAAGGATTGGTAATCTCCCAGTAGTCGAAATCCATCTTATAATCTGCCGGTTCCTGTTTGATCTGAAATACTTCTTCGCCGTCCTTTACAATGGAAAAGCTACGGATGGAATAGGTGGACATTCTTGGATGTTCTACATTCTTCAGCTCTGTAGTTTCCGCTGTATCTTCTGCCTTATCTGCAGTTTCGTCTCCGGCATCTCCTGTTGTTGTTTCTTCTGCTGCCTCATACTCCTCTGCTGCGTCTTCTGTTTCATCTGCCCATACAGGACAGGATATAACTGCTGTACCTGCCATGCCAGCAGTAAACACGGCTGTCATTCCAAGAAGTAATATTTTTTTAATTTTATTTTTCATGTCTGTGTTCCTCCTGTCCATATATGATATGGCTTTTTATTTTGTCCCCCTGCCTGCTTTTCACAGTCTACGCAGGTGGCCTACCTGATCTGTTTAAATAGTCAAGTGGATAAAATTTTGTTAAAGTGTGATCTCAACTTCAACCGGCTTATGTCCTGTCAGTTCTGCACTTCTTGCATCCGGCTGGGATACACCTGCAAATAAGCGGAAATGTTTTCCTGCGATATAACGGTTACCATCTTCATCCACTACATTCATTGCTTTATTTGAAACTGTAAATTCTACAGTTTTCTCTTCTCCTGCTTTCAGCGACACTCTCTTAAATCCGCAAAGACTGTAATTGCGGACTGCAAGTGGAGAATCAAGATCTTTGATATATATCTGAACAACTTCATCTGTGTCTACAGTTCCGTTATTCTTAACAGTTGCTTTTAATGTAATGTCGGACTCCGCAGATACTTCACCAACAACCTCTGCACCTGTTACGCAGGCATCGCTGTATGTAAGTCCGTATCCAAATGGATAAAGTGCTTCTTTCTCCATGTAACGATAAGTTCTGTTCTTCATGGAGTAGTCTGTGAATTCCGGCATTCCTTCCAGATCTTTGTAGAAAGTGATCGGGAGTTTTCCTGATGGAGATTCTTTTCCGAAGAGAAGGTCTGCCACTGCACGTCCGCCTCTTGCTCCCGGATACCATGCAAGGAGTATTCCATTGCAGTTATCCTGTGCATAGTTCAGGTCAATCGCACTTCCTGCCATAAGAACTACGATGGTAGGTTTACCTACTGCAGTTACTTTCTCGATCAGTTCTTCCTGTACTTTCGGAAGGTGAAGGTCAACTTTATCACCGGATGCATCGCTATTTCCTGTATCTCCTTCTTCTCCTTCCAGAGTCTCATCCAGGCCTACACAGAGTACAACCACATCGCTGTTCTCCGCTGTGATCACTGCCTCAGAGATTCTGTCCTGATCCCATGCCAGATTTTCAACCTTATCTTTATATAAATCACATCCCTGGGAGTAAAGGATTCTTACATCATCCCCTGCCTCTGCGCGGATTCCCTCAAGAACAGTGATATATTCTGAAGAAGTTCCATGATAATTTCCAATCAGAGCAGCACGGCTGTCTGCATTCGGTCCGATCACACCAATGGTATTTACTTTCGATTTATCAATCGGAAGCACTCCGTCATTCTTCAGAAGTACGCAGCTCTTTCTTGCCATCTTAAGGGCCTCATCAATATGCTCGTTGCACTCTACCACACTGTACGGGATCTTATCATATTCACTTCCGTCAAATAAGCCCAGGAGGTATCTGGTTGTCAGCAGTCTTACTGCGGATTCTGTGATTTTCTCTTCTGTCACAAGTCCATCCTGGTAAGCTCCCATCATATGAAGATATGTATTTCCACAGTTCAGGTCACATCCTGCATTTAATGCCATAGCAGCGGACTGTCTTGGTGTAGAAGTTACCATATGATGTTCATGGAAGTCACGGATCGCCCAGCAGTCTGAAGTAAAATGACCTTCAAATTTCCATTTTCCTCTCAGGACATCCTCCATAAGATATTTATGTGCACAGCATGGTTCTCCGTTTGTTCTGTTATAGGCCCCCATCACAGCTTCAACATCCGCTTCTGTTACAAGTGCTTCAAAAGCCGGAAGGTATGTTTCCCACATATCCTTCATACTTGCCTGTGCATCAAATTCATGTCTGAGAGATTCCGGACCACTGTGTACTGCAAAATGCTTTGCGCATGCTGCTGCTTTCATTACAGGTCCGTCACCCTGGAGCCCTTCTACAAATTTCACGCCAAGTCTGGATGTCAGATATGGATCTTCACCGTAGGTTTCATGACCTCTTCCCCATCTCGGATCTCTGAAAATATTTACGTTCGGTGACCAGAAAGTAAGACCTTTATAAATGTCTCTGTCTTCTTTTGAGGAGTATGCATTGTATTTTGCTCTGCCTTCTGTTGCGATGATATCACCGACTTTTTTCATCTCTTCATCGTCAAATACTGCTGCCATTGCGATTGCCTGTGGAAACATGGTCGCCACACCCGCTCTGGCTACTCCGTGCAGTGCTTCATTCCAGTAATTGTATGCTGGAACACCCAGTCTCTTCACAGGAGCAGCATCATATTTTAGCTGGGAAGCCTTCTCCAGAATCGTCATCTGGGATACCAGTTTCTCTGCTTTTTTTCTTGCTTCTGCTCTTTCTTTTCTGTGGTCTTTCATTTCAGATCCTCCTGTATTATATAGTTTGATATTTGTTCGTCTGATACTTAATTTCGCTATACCAGAGTGTGTTTAAAAGTGCTTTATGTATTCTGCATTTCTTCTCTGTATTTTGTCGGTGACTTTCCTGTATGTTTCTTAAATGCCAGAGAGAAATAATTTGTATCCCTGTATCCTACCATCATAGCAATCTTTCCAGTCTTAATGCTGGTAGTTTCCAGCAGGCTTTTCGCTTTCTCGATCCTCTTTCTGACAATATATTCGTTACATCCTTCACCGGTAATCCTCTTGAATAATCTGGAGAAATAATTCGGTGTGATATAAAGATTTGCTGCAATACTGGAAACAGAAATATCCTCTGCCAGATGCTCATCTATATAGTGTTTTGCATTGGAAATGGTATAATGTACATTCTCCTCATCTTTTCCAATAAGCTGCTCAATAAACATTCTCGTAATCTCACAGGCCTCTTCTTTTCCTGCTGATGACAGGCTTTTAGAGAGTGCATCCAGCTTTCCTTCTTCCACATCACAAGATTCTTCCATGTAAGAAAAAATCAGAGAGGATGCAATCTCAAAACAGCATCTACGCACAGCCGCAGAGGAAAGATTGTAGGATTCCGTTGCTTTAGAAAAGGTGTTAAATGCCTTCAGTACATAATCTGGAGTTCCTATATTGGAAATCATGATATTTCGCAGTTCCGCATAGATTTCCCAGAAAATTTTCTTCTTGTTCTGAGCCCCCATCGTCTGTATAATATCCTGAATATTCTTTTTCTCATGTTCCAGAAGATATCTGGCATCATTGTAGGATATTGCCAGGTTTTCAAACCCCTGCACAGTACTTCCAACTGTAATCTTTGGTTTATATTCAAATTCATCCTTCAGCACATCCGACAACTCTTCTATCTGTTCCAGGACGCTGTCATCATCATTCTTTTCAAAACAGACAATCGCGATTGTACCGTCATCATCTGTGAATGTGATTCCTCTGTTCTGGGAATCCACCATACTCATACAGACATTTTTAACAGACATTGCACGAAATTTTTCATCGTTCTGCTGATCTGTATACATACCCTGTTCCAGAAGGATCAGGCTCATTTTCTGCTTAACATCAAACTGGAAATCATTCTGCAGAATGTATAACTGCATCTCGTTATCTGCCTTCGCATGAACCAAATTTCTCATACACTGCTCCAGCCTCATCTGAACTACAGATCCCTGAGACCTCCACATTCTGGCCTGATGTCTTTCTTCATTCTCCTGTTTTTTCAGTTCATTTATCTGCTTTTCTATTGCCTCGAAAAGGTCATCTTCGTCAATCGGTTTCAGGAAAAAATCCTGCACCTGAAGCCGCAGGCTCTCTCTTGCATACTCAAAATTATCAAATCCTGTAAGCACGATCACACGCAGTTCAGGTACTGATTCTCTGGCCGCTTTAATCAGTTCCAGACCCGTCATTTCTGTCATCTGGATATCTGTAACCATAATTTCAGGGCCTTCTTCTTTGAGAATCTTCAAAGCCTCGTTTCCTGACGCAGCAGTAAAGACATCGTCAATTCCCAGTTTCTTCCAGTCTATGGCATTTTTCATACCCATGCGTATCATTTTTTCGTCATCAACTATCAGTACTCTATACACACGTCCACTCGCCTCCCGCTGTGTTCTTTTTGATTTCTGTCTGATATGGCAGATGGATTACGACAGTTACCCCACCCGAATCATTCTTCTGATAATGAAGCCCATATCCTTCACCAAAAAGAAGTTCAATCCTCTTGTTTACATTCCGCACTCCATATCCGAAGGAATCCTCATATCTGGAGAGCTGTTCATTCATTTCATCTATCTGTTCCTGACTCATTCCTGTACCGGTATCTGATACTTTGATCACAACTTCATCCCCATCTTTATATGCGGTAAGATAAAGCGTACCTTTTTTTCCCTCTTTTACTTTCATTCCATGGTAAATGGAATTCTCTACCAAAGGCTGCAAGGTCAGCTTCGGTATCAGGCTTTCTTCCACCCGAGATTCCACGACGATCTCACTTCCGATAATATTGTCGTATCTCATGTTCTGGATGATCATATAATTTCTGATGTGTTCTATCTCTTCTCTGATTGGTATCACATCGTGTCCCTTGCTGAGACAGATCCTGTAATACTTCGCAAGTGCTTTTACCATTGTGGAAATTTCTTTATTTCCTTCAGCAATCGCCTGCCAGTGGATACATTCCAGTGTATTATACAGGAAATGCGGCTGGATCTGCGACTGAAGGGCATTAAAACGAATCTGCTCCAGCTGATGCTGTTCCAGTTTTACCTGTTCCATCAGTACTTCGATCTCGTCCATCATGGAATTAAAGCCGACCGCCAATTTGGTAAAATCTTCTCCCATATTATCCACATTAATTCGTGTTCTCAGGGATCCTGTTGCAACATGATCCATCTTGGATACTACCTTATCAAGAGGCTGATACATCTTCTTGACCAAAATTCTTATAATAATGCTTACAGTGATCAGCACTATGATCAGAACAATGATCACAACAACGATTGTACGGAATCCGGATTCCATCAGTTTATACGATGAAATCGAACTAACCACATAATAGTTCCAGTTTTTTATTTTCTGACATACATACATATTTCCATTCTTTGTAAATATCTGTATCCCATTTTCCATCTCATCTATGTAATTTACATAACGGCCTGTCTCCTCTTTATCCTTCGAAAGCAGGACCATTCCGCCTGTGTCAACCACTCTTGTTTCCGCTGAAGAATCTCCCACAGCCAGCATCCTCTGTACTGCCGGGTCATCGAAATTCATACACAGAAGACCTTGGGCATCAGATACTTTTCTGGTATCATATAGCGGATAATACAGGCTCAGTGTGTATCTGTTCCCTTTATAATAATCATTATTATAGGAAACTTTCAGAGTTCCTTTCTGCGCATATTTACTTTTATCATATGCCTGAGGATACACTTCTTCAAACTGTGTTACTGACAAAGAACCTTTTCCCCTATAGTAGTAACTCTCATAATCCGAACTGACAATAGCAGCAAAGTTCAGACTCTCATACATATTATTCAGATTCTCAAGCTTACTGTAAACTGCATTAATATCTGCTGTTTTCAGCGCATTTCTCTGCACCTGCCTGCAGTAATTCTGTACAGAATCATCCATAATCGTACCCAATACGATTTCTTTATATGAATCCATGGATCCCTGAAAAGATTCTGCGACTGTATTGTTCTGCATCTGTAGAAGTTCTATCGACTGCTCTTTCATCGATGCCAGCGAAAAAGTCAGGGAAACACCTGCAACCGTCAGTGTTACAATAAGAATACTGGCGGTTACAAGCAAAAGTATTTTTTTATCAAATTTCCAGCGGCCGAATTTCGTTTTCCATTTGTTCATGTCGTCTTTCCTCGTCTGTCATATAATTTCACATATACTCGTGTACACGATTAGGGGGCAAAAATTTTGCCCCCTTAATATCATACCATGTTCAACGGTAAATGGACACAACAGATTCTGCGGAAAGAATCACCCCTTTACAGCACCTGCTGTCATACCTTTTACCAGTTTATCCTGGAAGACAATAAACATGATAACCATTGGTAAAAGTGTTAATGTAAGAACTGCCATGATCATTGGTGTGTTCATGGAGTACTGTCCCTGGAATTCCCAGATTGCCAGCGGCAGTGTACGATTCTGTGCGGACTGTGTCAGTGTATTTGCGAATGAGAACTCATTCCACATATTTACACCATTGTAGATTGCCAGTGTTGCCATTCCAGGTTTGGAAAGCGGCAGGATCATGGAGAAGAACATCTGAATTTTTCCACATCCATCAATTTCAGCGGATTCTTCAATTTCTCTCGGAATCTCTTTCATAAAGCTGGTCAGAATAAATACAGAAATCGGAACTGCGAATGCAATATACGGTCCGATCAGTGACCAGATTGTGTCATAAAGTCCTGTTGACTTTGACATTTTAAATACAGGAATCAATGTAATATGTACAGGAATTGACATACATGCTACGATGATCGCGTAGATCGGCTGTGCCATTTTGAATTTAAATCTTGCCAGAGGGTAAGAAGCACATGCTGAGATAAACAGTAACAGGATCAGAGAGATTGCCAGAACAATTACACTGTTCTTAAAATAGTTTCCAAATCCACCTGTAAGTACTTCCGTATAGTTAGACCAGTTCAGTTTATCAGGAAGCTGGAATACACCTTTGGTAAGCATTTCAAATTTCTCTTTGAAAGAGTTCAGTACCATGAATACAAAAGGCATAAATGATACGATTGCTGCACCGATAGCAAGAACAAAAGCAATGATCCAGGCTATGATGCTTTTTCTTCTACTTTTCTTATAGCTGTCCATTCCTTAATCCTCCTGTTTTCCGTTGATGAGTTTCATTGTGATCATAGATACCATTGTGATCAGGATAAACATACCGCCTGCAATGGCAGAACCATAACCCATGTTAAAGTTCTTGAATGATTCTTTGTACATATAGGTTGCCATCAATTCTGTAGATGTACCAGGACCACCGCCTGTCATAACATAGATCAGGTCGAAGTATTTCAGAGATCCAACCATTGAGAGGATGGCTGCACTCTTGATTGACGGAACAAGAAGCGGAAGTGCAATCTTCCAGAAATACTGTCCTCTTGTAGCGCCGTCGATTCTGGCTGCTTCAAATACATCATATGGAATGTTTGTGTAACCAGCCATAAAGTAAACCATGTAGAATGGTGTAAACTGCCATGCAATGATAAGGATAACTGTAAGCAATGCTAATTTCGGGTTACCGAGAAGGTCAATGTTGCCGCCTCCGAACCATCCGGAAATTGTGCTGACAATACCGCCGTTTGTTGCAAGTGCATATGTGAAAAGGAAACCGATTGCAACAGAAGACATAAGCATTGGGATAAACCAGATAACTTTAAAGACTGTAAGTTTCTTACCGCCAAAATCAAGGAATGTTGCCATTGCAAGTCCTAGCGGAATCTGGATAACAATGGATAAAACCATGATAATAACGTTGTTCTTAAATGCTGTCCAGAATTTTGTATCCTTGATCAATTTTGCCCAGTTTGCAAGTCCTATCATCTTTTTGTCTGCGGAAATACCATTCCACTGATATCCACTGGTGATGAATGTATCAATGATTGGATACGCGATAAATACTACTAACAAAATGACTACAGGTGCCAGAAAGAGTGCCGCTGTCTGACGTGTTTTTCTCTGTCTTAACTGAGCCAGAGATATCCCTTTTTCATTCATTTTGGTGCCTCCCTTTTATTATTTTCATGTTTGATCATCTGACCTAAAGTGTGCCAGAGTATGTTTGAAAAATACTTTCGGAATATGTTTAGATATATATTTTTAAGATAATTTTGATATATTTCCTGACATGCTGTTTGACATATGATCTACTTTGAAATGATTTTTCAAGCACGCTCTGTGTGCTCACATATTTTTCAAAAAAAAAATCCTGCTTACAGGATTTCCCTCCTGTGACGGGTCGCTTCAGCGACATAATTTTCTATCATATTAAGATTAAGAAGGGGTCTGCACTTTTAACATGTGCAGACCCTTCTTTTCTCACCTTACTCAGGTCAGCATGAATGCCTGCTTTACCTTAAAAGATTATTCAGCATCTTCCTCTGCTGCTGCGTCATCTGCTGCTTCTTCTGTGTCCTCAGCTGCACTGGAATCAGATTTAGTGCTTAAATATTCATCCATAGCTGCCTGCATTTCTTCCTGTGCTTCCTGTGGAGTCTTTGTCAGACCAAATACTTCCTGTAAGCCATCAAGATGTGCAGATGCAACAGATGTTGGCAGGTACTGATCATACCACAGCTGGATAGAGGATGCGTTTTCAGCTGCATCAAAGATTTCCTGTACAACAGGGTCTGTGATGTGGTCGCCTGCGTCTTTTACAGGAACAATCTTGTTGTTGGAGTATGTGATATCAGCAACTTCGTCTGATAAGTGGTCTGCTGCACACTCGAATGCTGCTGCAAGTTTGTCGCCTTCGCAGTTGAAGGAAATGAACTGGTCACCTACAGTACCGATCTGGATTGTAGAATCAGCGTCAGATCCGTCGATTGCCGGGAATGGGAACCAGCCGATCTTCTGATAGAATTCTTCACTGTCAGACTGGAATGTTCCTGTATACCATGATCCGCAGAGCAGCATACCTGCTGTTTCCTGATACATTAACTGCTTAGCCTGTCCGTCATCCTCGCTTAAGGAGTTTACACCATCCGGGAAGTATCCGTTGTTAACCCACTCCTGAATCTTCTCACCTGCTTTGATGAAGCAGTCATCTGTAAATTTGCCTGTTCCTGCAACTGCATTCTGGAATGGTTCCAGTCCGCCATAACGAGCTGCCAGAGACATAAAGTACATGGAACCTGTCCATTTAGATCCGTTAGCAAGTGCAAATGGTGTGATTCCGTTCTCTTTTAATGTTGCACAGATGTTCTCCAGATCTGCTAATGTTTTCGGCTCTTCCAGTCCGTACTGTTCAAACATCTCTTTATTGTAGAAGATACCAGCCAGTGATACGTTCAGATATGGGATTGCATATACATGTCCGTTGTAGCTTCCCTGCTCGATAGCTGCATCCAGAAGTTTATCTTTGATATCAGACTGATCAAGAAGATCATCAATCGGCTGAGCAAATCCGGAATCAATGTATTCGTACATTGGGCCACCTGACCAGCTTGAGTACATATCAGGGCATTCACCAGAGCTCATAGCGATAACAAGTTTTTCTTTGTATGTATCGTTCTGGATGGATACCTGATTTACTGTGTAGCCTGACTCTGTTTCTTTGTTGAACTTATCTACTGCTGCGGTAACAATATCTTTGTCCGGGCTCTCTACCGCGATGTTCCAGTAAGTAATTTCTTTGTCGTCAGCTGCAAATGCAGTTGTCTGTGCTGCCATAGGTACCACCATAGCTGCTGTCATGGCAAGTGCCATAATCTTGTACATTCTTTTCTTCATTTCTTATTTCCTCCTTTTTTTGTTCACTTTGTATATTTAAGTGTATTTATCATATCATTTCGTTCGCATAATGCCCATAAAATTTTCTGTCCAAAATCTATAAATTTCTGTCTTTCCAATTTAGGTGTGTAGAAAATTATAGGTATCTGTGAAGAAATTTATAGATACATTTCAGCGCAGCCATTCTTTTCCTGTCTTTTAATATATTTTTAAATTTTTTATTATTTTTTGACTATTTTCCTATTATTTGCTTTAATAATATTGTACGTTACTGTCCCCGTTTTCACTGATAATAACAAAACACGGCCAGTAACTATTGTACTTATAAACGAAACATTATTCACTGGTACTGTTTGCCAGCTTACTGTTTGTGAAACCTACATATCTATATAGCATTACAGCTAACAGACAGTCTGTTAAATCATCGGAGGTAATTTAGATATTATGAGAAATTTTGAATATTATACACCAACCCGCGTCATCTTTGGAAAAGATACCCACCTTCAGGCAGGTTCTCTGCTGAAAGAATATGGAGCAAAAAAAGTGCTGATCCACTATGGCGGTCAAAGTGCTGTACGTTCCGGGCTGATCAGTGAGATTTCTGCTAATCTGAAAGAAGCTGGACTTGAATATGTTACTCTGGGCGGCGTTGTACCTAATCCACATCTTTCAAAAGTCTATGAAGGAATTAATTTATGTAAAAAAGAAAATGTAGATTTCATCCTGGCTGTAGGCGGTGGAAGTGTTATCGATTCCTCCAAAGCAATCGGATACGGCGTTGCAAACCCGGATACAGATGTATGGGATTTCTGTCTGAAAAAGGCAACTCCGGTAGGTTGCCTTCCTATCGGCGTAGTCCTCACAATTGCAGCTTCCGGAAGTGAAATGAGCAGTTCCAGCGTTATCACGAACGAAGAAACCAAAGAAAAACGAGGCTGCGCAAAAACTGATTACTGCAGACCCAGATTTGCCATCTTAAATCCACGCCTCACATACACACTCCCTCAGTATCAGACAGAAAGCGGCTGTGTAGATATCCTTATGCACACCATGGAACGCTACTTCGTAAATATTGAAACCATGGAGATTACCGACAGTATCAGCGAATCTCTCATGCAGACAGTCATCTACAATGCCCGCATTCTCATGAAAGAGCCAGACAACTACAGTGCCAGGGCAGAAATCATGTGGGCCGGAAGCCTCTCCCACAATGGCCTGACCGGATGTGGCACAGGCGGTGGTGACTGGGCCTGCCATCAGCTTGAGCATGAACTTGGCGGCGTCTACGATGTCACCCACGGTGCCGGGCTCGCCGCCATCTGGGGAAGCTGGGCCCGTTACGTTTACGAAGTAAACCCGGAACGTTTTGCGCAATTCGCAACTAACGTATTCGATATCCCATGTGGAACCGACTATAAAGAAACAGCCCTCGCTGGAATTGAAGCAATGGAAAACTTTTTCCGTTCCGTGGAAATGCCAACCAGTTTACATGAACTGGGGCTTGACCTCACTGAGCAGGAAATCCATGACCTTGCATTCAAATGCAGCTTTGAAGATACCCGCACCATTGGCGTATTCAAACAGCTCAATATGAAAGATATGGAAAAGATATACCTTATGGCCAGATAAGGTATATCTCCACCATTTTGTTACTGTTCACTCCGTGTCCAGTAACACGCTTCGCGATGCACAGAATTTATGCTAATCGCATAAATTCGCGCGGTATGTCTCGGGTTTTCTGTGACCTTCGCTCACACAAAACACCTCGCGGGATATTACCTGTGAACAGTAACACCATTTTCTCTTTTTTCGCAAAATTTTAAATTTTTGCTTGCATTCAAACAATCTATATGCTATTATAAAACTCGTGGTGAACATATCACATACCAAATGCCCAGATAGCTCAGTTGGTAGAGCAGAGGACTGAAAATCCTCGTGTCGCTGGTTCGATTCCGGCTCTGGGCATTTTTTTGTTATCTTTTATCTCATGACTGGTTAGAAAAAGCCTGGGCATTTTTTATTATCTTTTTTGTTGTCTTCTCTAATTTTCAGCGTTATAATCTTTTTATGGCTATCATGAAATTTTGTATCAATATCATCAATATTTTCCCAATATTAATACAACGTTTTATTGAAGCAACATTTAACATAAGAAAGGAAACTATCTCATGAGTGACTTCAAACTCGAGACTAAATGTCTCCATTCCGGTTACACTCCATCTAAGGGGGAACCATGTGCACTCCCGGTTTATCAGAGTACCACTTATAAATATGATACCACTGATGAAATGGGCCAGCTCTTTGATCTGAAGGCAGAAGGATATTTCTATACCCGTCTGCAGAACCCGACCAACGATGCTGTAGCAGCAAAAATTGCTGATCTGGAGGGCGGTGTTGCCGCAATTCTTACCTCCTCCGGACAGGCAGCTAACTTCTATGCCGTCTTCAATATCTGCGAAGCAGGTGACCACGTTGTCGCAGCTTCCACTATTTACGGAGGAACGTTCAATCTCCTTGCTGTTACATTTAAGAAACTCGGTATTGACTGTACCTTTGTTGACACAGATGCAACACCTGAAGAAATCGCTGCTGCATTCCGTCCGAACACCAAAGTACTTTTTGCAGAAACCATTGCAAACCCTGCACTGGTAATTCTGGATATCGAGAAATTCGCAAAGGTTGCTCATGAGCATGAAGTTCCGCTTATCGTAGATAATACCTTCGCAACCCCTGTAAACTGTCGTCCTTTTGAATGGGGTGCAGATATCGTTACCCATTCCACAACCAAATATATGGACGGACATGCTGTACAGGTCGGCGGCGCCATCGTTGACAGTGGTAACTTTGACTGGGATGCCTATGGACACAAATATCATGGTCTGACAGAACCGGATGAATCTTATCACGGCGTTGTCTACACCAAACAGTTTGGAAAAAAAGCCTACATTACAAAGGCAACTTCTCAGCTGATGCGTGATCTGGGTTCCATTCCTTCTCCAACAAACTGCTTCCTGCTGAATCTCGGGCTGGAAACCCTTCCGCTTCGTGTAGAGCGCCACTGCTATAACGCACAGAAAATCGCAGAGTTCCTGAATGCCCACGAAAAGGTATCTCACGTAAACTATGCCGGACTTCCGGATGACAAATATTATCCACTAGCTCAGAAATACATGAACAGTGGCAGAACATGTGGTGTTATTTCTTTTGAACTGACAGGTGGCAGAGAAGCTGCGGTACGATTTATGGACAGCTTAAAACTTGCTACTATCGCTACTCATGTGGCTGCATCCAAGACTATGATCCTGCATCCAGCAAGCCATACCCATCGTCAGATGAATGATGAACAGCTTGTAGAGGCCGGTGTATCACCTGGAATGATCCGTCTCTCCGTTGGTATTGAAAACGTAGAAGACATTATTGCTGATATTGAACAGGCACTGAAAAACGCATAATACGCAAGAGAGAGTTCTTCAAGCAAATTTCTCTGACTGCTAAAAACGTTTGATCAACATAAAAAATCCGACAGAAGTGAGAATGCTCCTGTCGGATTTTCTATGTTGTCTGTTTTTCAGTTTTACTGAAGTAAATATACATCTGTATAATATACGCCCTTATCTTCGCCTTCCTGGTGAGTCGCAACGTAAATATCGATACAATTCTGCTTGATCGCACCACCACAATCCTCTGCAACGTAAACCTGTCCATTGATTACGACTTTTGATCCATATGGAATCTGAGACGGATCTACTGCAATCGTATGATTGGTTGTCGCAGTCACACCAGACGCTGTAACACCATTTGCCCATGGACCACAGCAGATACTGCAAGGACAGTAATGTGTGATCTTAAATGTTCCCAGCGGCTTCAAAGTTGCATCAGAAGATACTGCAACCGGAGTACCGATCTGTACTCCATTAACAGCTTCTCCCTTATCTGCAGTCACACCTTCTACAGCATCCGCAAATACCCCTTTGCCTTCACTCTTATGGATCACTCCTGCTTCCTGACCATCAACTTCTGCAATCTTCGTTTCCTCTTCACTCTCCTGCGTATCTGTCACATTCTCCAGCACATTGGTAGGAATATATCCGATCGTATTCTTTCCCGCATCATTTTTATAGGAAATCTGACTCCAGATATCATTTACCGTAGCAAGACGTTTGATCTCATCCTCCTGGATAACCTCACCTACTACCTCTCCATCTTTCTTACCCGGATAATCCAGAATGTCACTGTCTTTTAATGCTGTAAAAGTACCCTTTGCAGTTTTCACCTGGTCACTGTCATTGATATTCTTTGTTCTGACATACCCGATGATCTTCTGTGCTCCCTTTTTATTCTTGTACTCGTAAGTTACCTTGCTCCAGCCATTATCACATACAGCAACACGCTCCACATTTGTTCCGAGATATACTTTCTTTAATTTTCCGGCATCCTTTCCCGGATTAGATCTTATATATGTATACTTGATGGATATAGAAACTGTATCTGCCTTGGCAACTGCAGTCACCTTCTTACCGTTGCCATCATCAATTTCAAAAATCTGTGGAGTTTTATTGTCCTGCTTATACGCATTGATCGTTCCCTCATAATCAAGGATATTCGCTGATACCGTAGTCGGAACCATCAGTGAAAAACAAAGCGTCAGCATCATCAGTCTTTTCTTCATGACTAAATTTCATCTCCTTTATTGCTTTTCATTCCTGTCCACTATTTACACAGGAACTTCTTTGCATTTGTTAATCATAGCACAGCCCCTGATGTTTTGCAATTTTCCTTCTTCAGACTTCACGAAATGTTCAGATTTTATATTCTCTGATACGCAAAGAAAAATATATATTTGAAATTTTATAAAAAAGTGAAAAAAACATTTGACAAAAAGAACTTTTTATAGTAGTATATATTTTGTCGCTGAGGTAACTGTTTCAGCAAAAAATAATAAATGCGATAGTGGCGTAGTTGGTAACGCGCGACCTTGCCAAGGTCGAGACCGCGGGTTCGAGCCCCGTCTATCGCTCTTAGAGAATCAGCTGTTGCTGGTTCTTTTTATTTTATCATCTACCAGGTTCTTACATTATTTCTTATAGTACCTCTTATATTATTCACTATCTCCCATCTTCAATACCAGTGCAAGACAAATAAAGATCGTGGGCGCATTTGCATAAGTTTTAGAAAATTTTTTTTCTTAAACTCCGAAACCACACCCACGATCTTTATTTGTCTCGCACGTCCCTTTTATATTTCTTAGTGATGGAATAATCTAATTCCAGTAAAGCTCATTGCCATTCCATATTTATTACATGTATCAATTACATCCGCATCACGCACAGATCCACCCGGCTGAGCAATATATTTTACACCACTCTTATGCGCACGTTCAATATTATCACTGAACGGGAAGAACGCATCAGATCCAAGAGTAACATCTGTCATCTGATCCAGCCATGCACGTTTCTCTTCTTTTGTAAATACTTCCGGTTTCTCTGTGAAAGTTTTCTCCCACATACCATCAGCAAGTACATCCATATATTCATCCCCGATATAAACATCAATGGCATTGTCACGCTCTGCACGGGAAATGCTGTCCTTAAATGGCAGATTCAGCACTTTCGGGCACTGGCGAAGGAACCAGTTGTCTGCCTTCTGTCCTGCAAGTCTTGTACAATGTACACGTGACTGCTGTCCTGCACCAACACCGATAGCCTGTCCATCTTTTACGAAGCATACAGAGTTGGACTGTGTATATTTCAGAATGATCAGAGAAATCTTCATGTCACGCTTTGCTTCCTCTGTAAGTTCTTTATTCTCAGTCACGATATTGGAAAGCATTTCATCGTCAATGACAAGTTCCTGACGTCCCTGTTCGAAAGTTACTCCAAATACCTCTTTATGCTCCAGCGGAGCCGGTACATAATTCTCATCAATCTGGATAACATTGTAGTTGCCCTTTTTCTTCTGTTTCAGAATTTCCAGTGCTTCCTCTGTATATCCAGGTGCGATGACACCATCAGATACTTCTCTCTTGATGAGAAGTGCTGTATCTTTATCACAAACATCAGAAAGAGAAATGAAATCACCGAAAGAAGACATTCTGTCTGCACCACGGGCTCTCGCATAAGCACATGCCAATGGAGAAAAATTCTTCCAGTCCATATCATTAACCCAGTAAATTTTTGCCAGTGTCTCTGTCAGTGGAAGCCCTACTGCTGCACCTGCCGGAGATACATGTTTAAAAGATGTAGCTGCTGGAAGTCCTGTTGCTTTTTTCAGGTTTGTTACCAGCTGCCATCCATTAAATGCATCCAGGAAATTGATATATCCTGGTCTTCCGGAAAGCACTTTGATCGGAAGTTCAGAACCATCTGCCATATAAATTTTAGCAGGTTTCTGATTCGGGTTACAGCCATATTTTAATTCGAATTCTTTCATTGTATTAATCCTCCGTATGAACGAAATAAATATTCCAAAATTGATTTCTGTAAATAATCCTTTACTGCAAAAGCATTGTCTTCTGTTCACGGTAATCTGCGCATATTATCTGTGTTCAGGCTACTATTCATTCTGTGCACAATAACACGATTCAGTAACTGACTCCGTGACTGACTGTTATTTATTTTTATTAATGATCTTACTTTCGTACTTACCAGTCTCAATATCAATATATCTCACAAACAGAGATACTTTGTTATCTTCGTTCAGGCTGTTCCAGAGAAGTTCTGCAAACTCATCCATATCATCCGGAATTGCTACCAGTTTCGGTTCGCCTTCAAAGCTTGGAAGTGGATTTCCGTCACATTTATAAGTATGGATGAAATGTCCCTCTCCTGCAATGGCATTCTCGTATGCAAATGTGTATCTGTTACATGCATCCGGATTTCCGTTGTTGCTCTTGAGAATTGACATTGCATAGTTGAATTTTCCGTTCTCTACGTGCATAACACCGGAGATACGAGGTGTATAGTTCGGACCGTCCGGCTCGAATTCTCTGCTTCTTAAGGACTGCTCAAAAGTAAGCTGATGATCCATTCCCTCATAAATGGTATCTGTCTGATCTCCGTTAGTTACGATTGTTTTGTTTCCCAGTACACGTACAGGTGCATAGATGATCAGACTCGGATCTGTAAGTTTGGACGGATCAAACGCCTGGGTACGGATTCCCTCACCATCCTCTACAAATACTCTGTTTCTGCTGTTCTCGCTTCTGCCCATGATGAAATAAGCTGTCACTGCTTTCTTACCGTCTGCGGAACGTCCGATTACAATTCCTCTTCCAGGATAGGAATTCTCTTTCAGTTCTTTTTCCAGTGATAACATTTCCATAGTTTTTTCTCCTTTTCTTTAAAAATAAGGTCAAAAAAAGCCTGGGAAACCCTTTATCTCCAGGCTGCCCAGGCGGTCGGCTCATATCCACGCTGCACTCCCTGTAGGTGATCCTACTTCCGCCAGTCATGCAGGCACTGTTGTGAAAAACTCACACGCTGTTATTATAGTACAATACTTCTTTGCGGATTTCAAGGCAAATTTTTTTGCAGGCTGCTGATTTTCTTTATGATTTCCCTCGTGATTTTTTATGCCCTCCATGTGAATTAAAAACTTTATCCTCACACGACTGAAGTCGCGTGCTTCCAGACGCTTTAGGCGTCAGACTGAATATCGGTGGATACGCCTGTAACTTAGGTGCGCAGTTATGCGTATTTCCCATGCCGGATATGGCTGGTTCCCACATTACAGGTAGTCCGCTGTATATCTGCCTGTATCTATGCTGCTTTTAAGAATTCCATTTCTGAATGGAGTTTCCTCAGATCTGCATAGACACATGAGGTCCTACGCTTTACAGAAGGGACTTTTGCCTCCAGTAAAGACCTTTCCGTTGCCGGAAGGGGTTTTAAAAGTTCCCTTATAAAATATCTCGCCCCTATATTACAGGATGCTGACAGGTCACAATTATATCGTTTTCCTGTCTGGAAAGTACAGATGCTGTGATTTTCCCAGTCACGTGTTACCACCCCGGAACCATCATAAGCCAGTCTGCTGGTATTCCATGCACAGATTCTGGATACCCGCATCCCTTTCCTGTGTGCCTGATGTTCACAACACTTCTGGATATCTCTTTTTCTCCACAGGTGCAGTTTCTGCTTTTTCTTTCCCGATATCTTCCCCTGCATCTCCAGATACTCGAACACGATCACATCTGCATGGTTTTCTTCCGCATATCTTACAATCGCACCTGCAATCTTTTTGCCCAGTTCTGTATTCAGACGTTTCGTATATGCCCATCTTCCCTGTGTCTGCGCAGAACCATGTTCCCTCTGGAATCTGCGGATCCGTCCCAATGTATGGTACATCCGGTCTTTTTCACTGGGATGATTGATAAATTTTCTTCCCAGGACAGTTCCGTCTGCCCGCATGATGGTACAGACTGCATCGGTATTAATCCCTAAGTCCACACTGCAGATGATCTGTTCTTTCATAGGTGTTTTGGTAAGTGTTACTTCTTCTGTATAGGAAAAACGCAAAAAATACTTCCGATGTCTCTTTTCCAGAGTCGGGGCAGATGCCTTTTTCCCTGACCAGTATTTTCTCAGATATTCCATATCTGTATGCTCCAGACGTACACAGAACCATTTCCAGTCATGGCCGTCATAGAGTTTCAGGTATGCTTCGTCTTTCCCTTCCGCTCCCTCACGGTACATGACATCACGGTAGAAGACCGGCATGGCATGGTTTTCATATACAAGCTTTGGTTTCCCGCTCTTTCCGTCTGTCTTTTCCCATAGATCCAGCCGTGTTTTATAAGAGGATACTGTCCCCAGTGCATGCTGAATGGCAGATCTGCGCAGATAGGAAGGCATCTTTGGGAACCGGATATCAAAATCAAAACAGGCATGGTTTTTCTTCGTAGTATGTACCAGATGTTCTGCAGCATTAAAACGCCTCTTTGCATCCGGGATTTCTGCTAATTCTTCCCATACCTGCACATAAATTCCAATCAGATAGCTGACAGCAGAACGGTATATCTCCAGTGTCTGGCGGATCGGGATATTCTGTTTTCGTAATTCTACACCATAACTGGATATTATCTGCATTTTTATTTCTCCCTGATAACTCTTTTCTCAGATTCTGTTGTTTTTTCTACTACCCATGGCTATATTTTAGCACATATAGTGCCAGAAGTAAACATATGTTCTTTCTTTGAATAAAAAATTTGCGCGTCTAACTCATCACGGTTAAATGTATTTTTAAATTCTACCTTGCAAGAGTAAAGGGGGTGCGGACGTTTTCTTGGACTAAGTTGCTATTCCTAGACTACGTCTATACTCAAGTGGGCTCATTCCACCAAGTGACATTTTGATTCGATCTTCATTATACCAGTGCATATATTTATCAAGTTCATTAACGAACGATTCTATAGAAATATGATTCCAGTTTCTGTTATAAAACATTTCATTCTTGAGGCGGCCAAAGAACCCTTCACATGCAGAATTGTCCGGAGAACATCCTTTTTTTGACATAGAACGGGTCAGTGCAGCCCCATCCATCAAGTTTATCCAATCTGGCCATCGATAATGACAACCTCTGTCCGAATGAACCAAAGGACGTTCATTATCTTTCAATGTGTCAATTGCGTTGACAAGCATGGTATTCGCCAGCTCAGCATTTGGTGAAGTTCCTATTGTCCATGAAACAGCCATACCATCAAAGCAATCTATTATAGGCGAAAGATAAATTTTTCCTGCAGGTATATGAAATTCAGTTATATCGGTAAGCCACTTCTGATTTGGTTGAGGTGCTGAAAAATCGCGATTGATTACATTTTCAACCTCTGGACTTAATTCACCTTTATATGAGTTGTATTTACGTTTCTTTGTTGTTTTTACTAGTAGTTGTTCCTCATTCATTATACGACGAACGACTTTTTCAGAGACAATAATGCCCTCTCGTTTTAGCAGACAATGTATACGCCGATAGCCATATCTTTCCTTATTGTGCACAAAGAGTACTTTTATTTTCTCGCGAATCTCTTTATATTTATCTTCACGTTTTATGCATTGTACCTGATAACAATAACTGCTTTTAGAGAGCCTTAGAACCGGTAATAGTTCATTTAACTTATATTGATTTCGTAGGGCATCAATCAAGAATACTTTTTCGCGATTTGTCAATTTATCGAGACTGATGCCCTTCTCTTTTTTTAAGATATCACCGGCTTTTTCAAGGACATCTCGTTCTAATTGCAACTTGTATACATCGCGTTCGAGGCGTTTGACTTTTGCTTCTAATTCAGCCTTTTCGCGCATCAGTTCATCAATAGATTTATCATTAGCAGAGGGTTGTTGCATTTTCAATATTCTCCCTTCGCTAAGCAGCTCTTTTCTCCAAGTGGAAACCGCAGAAGGGGTAACACCGTATATCTCAGCAATTTGTGATATCTTTAAGTTACCTCTGCATGATTCCATAACTGCCTGGATTTTTTCCTCTTGAGAACATCTTACATGTGGTTTAAAAGATTTACAACGTCTTTCTCCTTCTTCTGGATAAAGTTCTTTAACCCATTGAATGAGAAGTGGTCGACTGGGATACCCTAGATTCTTAACCGTCTTCAATGCATTACAATCGTGACTAAAGTAGTAATCAACAGCATCTCGTTTCTCTTTATCAGAAAATTTGCTGACTTTTTTACGACCTTGATGCAGATCATTGTACTGAGAGTACTCACGGTACCAGTGCTTTAAATTGGTCACATCAGGATACCCCAATTTACGTACAGTATACGCAGCATTGTAACCACAGTTAATATAAAACTTTACAGCGCGGATACGGTCTTCGTATGAATACATATGAACCTCCTAAAACTTATTTGGTCCAGGATTCTGTCCGCACCCCCTATGTTAGAATGTAGAATTTACTTTTTCATTCAAGCTCTAACTCATCACTAAAGTAACGAGAATGCGACGCGCAGTTATTCAAAAATGCAAATGTCAAGCGAATGAAATAATCTTCAAAATGTTCCTTAAATTTTCTGGGATTGCTATAAATAACAGATTATCGGCCTCTATTAATTATTCTGTAAGCTATAGTCTGTCTCAATCTGCGCTGCAATATCTGCTTTCATCTGTAACCATGCATCCGGATTCTCCACATAATATTTCGGACAATCTTTTCCTGTGACATCATAATGGCGAATCACATTTTCTGAAGTTAAATCAAACCTTGTGCAAAGCCACGCTGTTAATTTTACTACCGAATCATACGTTGCATCATTAAATTTTCCTGTCTCATCAGGATGACAACACTCGATAGATAATGTATCTACATTGCGGGAATTTGTTGCGTAAGACATCTCTGAAGTTGGAATACACTGTACTACCTCTCCCTCCAGTCCCACCACAAAATGACTGCTTACTTTTGTATCATGAGTATTCGCTAAATTTTCAAAATAGTTCCGGTTAGCAATCGCTGTTGCTCCCGGATTTGCAGTATAATGAACCGCTATATACTGTACACTCTCAATTGGAATCTGCGGTCTGGAATATTCATTCGGTGTAAGCAATTCCACATCTATGTATGGTGCCCCTTCTTTCTGCCATTGTTCCGGACCACCGGAAGAATCTGATGAATCTGTTTCTGACTGTTCTGTATCAGAAACCACTGTGTCAGAATTATGTATAAATCCTCCAATACTCCATCCATTTTCACTCATACGATTTATAACGATCCATCCCGCCAGAACTATAATAACCATCAGTAAACCGATAATAAGAACCCTTTGATTTCTCTGTCTGACCCTGCTGCTTTTCCCCCGTTTCTTTCTGCCTGCAGGTTTTTTTGCCGCATATGGCTTTGCAGATTTTACAGTCTTTGAAATTCCATTTTTCTTTGCTGTTTCTGCTGTCTTGGTTCTTCGTGATCTCACTGTCGTTTTTGCTGTTTTGGTCCCCGTTCTTTTCCTTTTTGTCTGTTTCTGCATTTTTACCTTCTCTTATAATTATATTGGTTCTATAGCACTCCTCGGAAATAATGCATCTTAACCCAGCTATCCCCCATCATATATTTATTACGCCTCTTCCAATGAATAATAAACAAAAAACACCCCGGTCAGCATGCCGGAAGGTATTTGCTTTCCTTCCACTAGCAGCCAACCAGGGCATATATTACTGTAAATCTTTATTATTTATCATCTACGCTATAGTTTGGCGCTTCTTTTGTGATGTGAATATCATGTGGATGAGATTCCTTAAGAGATGCAGCAGAAATCTTGATGAATCTGCCTGTTTCTTTAAGCTTCTCAATAGTTTCTGCTCCACAATATCCCATACCGGAACGGAGACCGCCCATGAGCTGGAATACAGTATCCTCAACATGTCCTTTGTAAGCAACACGTCCTTCTACGCCTTCCGGAACAAGTTTCTTCGCATTCTCCTGGAAGTAACGGTCTTTACTTCCGTTCTCCATAGCTGCGATAGATCCCATACCGCGGTATACTTTATATTTTCTGCCCTGATACAGTTCGAATGTTCCCGGGCTCTCGTCGCATCCTGCAAACATGCTTCCCATCATGCAGACATTCGCACCGGCTGCGATTGCCTTTGTGACATCTCCGGAATACTTGATACCACCGTCTGCAATGATCGGGATTCCGTATTCTTTTGCTGCTTCGTAACAGTCCATGACAGCTGTGATCTGCGGAACACCGATACCTGCAACAACTCGTGTGGTACAGATAGATCCAGGTCCGATACCAACCTTAACTGCATCTACACCGGCCTCGATCAGAGCCTTTGTCGCAGCACCTGTTGCTACGTTACCTGCGATTACCTGCAGTTCCGGATATGCTGCCTTGATCTCGCGTACAGCCTTCAGAATGTTCTCTGAATGTCCATGTGCAGAATCAATTACGATCACGTCTACAGATGCCTTTACAAGTGCATCAACACGTGCAAGTACATTAGCAGTGATTCCTACCGCAGCACCGCAGAGAAGACGTCCCTGCTCATCCTTTGCAGCCAGAGGATATTTGATCTGTTTCTCAATATCTTTAATAGTAATTAAGCCTTTTAAGTTAAAGTCATCATCTACAATGGGTAATTTCTCTTTACGGGATTTTGCCAGAATCTTCTTGGCTTCTTCCAGTGTGATTCCTTCTTTGGCTGTGATCAGTCCCTCAGAAGTCATGCACTCTTTGATCTTCTTACTGAAATCTGTCTCAAATTTCAGATCACGGTTGGTAATGATTCCGACCAGTTTTCTGCCTTCTGTGATCGGCACACCGGAGATACGGAACTTCGCCATTAACTCATCTGCGTCCTTAAGTGTATGTTCAGGAGATAAATAGAAAGGATCTGTGATAACACCGTTCTCAGAACGTTTTACCTTGTCTACTTCTTCTGCCTGCGCTTCAATGGACATATTCTTATGAATAATACCAATACCACCCTGTCTCGCCATAGCGATCGCCATGCGATGCTCGGTTACTGTATCCATTCCTGCACTCATCATAGGAATGTTCAGTTTAACCTTCTTTGTTAAGTAAGTTGTGACATCTACCTGATTCGGAATTACCTTTGAATATGCCGGAACTAACAGCACGTCATCAAAAGTAATGCCTTCACCAATGATAGTACCCATTGCATTTCCTCCCTTGTGTATATGAAATTGAATTACTACTATTGTCTGTTACAATATAAGAATTCTACAGAGCATTCCCTATATTGTAATAAATAAAAAGGAACCAGCAACTGGCCCTTTTATTTTTCACAAGTGTAACAAAAATCAGTTTCTATGTCAATCCAAAAAAACTTTGTTCGGTGCTGAATTTTTCATAGCTTTTGCAAGTGCTTCATCTGGTTCCAGAATAATCTTGCATAAATCTCCGTCCAGTCTTGTGATGACCCCGAAACGTTTATGTTCTGAATTTCCTGATGAAAAATCCAATACTTTCATCTTCTGGTTTCCGTTGTAATAGTCCATTCTGTGGGAATTTAGCGGAGCTGCCAGATCTGCCTCTGATAATTTGAAACTCTTTACTCTCTTTCTTTTTGTCTTTGACATGATCATGTCGATGTCGAAATCGCCATTGATAAACAGATATTCAAATTCTACATCTGTTTTCGGGATTACAAAGTAACATGCAATTCCACATACAACAGCCACGATCAGTGCCAGTGGTGTGATAAAGAGTCCTGCCGCTACTGCCAGAACTGTCAGAACGATCAGTCCATATTTAATCAGGCTGTCTTTGGCAGTTTTGTCTTTCTTTACCAGTAATTCTGAATACAGGTCGCCCATTGTTTCGTCTCCTTTTCTTATGTTTTATCCGAAAGATTCCGGATTGGTTAACAGGTATTATAGCACAAAAAAGAACTGTCGTCTATGCGGCAGTTCTTTACATTCAATTGTTCTTTTACTATTATTTACTTTATCCTCATTTTCACATAGTTAGATGATTCTGATGTTATAATACCTGATCCTCGATTCTGAAATGCAAGAACTTTATAATAATAGGTTATATTTCTATCTACAGTATTATCAATATATTTATTGTCCCCTGTCACAGTCGCAATTTTTTCATACTTTGGTTCTTTTGTGCTACGACGATATACATAATATCCCTGTGCATTATTAACTGTGTTCCAACTAAGCATTGCTTGTCCTCTCGAAGCTGAATAAGAAGTAATATTTACAGTACTAACAATAGGTTCTAGCTGTAAATGGTAAATCTTTCCTACAGCATTGCATGAATTAGTTACTTTTACAGTAAGATCACCAGTACATTTTGCAATTTTTAATATCTCATCAGTTCTAACATACTGATATGTTTTTAACTGTTTTTCATTTAAATCTCCACCCTGTTCAATCTCCACACTTTCCAAACGTTTATTACCATTTTGAAAAAATTCTATTTTCCAAGAGGGCTTTTTTGAAATATCAACACTTCCATCTATCTTAAATGTCAAAAGAGCTCCATTTGTTCCATCCATTTTAAAGTTATATATATCTTTATCCTTCTGACCGTACAAATTCCCTGTATATTCTTTATTTGGCACAGCTTGATTTGGTTTCTCATATGGAGAGAATGTTTCATTTTCCCATGAATCTGATTCCATATAATTTACTTTTAAATTATATGTGTCTTTTTTCCCCGCTCCGCTGACAGGCTTAACCATAATATAATATCTTCCAGGTGCTAAGCCTAATACATAGCTTCTATTTTTAAATAATTCTCTCTTAGCCTCATCATATACATAAAAACTCCATTTTGCATTTGCTGATGGATTATCACTTCCTCTTTTCAGTACAACCTGTGAACATCCTTTTTTTGTAATTGTAAACTTATACCAATCTTTATCGTTTTTTTCTGATACACCTTTCATCCATGTTTTTAAAGGAAGTTCATCAGCTAAACCAAATGTGTCATTGGATTTAGTTGAATCAATCAGTTCGCTTTCCATCAGCATACCTGCCTGTACCTGTGCCGCAGGATTGATAGCAGCTACACAGAGTGCCATTGTTGCACCTGCAAAAATAGCTTTTACAATCTTTTTTGCTTTTTCTCTTAACATAACTTTCCTCTCCTTTTCTTTCCCGTAAATTTATAAAATATGTTTCAGCATATTTTTATCTTGTTGTTTTTCTCCTTCCCTTTGATATGAAAATAACTTATAAAACAAATTTTATTCTAAATATTGTTTTACAAAAAAATTTTAGCATATTCCAAAGGCAGATTTCAACATATATTGTTATTATTATCCATATTTTCAAATAAATAGTTCTATTTTTCAAAAATATCTGTTTTCTATTCGTATAATGTTTTGGTTTTGCTCACCTTGTAAATTTATAATACAGCGACTCTTCATAAAAATGTTTATAACCTGATGAATGACCATATTTTTATGACGAACAACATCTTTTTATACAAAAAACGGCGTCCCATGAACCTTTCGATTCACGGAACGCCGTTCTGAATTTTATATTTTACTTTTAACGGATTACATCATTCCCATTCCCGGGTTAGCAGCCGGTGCCGGTGTGTCTTCTTTGATGATTGCAACAGCAGATTCTGTTGTAAGTAATGTAGATGCAACGCTTGTAGCGTTCTGAAGAGCACTTCTTGTAACCTTTGCAGGGTCAAGGATGCCTTCGCTTACCATGTCTACATATCTTTCATTCAGAGCATCGAAGCCCATTCCTGGTTCGGATTCTCTTACTTTGTTGATGATCACGGAACCTTCCAGTCCTGCATTTGCAGCAATGCGGAACAGAGGAGCTTCCAGTGCTTTCAGGATGATGTTTGCACCTGTCTTCTCATCACCTTCCAGAGTTGCTGCAAGTTTTGCAACTTCTTTGGATGCGTGGATGTATGCAGATCCGCCACCTGCGATGATACCTTCTTCAACTGCTGCTCTTGTAGCTGCAAGAGCATCTTCCAGACGAAGTTTAGCTTCTTTCATTTCTGTTTCAGTGGAAGCACCAACACGGATAACAGCTACGCCGCCAGCCAGTTTAGCAAGTCTTTCCTGTAATTTTTCTTTATCGAATTCAGATTTTGTTTCTTCGATCTGTCCACGGATCTGAGCAACACGGTTTGCGATTGCATCTTTGTCACCCATACCATCAACGATAACTGTATTCTCTTTTGCAACTTTAACAGATTTTGCACGTCCTAACTGTTCCATAGTTGCATCTTTCAGTTCCAGACCAACTTCTTCAGAAATTACCTGGCCACCTGTAAGGATTGCGATATCCTGAAGCATTTCTTTTCTTCTGTCGCCATATCCCGGAGCTTTGACAGCTACTACCTGGAATGTTCCTCTTAATTTGTTTACGATCAGAGTTGTAAGAGCTTCACCTTCTACATCTTCAGCGATGATAAGAAGTTTAGCGCCAACTTTTACGATCTGCTCCAGTAATGGGAGGATTTCCTGGATGTTGCTGATCTTCTTGTCTGTGATCAGGATGTATGGATCTTCCAGGTTTGCTTCCATTTTTTCCATATCTGTTGACATATATGCGGAAACATATCCACGGTCGAACTGCATACCTTCTACAAGGTCAAGTTCTGTGTGCATTGTCTTGGATTCTTCTACTGTGATAACGCCGTCTTTGGAAACTTTTTCCATAGCGTCTGCTACTAACTGTCCAACTGTTTCATCGCTTGCAGAAATAGATGCAACGTTTGCAATCTGTTTCTTGCCGCTGATTGTCTGGCTCATGTTCTTGATTGCTTCTACAGCTGTATCTGTAGCTTTCTTCATACCTTTTCTCAGGATGATCGGGTTAGCGCCTGCTGCCAGGTTTCTCATTCCTTCGTGAACCATAGCCTGTGCAAGAACTGTAGCTGTTGTTGTACCATCACCTGCTACATCGTTTGTTTTGGAAGCAACTTCTTTGATCAGCTGAGCTCCCATGTTTTCGAATCCGTCTTCCAGTTCGATTTCTTTTGCGATTGTAACACCGTCGTTTGTGATAAGCGGAGCACCGTATGGTTTGTCAAGAACTACGTTTCTTCCTTTCGGTCCTAATGTTACTCTTACTGTATCAGCTAATTTATTTACACCAGCTTCAAGAGCTGCTCTGGCTTCTGCGCCGAATTTAATTTCTTTTGCCATGATGAAATGACCTCCTGTTTAAATTCTATCGTAATCATCAGCGTCACCGTTAGATTTAAATATCTTCTATTGAAATCTCTCGAGAAATAATAGTATGCTGCCCAATGATTACGCTACATTGTTTATATTTCGATTTTATTTCTATTGTGCCTTATTTAACGATTGCAAGAATATCATTCTGTTTTACGATGATGTATTCTGTGCCGTCCATTTTTACTTCTGTTCCTGAATATTTGGAGTAGATAACTTTATCACCTACAGCAACTTCCATTTTTACTTCTTTGCCATCAACAACTCCGCCAGGTCCTACAGCTACTACTTCTGCCTGCTGTGGTTTCTCCTGTGCCTGTCCTGGAAGAACGATTCCGGATTTTGTTGTTTCTTCTGCTTCAACCTGTTTTAATACAACTCTGTCACCTAAAGGTACTAATGTCATGATCTATGATCCTCCTTTATTCTTCAACTTAATTTTGTTACCGTTTCCTCTGTATTGAATTCCGGCAACTGTTTCGGCGCTCTGTCTAACCTTGCCGATTTTTGCTAGCACTCATTTACTTCGAGTGCTAATCACTGTCCTTATATTATTGAAAACGGCCTGATTTCGCAAGTTCTTTTATCATTACAAAATAAAATATATTCTCTTATTTACTCTTCTATTCTCTTTTTTTCTTTCATTTTCTTAATTTGCAAATAATTTTAGTTTTTACAGCACTTTCTCAAAAAGAATCCTGTTGGCAAAATTCACATCTGTAGCAAAGGTTTCCGCAACCTAAAAAAGACCATCTGTCAAAAATGACAGACAGTCTTTCTTATTTTGTGTTTCTCAGATTATTTATCTCAGGATTTCTTACTGTTTCTCTGTGCTTTAATCTCTTCCAGTTCGTCAAAGATCACTTCATTAAGAACCTTGATATAGGTTCCCTTCATACCGGAAGATCTGGATTCAATGACACCGGCACTTTCAAATTTTCTTAATGCATTTACGATTACGGATCTGGTGATTCCCACACGGTCTGCAATCTTACTTGCAACCAGGATTCCCTCGTCTCCGTCAAGTTCGTCGAAGATATGAATGATTGCTTCCAATTCAGAGAATGATAAAGTATTAAACGCAGATTTCACTACCTGCTGCTTTCTGTCTTCCTCTGCATTCTCTTCATGAACAGCACGCATCATCTCCAGACCGACAACGGTAGTTCCATATTCGCTGACAATAATATCTTCAATATCATATGGTCTGTCATAACGGTACATAAATACTGTACCCAGTCTCTCTCCTGCAATATCTATCGGATTGATGATTCCCTGATAACTGCTTGACACATGCTCGAATCCCAGTGTCTGAAGATTCACATTCTCTTTTGTTGACAGTACGCCAAGAAATCTCTCATTTAATAATGAGTCCACATATCCGCCAACCTTATCTTCGATTAGCTCAGTGATCTCTTCTACACCCGGACATAAACTGACGCCCAGAACCTTTCCTTTTTTGCTGAGAACCAGAATATTGGAACTCAATGTTTCCATCAAAACCTGGCAGATATCATTAAATACCACCTTGCTGGAACTGCTGTTATGCAGAAGTTTGTTTATTTTTCTTGTTTTATCCAGCAACTGAACGCTCATATAGTCCTCCTTTCGCCTTGCATATATCTGAAGTCTTTTTCTCTACTGATCACAAAGTGAACAACACCATCTTTTCTGACACGATTCACGGAATGAACAGTAATTTTCTTCTGTTATGAAAGAAGATTCAGACATACTTGGTCATTAACATTACTCGTACTTTAATACTACACGTTTCACCGCCAAATTACAAGACAAATTTTATTATTTTTTAATTTATTTTTTCTTTTCTGAAAATAGATTCCTTTTACAAATATTATCCAATAAATATTTTTGTAGTTCTAAATCCGGACATATAAGCAAAAAAATACAGGAAAAAGCGAGATCTTCTTCCTGTATTTGCTGACTTTATTATATTTTATCTTAAAAAGCTTATTCCTCTTTTGCGTCTTTTGGCTCAACGTATCCACAAGTCTCCTGGCTGCAAACGAGCTTGTTCCCCTTTTCCACCATGTAACTTCCACATTTTGGACATTTCTTTGCGGATGGTTTCTGCCAGGACATAAAATCACATTCCGGATTGTTCTCGCATCCGTAGTATTTACGTCCTTTTTTGGTTTTCTTGAGAACAATTTCCTTTCCGCATTTCGGACATGAAACTCCGATTTTCTCAAAATATGGCTTGGTGTTTCTGCATTCAGGAAATCCCGGACATGCTAAGAAACGTCCATGAGGACCATACTTGATAACCATGTTTCTGCCGCAGTTGTCACAGATCACATCTGTGACCTCATCCTGGATATCAACTTTCTCAAGTTCTTCCTCTGCTGCGTCTACATCTTTCTTCAGATCAGGATAGAAGTTGCTGACCACCGTCTTCCATTTGACAGTGCCTGCTGCCACACAGTCGAGAAGACCTTCCATAGTTGCTGTGAAGTTTACATCTACAATACTTGGAAATGCCTGCTTCATAATGTTATTGACAACCTCACCCAGCTCTGTGACATAAAGATTCTTCTGCTCTTTTGCCACATAGCGACGACTGATAATGGTAGTAATGGTCGGTGCGTAAGTACTTGGACGTCCAATTCCCAGTTCCTCCATGGTCTTAACCAGGGATGCCTCTGTATAATGTGCAGGAGGCTGTGTGAAATGCTGCTCTGGTTTCAGTTCCTTAAGTGTCAATTTCATACCTTTCTCAAGGCTCTGGTTCAGCACATTCCCTTTTTTCTGATCCTCTTCATCTGTGTATACGGACATAAATCCATCAAATACGATCTTAGATGCAGAAACTGTAAAGATATATTCATCTGCTCCAATCTTTACAGATGTGGTCTCGTATTTCGCAGGAGCCATTCTGCTGGCTGCAAAACGTCTCCAGATCAGCTGATACAGTCTGAACTGATCTCTGGATAGAGATTCTTTCAGAAGTGCCGGTGTACGACTGATGTCTGTGGGACGTATTGCTTCATGAGCATCCTGGATCTTCTGTCCTTTCTTCACAGTTTTCTCAGACTGAGAAACGTAATTTTCACCGTACTGAGCTGTGATGTATTCTCTTGCTGCTGCATCTGCTTCCTCAGAGATTCGTGTGGAATCAGTACGCAGGTAAGAGATCACACCGACAGTGCCATTTCCCTTGATATCAATTCCTTCATATAACTGCTGTGCCAGACGCATGGTCTTCTGTGTGGAGAAGTTCAGTGTCTTGGCTGCTTCCTGCTGTAAGGTACTGGTAGTAAACGGAAGCGGAGCATTCTTGATCCTCTCACCTTTCTTTACTTCTGTGATCTCGTATTCCTTATCCTGCAGGGATGCAAGAAGTTCATCCATCTCCTGTTTGTTGTGGATGTTCATTTTCTTATCTGTTCCGTAGAACTTAGCCTGAAGCGGTTTCTTCTCTCCTTTTACCTGGAATTCTCCTTCAAGGCTCCAATATTCTTCCGGAATGAATGCATTGATCTCATCTTCTCTATCGCAGATGATACGAAGTGCAACAGACTGTACACGGCCTGCGCTTAAACCTCTCTTGACTTTCGCCCAGAGCAGCGGGCTGATGGTGTAACCTACCATACGGTCAAGCATACGTCTTGCCTGCTGTGCATCTACCAGATCCATATCCAGGTCTCTCGCCTGTTTAATGGAAGATTTTACTGCTGTCTTGGTAATCTCGTTGAAAGTAATTCTGTGCATCTTCTTAGGGTCTTCTTTCAATGCCTGCATCAGATGCCAGGAAATTGCTTCTCCTTCACGGTCAGGGTCAGTTGCCAGATAAATCTTATCTGCTTTCTTTGCTGACTTGCGAAGTTTTGCAAGAAGTTCTCCCTTTCCACGGATTGTTATATATTTGGGTTCGAAGTCATGTTCTACATCGATTCCGAACTGACTCTTGGGGAAATCACGAACATGTCCGTTAGAAGCTTCCACATCGTAATTCGCACCAAGGAATTTCTTAATTGTTTTCACTTTTGCAGGTGATTCCACTATCACCAGATATTTCGCCATGCTACCTCTCCTAGTCGTAATCTATGTCTGTTTGTAATTGTTCAGCAATCTACGTCAAGTGACTTGCTCATAGCCAAATAACTGCTCCGCAATTTATTTGGTTAAAATACTGAACCGTTACGTCTGTTTATATGAATCAGGCAGACATACCTATCCACCCCGCAGCTTACTCATAACCGGACAGTGAACTCTGCTTCATCCGGTGTTAACTGCTTCTTACATAATAGTATCTCCCGCACTCTCTTATGAGCCCCCGCAGTGTCAGTTCCACCAGACAATTGCTTACCTGAGCCGGTGAAAAGCCCGTTTTTCTCACAATATAGTCGGGATTTTTTGGTCGTAAATCGAGACAACTATACACCATATTCAAATCAGTTGCAAGTCCTAAGTTGTTTTTTTCCTCTGTTTGTGTGACTTTCGACGAGGAAATTCCAAGTTCTTCCAGCAGGATTTCCGGGCAGTATGCGATTCCTGCTCCATCATAGATCAGCTTATGACATCCTCTGCTGAGAACATCTGTGACAGCGCCCGGAATCGCATAAACCATCTTTCCCTGCTCCAGTGCAAACCCTGCAGTGATCAGGGATCCACTGCTCTCTTTTGCTTCTACTACAAGAACAGCGTCAGACAATGCACTGATGATCCTGTTGCGGGCCGGAAAATGCCAGGCTGCAGGCTCAGAACCAGGCGGACACTCACTGATGATGCCACCATTTTCCCAGAGAATCCTTTCATATAATTTGCGGTTTGTTCTTGGATAACACACATCTACACCACTTCCAAGCACCGCAAAAGTCGGCATCCTGCCTTCCAGTGCACCTTTATGTCCCTCTGCATCAATTCCAAGAGCCATACCACTGATGATCTGGACACCTGCCTGACTCAATGCCTTTGCATAACGGAAAGCCTGAATTCTGCCGTAAGGACTGCACATTCTGGCACCAATCACGGCTACGGTTCTCCTGTCTGGATCAGGAAAACGTCCTCTGACATAAAGTTTTCCGGGCATAGATGGATATTGTTTCATAATCTGAGGATATTCCGGACTTGATTTTTCAACACAACGAATCTGTGCATTCTTGTCTTCCTTTGCATTATTTTCTTTTATATTATCTCCGTCAGTATTGTTCTTTCTCATGTCAGTTCTTTCCATATAAAATACCTCGCAGATACTTATTTTATGACAGAATTTTTATCAAACACCCGATATGATAATGCCTCACCGATATGGTGGCTTGCGATGATTTCCTCGTCATCCATATCCGCAATGGTTCTGGCTACTTTCATAATTCGGTGATAGGAACGGGCACTAAATGCAATTTGATCAAATGCCCTTGCCAGAAGCCTGGATGCACCGTCTGTAAGAGGACAGTATTTATCAATCTGGCGGCTGCCAAGCTGTCCATTAAAATTAATTTCTTCATCTCTGTAGCGTTCTTCCTGAATTTTCTGTACCTTTTCCACTCTTTTTCGGATCACTGCAGAAGTTTCTCCTCTTTTCCCACCATGAAGCTGGGCAAAAGATATTGGTGGTACTTCTGTACTGATATCAATTCTGTCAAGGAGCGGTCGGCTGATTTTTCCCATATAATGACTGATTTCACCAGAAGTGCAGGTACACTTATTCAAATCTGGATAATAGCCGCAGGGACAGGGATTCATTGCTGCACATAACATAAAGTCTGCCGGAAAGCTATATGTTCCACTGGCCCGGGCTATCTGGATCACCTTGTCTTCCATAGGCTGGCGCAAAAGTTCCAGGCTTGCCCTTGAGAACTCCGGCATTTCATCCAGAAAAAGAACACCTTTATGTGCCAGAGTGATTTCGCCCGGTCTGGGATTACGACCGCCACCTGCGATAGCCTGAGGAGTACTTGTATGATGAGGACTGCGAAAAGGGCGCTCATTGATCAGAGGATGTTCCCTGGACAAAAGCCCTGCGATACTGTAAATCCTGGTAAGTTCCAGTTTCTCCTCAAAACCAAGCCCCGGCATAATGGTAGGAAGCCGTCTGGCAAGCATGGTTTTTCCTGTTCCAGGTGAACCGATAAAAAGGATATTGTGGAATCCGCTCACTGCAATCTCAGCGGCTCTTTTGGCGCTCTCCTGCCCTTCAATATCGGAGAAATCCATGTTCTTCTCTTTTTCTGCCGATAGTGGTATGTTTTCTTCTGTTTCTGTTTTAAGAAAGGGCTCCGGATCCAGGAGACAATCAATCAGTTCTTCTAAATTCTTTACTCCTGCTACCGGAACATCAGAGACCAGTCTGCCCTCTTTCAGATTGTCATATGGAACTACACAAAATCTGCATCCAAGGTTTCTGGCACATAATACAATCGGAAGAATACCTGAAACTCCATGGATTTCTCCGTCCAGACCAATCTCACCTGACATCATAACTCCACTGATAACCTGGGGACTGATCATGCCAAAAGCCGCCAGAACTGCTGCTGCCACCGGCACATCAAACCCTGCCCCTTCCTTCTTCATATCTGCGGGGGCGAAATTGACAGTTATCCTCTTTGGCGGAAACTGATAACCGTTATTTTTCAGCGCTGTGCGGACTCTGTCCTGAGCTTCTTTTACCTGAACTGACGGAAAACCTACCATAATAAAGGAAGGTAATCCATTACTTACATCTGCCTCTACCTGGACAGGGCATACCTCTACCCCAAAGATTGCAGCTGATAATACACTTGCAAACAAAAATTACTCCTTTCTGCCGTCATAAATTTCCCCGGATATTTATGCGCATCCTAATTATTTCATTAGAGCATGTTTGAAAAAGGCTTTCTGCAAGATGTGCGTCACAATTTGTGGAAGATTTTGTTCGGATGAGGGCGTCGTAGCGGGCTACGACAACCGAATTCGGACAAAATATACCGCAAAGTGGGGCGTGCAGATTACAGGAATGATTTTTCAAACACGCGCTAGATCATTTACGTAATTGATCCTCGATCATTCATTTATTTTCATGGGATTTTTCTGAGAAATCAGATTTGAAAAAAAGATCATCTTTTATTATAGTCCATTTTGCTCCAAATTGCAATAGTG
The DNA here is from genome assembly GCF_018919065.1 of Blautia sp. MSJ-9. Taxonomy (GTDB): domain Bacteria; phylum Bacillota; class Clostridia; order Lachnospirales; family Lachnospiraceae; genus Blautia_A. The sequence continues at coordinate 20,632 of NZ_JAHLQG010000043.1, read as the reverse complement.
CATTTTGTTCTGTTTTATACTTTCTTCACAATCGGATGTTCAGCCATAAATCCGACTGCAACAAAACTATATAACAGAGAGGTGGATCATATGAAATTTCAGCGTATTCAGGATTTACGTACAGATGCTGACCTGTCTCAGAGACAGCTTAGTGAGATTCTTCACATCAGTCAGCGTTCTTATTCACACTATGAGACAGGATCTCGCAACATCCCAATCGAGATGCTGATCAGACTGGCAAATTATTATGACATCAGTATTGATTATCTGGTTGGACGTACTGACAAGAAAGAAATGAATAAATAAACAAGCAAAAGGATTCCTGTAACCAACTTGTGTTACCTGAATCCTTTTGTCGTTTATCTTTTGATTCTATTTTTATGTATTATCCTGTCTGACCATGTATCCTGTTATTCTCTGATCATGATGGTATCCACAGATGGATGCACTTTTACTCCCTCTGCTTTTGTCTTTGTCTTAATATTGACATACAGACGTCCATTATCAAAAGTAAGATAGCCTTTCGCTACATTTCCCAGCGAATCTGTAAAAGAAAATCTGGACGCATTTCCTGCTACGGATTTCTTTACTGTTGCTTCGCAGGTTGCTGTCTTTTTCTTATTAGTCTGAGAATAAGTAAAGGTCACTGACTTCTGGCTGAGTTTGGTGATCTCGATCACAATTCTGCCGTTCTTACTGTGCCAGGTTCCCAGATAATCATCTGGGTCAAACACATATGCTCGTTCCAGCACCGGAGTCGGGGTCACTGTCGGGATTGGAGTCGGGATCGGAGTCGGCGTAGCTGCTGGTGTCGGAGTTACGGTCGGAACACTTTCCAGTGCTGCCAGCGCTTCTTCTTTTCTCTGCTGTTTTTCCTCATTCTTTCGATACCGCATAAGCAAAGTACCTGCAAGTATAAGCAGAAAGAACAGGATCAGCATGAATATCAGAAGCTTCTTAAGTCTTTTTTTCTTTTTGTTCTGTTTCTGTTTTATCTGGTTATTGATTTCCGACAAATTCTACGTCTCCTCTTTGTTTTTCTTTATTCTTTTCCGTCCCAGCAGTAAGTACAGAGTTTGCACGGTGAAATTCCGATGGATTCTTTCAGGTCGTCCAGTCTGTGGAATTTCAGGGATGTAAAGTTCAGTTCCTTACGGATCTCTTCTAACATCTCTTTGTAATTGGTTGAGTTCGGGTCTGCATAGTCTGACAGAATCTTATCGCTGACATTGTCACCCTCACGTTTCGCAATGATCCTTCTTGTGATCAGATCCATCTCGGATTTGGAACGTGAGAAGTTCAGATATTTGCATCCATAAAGCAGCGGCGGACATGCAGGACGGATATGTACTTCTTTAGCGCCGTTTCTGTAGAGAAATTCTGTAGTTTCTCTTAACTGAGTTCCGCGTACGATTGAGTCATCAATCATAAGGAGGCTCTTATCTTTGATCAGACGATGTACCGGGATCAGTTTCATTCTGGCGATCAGGTTTCTCTGGCTCTGCTGAGTTGGCATAAAGGATCTCGGCCAGGTCGGTGTGTATTTAATAAACGGGCGGGCAAAAGGTACGCCGGACTGGTTGGCATATCCGATGGCATGAGCGATACCGGAATCCGGTACTCCGGCTACGATATCCGGGTTTACTTCGCCTTTGTCTCGTTTTGCAAGCATATCACCGCAGTGATAGCGCATCTCTTCTACGTTGATTCCCTCGTAAGTTGAAGTCGGATATCCATAATATACCCAGAGGAAAGAACAGATACGCATCTCTTCTCCAGGTTTCTGCAGTGTCTCCACCCCATCAGGAGTTACTGCTACGATCTCGCCAGGTCCCAGTTCTTTGAGGTCTTCATAGCCGAGGTTCAGGTATGCAAAGCTCTCAAAGGATACGCAGCAGGCATCTTCTTTCTTACCTATGATCAATGGAGTTCTTCCCAGACGGTCACGGGCTGCAAGCAGACCTTTTGGTGTAAGGATCAGCATGGTCATGGAACCCTCGATCACTTCCTGTGCATAACGGATTCCCTCGATCATATTATCTTTCTGATTGATCAGGGCTGCTACCATTTCTGTGGGGTTCACACTTCCTCCGCTCATTTCCAGGAAATGGGTACATCCATTCTTGAAACAGTTTGCGATCAGTTCATCCATATTGTTGATCTTTCCAACTGTGGTGATCGCGAAGTTTCCAAGGTGAGAGCGTACCAGAAGTGGCTGTGGTTCATTATCTGAAATACATCCGATTCCTAAATTTCCTTCCATATCACCGATATCACCATCGAACTTTGTTCGAAACGGTGCATTCTCAATGTTATGGATGACACGGTCAAAACCACGTTTCGTATCATACACTGCCATTCCACCTCTGCGTGTTCCCAGATGGGAATGATAATCAATTCCGAAGAAAAGGTCCAGAATGCAGCTGGACTTTGATGCTACTCCAAAAATTCCACCCATTATCGTATTCTCCTTTTGTTCATTATCTTCGGGCTTATTCGCCCGCCTCATCATAATACTTATTGCTGGTTAAACAACACTACCCATTATATAGAACACAAATTTATAAGTAAAGAGTTTTATGCCCTGTAAAACCAACCTCTTTTTGGCGTCTGCTTACAATTTTTTGCTATTATAACTGTTATTTACAGTAGATTTCTTATTCAAAATACCTATTTTCTTTCATAACTACTCTCATAACTATTCAGCAGCTTTACAGAACAGCAGACTGTTTACATAGTTACTTTTTTTCTTTAATAACACCTGTACGGTACGCATCCAGCAACTGAATAAGCTCTTGTATCCTCTCTTTTAAGGCGTGTCCGGTATCTGTGTCACCTACCAGCTGGCGTCTGGACATGTAGCTGACCGCTACACGGTTTGATACGATATCTGTTTCCTTTGCTACAGCATCTGCCTTGGATGTAAATGGCTCATGCGCGGTAAGATTCAGTCCGTAAGAGTTATAGATCAGCGTATATCCTGCAATTCCGGTAACCTTCTGATAGGGTTTGGAGAATCCACCGTCAATAACAATTACTTTGCCATTGCATTTGACAGGGCTCTCGCCTTCACTCTGATGTACAGGCACATGACCATTGATAATGTGCCCTTTTTCAGGGTCCAGGCCGAACTCTCGCAGCATATTATCTACTACCTCTTCGTTCTCCCAGAGACGGTAATAGGCGTTCTTTTTCTCTTCATGAGTAGACGGATCTTCAATAAAATATCGCTCAAAAGTGCTCATCTTGCTCTTGCCAAACAATGGTGAATTTGGTGCTGCCCAGATATACCACATGATATCCCGGCCTTTCTTCTGCTCTTCTTTCCCTACAGAGTAGAAAGCACGGCGCACATAGGTTTCCAACGCATCATACAGCTCTTTTCCTTTATAGCTTTTTCCATAAATCTGTACTTCACGGAAGGTTCCATCCTCATTCAATGGGATGCTTCCATGGAATAAAAGATTTCCATTATATACAGTGTAAAGACCACCTTTATCAAGTAGAAGACGGATATGATTCTGTAGTTTCTCGCAGTTTCTGAATGCAGAGGACAGCTTATCCATAACCTCTTTCTCACCCTCTGTAAGATCATAAGGATGTTTCCAGTCAATGGTCGGGAAATTGCTGTCGCGGAGTGGATATTCTTTTCCGCCCGGCAGTGTGATCGTGCCTTTCTTCGGGTCAATTCTGTGAAGAAGTGCACGGTCTTCCATATGGAATTCTTTGTGCTTGCGAACCAGTTTTCCTTCTAATTTAAACTGAATCACTGCGATGGCCTTGTGCATTTTTTTGCCCAGTTCTTCTTCCAGAATATTGTAGTTGGAAGCACCTTTCATGGCAAAAATATCGCACGGATCATCCTTGTAAGCTTCCATGACAAAGGTCGCCAGAGGCAGCATATTGATGCCGTAACCATCTTCCAGAATGTCAAGATTTCCGTAACGGATGCTGTTTCTTACTACTGTGGCAATGCAGGCTTTCTGTCCTGCTGCTGCGCCCATCCAGACTACATCATGATTTCCCCACTGGATATCCAGTGAATGATACTGCATCAGACGGTCCATGATGAAATGTGGTGCCGGTCCTCTGTCGTAAATATCTCCAAGGATATGCAGATGATCTACAACCAAACGCTGGATCAGCTCTGCCAGCGCAATGATAAAGTCCTCTGCACCGCCGATTTCGATGATAGTATTAACAATAGAATCATAATAAGCTTCTTTATCCAGAACCTCCGCCTTCTCTGTGATCAGCTCTTCAATTACATAGGCATAATCCGCAGGAAGTGCCTTGCGTACTTTAGATCTGGTGTACTTGGAGGCAGTAGTTTTACAGATTTCGATGAGACGATACAGGGTAATCTTGTACCAGTTCTCCATATCTTCTTCTGTTTCCTTAACCAGATCCATCTTCTCTTTCGGATAGTAGATCAGGGTTGCAAGGGAACGTTTATCATTGTTGCTAAGGGTGTGGCCGAATACATCATCAATTTTCTTTCGTACTGCACCGGAACCGTTTCGCAGTACATGGGAAAATGCCTGGTATTCACCGTGGAGGTCGGACATAAAGTGCTCTGTTCCCTTGGGCAGATTCAGGATAGACTGAAGGTTGATGATCTCCGTGGATGCTTTTCCTATTGTAGGGTAAATCTCTGCAAGTCTCTGTAAATATCTTAATTCTTCTTTTCTCATATTCGTCTCCTGTTGCCGTGGCCTGTATGTTATATCTCGATGCTAATATCTCTTCAAAAAATCTAATTTCTTTTACTTAACTTTAATCAGGCAGATCATTTACCCGCCTTATTTGATACAAAATAATTGCCCTGTGGCTTGTATTTTCAACCTGTAAAATCAAATAGTGACATCTGGTTGGACTGTGGAATATCTCCGAACAGCTTCAGATCATCCATCAGATCAATAACTGTTTTGCTGACTTTCGTTCTGTCGCGGAAGTCGTCTTTTGACAGGAATTTGCCCTGTTTTGCGGCATCTACAACAGCGTCTGCCGCCTTGTCTCCAAGTCCGTCGATAGTCGCAAGGGATGGCATCAGTTTGCCGTCTACGATCTGGAATCGCTGAGCTTTGGCTGTATAAAGGTCGATTGGAACAAATTCGAAACCTCGCGCATACATCTCCTGCACGATACGCATATCCTTCAGTGTATCCTGCTCTTTCTTAGATGCGGAATCGCCTTTCTTACGGATTTCTGCCATGTAATATTCCAGACGTTCCTTACCCATACACATAAGTTCATAGGAGAATGCGGTGGCACGGATACTGAAATATGCCGCATAATATGCCAGCGGCTGGAACACTTTATACCATGCGATTCGGTATGCCATCATAACGTACGCCGCAGCATGTGCCTTCGGGAACATGTACTTGATCAGCTTACAGGACCAGATATACCAGTCCGGTACGTCGTGTTCTTTCATCGTCGTGATCCACTCATCACGGAGGCCTTTTCCCTTACGGACACTCTCCATGATCGTGAATGCCAGACCACTCTCTACCCCTTTACCAATAAGGTAGATCATGATGTCATCTCGGGTACAGATGGCAGTGGAAATGGTTGCTTTTCCTTCCTGGATCAGCACCTGTGCATTGCCAAGCCATACGTCTGTACCATGGGAAAGTCCCGCAATACGGATCAGGTCTGAAAAGTATTTCGGCTTGGTATCAATAAGCATCTGCATGGCAAAATCAGTACCAAACTCCGGGATTCCAAGGCATCCAAGCTTACATCCGCCAATGGATTCCGGCTCAATATTAAGTGCTTTTGTGCTGGCAAACAGAGACATGACGTCTCTCTGATCCAACGGAACATCTCTGGCACTGATACCAGTTAAGTCCTCCAGCATTCGGATCATGGTCGGATCATCGTGTCCCAGTATATCAAGTTTCAGCAGGTTTCCATCAATGGAATGGTAATCAAAATGCGTGGTGATAATATCACTGTTTACGTCGTTTGCAGGATGCTGAACAGGGGTAAATTTCTCGATTTCTTCGCCCACCGGAAGTACGATGATACCTCCCGGATGCTGCCCTGTTGTACGCCGTACTCCAGTGCATCCCTGTACAATTCGATTAATCTCGCAGTAACGTTTATGCACGCCGCGCTCTTCAAAATAGTTCTTCACATAACCGAATGCAGTCTTCTCCGCAAGGGTACCGATGGTTCCTGCTTTGAAGGTCTGGCCTTTGCCAAAGATAACCTCTGTGTATCTGTGGGCATTTGCCTGGTATTCACCGGAGAAGTTAAGGTCAATATCCGGCTCTTTATCTCCCTTGAATCCAAGGAAAGTTTCGAACGGGATATCAAATCCTTCTTTCTTCATCTTTGTTCCGCACTTCGGGCAGATCTTGTCCGGCATATCGCATCCTGCCATACCTGCATATTTCTTTACTTCCGGCGAATCAAAATCACTGTATTTGCAGTCCGGATTCGGGCAGAGATAATGCGGTGGCAGAGGATTTACCTCTGTGATACCGGACATGGTCGCTGCCAGAGAAGATCCTACAGATCCTCGGGAACCTACCAGATATCCGTCCTCATTGGACTTCCATACCAACTTCTGGGCAATGATATACATTACGGCATATCCGTTGGAAATGATTGAGTTCAGCTCTCTGTCCAGACGGCTCTCTACGATCTCCGGAAGAGGATCTCCATACATTTCATGAGCTTTTGTAAAGCAGATATTCTTCAGATCCTGATCCGAATTCTCGATGACCGGAGGGAATTTGTCCGGATGGATCGGAGAGATTTTCTCGATCATATCTGCAATCTTATTCGTATTTGTAATGACAACTTCTTCTGCTTTCTCACTGCCGAGATAAGCAAATTCTTCTAACATTTCCTCGGTGGTACGCAGATACAGAGGTGCCTGTTCATCTGCATCCGAGAAGCCGCTTCCTGCCATGATGATCCTTCGGTAAACTTCGTCCTGCGGATCCATGAAATGCACATCGCAGGTTGCCACTACAGGCTTCTTAAACTGTTCTCCCAGCTTCACGATCCTGCGGTTCATTTCACGTAAATCTTCCTCGGAATTAATCATATCATGCTTATCATCTGCGATCATAAATTTATTATTTCCGATCGGCTGAATTTCCAGATAATCATAGAAATTTACCAGTCTGGCAATCTCTGTCTCAGGTGCATTTCGCAGCAATGCCTGGTACAGTTCGCCCGCCTCGCAGGCACTTCCTACCAAAAGTCCGTCACGGTATTTCTGCAGGATGCTCTTTGGTACACGGGGACGTCTGTGATAGTACTTCAGATGAGACTGGCTTACCAGTTTATACAGATTAATACGACCCGTTTCATTTCTGGCAAAAATAATTACATGGTATGTCGGCAGTTTCTTAATGGTATTGGCTGAAACTGCACCCTGTTTGTTCAGCTCATCGACATCAAGGATATCGCGGTCTGCCAGCATCTTTACGAATTTTACAAAAATCTCTGCAGTGCAGGCAGCATCGTCTACTGCGCGGTGGTGGTTTTCCAGAGAAACACCTACTGCTTTTGCTACTGTATCCAGCTTAAATCTGTTCAGCGCAGGAAGCAGAAAACGTGCCATGCCTACGGTATCTACATAAGTAAAATCATGCTCGATCCCCAGTCTGTCGCAGTTCTTCATAATGAATCCCATATCGAAATCTGCATTGTGTGCAACCATCACTGCACCCTTGCTGAATTCAAGGAATTTCGGCAGAACCTCCTCGATCGTCGGGGCATCCATGACCATACTGTCATTGATACTGGTAAGCTGCTCGATACGGAACGGGATCGGGACTTTCGGGTTTACAAAGGTGGAAAAGCGTTCTGTAATCTCACCATTCTCTACCAGTACCGCACCAATCTCAATGATCTGGCAGGTCAGGGATGAGAATCCGGTGGTCTCGATATCGAAGACTACAAATCTACCGTCCAGTTTCTGACCTTTTCCATTGGTAACCATACCTTTTAAGTCATCTACCAGATAACCTTCCATGCCATACAGAACCTTGAAATCAGAATCCTTCGGGACACATCCGCCCCATGCATCAAAACAGTGGTTCGCCTCAGGGAACGCCTGAACAACGCCGTGATCTGTGATAGCAATGGCAGGATGTCCCCACTCATATGCACGCTTTACCAGAGACTTGGCATCTGTAACACCATCCATATCGCTCATCTTTGTATGGCAGTGAAGTTCTACACGTTTCTGTGGGCTGGTGTCTATTCGGGATGTAGTAAAATTGGCAATTTTCTTGATTCCTGCAATAGATGCGATCGTAAGTTCACTGTCAAATCGGTCTACCGTTGTTACGCCTCGGAACTTCAGGAATGCACCTTTCTTTACATGTTCTGTCACTTCCGGCACCTGCTCATTTCGCAGGAACATTTTTACTACAATACTGTCTGTAAAATCTGTGATTGGGAAGATCAGGATGGTCTTTTCGTTGCGGATTTCTCTTGCTTCTACATCCATAACCTGACCGCGGACGATAACTTCACCCATCTCACCGGTAATCGTTTCCAGAGCAACAGGTTCGCCTTCGAAATCTCTTCCATAGATAACATCCGGATTGCTGTCCCTTCTGAATCCGCCTCGGAAATCGCCCTTCTTGTCCTTGCGGTCGCCCAAAGCCGGCTTTTTGTCTTTCTTATCCTGCTGTGTTTTATCGGCTTTCTTTTCAGATTTTTTCTCACCATTTGCCTCATTCTCGTTCTGAGAAACCTGTCCACTTTTGGCGTGGATCTTCGCATGGCGCATAACGTTTTCTACTTCCTGTGCAATCTGAAGCTCAGCATTCTTATGGTATTTACTCTCCTGCATTTCCACATACTCAAGTTCCACTTTCAAGTCCATTCCACATCTTTCGCAGAAAACTTTCTGCAGATATTCGATCAGAATTTCACTCTTCTCTCTGGCAATCACGGAATCAGGAAGAACCATATGAAGATCATGTTCTCCAGGAAAAGTGATCTGCGCCTGCTTAAATGTATTGTATTCCAGCATGTTATAGTTGCGTAATTCCATTTCCATACTTGATCTGTATGTGTCCAGGAAATTCTGAGGAGTGTACTGTGCAGACAGACGAAACTTTTCAATAATTGTAATTGTAACGCCTAAGCCCGCAAAAAGCTGTCTCTCAATCTGCTCTTCCAATGCAAAAATGTACTTTTTATGAATCCAACGTTCACTCTTTATATATACCCAGATATGAGTCTTGGCAGGATTACAGGACACTCTTGTTACCACTACTCCATCCAGTAATTCTTCCAGTTCTTTTTTTATTTTTAAATTAGGAAATACATCAAAAAAGTCTTTTTCCAAAATAAAATCTCCTCGTTAATTTCAGCCGCTCCTCTGATCTCATTCTTTCCAGTTCAGAAGTTCCTGACGTAAGGTTTCCAGAAGCTGATCTTCCGGTACTTTCTGTATGATCTCACCATGTTTGATCAGAAGTCCTACACCTACTCCGCCTGCAATTCCAATATCTGCTTCTTTCGCTTCTCCAGGCCCGTTTACAACGCATCCCATAACTGCCACTTTGATGTCAAGCGGGATATCCTGCACCATAGTTTCTACCTGGTTTGCGAGACCAATTAAGTCGATCTGTGTACGTCCACAGGTTGGACATGATACTACTTCTACGCCGCCTTTTCTGAGGCCAAGTGTCTTCAGAATACGTTTGGCAGATTTGATTTCTTCCAGTGGTGCACCTGTAAGGGATACACGGATCGTATCACCGATTCCCTGATTCAGGATAATTCCCAGGCCAATGGCAGATTTGATATTTCCGGAATAAAGAGTTCCGGCTTCTGTGATTCCTACATGGAGTGGATAGTTTGTTTTCTCTGCAATCAGTTCGTGGGCTTTTGCACACATAAGGACATCGGAAGATTTGATGCTGATGACCAGATTGTCATAGCCTAATTCTTCGATAATATGCACTTTATCCAGAGCACTTTCCACTAGGCCTTCAGCTGTAACTCCATGGTATTTTTCCACAAGTTCTTTCTCAAGAGAGCCGCTGTTTACACCTACACGAATTGGGATTCCACGTTCTTTTGCCACATCAACAACTGCTTTGATCCGCTCTGTGCTTCCAATATTTCCCGGGTTGATGCGGATTTTGTCTGCGCCGTTTTCCATTGCTGCGATGGCAAGACGATAATCGAAATGAATATCTGCTACCAGTGGAATGTGGATCTGTTTCTTGATTTCTTTTAATGCTTTTGCAGCTTCCATGGTTGGTACCGCGCAGCGGATAATGTCGCATCCTGCCTGTTCCAGTGCAAGGATCTGGGCTACTGTCTGTTCTACATCTTCAGTCTTGGTATTAGTCATGGACTGAATTAAGATCGGGTTGCCACCGCCAATTTTTCTGTCACCAATCTGGATGACTTTTGTATGGTCTCTGTACATAATTACTCCTTTTTCAACTTATATCCGGCACTTTCGCAGAGTATAACGCTAAAAGATTTTTTAATTTTCAATTCATGCCTGAATAATTTCGGTTTTACTCTGCTTGTACTGCCATCAAACTACTTTTTACCTGTTCAAATTTTTCTTACATTTTTAGCAGAAACAGGAGCGGCCGAATTTCCGACAGCTCCCGCTCATTTTTCAAGCAGATACATCTGCTTTTACTACTAACTGTATCAATCATACATGATACAGTTTTGATTACTTATTTTCTAATCTCCAGAAGTTTACGCTTCAGTTCATCTTCCATACGGCGCATTTCTGTCTCTGCTGCCTGCCGCTTCTGACGGCCTTCCATCTGGATACGCATTACATCGTCCAGTGTCTGGATCAGGTCTGCATTTGTTTTCTGAAGTGTTTCGAGATCTACTACCCCACGCTCTGATTCCTTGGCAGTTTCAACAGTTGCCATATGAAGCATTTCCGCATTTTTCTTCAGAAGTTCATTGGTGATATCTGACACCTGTCTCTGTGCTTTTGCTGCTTCTGCGGAATGCGCGATTCCAAGCGAAAGAACCATCTGACTCTTCCATAATGGAATGGTATTTACGATAGTTGTCTGGATTTTCTCTACCATTACCGTGTCATTGTTCTGGATCAGACGAATCTGCGGTGCAGTCTGCATGGCAATGGTACGGGTAAGATCCAGATCATGCAGTTTCTTCTCAAAACGGTTGCACTTCTCATCCAGATCTCTGGCTGCCTGTGCGTCCTCTGGAAGTCCGCTCAATGCTGCTTTATTCTTCATTTCTGCAAGTTTTCCATTTCTGGTCTCTTCCAGTTTCTTCTTTCCTGCAAGGATGTACATGCTTAGTTCTTTATAGTAGTTCAGGTTCTGCTCATACATCTTATCCAGCATTGCAGAATCCTTGAGTAGGCGTACCTGATGCTGCTGAAGGGAATCTGCAATCTTTTCAATGCTGACTTCTGCCTTATCATATTTATTCTTCATATTCTCAATCTTGGAGGACTGTTTCTTAAAGAAACCGAAGAATCCGCTTTCTTCCTGTACATCGAAATCTTTCAGTTCAGTGACTACATTTGTGATTAGTTCTCCGATCTCACCGAGATCCTGCATCTTTACATTCTCCAGTGCTGCGTCAGAAAAATCTGCCATTTTCTTCTGTGTCCCGGCACCGTACTGAAGGATCTGATTTGTATTCTCAATATCAATCTTTGCAGCAAATTCCGCTACCATCTGCTGCTCTGCTGGTGTCAACACCGGTGCTTCTGGTTCTGGATCTGGCTGCTTCTCTTTTGCGATTTCTTCTTTCTCTTCCACTTCCCCAATATCTGGTTCCAAGGTCAGTGATGGTGTTTCCATTTCAAAATCCTTAAATTCGTTTCCCATGTTTTCTCCTTTTAGTCAGACTTTTCTTTACAGGTTTATTCTCAGATTTATAACTTTTCTGTCTTCATCTGATTGTTGTTTCAGATTCTTACTATTATTAATTCTTCTTCATTTTCGCAAAGTCATCATCTGTCAAGCCTTCCTGTGCCAGCAGTGTATGCAGTACAGAAATATCACTTGAGACATCCCACGCAGTATCCTGGAATACAGAATCCAGTAATTTCTCAAATGCCTGATTAAGCGTATCCAGTGTATCCTCTATTTCCTTCTTGGATGACTGGATATTCTCCCCCTGTACTGGCATCTGATCCATTTCTTCGTATGCATCCAGCAGTTTCACAGTCATTGGAAGATAATAATTCATCATCTTTTTCAGGTCTGGAATAATCTCCGGATGCTTCTCTGCACGTTCAAAAATCTTCTCAACGATCAGTTCCATTCGGGAAATCTTAGCAGATATTTCCACTCCTGGAATTGCATCATTACTCTTATGGATTTTGTCCAGAAATTCATTTCCTTTCTCCAGAACTTCCTGAACCTCTGGAGAAATATTCTCTCTGTTTTTCTTCTGTTCTGCCTGAATCCGCTCTTCTTCCTGTTTCTTATCTTCCAGTGCTTTTATTGTCTGAGTATACTGTTGATAGGTTTCATTGCTTGTGATCAGACAGGTTTCCTGTTCATCAATATGTCCCTGACGAAACCATCCATCGTCAATCATTTTCTTAATATCTTTTTTTACGAATTTCACCGGTTTGCCTACTGCTGCAGAAAGCTGTTCGAAATTACAGTATGTGTGATTTCCAAGTGTGCCGAGGTATTTCTGAAAACGTTCCAACTTTCCTAATTTCTTTAATCCACCTGCCAGAAGCCCTACGCCTGCCAGTGCTCCAACTGCCAGAAAACAGGTTCCACCAAATACAAGGGAGCTCATATGTCCCACTGCTCCGAAGATAGACAGTACCAACGTGCCAAGTCCCATGCCGCTGGCAAGGATTCCGCCGGATATAGAAAGCATCATCCCTTTCATTCTTCCGCCGGTGTTCTTATCATAGAGAGCTAGCATGCGCTCTTTTGCCTTGTCCTCTTCCTGTTTCTTTCGTGCTTCTTCCTGTGCCTGCTCACGTTCTCGCCTGCGCTGTTCTTCGAACTCTTTTGTTTTATTATGATATTCATGGTTTCCAGACTGGGCACTTCCTGAGCCAAACATGCTGTTCAGACCATTTTTAATTGCCTCACTTCCGGAGTCTACAGCAGAATTTACGGCACTGTTTACAGTCTGCCCTACTGTCTGTTTAATATCTTCTGTCATCTGCCGGTAATCTTTAGTGGAAACCGCCGTATCTATAATCTTCTTTATTTTGTCTCCAAGTTCTCCTAAATCGTCAAAATTTTCGCTCATGTTGTCCTCCATTTTTCTATTCCATATTATAGCGAAATCCACTATAAAAAACAAGACTACGCTTACCGACCAATCCCGTATTTAACCGTTACTGCTTACTCGACTCCCGTCAACAAGCTTAGCGATGCACTGAATTTATGTCTTGAGCATAAATTTTCGTCCGCATATCTCTGGTTTTTCAATTTTTTCACCAATTTTTCATTGAAATCGGAAATTTCCCATTGAACTTAGTAAACAAAAGTTTTACAATGGTAAAGAGATAAACAGTAATCACACTTCAAAAATACTGTAAATATGTGTGAACGGAGGAAAGATTCATTATGGAAAAAAAGAATATCGACTGGGGCAGCATCGGCTTCGGTTATGTACAGACTGATTATCGTTATGTATCTAAATTTAAAGATGGCGCATGGGATGCTGGTGAATTAACAACAGATCCTAATGTAACACTGAACGAATGTGCAGGTGTTTTTCAGTATGCGCAAACAGCTTTCGAGGGAATGAAAGCTTACACAACAGAAGACGGACGTATCGTTACCTTCCGTCCTGACTTAAACGCAGAGCGTATGGCAAACTCAGCCAAGAGACTTGAGATGCCTGTATTCCCGGAAGACCGTTTCGTTGATGCAATTGTTCAGACTGTAAAAGCTAACGCAGCATATGTTCCGCCATACGGTTCAGGTGCAACTTTATATGTTCGTCCATATATGATGGGTACTAACCCGGTTATCGGTGTAAAACCTGCTGATGAGTATATGTTCCGTGTATTCACCACACCTGTAGGACCATACTTCAAGGGCGGCGCTAAGCCGATCACAATCCGTGTCACTGATTTTGACCGTGCTGCACCTCATGGAACAGGTCATATCAAAGCTGGTCTTAACTATGCGATGAGCTTACATGCAATCGTAGATGCCCACAAGAACGGATTCGATGAGAACATGTATCTTGATGCAGCTACACGTACGAAAGTAGAAGAAACAGGCGGTGCTAACTTCATCTTCGTTACAAAAGACGGCAAAGTTGTCACACCTAAGTCTGACAGTATCCTTCCTTCTATCACACGTCGTTCCTTAATCTATGTTGCTAAGGAATACCTTGGATTAGAAGCTGAGGAAAGAGAAGTATACTTCGATGAAGTAAAAGATTTCGCTGAATGTGGTCTCTGCGGTACTGCTGCAGTTATCTCTCCTGTCGGAAAGATTGTTGACCATGGCAAAGAAATCTGCTTCCCAAGCGGAATGGAGAAAATGGGTCCGGTTATCCAGAAACTCTATGACACATTAACAGGAATCCAGATGGGTCGCATTCAGGCTCCAGAAGGATGGTTAAAAGTTATCGAATAATTTTTCATATAACAAAAGGGAACATATACACGTGTTCCCTTTTGTTATATTTCAGTTTAATCATTACTGTCGACTTATTCTCAGTAATAATAATTCAGGTTTCTATGAAACCGCAGATAATTCCCAGATTACTGCGGTTTCTGTGAAATAAATTTTCTCATATACTAAAAAAGAAAGTTGCTGCAAAACAGATGAACATCTATGATACAGCAACTTTCTTTTATTTCAATTTCTATTCTTCACTCTCATATTTTTATTTTTTTCTCTCATATTTCACAAACTGATATTCCAGGTCAAAATATGTCTGTTCATCACTCTCCCCGGTGATCTCCCATTCGTCATCTTCATCCAGATTCGGGAAATGGCTGTCTGCTTCGTAAGCGAAATCAATCTTTGTTACGTGAGCTACATCGCAGTATGGAAGCATCTGCGCATAAATGCTGTCGCCGCCGATACAGTAGACATCTTCTGTCGGATATTTCTTTACTTCTTCGAGTGCTTCTTCGATACTGTGCACTACAGTGGCACCTTTTGCATCGTAATCTTTATTCTTTGTAATAACAATGTTTACTCTGTTTTTCAGTGGAAGTCCGTTTGGAAAACTTTCCAGCGTTTTTCTTCCCATTACTACTACTTTTCCGCTTGTTTCTTCACGGAACATCTTCATATCTGCCGGGATGCTTACAAGAAGCTTATTGTCCTTGCCGATTCCCCAGTTTTTGTCTGCTGCTACGATAATATTCATTATGAATCTTCCTCTCCTAGTTAATTTTGTCTTTTTCAGTATTTATTAATCAAATATCAGCTATCTGCTTTGATTAGATAGCCACCGGAATATTCTTAATCTGCGGCCATGTCTCATAGTTCTCTACGATCAGATCGTCTGTTGTAAACTGATAGAAGTCTTTCACTTCCGGATTCAGCTTCACAACCGGTGCCGGATATGGTTTTCTCTTGATCATCTCTTTTACTACCGGAATATGTCGGTCATAAATATGGCAGTCTGCAACTACATGAAGCAGCTCTCCCGCTTCCATATCACATACCTGCGCGATCATCATAAGCAGGATCGCATACTGGCAGACATTCCAGTTATTTGCTGTAAGAATGTCCTGTGAACGCTGATTCAGGATTGCATTTAATGTCAGTTTCTCATTTCCCGGCGTCTGCGTTACATTGAATGTCATAGAATATGCACACGGATACAGGTTCATCTCATGAAGATCCTGATGTACATAAATATTTGTCATGATCCTGCGGCTGAATGGGTTATTTTTCAGATCATAGATCACTCTGTCTACCTGATCCATCATGCCCTCTTTGTACTGATGCTTCACACCAAGCTGATATCCATAAGCCTTGCCAATTGAACCATTTTCATCCGCCCAGCTATCCCAGATATGGCTGTTCAGGTCATGAATATTATTGGACTTTTTCTGCCAGATCCAGAGAATTTCATCCATCGCACTCTTTAACGCAGTACGTCTCAACGTCATAGCCGGAAATTCTTTTCTCAGATCATATCTGTTTACTACGCCAAATTTCTTGATCGTATACGCCGGAGTTCCATCCTCCCATACAGGACGGACTTTCTCTCCTTCCGTACTTGTTCCATTGTCCAGGATATCCTGGCACATTTTTATAAACACATCATCTGCGTAACTCATACTATCTACACTCCCATTTTTTATTTTCCCATAACGATCCATCTCTTTTTCAATTCAACCGCTAAATCGTTACATGTTCTCTTCATTCTCACATTTCACTGCATTATAACATTTCTGTCTGTCGTTCTCAACTGTACTGTCCTCAATCACTCATGTAACAACCACAGCTTCCGCTCCAGACACCTGAATTCTACCCGCGTAACATCTCCGCAGTACTCCCCATCTGCATGAAGTACCATCGGCTTATCCAATACCACACGGAATCCTTTTTCATCACGAATGTTAAAGCCCTTGATTCCTTCCTGTTTCGCTGCCACCAGAAGTGGAAGCAGGAAAAAAGTTCTCCATTTCGCTATACCTGCCGCACTGCTCAAGGACAGCAGACCATCCTGCGGAGATGCATCCGGTGCCATTGGAACACCGCCGCCTTCTGCCGGTAAATTCATGGATGCGGCAAAGATCATCTTCGGCAGAATGTATCCGCCATGTTCTGTGATCACTTTTGCATTGGCAGTCTCCATAGTAAAAAGAGACTGCACAGTTAATGCAAGATATGTAAGTTTTCCCAGATGGAAACGATTTAAAACCTGTTTCAGTCTGGAAGTAAGAGCTTTCTTGCATACCAGAGCATCCAAACCAAGCCCCGCACTGATGCCAAAGATTCTTGGATTCTTACATCCTTCCCAGCTTACCTGTCCAAGGTCAATCCGGCGAAGTTCTTCCCCTCGCTGATCCTTTCGGATGCAGGCACAGATTTGTCTTAAACTCTCCTTCGGTGTTTTCGGAAGATTCAGATTTCTTCCAAAATCATTTCCTGAACCAGTAGGGATCACACCGAGACGCACTCTGTCAAAATCTTTAATACCGTTCAGAACCTCATTGATCGTCCCGTCTCCGCCAACTACCAGCAGATAGATAGGATCCGTACCCTTCATTGTAGAAATCTTTTCCGCCAGTTTCGTTGCATGTCCCCTATATCCTGTCGTATGCGCCACATATTTTATTTTATATCCTCTGAGCAGACGCTGTGTCTCATTCCATACTCTGTGAGCCTGTCCGGTTCCTGCTCCGTTATTTACAATAATCTGTATTCTTCTCATTTTTCCTCACTGCCATGCATGTATTTTTGATTACCGTTCACTCCATGCTGGTAACTGTTTCGTCCAAAACTTCAATACCTATACTATACAATATTTGCTGCCTGTGCACAAGAAATAGTTCTCATGTTCCTAATCGTTTATCCTGTTCTTGTTACTGTTCTCTTCCTTTTCACTAACAAGTCAAAATAATACACAAATTCGTCAAAATATCGGAAGCATTTTTCTTAAAAAGTATTTATTATATAGATAGAATGTGCTGCAGCGCATCTGCACACACAGGATCAATATTGCTTTATCCAAACAAAAAATATACAAAAATAAATCCTTCAGGAGGTTTTTACAATGGAAAAAAGATGGTGGAAAGAAAGCGTCGTATATCAGATTTATCCTCGCAGTTTCTGCGACAGCAACGGAGATGGTATCGGTGATCTGAATGGTATTACAAGTAAATTTGACTACTTAAAAGAACTCGGCATTGATGTCATCTGGCTCTCTCCGGTTTACAAATCACCTAACGATGATAACGGATATGACATCAGCGATTATCAGGCGATCATGGATGAATTCGGAACTATGGAAGACTTCGACCGTATGCTCGCAGCAGCTCATGAAAGAGGCATCAAGATTATGATGGACCTCGTTGTAAACCATACTTCTGACGAGCACAAATGGTTCATCGAAAGCCGTAAATCCACAGATAACCCATACAGAGATTACTACATCTGGCGTCCTGCAAAAGAAGACGGCAGCCTTCCGAATAACTGGGGTTCCTGTTTCTCCGGTCCTGCATGGGAATACGACAAGACAACAGATATGTATTTCCTGCACCTGTTCTCCAAGAAACAGCCTGATCTGAACTGGGACAATCCAGCTGTACGTCAGGATGTTTTCGATATGATGAACTGGTGGCTGAAAAAGGGTGTTGACGGATTCCGTATGGATGTTATCAGCCTTATATCCAAAGAACCTGGTCTTCCGGACAAGGAACCTGGAATCAACGGCTATGCAACCTTCAACGTATCTGCAAACGGTCCTCATGTACATGAATATCTTCAGGAAATGCGTCAGAAAGCACTGAATAATGCTGACACGATCACTGTAGGCGAATGCTCAGGTGTTACTCTGGAAGAGGCAAAGAAATATGCAAGAAGCGATGAAAAAGAGTTGAACATGGTATTCCAGTTTGAGCATATGGATGTTGACAGTGATGAAAAAGCCGGCAAATGGACAACCAGAAAAATGGATCTGCGCGACCTGAAAAAAATCCTTACACGCTGGCAGAAGGGTCTTCAGGATATTGCATGGAACAGTCTCTACTGGGAGAATCATGACCAGCCAAGAAGCGTTTCCCGTTTCGGCAATGACAGTGACGAATACAGAGAAATCTCTGCAAAAATGCTTGCAACATGTATCCATATGATGCAGGGTACACCTTATGTATATCAGGGTGAGGAACTGGGTATGACAAACTGCCCGTTTAACACTCTTGATAACTTCCGCGACCTTGAAAGTATCAATGCTTTCCACGAATTAACCGGACAGGGTAAGATGACCGAAGAGGACATGATGGCAGCAATCAGTTATAAGGGACGTGACAATGCAAGAACTCCTATGCAGTGGGACGACAGTGCTTACGCAGGTTTCTCCACAGCCAAACCCTGGATCATGGTAAATCCGAACTACACTAAGATCAATGCCAAAGATCAGATTAACCGCGAAGATTCCGTATTCAAATATTATCAGAAACTGATTAAACTCCGTCATGAAAGTGAACTGATCGTATACGGTACCTATGATCTGATCCTTGATGATGACAAGGATATCTACGCTTATATCCGTACACTTGGCGATGAAAAACTGATCGTATACTGCAATTTCAGCGAGAACACACGTGAAGTAGAGCTTCCTGAAGAATTTACAAACGGAAAAGTTCTTATCTCCAATTACATTGATGCAAAAGTAAACCATAAAATCACTCTCAGACCTTACGAAGCAATCGTAATCCAGAAATAGTATACCATACAGGGCTGTTGTCAGATATTTTTTGACGGCAGCCTTATATTTGTTACTGTTCACTCCGTTCGCAGTAACACGCTTCGCGATGCACAGAATTTATGCTAATCGCATAAATTCGCGCGGTATGTCTCGGGTTTTCTGTGACCTTCGCTCACAAAAAACACCTCGCGGGATATTACCAGTGAACCAATGTCATTAACTTAGCAATTTGCCAATACTGCATTGATGAAAATATCAGCAGAAGGATTTGATTATGATAAAAAATGGGATATTGATGGATCAAGATACAACGTCTTACTAAAATTTAGGTATAACAAAAAGACAAAATCAATATTTAACATTGAAATTTGTCTAAAGATGAAATATAGTAATATATGAGTTAATGCTAATGTCTATAACAAAAACTCATCGGAAGTTTAAACCTATGCTGGCGGGCAAAGGTTCTTCCAGGTCTGATCGGCTCAATATTTTGGGCGATCAGACTTTCTACATTTATCTTTGTTATCCCATCGTGAATCCTTAAGAAATCCCTGCATGTTTTAAGTGCGGATGAATAATTCGCCTGATATTCATAAGCACGATCTTCCCGATCAACAGTTACATTTATGATTATGCTGGAACTGAAATTATATAGAATAACTCTTGCCCATACTTCCTGCACAATATAATCATATTTTTTTGAGTGAAACGCTTTCAGACACAGGGAATATTTTAAATCCCGGAAAGAGTTTTCCTCCTGCCATCTCAGATGATAAAGAGCTTTGAAATCTTCAGCTTTAAACTCTTCTTCCGGAAGATTCGTAGCAATGTTTTCATAAGAGCCATCATCAAGCTGTACGCGTAACAAACGTAAAGTAAGGTCATATTCCGTTCTTTGATCATTGAGATAATCCATCGGAGCATTCTGATAAATGTACCGGTATGAAGAGAATAGTTCAGGCCTGGAATATTTGCTTACAGCTTTAGACCTCGTCAGTATAAGAGAGATATCTTCATCAAAAGCTGGCAGGGTATCAACCGGGTATCCCATCATTCCGGAAGCTCTTTTATCGTTACATCGGATAAGGAAGTACTGCCCCTTTTCAATCACATGGGCAAAGTTGTTGTAAGAAGTATAACCTCTGTCCCCAAAGAAAATGACTTTGGAGTGCTCAGGGATATCTGCAGAATCAACCATGGAACAAAAAGCAGAATACTCATTCCGCTTTCGGGCAGGCTGGACTAAAATATCAGTAAAACGCTTATCAAGTAAAGAAAACATAGCATTGAT